>MEOG01000081.1 GCA_001769125.1 Bacteroidetes bacterium GWF2_35_48 | reverse complement strand
TGTAAAGAAAAAAAATTGTAAAGAAAAAATAGAAAAATATTATGACTCTATTTTTTTTAGAGAAAATTTTTTAGGGGTTTTCTTGCTGACACTATTTATGCCAATTTCAATAGGTTCCTTCATAAATAAAATAATTCAATTTACTCCTATTATTTTGCTATAAAATTCATATTGTTGATCGTCAAAACATGACGTACTGCTTGAAATAACATTATTTATACTGTTTTAGAGAGGCTTTCAGGGTTTCTTTTATTTCATCTATTAGCCAGACGGGTTCTATTACTTTTACTGTTTCACCATGCATCAGGATTAATTGTGATAGCTCGTAATTTGGAATGACATTTAATTCAATCCTGAGTTCGTCTTCGTTATCAATTATTATGCGCTGCGATTTGTGAAGTGGCAGGGATTTAATGTATTTTCCCTGAACAGAAGTAAATGAAAGAATTACTTTTTGCTGTTCGTGATAAGAGTAAACAACACCTATGGTATTTTCAAAGAGTTCCGCTGGATTTGCTTTTTTATCAGGCTTGAATGTTTCTGTTGTTATTATCAGGTTTTGAACCCTATCGAGCCCAAAGGTTCTGAATTCGCTGTTTTTATTAATGGTTCCAATGATGTACCACCTGTTTTGATATTCTCTTAATAGATATGGTTTAAGGGTATATGAATTTGTTTTTCCAGTATGATAATTAAAATGTTTGTAAGTAACGATGCGATTATTTTTAATAGCCTGAAGCAATGGTTTTATATTCTCTGTACCTTTAAAAACACCACTGTTATCAAATGAAATATATTTGAGTGTGTCTTTATTTTCGGAAAGACTTTCGGTTAAAAGCTCTGCTGTATTTACTATTTCGAGAAACCTGAGAAATGATTCTGTATTAATGCAATTTTCAAAATCAATGTAGTAGCCATTTTTATCTCTGTTGTAGAGAATTTCAAAACCAAATTCATAACGTATCTGCTCTATATCTCTTTGAATGGTACGGGCTGAAATTTCAAAACCATGATCGAATAAATATTCTTTTATTTCATCAAATGAGGGATGGTGACCCCGGTTAATCTTTTCAATTATCAGGGTATATCTGCGAATGGTGCCATGTTTAGACATATTGTTGTTTTAAAAGAGAAATGGAAAAATTGCTTTACTTAAATTTATTAACCATAGATTGGAAATTCTTTGTACTGGCCTTCGGCCTGCTCCATGATCTCTGCTAGGATTTGATTCAGTTCTTCCAGATTGACTTTGCCCCGTAATTCTTTTTTCACAGCCAAACGAATTGCCGCTTTTGCATCTTCTTTTTTGTACCAATCGATCTGCAAATTTTTCTTTACTGCATCGGTTACATTTTTTACAATATCTTTTATCAGCTGCCTTTCTGTAATTGAGTTTTCATGCAATGCAATTATATCATAGAATGCCAGTTCTTCTTCGGTGAGACCCAATTCTTTTGTGCGCCGGTCTTCTTCCTGCATTTCTTTTGCCTGTTCTATGAGTTTTATGATTGTTGTGAATGAATCTATGGCATTTTTATGATAGCGATCAATCACATCGTCCAGTTCTTTTTTAAGTGAAATGTACTTTTTTATGTTCTTTGGCTGGCGCAACTGCATTTCATTTTCGAGAATGCGGCGAAGTAATTCCACTTTTATTTCAACACCTGATTTCTGATCTTTTGCACCCAGCAGGAACTGTTCGTTTAGTATTGATATATCTGCCTTTTCGATGCCTGCCATTTTGAAAACATCCACAATCTCATCTGAATCAATACTACGTGTTATCAATTCTTTTATCTGATCTTCTTTTACTTTGATGTTTTTTATAGGATTCTTTACTTTTCTTACTGCTGTTGCCACATGCTGTATGTAAATAATATCAAGGGCTATGTCTGCAATTCCCGGATGAGATTTTACAATTGAAACCAAAGCGCTTAAACGCAATTCAGCCATTAGAAATGACTTTGAACGTTCATCATCTTTGACAATGTGATTAACCGATTTGCTTATCAACAAAAGTTTATCGCCATTGGTCAGGGCTTTCCAATTGGTATAATTAATTTGTTCGGGTAAGAAAGGTTTTGTTTGTTCTAATTGCTCCAGACATAACTGCATGGCCTCTTCAATATTTACTGAAGGATCGCCTTTGCCACCACCGCCTGTATATTTTTTTGTTGCATCTTTTAAGTAATCACCTATTCCTATATAATCTACAATTACACCAGCAGGTTTGTCTTTAAATACACGGTTTACCCTTGCGATTGCCTGCATGAGGTTGTGCCCTTGCATTATTTTATCTACATAAAGCGTATGCAAACAGGGAACATCAAAACCTGTGAGCCACATGTCGCGAACAATTACAATTTTTAAGGGGTCTTTGGGATCTTTAAAGCGCTGTTTAATTGCTTCAAATTTTTCACTTGTCCGAATATGCATGTTCCATTCTTTCGGGTCTTTTGAAATATTACCAGTCATCACAACTGCAATTTCGGGGCAAGCTTCAAGTTTGGTAATTGTATCATACATTTTTACGCAATTTCGGCGGCTCATACAGACAATCAAAGCCTTGCCGGGCAATGTTGAAGTTCTGTTTATATAGTGCGTTAAAATGTCGGTGGCAACCTTATTTACTCTATCATCAGAATTTGCTGCATCTTCAACTGCTGCCCATTTAATATGATTTGCCTGATTAAGGGGCAGGTCTTTGATTATTTCTTCTGCTTCCTCGTCTATTGCTTCATTTACCAAATGCAATTTTGCCAGACGTGGTTCATAATAAATGGGTACTGTGGCTTTATCTTCAACGGCCTGTTTGATGTCGTAAACGTGGATTGTTTCGCCAAAAACTTCAACAGTATCAGCATTTTTTTTATCAACAGGTGTGCCAGTAAAACCAATAAATGAAGCATTAGGCAAGGCTTTACGTAGATTAGCTGCAAGGCCATCGAGTAAGCCATATTGTGTTCGATGTGCTTCGTCTGCAATAACAATAATGTTTTCTCGTGTTGAAAGTGTGGGATGAACTAATTCTTTATCGGCCAATGTACCTACTAACCTGAATTTTTCTATGGTTGTAAAAATAACACCGCCACCATCGGAAGAAAGCAAATTCCTTAATTCTTCGGTTGTTTCTGCATGTTGAACCACACCGACTAAATCGCGGGCAAGAATAAAATTATCGTAAAGCTGAGAATCTAGATCGTTTCGATCAACCTGAACAACAATTGTTGGATTTTTTAATTCCGGTAATCTGCGTAGAATACTTGTAAAAAAAGCCATTGAAATACTTTTGCCTGAACCCTGCGTATGCCATATTACACCAATGCGACCATCGCCAATTGGTTTGATTGCTTTTTTTGTTGAGTTAACCGCAAACTGAATTCCAAAGAACTGATGATATTTTGCCCCTTTCTTTATCAAAGAACCATTGTGATCTTCATGAAAAATAAAATATCGGAGATACTGAAGAATACGCTCTTTTGGGAATAGTCCTTTAATCAATGAATTTAAAGCGAAATCATCTTCTTCAATTTTTAAACCATCAATAGATTTCCACGGTGTAAAAAACTCCCTGGTTGAAGAATACATTCCTAATAAAGTATCGGTGCCATCGGATGCCACTGTGATTTCGTTGTATTCGAATAATTGCTGAATGTCTTCCCGGTAGTGCTGAATCTGGTTAAAGGCATTTTCAACGGTTGCTGTTGTATCGAACATATTTTTAAATTCGAACAAAGCAACCGAAAGGCCATTAATAAAAATAATCAGATCGGGTCTGCGGTTGTTTTTTCCTTCAATCGAGAATTGATTAACGCATAAAAATTCATTATTGAGTATATTTTCAAAGTCTATTGCATAAACGTGTTCAGAGAATTCTTTGCCTTCTTTATCTTTCCATGAAATATCAACACCTTTTGACAATTTGATATGAAAATCACGATTTCTGTAATCAAGTTCAATCCCTTCATTCAGAATAAAACGGCTTAATGCTTCTTTTCTGGCTGTTTCAGGAATATGATTGTATTTGCTATCAATAAATGATTTTAACTTTGATTCAAGGACCACTTTTTTTAACAAAGTTTTATTTGCCCCTAAATCGCCACGCAAAGAATTATCTGAGCCATGCACATAGGTGTAGCCGAGGCTTTCGAACCATTCAATGGCAGCAAGTTCAACATTTGATTCAACAAGACGACTCATAAAATACTTTTAAATAACGCTATTGGCAACTGATAATCCTTTACATAACGGCTCCAACGCTCTTTTACACCCTTTCTGATCAAATGAGATTCTTCGTTGGACACAATTGAATTACTATTACTTTTTAAAGATAAAAAATTATAGCTGCCTGAAATATAATAATCCAAATCTTTAATTAATGTTTTAATATGAGAACCACTAAACGAAATTTTTTTAATGTTAAAAAAAGAAGGTAAATAAATTAACGAAAAATTATATTCATATTTTGCTTTTAACTTGTTTAATTCATCAAGAACAGATTCATCATTATTGCTAATATTCTTTTTCAGATTTGGGATACCATACAAAATAATGAGTGTTTTTTTTGCTTTAAGTAACTCTTCAAAATATGGAATATATTCCAAAGTAGCTTTTTTAATCCAGGGACTTTCAATTAAAAGTATTTTAGAGGTTGTTTTTATGGATTCAATAAATTTTTGTTTGGTTTCCCATAATGTAAGGTATTCAATTATCTCATCTTTTTTTGCTTCTTTGGTTGCAGGAATAACTTGGGGTGATAATGCTTGCAAATAATTAATTTCTTCTCTGAATGAATCAGAAAATTTATAGATAATGGCAGGATATTGAAGCCGTATTGTATTATTCAGTGATTTATCAAGCTGGAATGGTTCTTTTACTGAACGGATTTCGATATATGGCTCCAGCGAGTTGTCATTTTTCTTTACCGGGATATATTCTATTAAAAAGTAATCTTCGTATTCCAGCCTGTCAAAATCTATTTCATTAGCGAAGTCAACAAGCATGGCTTTGTTTTCATTCACCTGCTTAAATACATCGCTTATATCATTGAACCTTTCTGAAACTAATGCGGCATCCCTGTTCTGGTTTTTAATTACGGAATCGAGTTTATTAATTGAATCGCAGAAGAGTCTATTTGTATAAGGTCTTAAATCGCCAGTGACACCATCTATGAGAAACTCAAATTTTTCGCTGGACGGAACTCTGAGTATGCTGTTATCTTTTATAAAATCAAAACCTGCGGGCATTACACGCCATTCGTTGCCAGAAAGAGCTATGAGGCCATTTTCACGGAGAAAATAAAGTTCTTTCAATAAAAAATCGTCGTGCGGAAGTCCCAAGAAAATTCTTAATTGTTCGTTTGTATTGCGACCTGCTGCAAGTGTTTGAAGTATCAGACTATAAATTTCAGTAAGATTTTTCTCGGGGTTTCTTTCCGCATTTATATTAATACGAATGCGCCTGAAAGGATAACCAAATGAAATTATCTCGTTGATACGATATTTATCAGGACACCTATCTGACAAAAATTTGTAAGCTTTATCTATGCTTTCCTTTAACATTTCAGAACAATTGATTTACTGAATTAACAATCCATTCATCTTTTATACAATCGAGATAATTTTGCAATGCTGAACGTTCGCCAGAGTTTGCATTATGTTTTGCAACTTTCAGAGAATTGATATTACCCACAATTACCAATAAGCGTTTTTGCCGGGAAGTGGCTACATTCATACGATTGGCATTTGCCAGAAAACCAAGATCAACACCAACACCACCACGAACCAGGTCGAGAATTATTATATCGTTTTGTAATCCCTGGAATCTGTCAACTACTGAAATCACTAACTTATCAGGACTTGAGCGAATATTCTTCAGAAAATTTTTACTTCCAAGCATTTTATTAATTCTTCGTACCTGCGCTGTGTAGCATGTTATAACCCCTATTGAGTAATTTTTTATTTTTTCGTATTTATCAAGTTCTGTTAAAATATCTTTTACAAGTTTTGCGCTGTGGTCATTGAATGAAGATTTTTTATTGTCTTTCTGGCTTTTTACGGCTGAGCCTGTGTCGAAGAATATTATTGATGAATTTACTTTTAAATCAAGATTGTGTTCTTTATCCTTCGGCCTTTCAACCGGAATAATGGCTTTATCACCAAAAGGAACATAAAAATTTTTAGAGGTAAGAACCACATGATCGTGAGCACATCGCCTGCATTCGGTTAACTGTGTTCTGTAATCTTCTTTTATTTTGCCAATCACATTTTCGAATAATGATGCCCGGTTCAAATATGCTCTCCAACCTTCGGGACCTTCAATCATATATTCTTCGGATTCTTTGTATTGTTTTTTCAGGAAATCTTCAACCTCACGGATGGCAGTTATCAACGGTCTTAATTGCCTGTGATCGCCAACAAACACCAGATTCTGAGCCAGCACAATGGGAACAAGAGCTTCGGCAGTTGTGGCTTTTGCCGATTCATCCATTATTACATAATCGAACTCGAAATGATATTTAGAATATTTTTTAGAAGCAATATGATTACACGTTGCTCCTACAACCCTGATACTATCTACCAGTTTTTGATTGATTGCGCTTTTTTCATCCAACACAGATATTGCAGAAAGCCACTTTTTATGAATGCAGTGAAGGTTTATAAAATTGAGTGTTGCCAGATTATTACATAGGGGTTTAATTGCTTCAAAAAATTGTTCCTGTGAATTACATGAGCTTATTAACCCCGTATGTTCCGGGAATTTCTGAATAACATTTGTAATCCTGCCTTTTGCCAGCTCGAAATTATCGGAATCAATTAATGCCTGAAGCATCTTGCATACAGAAGGTTTTTCGTCCTGAAGTAAGCGGCCAAATTCCTGAAGTTCTGTCTGATAATTTTTCTTTGCATTATCCCTGACCTGTTTTTTCCAGCCTTCAATTTTTTTATCAATTGTGTGTTCCCTGATTTTTTTATTTTTCGGACTTGTTACACCACAAAGCCTTACCAGTGGTATTTCCTGTTCCAATAAATTTTCAAGAACATTATCTACTGCATTGTTTGTTTGGGATGTTATCAATATTTTTAATGCCTTATCTTTCTTTAATAGCTGGAAAACAATTTCTGTAATGATGGTTGTTTTGCCTGTGCCCGGCGGGCCCTGAATAATTGAAAGCGGTTTTAGCGTTAATGCATTTGCGATTGCCTTTTTCTGATTGGGTGAATAAACCAATAAATTATTATGCTCATCTTTCTGAAACACTTCACCAAACTCAGGTTCTACATAGGGCGCATTTTCAATTAAGGACGGATTAAACAAATAGTGAATCAATTCACGGTTCTGCACTTCGTTGTGTTCCACTTTTTTTATAGCATCCAACTGTCTGTTTTTTTCCTCTTCCTGCTGGCTTATGTCTTCGAACAAATAACCTTCTTTGGGTATGCTGTCCCATTTTATATTTTCGCAATCGCGGATATACAGCAGATTTTCGTGAGGATTAAATAAATAAGCCAGACCTGAAAATTTAACCTGTTCTTTATTTCTATCGCGGTTTACAGAAGTAGAAACAATGTACTCACAACCATCGCTTCTGAAATTTGTAATATTATCAATATGGTTATCAATCATTGATAGCTTGGTACAATTTTCATCGGCCATTATCTGAAAATGGATTTCAAAATCGGTTTGTCTGATAAATTTTTTATACCGAAGGCGAAGCGATTTTTTTGAAAGAACTTTTAATTCCTCATTCAGCAGGTCTTTATAAAAATCGAGTTCTTCTCTTGTATTCTTTTTACCTGTTTTATAAAACTGAAGTGAATCTTTTTCTAAAGAAAATTTAAGCAATACGGGTGTTAAATCAATTCTTTCCGAGCCGTATAAATTGTAACACCTGAACTTAAATTCGACGTATGAAAATAGCGTACTGTATCTTTTTGAATCATTCCATTTTTCAATAACATCAGCTTTCGGGTGAAGATGTAAAACCACTAATTTTTTATCATGGGTTTTCCATAAACAATCGGCTAAAAAATCTGATGTGAGCAAAGTGAATTTTATATTGTCGCCTGATCTGGGTTTTATATCAATCAAAAAGTTGCCTGCATTTAATTCATTTATAAAATCATCTGACGAACGATCTGCAAATTCAACAAATACGGCCTTTTCACAACTTTCGAGTAAATCCGAAATTGCTTTAGAAATATCGGAAATTAATTCTTTGTAGCGGTGATAACGGGCGTAATGATCTTCGTTTGTACATTTTTTAATAATGCTTTCAATGGTCGATGTTATGCCTGCACTAGTTGAATTAAAATACCATTCAATGATTTTACCTAGTGAAAAGAAGTCGTAAGCAGGCAGGTTTTTGCGACTGCCTTGCAGTGCCTTGACCGGATCGGTAAACCGGGCAGCATATTGAACAAGATGGGCTGAATCGCTTAATGTTTCGGCAAGATCGGCCAGAGCAAAATCAATTAAATAAAACTTGCCGCTATCGAAAAGCACATTTGCAGGGCTTATGTCGCCATGCATGATTCTTTCTTTAACAGATAATTCTTCCAAACACAGGCAAATATCGTGTATGCCAGCCAAAAACAATTCTGGTGTAATAGCCGTGTAAACGCTGTCTAAAGGCTGTGCATTGAGATAATCATAAACAATAAAAAATTCACCAGAAGCATTATCAAAACCGTATTCAATAATTTTTGGAAGACAGGTGTGCTGTGCCCTGAGCAGGTGGCGCATTTTATCGGTGAAAAGCTCTATGGCTGCACTTTGCCTGTTCAGTCCACGGATTAGCTTTATGAAATATTCTTTTTGTGAGAGTTGATCAATAGCCCTGCCTGTGCGTGAATAGCCCCTTTCACGTATATCTTCGAGATAATATTTTTCAGACAGGTTTGGCATTGATTTCTTACTCTATTTTAACCAAATAATTTATTCTACATTAATCGGAATTTCACCGCTTATTAGTTTTGGCAACAGCATATCACGAGTTTTTATTAATTGTCTATTTTCAATTTCATTCTGAAAAATCTGATCATATGCATTTTTTACTAATTTCAAAAATGGGTGTGTCGCTTCTTTTGGAACAAATACAGTTACTTCTTTTAATTCAGTAAAAGTAATCTGAGGAAAAGTCCCCGATCTACCTTCAGCGATTTTCTGTAAATTAGTAAGAACAGACGGTCTTGTGAGTAAGAAAAAAATGTAAATCGGTTCTATTATACCTTTCGATCTAAGCACCATTAATTTAGTAGAAACAACATATTCAGATGCTTCAAAATTTATGAATGCATAACGTTTATTTGCTGGTCTGATTTCGCTATAAAGAATATCATTTCGTTTAATACTTTTCTTAGCCTAGCCGGGCAAACCTTTTATTTCAGAATAATTTTCATGTAAAACAAAGCCATCCAAAATATCTGAAGTATTAAGAAAAATAACTTTAGCCTTATTTTTAAAATTGTAGGTAAGAGAAACTGTTTCCACTAAATCACCAACTTTCATTTCTATCCAATCATCTGGTAATTCGCCATTTTTAGAAGTGCAATATTCATTGAAATAAGCCATAGCCATTTGTTCCAGTGTGTGGTTCATGGCTAGGTTGTTTTCGATTTTATCATCGAGGACACCAAGGATGGAGGCGATGCGCTGCTGAATTGGGAGGGAGGGAAGTTCAAGTTCTAAATTTGCAAATGCATCTTTTGCTACACGCTGGCGACCAGATGTGCCGATCATATTCTGTTCTGCAAATTTTCTTACAATGGGGTATCTTGATAAATAAAACACGAAATCTGAATCAGAGATATTTTCTTTACCTCTGAATACAAGAAACTCTGTAGAGCCAAAGCCTATATTATTCTGTAAACTTTTTACCTGACAGATTTTCCCGTTTTCTAAACATGGAGTTATGCGAGCAAATAAAGTGTCTTTTTCCTGAAACCTTGCACCACCAGTGAGTTTTCGCATAGTTGAAGGGCACACAAATTTTTTATCATTTGATAAATCCTTCATTTCAACAAAAGAATAGCTGCACCCACTTTTAAGTGAAACAGTAGGGTTTACATCAACGAAATCAAGAAAATTATATGTTGACCAAGAATCAGGCATATGCAAAATTATTAAATTGACTAATTGACCTTCTATCTTAATGATGGTGTAATTGAAATGCCAGCAAGCAATAGACCAATAGTTTTTAAAAACAAAGTAGCATTAGAATAATAACATAATGTATCATTAAAATCATGCAACACTTTGTTGCGGAGTGAGTGTATGCCTAAAAGGATATGTGCTTTTAATTGAATATCTGTTAATGAGCCCGATTCAATTATTGCAAGATATTGCGGATATTTAATATCAAATTTAGAATTATCTCTATCAAACATATCGCTGTATGTTGAGTAAAGACCTGAATAGCCACTTGTAGATTGACCAAGCACACCTGACAATACTGGATTTATTACGCCAAGAGTTGATGAACTAAGCATTTTCCCAATTTGCCTTTCTTTAGGATTTGTAATTGTTGTAGCAACTTCCGGATAATCCTTGATAATTGATTCGTTAATTATGCATAGACTATTTATGATTTCTTGGCCAAACATTCTATTGAATTCTAAAACATTGTTGTAATGAATTATTGTTTGTGAAACTTGAACATTCTTTAAACCACAAGCTAATAAACCAATTGCATCAACACCATTAACAGATGTAAACAAATCGAAAAAATCAGGCTTAATTATACGAGGATATTTTTTAATTAAAACATCTAAAAACTGGTTTTTTGTATAGTTATATTTAATAGGTTTTTTAATAGAATTCTCCGGTAATTCATTAATAATATCAACAAAAGTATATGCGCCTCCATTTATTCTTTGTCTTTCATTTATAGACAATTCCCAACTTGAAATAGCTCCAATAAAATTGCTGCTCACTATTTCATTTAATGTCTTAAAAAAATAGAGTTTTTCTTTGTCAACAACGACACCAGTATGACTTGCTTCGAAATCAATAATGATTTCAAGAAATTTATTTAATAGTTCCTTATGCATTGATGTATAATCATACATTGGAGTTTTCTTATAAAACTCAAATAATGGATCTATCAAGGAAGAATCAGTTATGCCCTGATTTAACATTTTTTCAAGATCATCTAATAAGTGTGTTTTTTTCATATTATAAAAATATGTTATACCCTCTGAAGGAAACTCCGAGAATTGGCGACCTATTGTTTCAAAGTGATTCATGGCTTTATTTTTAGATTATTATGAATAAAATTTAATTTGTAGTAACCTGAATTTGTTGAGAAATTCTATTTTTAATTTCTTCATATATAGGGATACCGTGGCTTTCGTCAACTTCCAAAGTAACTGCAATAGCATATTTTGTTTTTTGTTTCCCTAATCCACTAGCATTTTCCCGACAATTTATCTTTATAGAAAGGTTAGACCCGTCAATATATGCGTCAGCATGATGAGATTCAAGAATGTCATGCTGCAGTGTTCCTCTCTTTGAATGATGAACATCTGAACCAGTTCTACCCAAATCAAAATCATCATTGCTCTGAATATTGTCAAAAGTTAATGCTGCCTGACGATATTTTCCTGATTTAAAATTAATAGGAGAAAACCAAGCTAATGAAATTATCAATTTTTTGTTAATTGGTTTACCAGACAAAGCGTTTGGAAGAGGGAAGGAATATACATGAGCATCATCGGCTTTCAATTCACCAAAACCTAATAGTGTAACTCTATAGTCGGTACAATAGCCAAGTAAAAAAATATTTACAGTACCATATCCCAGACATTGGTTAAGATAGTATTTACGCACTTGCGGGGGAACGGTTGAAAAAGAACTCAATTCTCTCTCAAGAAGGCCCCAGGAATCGGATGTTGCGGAATAGTGAGCTAAAAGTGTTTTTATTAAAACAGAATAATATTCTTTTGGAATCAAAATAGATTCGTTTTCATAATTAATACTTTCAAGGACTTCGTACAAACGCGCTGCCTGACGAGTAATTAATGCAGTAGCATTACTTGTTCCAGCAGAATAACCCGTTGCATTAAGCGAGCCTGATGAGCCCGGAACGGCAGTAATATTACCAGGTGGAACTGTTAATACGTTTGGAACAACAGTTAGTTCAGTTTTTGCGCCAGGGCTTATTGTTTGTTTAACCCTATACAAAGTACGTCCACCTTTAAAACAAATATCTGGTTTTAATGATCTGTTTATACCATAGCCGATTCTACTTATACAACTTGGAAGCACCCGAGCAGTATAAGGTTCAAGTCTATTGCCTAATGCAGGCACGTTAGATGAATCATCGTAAATAGCCCCAATTGATAAAGCGTTTACAGATTCTGCAGGTGATAAAATTTTGCGATTAAACTGAGATTCAAGTAATGATTTTAAAATTGCTGTTTGCTTTTGAGCAGAAGAAAGGCCAGCAAAGACAGCCGGGTTAACATCTATTTCAAGATTTTCTGTATAGTTGCCAGCACTAACTATAAATAGCAGATTGTATTTATAAGCGAGCCAATCAAGCAACTTACCTAATGTACTTACGCTGTTTAAATAGGGCTGAAAAGGATCACAAATTGAAAGATTGATAATTTTAATTGAATTTAATTCAGGTCTATCAACTATTCGTTTTATTGCACTATGAATAATATCAATGGGCAATTTGTTAACAGGAATCTGTTCTTCAAAGCCATAAAAACCCTGATAGGGAATCATAACAGGACGGACATATATTTTACGAATTAACGGTTCTTCGGTATCTCCCAAATCCCCATGAACAATTAACGATGACATCAATGTGCCGTGAATTCTATTATTTGCCTGATAGGAACCAGAAAAATTGTCCGGGTCATCAATAATAAGCCTGTCTGCAAGAAGTTGGTGATTTGCCAAGGGTAACCCATCAAGCAATGCAATAGCTGGCTCAGAAATAGAAGGAAGCGGTTTTGTTGTGCTTAGCGTTTGATATGAAGTAGAGGAATCAATCTGAGGCTTGGAAATTGTTTGACCCACTGGACGGAAATATAATATCCAATTAAATTTTAGAAAAGTAATACTGGTATTCTCTGTTAAGTCATTAAATACAGTTATCGGCGCATTTGCAATTAGACCATGATAAAATATGTCATTTATTATACACTCAGAATTTTGTATAATACTGCCACCATATAGAGCTAAAATATTACTTAACTCAGTTACGATTCTTTGCTGCTTTTGTTGAGAAGATGAATAAGCAAATTCAATCTCAAAATTAATATTTGAGGAACCTAACTGAAGTTGTTCATTTACATAATTTTCAAAGCCGGTATCTTTAAACCGATCATGAACATTATAGAATCTTATATCTTTTAATTGATTAAATAAATCTTTAAATTTACCTATACCATGTTTAAGTTTTCTTTGCTCTTTCCAAGAACGCCAATAGCTTAATAATTCAGTTATCCCTTGCTGATTAGACATAGTTAGAAAAATACGACTCTCAATTTTTTTATCTGGTTTATCAGCGTAGAAAAAATCAGCAGTAGGGTCAAATTCACTCTTATATTGATTAAGAAACTCCATACCAGGAGTCTTTACAACTGCTTTAAAAAATTCATCAATTGTACCTGCGATTTCAAAAACAAGCACCATCTCAGGAGTAAGGCCACGTATTGAAGGGAATATTTGCGCAGTCTGGTTTTGAAGAACTACAGAAAGATTAGTCAGGTTTGATTCAAACTTACTAACCTGTGTATCCTTGCTTGGTCTGTTAAATTGTGGGGGTGGGCTCTTTTTTTTTGTACGTGTTTGTGATACCGGACTAGGGAAAATTAGTAATGGTTTAGGTTCCATGTTATTTCTTTTTTGTTAATGCTTTTAATTTGTATTTTAACGCAAGCTCTTTTAAACAGGATGATGTAATTCCTTTCATGTCGCTATCAGGTAATGAAAGAACATGCTTACGAAATACATTTAATCCAAATTCTTCAATTTCGGAAAAATTTAAACCGGCTAATTGCTTTGCTAAAATGGATTTTGAAACCGGAAAGTTTATGCCACATTTATTTTCAAATTTACTTAGCCATTCAACCACCATTGAAGAAGACGGATTGGGCAACTCCAACCTGATTTGAAAACGACGCCAAACAGCTTTATCAAGTAACTCTGGATGGTTTGTTGCAGCAATAACAATTACATAACTTGGCAAACTATCTAATTGCATCAATAAAGAACTTACCACACGTTTAATTTCACCTGTCTCATGAATATCGCCTCTTTCTTTCCCGATGGAATCAAACTCATCGAAAAATAAAACACAATGTTGAGTCTTAATAAAATCAATTAATTTTCTCAAACGGTTTGCAGTTTCCCCTAAGAAACTGCCGATAATACCATCGTAACGGATAGTATAAAAGGGTACAATAAGTGAAGTTGCGATTGCTTCAGCTAATGAAGTTTTACCATTGCCAGGTGCACCAACTAAAAGTAATCTATTTCTTGGTTCAAGATTGTATGATCTTAATATGTCGCCTCTGTGGTGTTCCTGTACAAATTCTTGTAATATTTTTTGTGTTGGCTGAGATAACACTAAATCGTTAATATTTCTTACAGGTGAATAATTCTGAACAAAATTTTCGATTGATAAATTTGAGGAGTTCCCATTTACAGGATTAAAAATAGTTTTATTTGCCAGAACCGGAGCATTATTATGTAGTTCCTTTTCAAGCTCGTCAGCAAGTATTGAATGCTTTTTTATCCGCTCTTCAGCTATAATTGATTCAGCAACCTTTTTAAACAATTCCTTATCGTTTGTAGTACCTGCTTTAATTAATTTTATCAATAGGTCTGCGCGTGCCATTTTATTGAGTTTAATATTGTGTAAAATTACTTCCTTTATTTTTACCAAAGAAGTTTTGTTTATAAAATGAAAACGAAGAACGATTTTTCTTCTATCTGCTTTATTCTCATAAAATATTTCATTTGCAAAGTCATTCGTTTTCTTTTTACAATGTTATTCGATATCCTTTAATTAATTTTCAAAATTCACAATGTTAAGCAAGTTGCTATTTTATTTTTTGTAACAAAGCAAAAGCTTCCGTATCCATTTTAGAAAAAGCAAACCATTTTTTGCCCAGGTCTTTGAGTGATGCACCAATATGATAAAGTTCTGTTTCATCAATAATCAGAAAGCGGTCGTGGGCTTCTTTCAATTCCTTTACAGAAACCGGCTCGTATTGGGTGTTGTGTTTGCTTACATCCAACTGAAGCTGCTTGCTAATGGCTTTAGTGTAAATGGTACATTGAACGCCCTTTTTTCTTTTAGAGAAGAGCGTCAGAACCGTATCATCAATGTAGTTGTCAATGAGAATGATTGACCTTTTTGCTTTGCGGACAATATCAGCAATGAAAGTGTAAGCATCAAATACCTGGCCGTCAAAGAAAATACCTTTCTCCTTTTTGGTGTCGTTGCTTTCGAGAGCCCGGAAAACACGTTCAAATTTTTCGTCGGCTTCCAATTGTTTGCGTTCTACTTTATCGAGCCGCTGGAAAACAACTGCATTATCAGCAATAAACTTCCGCATTACCACAAAAGCATGCATTATCTGAACGCTTACTTTAACGGCCGTTTCGCTGTGAAGTACGGCTGAAAGCATGGCCACCCCCTGTTCGGTGAAGACATGGGGCAAATATTTACGGTGCTGGCCACGACCAGCGTTTAAGGTACCATTCTGGAACCCTAAAGAGGAATCTTTTTCTAAGGTGCCATTTTGGAACCTTAAAGAATCATCCGAACTTGAGGTGACAATTTGCAACCTCAAGTTTTCCCATTCGACAGCCGTTAACTGAAACATAAATTCTTTTGGAAACCTGTAAGAATTCCTTTTTACAGCCCTGTTGATTTGTTTTGTTTCTACTGAATAGAGTTCTGCCAAATGACTATCCAGCATTACCTGAATACCCCTGATTGTAAAAATCCGGGTTTCAATTTCCTGTTTGTCTGTTTTCACCAGCTTGGATGGCATAAATTTTAAGTTTTATTTTAATATCGCATTTTGCGATCATAAAAGTTAAATAAGATTATCTGCGCTTTATTTAGAAAATATTGTTTAAGGTGCCAATTTGGAACCTTAAAGATTTTATTTGTTTTAATTTGTTTCATAAATGGTCTGATTTACTTTGTTTCCAAAGGATTTTCAGAATCTATTAATTTCTGTAAAAACTGCGTGATCTGAATAAAATGTGAATCCTCACTTAGAACATCAACACAGTTCTGAGGAATCTTATTATAGTTTTTATTTAGGATAAAATGCTCTTTTTTATGCTTTGCAAGCCATTTTATGGCAGCTTTTTCAATTTTTAGAACAATTTTACGGTGATTGTGATGCGTGTCTAAATCGTTTGCTTCTTTTGTTTTATAGCTAAATGCAATCACTGGAAATGAATGAATCTGAATCGTTGATTCTTTTAAAATATTTTCCATTGATTCACGATCGGAATAAGTTTTTCCCAATAAATCAGCCATTCCTTCAAAAATCTGATTTTGCGAGGACTTTGCATAATATGATAAATGTGCTGAAATCCTGTAAAAAGGTGAACGGGCTGATATTGCCTTAGTGTCGCCTGTTTGACCAATATAGAAATATTTTTTACTTCCGTAATAAACAACTACAATATAAACAGAATAGGCGCTTTCAAGTGTTTTGCCTTTTATTTCGATTGATATTGGCTTGATTGTTTCTTTCATTGGTAAAGAGTTAAAACTCTTTTAAATTATCAATAATTGTTTTTTGTAAATCGTTTGATTTTTCGAACTGCTGAAAAAGCTGTTCTTTTAATGCCAGCATCTTTTCTTCAAATGGAATCCCATCATCTTCTACAGCCTCTGAACCAACATAAATGCCGGGTGTGAGCTTGTAATCCTGCACTTTCACATCATTGAGAGTTGCTGACTTACAGAAACCGGGAATATCTTCGTATTTGCCATTTTTATTACGCCAGGAATGATAGGTCTCAGCAATACGTGAAACATCGGCATCGGAAAAAACACGAAGTTTGCGGCTGGCCATTTCGCCTAATTTACTTGCATCAATAAAGAGTATTTCATTTGTGCGTTTGCGGTGAATGCCATCTTTGCCGTCCCTGTTTTTACTCAGGAAAAATAAGGCTGCCGGAATACCTGTAGTGAGAAACAATCTATCAGGCATACGCACAATGCAATCAAACATATTGTTTTCGATCATGTGTTGCCTGACGCTTTTCTCGCCCCTGTTGTTTGATGTCATTGCTCCATTAGCCAGAACAAAACCAGCAGTTCCTTTGTCGCTCAAATGGTTCCAGAATGTCTGAATCCACATATAATTGGCGTTGCCCTCGGTAGTGAAATCATCTTTAGGACCCAGTAAACGAGGATCGTTATCTGAGAGCATATCGGAATGCCACAATGAAACATTGAAAGGCGGATTTGCAATTACAAAATCGGCATTTAAATCGGAAAATTTATCATCCAGAAGGGAATCACCCAGGCGAACATCAAAAGACAGATTGCGCAGCAGAAGATTCATTTTACAAAGCCTGAGCGTACCTTCGTAGCGTTCCTGCCCATAAATGGAAATATCTGATTTATCACCGCCATGCGCTTTAATAAATTTAAGAGACTGAACAAACATACCGCCACTGCCACAAGCCGGGTCAAATATTCTTCCTTTATAGGGTTCGAGCATTTCAACCAGTAAACGGACAATAGAACCGGGTGTAAAGAATTGTCCTGCGCCGGAGCCTTCGGCCATTGCAAAGCGGCCAATGTAATATTCGTAAATTCTGCCAAGAATATCACTTTCGGGATTTTCTTTTTCAGAAAATTTAGGATTTGAAAACAGATTTATTAAACCTGCTGTTTGCCTTGGTGTGAGCTGACTTTTAACAAAAATAGGAGGCAAAACACCTTTGAGATCGGGGCGAAATTTTTCAATTGCTGATTCAACTAACTGAAAAGCATTATCTACCCGGACTTTAATATCATCCTGCTCTGCATTAGCCCGCAAATATTCCCAAGTAGCTTCATGAGGCAAAATATAAGTATTGGCTGTTATATATTCGTCGGGATCTTCAAGTACTACATTTGCCGCAGCTTCGGAAACTGAAAAGTAAGGACTTTTTTTATCCTTGGTGAGTTTTTTCAGTTCATCCCTGCGCATTTCATACCTTTCAGAAAGGTGTTTCAAGAACAAAAGCGAAAGAACATAATCTTTATATTGATTTTCGGAAACAGCACCCCGAAGCTCATTAGCTGCCTGCCAGAGTTCTTTTTCAAAGTCAATATCTGCGCGAACTTCCATTTTAACTGAATTTATTGTTATTACGTACCAAAAATACTATAATTTTAAGGAAAAACATGAATTTTAAAGCAAAACAGCAAAAGGGGAAATATTTATATTTTAAATTCCATTAAATTATGAAAAACAAGCTGCCTGAAAGAAAAAGATGGAAGCTAATATTTATTCGAAATTTGAAAAAAAATAAAAATTCTTTAAAAACGCATTTTAACCTTACACTCCTTTCCCCTTGCCCTATTTTACAGGCAAGGAAATGAGGGGATAGGTAAAATCAATGGTTTCCCCTTTCCCCTAAAACGACACTTCGAGAGCCTCAGGGACCGGTTAGGGGGAAAGGAAGGGAAAGGAAGGGGAAAAGATAAAATAAGAACGTTTCCCCTTCTGGAACCCTCGACTACGCTCGGTTTGACAAGAGAGGGGGAAAGGAGGTAAGGTGTTTTGGCATTTTAAACAATTTTTTTGAAAACGTAATATGCATAACTTTTTTCCGGGTATTTTTTCTCCCTGGCAAAAGACAGCATTTTGAGTGCTTTTCCGACATTGTTTGTATTGAGTTTTACTTTGCCGTTTGTTTGCTCAGCTAAATACAACAAAATGTCTGTTGCTGACATAAAATCATCGTGACTTTCCTTTGTTGCCGGTGAAAAGTATTTGTGAATTAATTCATATTCAGAAGTAGTGATTTGGAATTGTTTGTTGTATTCGTCGTTTTCTTTTATCTCTTCCGGTGTTAAATCGCATTCGAAGCCGGATTTAATGAGCGCATAAGCCTGCGCCCAGACTTCATCAATATTAACTTTCTGCTTGTAGGACCAGTCAATTGAATCAATTACAAAACATAGCCACCTGACACTGCCTGATATATCATTTAAAAATTCTGCCTGATTGGTGGAACCGATAAAAGATGCACGACGTGGAATGATTGAGTTTTTCCGGTCGTAAGGCAGGCGGTCGTTAATTTTGTCTTTTGAAAACAGGGATTTAAGTGAATTGATTTCAACTTTTGATAATGTGGAAAGTTCATCAAGATTGATCAACAGGTTTGTTGTAAGCAGAATCCTTGAATCTTTATCAATACTGAGATTTTCGGCAATATGATTTGAGAGTGCCGGAGGGCAAAGGAAACGGCAGAAAGTAGATTTTCCGGAATTTTGTTTGTCGTGCACCAGGATAAATGCCTGTTTGTTGAAATAAGAATCAACCAAAGCACATTTTACCACTCGAACCAGCCATTTCTTGAAGTGCTTATCGAACCTATCCCATAAATCGGCTTTTAGTATAACAAATTCACACAGCCTTTTGATGTGATCGGTTTTGCCATCCCAGGGAGGCAGGGATTCGAAATACTGTGTAAATGGATTGTAACGGGGGACAAAATCGGATTTAAGGAATGCCATGAGATTATTGATAGAAATAAACAGACCATCTAAACACATATTTATAAAAATGTTATTCTCGTTCATTGGCTGAAATTCTTCTTCCCCTTTTACCCTGTATTCAAAGTTTGTTGAAACGATGTTGTAGCGGATGTCGTAGTGTTCTGCAAGGTAGTCGCGGACTAGGTGGAATTTGTTGGTGCGGTTTTCGCCCTTGCGGAGACGCCCCGGTGGGTCGTCTTTACGGGTTTGTCCGGTGATTTCGTTTTGGGGTTCGGGGGGAATGAGACGCCCTGATAGGGCGTCTGTACTGGGTGTAAGAGCGGTGTTATGGGGGTGTTTTTTTTGTGTAAGACGCCCTGATAGGGCGTCTTTACAGGTAATGCCGTGGTCTTTGGCGAAGTCGAAGAAAGTTTTGATAGTTATTCCAGAATTGTTGCTTTTTTGGCATTGGTCGAATTGTTTTTCGCATTTGTTGTAATCGTATTCCGGATTAATACGGCTGATGCGATGGAAATAATCACGGGCATTGATACCTGCGCCATCAATCAGGGCGAAGCAGAGTTTTAGCCAGTTGTCGTAGGGTGTGGTGATGTCGATGTGGTGGTATTCAAGCTGCTGGATGATTGATTCGATTTGATTTTGGATTGAGGGAGAGAGACGCGCCGGTGGCACGTCTGTACTTTTTGAAAGACGCGGTGGTACCACGTCTCTACTGTTGGCGGAAATGGGGAAAATTTCGGCAGAGGGATTATAATATAAATCCGGATCAGAAGAAAAAAAACAGAGCCGGGTGAGATCCTTGCCAGAAGGATCTACTTGCAGGGACAAGGCTTTTTCATAGTAGACGCGAACCTGGTTGAAGGCTTGGAGATGGAACTGGCGTAATTTTCCCTCCCCTTGATCCCCTCCCTGAAGGGAGGGGCTATGGGGAAGAAAATTTTCTTGAAGAGGCGGGGCTATGGGGATAAGAATTTTGCAACCGTTGCCGGAAGGGCTTTTGAAAAGAGATAATGTATAAGGAATTTTCGGGGCTTTCTCGGTGATTAGCTGCAGATGATTTTCTGTGAGCTTGTCAAAATCGAGAATAACCAGCCCGGAATATTCTTTGAAATATTGCGGTTTACGGCCACCAATAAAAGTACCGCATGGAGTGAAGGCAAGCAGGGATTTTTTCTTTTCATTGTATTCATCGAGGTTGCCGGATTTTACCAACTTTTGAAGGGTGGCAACCTGTTTGCTGAATTTCCCCGATTTTATCTGGTCGAGCACGTCAGAGATTTCCTGTTGTGCAATGACCTGAGTGAAGTTTTGGAATATTGTTACTTTCATGGGGTTTATGTGTTATGATGAAATAAGCCGTGCCATTGGCACGGCTCTACATGAATTGGGTTTAAGATTAATGAAATTTGTTAAAGCGCTTAATTGCTTTACGTGTATGGTTGCGAAGGTGCTCTTCAATGGCAGATGCGCTAAAATAGACCTTACCACCTACCTGAGAGAACGTGAGGATACCTTCATCGCGGTAGCCCTGCAAGGTGCGTTTAGAAATTTTTAATAGCTGGCAGGTTTCTTCTATATCAAGCCACTGTTCAGACAAGGGCTGTTGTTTTACAATGTGCTTTACATAAGATTCAAGATTTTCCATTCTGCTTATTAACTGGCGGAATGCTTCGGATTCGATGGTTATAACTTCCATAATTTTCAAATTTTAAATGTTTGACAATGGCACCCTTTGATCGAGACGCCGTGATACGGCGTCTCTACAAGCCGGATGAAAAAATGGATTCTTGTTGCAACAGAAAACCAGGAACAAAAGAATATACAAAAATCCGGTGACCGACAAAAAAAATGGTGACCAAAATGCACCGGTCACCACTTTTTTTAGAAGTATTTGAAAATTAGGGAATAAAAAATCGGTACAAAATTGGTGACCGGACAGTGACCGGCAAATTTGGGTCAGTTACCGGGCTGTGACCGGCTTTTTTTAGAAAGTTACCGGAGAAATTTGGTCACCAGCAACATTGAAAAGGAAAGCAAAATGAAGAAACAGGCAAATAAAAAATCAGAAAAGATACAAGGGAAGAATTTTTTTTGTTAGCACCCGAAAAATTCGGGCACTAAACAAAGGAGTTTAAAAAGATTTTTTGAAGGATATTATTTGTGACTATTCATCTTCCCCTTTTTCTTTTTTCGGATCTTTAGAAAAAGGAGAAATGCCTGGGCGTTTGATTGTGTTTGAGGGCTTCAAATAAGAATTGAAGGTGTTTTCATTTACAGGATTGCCATATTGATCGGTAGAAAAATATGAAAAGACTTTACTTACTTTCGGGTTATCGCAAATAACCAGCGGAGAGCCAGATTCACGAGGTTCGTTTGTCATTCTAAAAACTTCACCTGCCAGTACATTTGTGTTTTCTGTAATTTGCAGACAGCCCCTGATATTATAAAGATTGACAAGATCCCATAAGTCCTGTACCGGAATTTTTGCAATTTCTTCATTAAGTTTATTTGTGTAGGGAGAAACTACATCATGAACAATTTTTTTTTCACCAAAGTTGTAACGTGTTTTATAGGGTTCCTGTTCTTGTTGGTACAGGAAGGGATATTTCAATGCACGGGGTATTTCCTGATTAAAAGAATCCCGGAGTGCCTGTTCTGATTCGGGTGTTTCCTTCAGGTAAGGCTGAAAGAATTTTGTGTAATAAACAATAGCCCGAATGATGAATAAATTAAGGATATAAATAATGTATATATCAGATTCTGAAACACGACCAGCAGGGTTAGAGCGCATTGAATGGAAAAGAAAACGTGAATCGTGATATAGTTTTCGAGCCAGTTGTAAATTTCTACAAGCATAGGCATAAACTTTCTTAACAGAAGGAACATGTTTCATTATATTTTCAGACCGAATTTTCATACGCTCGAATTCATCTGAAAAAAAATCGAAATAAAGTTTGCATTTAGCATCAGGTGGTGCGGGGATTTTAATATATTCCAGCAAGGGATAAATGATTTTTGGCTGAATAAGTACTTGGTGCAGCTTTGATGTGGAGCTAACCACATACTTTACATCAATGTCCTTTGCATGGTTGTAACCAAAAATGGTGAGGTCGATATTTTCAATGCTTTTTGATGCTTCTTCTTTGGTGGGAGCGGAACAGACAACACGAGAGTTTGCCAAACGCACTAATTGGATGGGTGATTTATAGTTTGTGGCAGATGAAGAAACCGGATTGTATGCGCCCTTGACAGTCTCTGTATATACAGAGAAATCCACAGCCTGATAAATACTTCGACTATGCATAAAATTTATCAATCAAAATTAAGTTCAATTTATGCACGCTCAGTATGAAATTTTCGGGCGAACATAAGTTAAAAAATATTTTAGTGTTAATATGATAACAACAGTAACGACGACTCGCAGACAGCAGATACTACACTGTTGGAAGTAAAATTTATCAGTGAAACGATTTTTCGTGTTGTTGTGAGTACAAATATAAACTCTATTAAGGCAAAAAAGTGCAGGTGTTAAAAAGTATTCGATAACTTGTAAAGAGTCTGATAGATAGGGAATTTCTTTTTGAATTAAACTTATTTGATTGATATTCAGAGAGAGGAATTTTATTAACAAGAATTGTGGGGGAAAAGTTATTTGGAAAACTACTATCAAATTAAAATAAGATTATTTGACAAAAAATACAGCACTATTACCAGCAAGGCAGGCCGCTTTTATTTGCGCTTTGAAATTTTCATGACCCTCAACTCTATCAAGTGACTCTAATGATTTATCCCACATTTTTTTATAACGATATAGCTCAGATAGCAATAAATAATTTTTTGGGTTCGCATGCGGCCATTCCAGTATCTCAATAAGTTTGCTAATATTTTCGTAATAGAGAATTTCTTCTTGAGGACTAAAATTAAGCTTACCCGAATATCGAACGAACTTATGAAAAGAGAAAAGAATAAACCGGTGAAGAACTATTTTATCATGTCTATTAGTAATGATATCCGTGGAAAGCATATAAAAAAGCTCTTCAATTGATAATGCTGGAAGAGGCTTAGCAGAATTAAATTCATCAACCAAGCTGTGTTGAAATTGAGCAATTACTGGCTGTTTATCTACAAAGAAGAAACGACCGCAAATACCACACCTACTAGCAACAGGGTATTTTTTCAACTCAGGGATAAATTCAATGTAGCCATCGCTAAACTCCTTTGTCATTAAAATGTGAAAACTTCTGGGTATTACATAGTAATAAAGCTCGTTACAAACAAGGGATGGGCATTTAATAATATGTTTTTCTGGATCGGTCATTTTTTAAGGTATTAATCGATTTCATAAAATTTGTTTAGTATTATCCCTGCATGATTTTACTTCTAAATATGTATCTAAAACACTATCAATTCCATTTTCTGAAAGTGTGAAGGCAAATTGTCTAAAATATTCAATAATTTTTTCTACTGGAATGCGTTTTTTTTTGATTTGAAAAAATATTAATTCATTAATAAGTCTGAAATTTAAATCTAAAACTTCTGCTGATTTTTGTAACTCCCAGTAAGACGGAAAAGAAAACACATTAACCCATTCTATCACTCGCTCAGCAAAGTCTACTTCAGTATACCAATCTTCGGTGGATGCAAATTCGTAAAAATTTTCATCTAGTAATAAAAAATAATCTATCTTATTATCATCATTTCCTTCTTCAACTGGTTTATTAGAATAATTACCTGTATCAGAATGAATGTTAAGTACATATGAGAATTCCTTAACAACCATCGCAAGTTTATCTTTATTACAAAGAAAGTTAAACATTTTTGTTGCTGGAACAAATAAGTTGCTGAATGCAAGCATAGCCAATCGCTGCCTGGTAACTGTGTCTAATTCAGTATCAGGAAATGGAATCCCATAAAAATTGAAAGTGTTACTCATCTTGTTACATTATTTTGTATTTCGTTAAAATTGGAATCAATGAAATAAACAAATCTTTTGCTGCTAGCTTTCTATTATTTTCAGGAATATTTCCTTTAAGCATTATACCTATTGAGTAAACATCATTAGATAGAATAAATGATGAAGCCGAATTCCCTTTTTTGTTTGACTTTTCTGCTGTACCAGTTTTGCAAATTAAGTTGTCAGTTTTAATTTTATTTTTTTTTAGTGCAATGCGAACACCACTAGCGGTTCCATATAAAACTTTATTTAAACTTTGCAACAAAAATGTTCTTTCTTCTTCGTTTAATGATAGCAATTCGTACGATTTATTTTCTTTTAAATAGTTTAATTCTATTTTTAACCCGCTTGCCACCCTTGAATACCACTTCATTACTTCTGAAAATTTAAATGGTCTCTGCTGTCCTATAGCTTGCCTGTAAATTGTATTGTTACGATTCAATTCTTTTTTAAAATCTTTATTTGTTGGCATTGTTTCTAAATAAGCATCATCTGTTAACGAATAAAGAGGTAAGTCAAAATCATTGGTTAATACTTCATTCAATTTTTCTTTATTGTTTTGTAAAAGATCTTTTAATAAGGCTGCTGAATAGTAATCATCAGAATATTGTAAAAATTCCTGAAATGATTTATTGCCATAAATCTTGTTCTTATATGATATATCTATCTTTAACGCAGCATAAGCAATTAATAATTTCTTTAATGAACCGATGAAGTAATATACCTCATTACTATTGATATTTGAAATTAATGGATATGAACTATTAGAAACAACTTTACCAGTTTTATTTTCCACAATCATAATAGAGCCAATATTGACAGGATTCCCCATTAATGATAAATGCAATTCCAATTCTCTTGCACATTCAGCCGTTAAATCTGCATTTATTGTTTGCGCATCAAAAGGAATACATTTGTAGTAATCGTTTGTAACACTAATTATTTTTTTATTATTTACACATTGACTGAAAGCATAAACAGAGCCAAAAGGATGCAGAGTTCCACTAATTAATTTTGATTTAGTATTAAAAATTGAATCCATTGTCATTTGGGTTAAAAGTTTGCTGACGCTATTCGTAAAAACACTAGATTCATAAACAGTTTGCGTATATGGCTTATTGGAATAATACAGGCTGGCAAAGTTTTTAAGCACTGGCTTCTTCTTTTTATCAATGCTTGTTAAATCATCATCACCAATTATTTTTTTCGCAAATTGTACTAAACTATTTTTATCTTCACACGAAGGCGTTTGCTCCCTGAGTTTAATGCTTTCATCAGAAACATGCTTTTTCCATACTAATGAATTATCTATAAAACCTAATGAAATAACTCTTAAAACAAAAGCAATTACAAGTAACAAGACAACACTAAAAAGAGCATATTTCATACTGATTTTTGCATCAGCATAATAATATTTCGTTTTTGCATTAGTGTTAATATACTTTTCATTTGAAAAGATACTACTTAAAGATATTAATAATAAAATCAAAAAAATTATTTCAATATTACTGATGCTTAAACAAGGAATACTTTGACCAGTTAGAGGAATAAGTAATGTATTTGAAGCAACAGGATAAATAAAAGAAATAATAGTAAATGCCAACAAAAACCGAACTAGTTCTGCTTCTCTGGTATGTGGAAATGCAAAGCTTTTATTTTCGCCAATACGAAATTCACGAATTGAGCAATAAAGCAATAAAATCAGATCAGATATTAAAAAAAGCGTAACTGTAAGAAACATTATGAAAAAGGCCAGCCCGCCAAATGATAGGCTCCAGTGAAAGGCAAAGTCACTAAAGCATGTAGTACGCATATTTGCCGGTATGACTAAGTCATTAAAATTGGGCGTATTGAAGTCCACTATATTTTTTAAATTTAGCAACAATGTGCTATAAGATTCTCTGTCAGCCTGATTTGCATAAGATAAATTTTTTGATTCAGGGCTTGAATAAGGCGCTATTAATCGATATGCCTTTCTATCGCTAAAAGTTTCAGGCGCTATTTTATAGGTTATATAAATCAATGAAAATACGCAAATGCAGCACATAATGACAGTTCTTTGTTTTATGGTTTTTCTCACCAGTTCTACTAATAAAAATGCCAAAGCAGTATAAATGAATGAACCAATATCTGATGTAATAAATGATATGGCAAAAGTGTAACCAATAATGAATGCTATCCGCAACCAATATCTGTATCTATATGAATTAAAAAAATTATCCTGAGTTACAAAAATCATAAACAGGATAATAATTTTTTGAACATGAAGTACCGGAATAAGGCCAAACAAGCTTTCGTTTTGTGTGAACAATCTCATGAAAATTGGTGCTAATAAAACACACAACCAAATTGTTTTTGTAATAAAACCATTATGTTTTCTCAAATCTATTTTATGTAATACACGCTTAGAGATGAAGAAGGAAACATTTAAAAGCAACACTAAAAATAAATAGTACGACCTGCCAGCTGCAATATAGTAAGAAGTAAGAAACAGAGGTGTTGCTAAAAACACGATACAGTTAAGTAAAACCCGAATGCTGAATAAAGACCGAACAACAGGAGAGCCTGTATTTGTATAAAGGTTTAAAAAATAAATTTGAAAGCAAATTATACAAACAAAAAACAAAAGATAAATTACCGAAAATATTTTTGTGTATTTCGGATTAATAGAAAACAAATATCCTCCTACAATAAAAAATGGATTACTACCTTTTCCTTCTTGTATTACAGCGCAATTATTATCTTTAATTTTATAAGCAACATCAAACGTACCCGCATTAATTTCTAGACTAAATCTTGCTGACGAAGAAGTTGTATTGTCAAATGCAAATACGTTTGGGTTTTTAGTGTTGGTTGGCTGATTGAGTATTATATCAAAAACATTATTTGTATTACGTTGTATAAGATATTTACTGCATATCCCATCATCTTTTGTTTTTAAAAATACCTGATTATTAAATTTATAAAGTTCGATGCTTACTCTGTTTTCACGTGTACCAACGCCACTATTATATTTAATACCTTGTTCCAGTAGTATTTTCTGGCTTATTGTTTCCGAAGAACCAAAGTATTTTCCTTTGCTGAATTTCCCATCGTTTAAGGTTTTGGCAAATGGTAAAAAATAATTATCAGGGTTAGTATTCTTAGGATTAAAAACACATACATTATTTTTGAGCACAAACTCATTTTTTGCTTTATCAAAAAACAGATAAGCCAAAGTGTGTGGCATAATAACTTTGCTTTGTTCAAAATGAAAAAAAAGAGTATCGGCACTCTGTCTTTCGTAATTGCTAATTGCGATTACCTTACTTGAATCAAGCCTCACTCCCCTGCATTCGATAACATAGGGCGTTCTGTTATTAAAAAGCATTGTAAAAGTGCTATAAAAGCCATATATAGAACTGGCGAAAACAAGTGTTACCAAAATTAAAAATTTCTTTTGCATCTTTTACTTTTTTAAGTTAGGAAGTAACTCGTCAAATATTTCCAATTTCTTTTTCACAATCTCTAATTGAGTCTCTAATGGCAAATTTGGGTTTTGGAACTGACCAGTAGCAGAACTATTTTTCCCGGCAATAGCGGTGCTACATGTTGTTTCATCCCATCCATCATTAATAGTTTCAAATTTCGTAGGGTCGTATTCTTCCCGTTTGAAAAATCGCCCTTTTAAAAACGTAATAAATTGAAACAAGCCCATAATTTTTAATTTACTGGTTCCAGTTTTCGTATTTTGTTTTTAGTTCATCATCTGCAAGCTCCTTGTACACTAAATGCTCAATAATAAAGCATTTGTAGGCCACATCTGAAAGATGTGTAGTTCCATCATCATTTTTAATAATAACACAAGCGTGAGAAACTTCTTTGCCTGTGTTGTCTTTTGAAATTTCACAAAAATTGCAGTTAATATTTAATGTTCTTAAAAAAGCCATATATAACACTGAAAGTTCGCCGCAAAGCCCTCTTTTTTCGTTATAAGTTTCTTTTGCAGTCCTGTAATGTTCTTGTGAATGCTCTGTATCGTAAGCAATATTGGTAAGTATCCAGTAAAAAACATTTTCAGCTATGGTTCCATTTGTTGTTTTTTTCTTAATTTCTTCCACCTTATGTGCCATAGACTGGCTCATTTTGAATATTTCAAGCAAATTGGTCTGAGCTGAACCATTATTGTGAATGTATTGTTTCCATTTTTCTTCTAAGTCAGCTGCTGTTGCATCGTAACCTTTTTTACGTAAAATTTCTATTTTGCCGATAACCTCCAATTCTCTCATTGCTTGCGCATCAATAGCCTTCATGTCTGCATCAAATTTCAGCTTTGTAAATTCCTCAACTGTTATTTTTTTAGCAAGCAGAAATTTTTCTCTTTCAGAGCTTACCACATTCTCCATATGCGTAGACATCAAGCCCCGTCTGTTTGCATTGTATGTGCGTAGGTTAATGTGATACTCATCGTTAGGATCAATAGTAAACTTCATAAGAATACTTTGCAGCTCAATGTAACCAAGGAAAATGAAAAGGCAGATAGCAAGTATTAGGATTAGTTTATTTGCACTAAGTATGCCCGGTAGTAATTTTGCTTTGGCAAAAAAATCGTTGCTGGTTATGCTTTGCAGAGCCTCTTTTTCGGTTTGATATGCTGTATAATAAGTTTTTTCTGCACTATCTAATATTGCAGACTCCTTTGCGATTAATGTTTCTGTTGAAGTACATAGAGAATGTTTTTTATTATATTCAGGACCGGGATGACCATTGAGAGCTTCTGGAACACAATTTTTCTGATGGTAGTTTTCAATATTTTTTTTCTTTTCGATAACCTGCGCATAACGACTTTCCTTACCACTCAGGTAAGCGCTATCGCATTTGTTTATTTTATTTGCTATAGAAAGACTAATGCTTGTGTCAATAGTTGATTGATTCAGCAATACAAATAATGCAGTAATGGTTATGAACACGTTTGCTAAACCAACCGGAATTCTTATGTATTTAAAAATTCCATTTACAGCACCACCATTAATTAAGAAATAGTCAAATGAAAATACTGCTGTACCCCAAAGAATGCCAACAGCAATACAAAAAGCCATTAATGTAGTAAATTGATGTGCTATATCGTAGCCACCAATTACAGCTAAAACTGATGAAAGAATTAATGAGTAACCTAAGTTGCTATACTTAGTTCTGGTGTCGGGACTACAATGTCTAACTACTTCGTATGTTGCACCACCCAATCTGAATATGAATTTAAAATATTTCATTTTATTTGTTTTATACAATTTTAAAAAAAGACTAGTTTTCTTAAATTTTCCCTATAATCTTATTATTATTTTTTATTCCTTTTTTTGTAAAAAAAAATATATATAATTTTTCTTTTTTTTTAAATTTTATTAACTTTATAAAAAAAAATCATGAAAACTATCGTACTTTTTTTAATTATTTTCATTTTCATATCATGCAATAATAATAACCAAAATGAAAAAGCTGTATATGGAACAATAGATACATCTTCTATATTGAAAGTAAATGATGAAAATTTAACCATTTCTAACCAAAAAGGATATTCCCACGAAAACAGAGACACCTCTTTTTCTTCGAAAAATATTACTGCAGAAGGAACTATTTCTGTTTATAAATTTTCATCTGGACTCGCAATTTTTAATGAAAATGGTAAAGATGGTTTTATAAACACAAATGGCGAGGTTGAAATACCTGCAAAATATGATGGTGTAGGAAATTTTTCGGAAGGGCTTGCATATGTAATCCAAAATGGCAGATATGGTTATATTGATGTTAAAGACCATATAGTAATCCCAATAAAATATCATACTGCAACCGATTTTGAAAACGGAATTGCTGTAGTAACTGAAAATGGAAAACAATTTCAAATCAATACCTCTGGTGAAATAGTTACAACTAATTATCATCAATTTCAAAACAATAATTTCTATAAAGAAGGATTAAAATGGGAGGAAAAAAATAAAAAAACAGGCTATGTTGACAGAACCGGTAAATTTGTTATTGAACCATTATACAATGAATACGAAGGGAAGTACAGAACCGGGGATAATATACCTGGATATTTTTCAGAAGGACTTGCAGCAGTAAGGTTAAATGAAAAATGGGGATATATTAACCATAAAGGATTAACTGTTATTAAATTTGAATTTGAACATGCCAGCCCCTTTTCAGAAGGACTTGCTGCTGCGAAAATTAATGGTAAAATAGGTTTTATTAATAAGAAGGGAAAATTTGTTATACAACCTTCATATACCTATACTGGCAATTTTAAAGATGGGTTATGTAGGGCATCTGAAAAGACAAAATTTGGATTTATTGATAAGTCAGGTAAGTTTATAATCAAGCCTGTTTATAGTTACGTGAGTGATTTTTCAGAAGGATTTGCCTTCGTTAAAGTTGATTCGTTAGAAGGGTATATTGACCAAACCGGAAATTGGTTGTGGAAGACAAGCCGGAAATAATTATTTATAAACTCAATTCCGTATAGAATCAATTATCCTTTTAAATTCGACTGGTATCTGGTCATAAAAATAATCTATTTCATCAGGTTCTATTTGTTTCCTAATTTCTGATAATCTGTGATTATCAATCTTACCATTATTGTAATCATGCAATAAATTTTCAAAAATGTGAAGGGCATTCCCAACAGAAATATCATCAGGTATATTTGTTTTGTCATAAAGAGAAATAATTTTTTCTAAAACACTAAGAAAATCATCACAAATTTCATTTAATTGTAAACTTAAAATTGAACCCGCTCTTTTTTGGCACAACCAGCTAATCTCTTCAGGGAATAAATTTCTTGGAATTATTTTACAATTATTAGTTGAAAATCCTTCACCTGAAAATCCCAGAAAAGTAGTAAAATAAGCTTTTGGTGATTTTTTTTCAATACCTGTTTTAAAACAAGATTGATTTGCAAATGCTTCATTGCTACTACCGTTAAATTTAAAACTATCCCAATTCTTTTTTACACCAAACCATAACGAAATAAGCCTGTGCGTTAAAAGTAATTGAATTATTGACCAGCCTGATTCCGGATTGTCTGAAGTATCTTTAGTGGTTTTAAACTCCGAACTTAATTTTTCTGATTCATTCTTGCAATCAAATACACCATCAATAAATTTTGCGGCATCTTCTTTTGCTTTAAGCCATAGATCATTGTAGTCTTCAGGGTTATTTATTTTGAACAAGTATAATTGTCTGGTAAGTATTTTCCACCATGAAAGCTGAGGCCCCTGCATTTTCCTCAGTTGACGCTTTTTTACGACCTCTGTTTCAATTTTATTTACAAATTCTGGCAGATTCTCAAAAGAAGGTATAATATTTTCCGTATTAACATCTTTGAAAATAATTTCATCTAATCCTTTACCGGTAAGTGTTTTTAACCCTGTTTTTGTAAGCGAGGTTACAATACGCGTCACAAGATAGGGATGTTCGTTCCCGCAATAATCCAGAATGTCTATCCCCTGAAAATCATCGTCAAAATCCCCTGAAAGCAGCTCCATATCTGTTATAACAACATCGTAAGTGAGTGCATTTTTCGTTAATTCAGCCATTGCATCTGTACCTGAATGATAAGTTCGAATATTATTGAAGTAAATACTTAATTCATTTACAAGTTTTTTAAGAGATTCCTCATTATCCTCAACTATCATTACTTTCAAGTGCGATTTTCTACTTTTTTTGCTTTCTGGCTGGTTCAATTCTTTTTGATATTGTCTGACCATTTCAAAGAGCCCGGGCAACTCTTTTTTTAATTTTTCATCGCCTGTTTTATTGAGTCGGCTTACAAGCACGCTTATATCTGAATTAAACAGGTTATTGTTAATTGACATCTCTTGAAGAACCCGTTTCATCTTATCGGTAGTATATCCTGAAATAAGGTTCCGCAGGTCGTGTTCCAGACGGTCAATTATTCCTGTCTTCAGTAAACAATAATATTTCAGGTAATTATACTTTTTTTCATTTAAATTTAGTGGTTTTACTGGTAGTATTAAACCTGACCTTTTTTTTTCGTTCTTTTTGTCTGTTTGCAACCTGCATGTATCAAGATGAGGAAATTTTCTTGTAAAAACCTGGTTTGAGGTTATATTTAGTTTAAAAATTGTTTTGCGTGTTAGTACCGAAGCAAATAAAATCTGCACTGGTGGCTTGAGCCTATTTTCTTCCATAAGCTGCTTCAGAACAGAGTAACCGTAAAACTCCTGTAACCTTCGACCACCCCAGTTCAGTTCAGCAAGAATAATAATTGTATCAAAATTCTTTTTTGAAAAATCAAAAGAGAAAAGATCGGAATCGCTGGATAAGAAATGCTCATCGTTTATAGAAAAAAAATTACGGATAAATGATTCAGTTTCCTTATTCCAGAGAATTATAGGGTTCTTTATTGTTTCATTAGAAAATTTCATTACGCTATTTTAATAATTATTAATTACCATTTTTTTTCTGGAATAATAAATAGTATAATTCTATTAGCAATATTATTTCCTGATTAGTATTTGCGCCGCAGTTTTTAAAATTCATAAAATTACCATTTTTGGAATAATGTTCCACCACATCTTTAAAAGACTCGAAGCCTGCATCAAATTTTAGTACCTGATAAGCCCGCTTGGAAATTTCGTAACAATTATTATTCAGAAGATCTTTATTGATTTTTATTTCTTGAAATTTATCTAGTATTTCATCAGGAATCACGTCGGGCAACGAACCAGAAGTTTCATTTTCTTCTGATTCTGAAACTTCATTCCGTAATTCACCATGTACTTCATTGCCGGATATTGTACCAAAAGCACCGCATATAACATTCCTGCTTTTACTAAACCTGTCGGCTTCACGATCAACATCAGCCCTTGTTACCAATTCATTATCAAACATTAAATCGCAACCAACATCTTCGGCCAGTTTAAACGCTTCTTGTAGAAGAAAAACCATTGACTCTTTGTTTTCACACCATGAAAAACGTATATAAGCCCAATAACCTTCAGATATAGCTTCGTTGGTAACAGAGAACCAGACCGGGTATGCAAATGGAGAAAAAAGCCTGGTTTCCCAGTTCTTAATATCTTCATCGAGTTTAGAAAAACCATTTTTTGAAAATTCTTCCAGCAAATCTTCCAAATCAGGGCCTTTATTTTGATTGGAAAATTCAAGCTGGATACAATAATACGGGTCGTCGTGGTTTTTGACTTCCGAAATAAAAGAATCCACAATTTCGCTTATATCCCGTTTGCTTACATAACGATTCAGGGATTCATCAAAAAAACGGTATTGAAATGAAGTATTATAATCAAAAAATTTAGTTAGCCCGGCACTAACTTCTTCAGGCTTATCACCCTTGTAAAACAATAATGAGACAAACCATCTTTTTTGAATACTCTCGTTGTCTTGATTGAAACGCAAAGTACCCTGAGGTGCAATTTCTGCAAAAAAGCATGGGAACTTTTCGCAGCCGGCATCACAAAAACGCTTCATGAGCTTTTCCCTGTTGTAAGGCTCTTTTGTTGTATCGAATTTCAGATCAAAGTAGTAACCCATAAAATTTCACTTTAAACTTTTTTTAAAAAAATGATTATTTCAAAATATAAAATAGTTGAAACTATTGGGAACCTTAAGGCTTTTTTTTGCAGGATTATCTTGTTTTAAATATTGTAAAATAAAACTAGTAAATTCGAAAAATAAATCCTCCGTAAGATTTTTATTTATGGGATAATGAGATACTTTTCCTCTAAAGGCGAGTAATATTGAAGCATAATTATCATATAATTTAGTAGTCTTTGCTATCTGCGAACCTTTTAAAACATCAATTATCATTTTATCATTTTCATAGCTATATATTCTTTCAATTGTACCAGCCATTGATGTAACAGCATTACATAGTAACCATTTTTTATTTTCTGTATCTTTTGAAATCAAATACTTTCGGTATAGCAAAACCGAATACTCTAAAATTTCGGATATTTCGCTTTTGTAAAATATCGATCCACTTATCTGGGCTACAGAGATCTTTCTTGAGTTAAATATTATTTGCCTTTTATCATCATTAATACTAATACTCTTTTTATTAATATTTTTCCACCATGGATCCTTATTTTTTTTTATTTCATTAATACTATTTACAAAAAATTTCAAAAATTTATAGTCCGATTTTTGTAATCTTAGTAATAATTCAATAAATTTTTCATAATTCTTTAAAGACCATTGTTTGCTATTTTCTTCATTTAGTTGACTAGTGTTGTCAATACCTTCTTTAATCCAACAGGCATCTGCCCCTAATGCAATTATTTCTTGATAATTTTCAGATTTATTTGAGGCAGTTGTAACAATTATGGGTAGTCCTGGAAAAATTTCTCGAATAATCTGAAGAACTTTTATTCCAGAAATATCCTTAATCGGTTTATTGTTATCATTGTCTATATCAAGACGCAGGTCAAGAAGGACTATATCAACATCATCCTTCAAATTCAGTAGGTTTATTGCATCATTTTTTTCTTTATATGTTGAAAATTTAGTTAATGCATTAACTTCTTTTATAACTTCTTTTATATTATTTGCAAGAATAGGGTTGAAGTTTTTATTAATTTCACCATAAATCATTTTCTGAAAAATAGTACTCCAGCCATCTTCAGCCTGATCGTCAATAAATACAATTTTTAATTCTGAATTTTTTGTGGTAACTTGAGGACTGCCTTGCTTATCTGAAAACAAATCATTTAAATTAGCATATAAATAAAGCGCTCGCAGGCTGTCTAATTTAATGATTTGTTTATATACTTCCGGATAATCGTTTTTAATTATTGAAAGGTTAAATGGGCTATTTGTTTTATTGGCAAACTCTTTAGCACATTTATAAATTCCCCACCAATTCGCCCAGTTGTGCCGGCCTTCTTCGGGCATCTGGAAGTCAACTTTAAAATAGGGTTTTAAATCTTCATCGGCTAATATGGTTTTCAGGTTATTAAATTTTTCTTTAATGACTTTAATATTCCTAAGAGTTGCCAGGGTAGTGCCTTTTGAAGTTATGATAAGATTTCCGGGATTCTTGTCAAGCAATTGTTCGGTTGTTAGAAATGAAAATAAAATGCAATGAGTCTTAACGCCAAGCAGGCGCAGGAATTTCAGCAGGACAATACCCCCGTTGTCCTGCAAATGGGGGCAGTCATTTGATTTGAGATGGGTATTAATTATTAATAGGTCTTGTTTTTCGCAATCTTCCTTATTTTTTAAGGTGAAATTAAACAGGTCTTCCGTAGAAACTAATTCTATAACATTTTTATCATTTTGAGAAATGCCAAAAACATTATTAATAGGGTAAGCATTATTTTGAATAAATTTAATACTACACATAAATTTATGGATTAACAATAGTTTGAAAAACAAAGGGGTCACTGGGAACATTATCTATAAGCAGGCGTGAAATGCAGTTGAAATTAGGCAGGCGCAACACATCGTTTCTACTGAATTCAGGTTCAATATAATGCCTTATTTTTTCATAGTCGGAATGCCCGGGCGGAAAAAAATGAGGCTGCCCACGTTGCCTAAAACCGATTCACGAACATCGTCCTGAAGCTGGGCGAGGGTTTGGTTTGCCAGAATGAGAGAAAGGTTGTATTTTCTGAGTTCTGATAAGGAATGAGAAACATCGCCCTGAACGAAGTTCTGAAATTCGTCAATAAACAGGTAGTGCCTGCGCCTGCTTTCAAAAGGAATATTGCTCCGTGACATAGCTGCAAGCGAAATTTGGTTGATAAGAAGCTGGCCAAAAGTTATTACATTTTCACTTCCCATTTTGCCTTTGTCTAATTTAACCAATAGAATCATCCCATCGTCCATCATTTTCCTAAAGTCGAATTTATCGGATTTTTCAGCAACAAAAGGAGCCACAAATTCATCATTTATGAGTCGGTTCACTTTGCTGGTGATATAAGGCCCCCAATTTTGCCATGCTTGTTCGTGGGTGGCATCAAATGCAGAATAAAAAAAGTTTTTAAGATATGAATCATCACATATTTCGACAATTTCATTCGCAAAACTTCTTTCATAAAAGAACTTTGATAAATCTTTTAATGTAGCCTGTCCATATTTTTTCATGACAGATTCATCCATTAGTATGGATAAAGCGTTCCTGAAATATAATTCGAACATCGGGCCTCCGGCATGCTTCATATCATATTTCTGTTCAAAAATTTTGAACAATTCGTTAATGAGAAGTGATTTTTGCTGTGGGAATTCAGGGTTGTACTGCAAAAGATTTGATGTTACAGAATTTTTAATATCAGCCGGATTAATTAAAAGAAGTCTTTTTTTCTTACCTGAAGGAATTATCTTCAAAATATCGTCAACCAGGTCGCCATGGGGATCTATTACGGTAAGTCCTTCGTTTTGTTTCAGGCAATCGGAAACAATAGTCTTAATCAATGTAGTTTTACCCGTACCCGTTTGACCCATGATATAAATATGACGAGCAACAGAGTTGCTGTCAATGCGAATATCGGTATGTTCACTACCATTTTGTTTACGACCGAGCAGAAGCCCGTCTAGTGCAATATTTTCGGGCATACTGCTGAAAATACCTGCCTGTTGCATAAAACCGGGAATTATATTCACTTCGGGTAATGGCAACCTAAATGCCTGAATTACATTTTCAATTGAATATATAAATGGTAGCCGGTTGACTGCGCCAGAATTCATTAACGAAAAATGATCAACTACAGGGTTTTCTTTTATTTCACAATTAACCCATTTATCATTAGACCCAAAGAAATAGCTATGTATAGCACGATTTAAAAAATGCTCGCTTAACGAACCTGACTGTTTTAACATAACTCGTACAAAAAATTTATCGTGAAATGATGCCATAAAAGTTTTAAGACAAGCCACGTAACTTTTCAGTTCATCAACTGAAAAAGGATACCCTACGTTTGTGAAAACAGGTTTATTGATTACCTGTTGTACAATGCCCCCTTCGTGCCGGCTCAACCTGACAGGTATTAACAACACATCAATTTCAGCAGGACCTTTTTGATTTTGAAGGGCTGTGAATAACTCATTGTCAGTTGTTACACCGGCGAAAGGGGGAAATATTTCAACGCTATTATCTTTCGGCCCACTAACATCACTTAAAGAACTGCCGGAATGAAACCCAAATTTTGAAGACAGTTCCAAGGTCAATGGTTTACGGAAAAAAATATTCGTACGTTGACTATTATCAGGATCAACCACAGATTTTAATACTTTTTCATCTGTAATTTGATTGAAAATATAAACAGGCGCCAGTTGTTTGTTTGTGTAACAGAAGAAAGAGTCAATATCATGGTAAACATCCTTTATTAGCTCGTTCAGTTTGTCATCGGTAGTTTCATAAAATGAAAATATTATGTGTGTTGAAATACCCCCTTTACCATTGGAAATGAACTTAAGGTTAACCTGCATTTCTGCCCTGAAATAACCACTCAGAGCTTTCAGGAGATTAATATGCCAGTCGGCAGCTGTCTGTCGTGATTCGTACAGCCGAGATGCATCTGCAGGCTTACAAACAGATAAAAGAGTGAAGCCCAAAATACCGCAATACCTAAAATTTTCTTTATTACATTCCAAAAATAAGGTAAAATGTTTATCTTTTTTGTCGTATGCTGCAACAGCATTTTTAATTCTCAATTGATGCTTATAATTTGTAACAGCCGTATTGACCAACTGGAAAAGATAAGAAGGGTTAAGTGCTCGCTTACCTACATAGTTTAAAGCGCCGCTTTTCATACATTCCACAACTTTTTCCATGTCCTCTGAGCGGTCGCTGTCGGTTAACATTATTACCGGTAATAATGGATTAAATAGTTTGATTTTTTTCAGCCCTTCAATACCCTGTAACTCGCCCTGGGGAAAGGTAATATCAAGAATCACTGCGTCTATTATGTCGCCATATTCCTTAAGATATTCAAGACCATCGAGTACACCCTGCGAGGAAATTATCGAAAAATCGAAACTTTGGGCCACAGGCTCTAATGAAGGAAGATAATTTTTGCAATTATCGTCAATAAACAGGATATTGTATTTATTGTTCATAAGATAGTAAATATGACAGGTTATTATTTAATTCATCAAGAATATTGATAATATTTTTCGGGTCAATATTTTGAATGGCAGAGATTGATTCGAGATTGCCAAACCCTGACGTAAATTTGTTTAATACATTAAAAAAGGGATCATCACCGAACTCTACCCCAGCCATATCGAATAATTCCTGCAAATCATGCTGTTCGCGATAAACAGATATTTTCTGCAATTGCAGTTTTAATTCGGGAATCAGGTTAAACCCACTGATAACAGCATTGCATAAGGATATTAAAGGAGAAGAAATATTGTTGACAAAATCGAAGCGGTTACCGTGTTTCATTTGCCGGATTTTTTCAATTGCTTCTGTCTTTTTCACTTTTATTCTGAAGGGCAATAAATCCACAGGCAAGGGGATGGGTATCTTAGCCAGGGTTTCTGAAATTTCTTGTTTTGAGCAGGGCAAGCGGAGAAAGCCAGAACCAGGCAATGCAAAAAAGCCATGCTGGTCTGTTTCGCTTACTTTATTAAATGGTAAAAAAGACAGAAGCAACATGGGGTTACGGTAACCTTCAGCACGTAGCTGAACTGCACACTTTAGCCCAGCATCTGATTCCTGTTGTTTCCATGGGAAATAAGTACTGATAACAATACTTGGTGATGTATTTAATATAAAACCATCTTCAAAATTATCAATTATGAACCCGGCCTGTGAAAGCCAGTTTTCAGCTTCCTGATGACCAAAGAAGTATATTGATTTCTGGTTGTCCATTTGAGCTAAGGATATGTTTTATTGCTTTTCTTCAAATTCTGGGAACAATGCATCGCGAAGTTCGCTGAGGGTTGTTAGGTATTCTTGATCAAATGGCCTTTTAGAATAATCATTCCCATTTATAAATGTATTCCATGCTTTAATTTCTTTTGCTCCATTCTCGTAATTTGCTGAGTTCTGTAAATCATTCCATTTTTCGAAATTTGTAAAATCTGCTGGAGGTAATAGTAGGGAGTGCAGGAGTTCGAGTTTGGCTTCGAGGATGGGGTCGCCGGTAAAAAAAATCCAAAGATTTTTCAATAAGTCATTATTAACTTCACTTTTTTTGATTCCCTCAGCTAAAGGTTTCAAAATATTATCATAAAAGGGTGTTCTATATTTATCACTGGCAGATGAGAATTCTACAATTTTAACGTTATTAAATTTCTTTTCAAATGCAGATTTTAGATCCGCGCCGGAATACTGATGATACGCTATATAATTTGGACTGATTAACTCCAATCTAGTATTAAGGTTATTTGTTAATTCCTCGGAATTTTCATAATGAAACTGACATCCATTAACAAAATATATTCGATAATTTAAATTTTGGGCAGAAGGATAGGGTCCGATAATTTTCATAGAATTCATAAGCGAAAAGTATCCACAAAATTCGCAGTCAGGATTTATCATACCATTTTCCATTGGCTCTACTATTCGAGTTATTATTACTAATGTTTCCATAATTTAATTAGTTGATTTTACTGTTATTTGCTGAATCCATTTTATTAATCTTATCTTACTTAACCTTGTATCAATTAGCCTGTCAATTATTGAAAAAGGTATAAATTTTAAATCTTGGTTCAGGTTATGAGGATAGCCCCCACCTGAAGTAACAATAACAGAACCAAAAGAACTTAGAGCAAGATCTATATCAATGTCTTTTAAATAAGTTCGATGAATGATCAATATATCTTTTTTAAGAGAATTAACATTTTCTGAAATTTTGGAATTAGTTGAAAAATTAATCTTTTTCACCTCATCAGAGTTTTCTTTCTTTTCAGAATATTGAAAATAATCACTTGATTCATAAATGATTTCATCATTTATTTTTGTTATAACAAACACTTTTCCAGCCTGATACACTACATCAAAACATCCTGCCTTACCGCCTTTTATTCCAAAAATATCAAAATCTGATGAGTAAGGAGGTTTAATATTTCTTTTTCCAGCAATACGTTCATCAATTATAAAGATATTAGTAGTTGCAGCATCCATTATTTCATAAGCAAAAATATCTGCTTCAATTTCATTAGCCGGTAAATAATATAATGCTGAAAAATCATCAGAACCTTTATCAAAATAAAATGTACTGTTGTTAAAATAGAAATTTAATTTATATTTAGTTTCATCCAAACACTGATTTTGACCATTCCCATGACGATCAAAAATAATATTAAAGTCCTCTTCAGATAATGGTTGTTTTTGTGGATTAGAATTTAAGATAGAAATAAGTTTACTAGTTGATGCTTTAATGTCGTCTTCATAATAAACAAAAAGTTTGGGTTTTTTTGGCAATAGTCTTTTCAACCAAGCTTCCCAGCAGTTTTTTATGAAGCACTTGAAATTATTATTGACATCTTTTTTTAAATCCTGAAGTGAAGTTATGTGAATATTTGGCGACAGGTTAATATTCGCACCACTACTAATTAATAAAATTCTTCCAGGTAAATAAGATTTATTATCATTAATCTGTTTTATTATTTCATCATCTTGTAAATTATCGTTTGGAATATTTACTACAGCAAATGAAAAAGCAGCAATACCTTCTAACTTTAGAGACTTAATATCCTCAATATTGTTTATATGTTCCAGTCCATTTTTAATGAAAGATTCTATTTCATAAGGTAATTCACCAATCCATAGAACATCGCGGGCTTTGGAAATGTTCATTTGATAACCAAATCGTATATCATTAATGGGTTTTTCCTCTATTACTTTAAATGTTTCTATTCCTGTTTCCGAATCCGATTGTATAGATACAAGGGTGAAATTATTTTTAAGTTTGTCATCCGATAAATCAATTGCCTTATTAAATAAAAGGAATGCATTTATTTTCATATCGGCAAAACCCCAGTTTTCACGCCGTACACTGGCATCTATAAGCAGTGACTGGTTAATCCGATCGAAAATTCCCGGATTTTTATCATCATTATTAAATATTCTTACTGGTGTTTGAGAAGAGACATTATCATATAAATACAAAGTATAGTATTCCCCATTTTCCTTTAGTTTGATATAAATTTCAAGGTCTTGAGTTATGAATTTAGGCTTATTATGCTTCGCACTATTCCGAATAAAATTCTCAAGTAATGAATAAAAACCTTGTTCGTTATGAATGGCTATATTTACATCAGCATTTGAAGATTGTTCATTATTTTTAAATCCAACAATTTCTTTAAAATTAAAAACATCATTAATATATTTTTCTTTGCCCTCTTCATTACGAAATTCATTTTTACTTATCAATAAATAGGGGTAGTGATCAGGGTAACATATTTCGGGAATTTCATTGTTGCAAGGTGAGTTAAAACAGGTTAGATTTTTATAAAATGCTTTCATTTCAAAGTCATTAATAAAACACCTTACGCGTATTTTATTTGTTCCACAATCAGTATATTCAATATTCTCGCTTGCCGCAATATTATCAAGCAGCAAAGTGTTCTCACAAAAAGGCAAGATCAAATCTTTGTAAAATTGTATATTCCGAGGGGCATTGTCATAATCTGCCACATATTCACTTCTTGCTATTTCATATTGGTTAAATTTCTCCGTTGCAAATTCAATCCATTTTTTAACATTAATATCATGCGAATTTTCATCTATGATATATAATTTTTTGAGTCTCTGATAAATCTGTTTTAGCGAGATCCTGGTTTTACAATGGCTGGATAAATTATGCGCAGTATTCCTGGCCATTACCTGTGAGATAGCAGCAATAGTAGCCTGCTGCTTTAATTTTTTTTGATATTCTTCCTCTCTATATTGTGAATACTTTTCATCAAAAGGTCTTAAGATATTGTTTAATAGGATTTTGATATTATTTTTAGTTTTATCAGGCAAGTTGTTTTTACTGCAGATAAGAATACTGCTGGGAGTCCTTTTCTTAAATTTTTCGCCGTCCATTATATTATCCTTTAACCCGGCAAAATCAAAATTTGTTGAATGAAATAAATAGTAATAACCAACACCCATATCCTCTAATATCCCTAAAAAAATAATATAATTAAAAATTCGCGGAAGTGTATGTCGGCCAAAATCGTCTTTTGTTAATGGATCAAACAATCTTATGAACTCAACAAGAGGTTCATTAACATACGACAATTTTTTGCTTTTTTCTATAACTTTAAAGAAATTCCCTTCGCTCTCGTTAAAGACAGTACTATAGGTTAGTTTTTTATCAAAGTCAATAAAATTATCATTAATTAATAGCAATAAATTTTTAGTATATAATTCTTCATCAGAAATAATTTTAGAAATGTCATTTTCTTTATAAAAACATTCTTCCGCTATGTCGGAGTATAGTTTTTTTATTGCATTAATAATTTCATCTCCAGGTTTTCTTTCAAATATTATTTCTCTACTTTTTAAAATTAATTCTTTAGTTCCTTCTTCTGAAAGCTTTTTGTCAAAAGCTGTTTTAAAATCGGATACTTTTTTATTAATATAAGAAACCTTTTCAGGATTATTTTCAGGGTTAATCCAACTTGAAATGTTTATTGTATAGTTTGGTTTATCATAAAGGTTTGTGTTTTCTGAAAGATTTTTCCCATCAGAATTGGCTTTTAAAACAAATTCATATTCATGATTAAATTTTTTCTTAAAAATATCACTTAGATTCAGGATATGCTTTTTAAATAAATTCTCATTACTGAAATTTTCAGCCCACCGGAACATAAAAATACTTTGTAGGAACTTTGGATTATCTTCTGGTTTCTTAAAATTAGAAATATCAAAATCTCCCATTGAAAATGTTCGGTAGAAATTCTTTTTTAATATATCATCATAGAGTAATAAATTACAAAGCAAAATATTTCCTTGATCCTGAAATGTTTTATCGTTTTCTTCAATAAGTATTTTTAAAGAAGGTAAAAAAACATTTGATAAAACGGATTTTGATAATTCTGTAAATAATTTCTTCCTATTCAAGCCCTCATAATCCTTACCAAAAACTTCACTATTGGTGAAATAATTAGGTTCGTTTAAAAAATCCCAGGCTTTATTCAGTGGAAAATCTAACCCTGATCGGGAATAGTGCTTCCTGTTTGAAAAATTACCAATCGAAAGCTTGTCAATTTTATTATCTTCTAACAAGGGAGTTTTAGAATCTGGAATATTAATAAAAGCTTCTATTTTTTTCAATCTGTCTTCTAAACTCATTTGTGACAGGGTAAATGCAGTATTTTTGTTCTCCTGCCAAAGATTCTCCAATCCCCTTTTTAGCAATTCCTCAACACATTTCTCTCCCATTATATTCCTTAAATAATTTTCCACTGCCAGCATCCATGCAGTGATATCTGGCTTATGATTAATACATCCGGATGTTCTAAAAACTATAGTGCCCTTGCTATCAATTTTCTTAAATGAATGCACTGACCTTCCCATACAGGAATAACAGGTTTGATTCAGGAAATTTTCGCAATTCGCACAAACCCCTTCAAAAATCGCATTATATTTATTTCTTAACTTTTCTCTTATAGGTTCCTCCCAAAATCTATTTCGAATGTTAAAATTATCAATTTCAGCAATTTCACCTTTGTCGGTACGAAATGTATCATCATCCCCAACCCAGACAGTTGTTTTTGAAGAGTGGACTGCCCCGCCAAGATCATATTCTTTAATGTTGCCAAGTTTTAAATCGTCCTTTAGGGTATCAGCACAACCTATACATGGGTAAACATTCCCCTCAATATCTATATATAAATGATGCTTAATCCTGTCGCAGGCCACTCCAACATAAGTGCCTCCGGGGTTTGTATGAAAAGCTCCCTCCTTTTGCAGCTTGTCAAATACTTCTTTGATTTCTGTGTAAGAGATTTCATTTTGTTCAAAAAAAGAAATTCCCTGCCCGCGCTGAAGAATGGTATCGCAATCGAAAATCAAATTATTCTTTTTTGCATATTTATACAAATCAATAATTTCATCTTTATTCTCCTTCATTATAGAAGTAACAATGCCCAATTTCCCCTGTTCGTTAAATTTATATTTATTGATCAATAAATCAAGAGCTTTTGTCCTCAAATCGGTATAGCCCTTTTTCTTAACTATACCATCTTGAACATCAGGTTTCAGAGAATTGCATTTAATCAAAAGAATAACATCTTTATCGGAAAGAAAATTAACCAAATTATAATTGGGTTGCGGATCGGCATTATCTGAATCTTTCGGCGAAAAAAAAATAGTATCACCGGTTGTAAAAATTGTGGTTTGTATTTTATTATTATGAGCAACTTCAATTATTTTTTTAACGATAGCCCTATTTAAATAAAGAAATGGCTCCCCTTTGCCAGGAATGCCCAGATACTTTCCTCCCTGATCTGCAAACTCTTCTATAATTCTAATATAATCTTCAATCTTTAAAGTTTTTTTCATTTCAATTACAGACAAGCTAGAGAATTTTCTGGTTTTATCTGGTAATATGATTTCAATGGTGTTGTTTTGTATAGGAGTGATATGCGTATTCTCAAACAGGTAATAATATTCTTCTGAAATAAAATCTTTGACCGGTGTAGCAATCAGATCATCTTTGGTGTAATAAATTTCTTCCAGCGCACCGTTAACATTAATTATATTAAATTTTTCATCCAGTTCAAATGTGATAATTTTCGAGAAATTTTTTCTTCTTTTACCTTCCTTCGTAAACTTTAATATTCCGTTATATTTTTTTGGACCATTATTGTGGGCTTTATTCTTTTCACTTGGTTTTGCAAAACAATAAGCACAATTAAGATGACAGGCTGAAGGTATTTCAATCCATAATGAAAGCCATTCAGATTCAGAACCAAGATCACAATGGGCTTTAACTTGCGATTTGTTAATAGAATCAAAATGTAAATTGGTTATTGTTTTATTTCGTTCGTTCATAAAATTTATCTAAAATAAATTTCTCGGTCAATTCATGCATACCTTTACTGATATCATGAGTAATCTTACCATTTGCAAGAATAATAACCCTGTCGCCTGTATCTTTTATAATAGAATAATCATGACTGACTGCAATAACAGAGATTTGACTTGCTGTTACAAAGTCTTTAATTTTTTTAATAATAAGCGGGGCTATTTTCTGATCTAAAGCTGACGTGAACTCATCCATTAAAATAATTTGCGGTTTTCTCAGCATAATGCGTGCTGTAACAACGACTTGCTGTTCACCTCCTGATAAAAACCTGACCTGTTGATTAACCCGGTTTTCAAGACCCAAGCCAAATTCTGACAGGAGTTCTTTAATTTTATTTAATTGCTTTTTTTGTTTGTACGGAAAAAATTCACTTACAAAAACATTTTGCTCTGAACCTAAAACTAAGTTTTCGTATACAGTCATTGAACCTACAAGGTTTTTTGTAATATCCTGTTCAATAAATAATATTTTGTCTGCTCTCTTGTGAAATGGAATATTGTTTATAGTTTTATTGTTTAGCCGTATTTCGCCTGTGTCTGTTTTTAGCTCACCCGAAATAATTTTCAATAAAGTAGATTTCCCGGAACCATTGCCACCAATAATATATGTCCAGTCATTACTATGAAATTCTATATCAATATCAGACAATGCTTTTAGCTGAAATTGTGATTCTTTGTTAAATGTTACAGATATATTTTTTAATAATAGCATCTTCTTTTTAGTTAAATAATGCTGAAATATATTCCTGATTATATTCGGATACCTCATGCCCTACATTCGGTACAGTTTTTATTTTTATTTTTTTCTCAGGATTCATGTTCTTTAAATATTCCAAAAATACAGGATCTGATAAATCATCCTTCTCACCGCATGCAATCTTTAGCTCAAATTCGTTTTTGAAATTCTCTAATGCAACTTCAACCGGGACAATTGTATCGAAAAATGATATATCTATGTTGACATTATTTCCTATTGACTTTTTAATGGTGTTTTCATAATCCTGTTTGAATAATTTGTAATGATTAACATAGGAGGTAGGCCCCCATAAAACAGCTTTTTTAAGATATTTTAGTTTTATTACTTTTAAAGTACTTAGAAAAACAATACAACCAAAACTTCTTGCAATAATTGAATATAATTGTTTTTTGTTTTCCAGAGCTTTCAGAAATACATAAAATTCTTCTACACACCTAGGCAACGTTACTTTAATATCTTTTTGTTTTGAGGAATTTTGCCCTGGCCACTTAATTATTTCAATATGATTAAAATTATGATTTTTTGCTTCTGTTATGATTAAATTATAAACTGCTTTATATTTGTTTGCTTCCGGGTCTCCTAACCCTGGTAATATTAATAATTCCATATTCTTCATATCAAATAAAATCAGCGCCGATATTCCTCTGATCCGTTTTCTTTTTAAGTTTTTCGATAACCAGGATAATGATAAATAATAATGCGACCAATAGTTTCAGATCCCATGGATTAATATTAAATTTTAGAGCAAAGCCGATTACAAACTGAAAAATAAAAGCACCGGTAACAGCTGCGAATAATAATTTTAAAACGGATGTTGGTTTAATAATTTTCTCCCCAACCAAAAGCGATGTAATTACAGTAATTAATAATCCGCCGCTCATATTAATATCACTAAATCCCTGTATTTGAGCAAGCATTGATCCGGATAGGGCAATAAACCCATTAGACAGAACAAGGCCGATTATGATATATTTAGTAGGATTATATCCACTTTTCTTTAATAGTTTACTATTCTCTCCTGTTGTTCGCAGGTGTAACCCGAACTTTGTAGATAATAACCAATATAGAAAGAGAAATACAAAGCCAGCAATCACGAGCAAAATAATAATCTGAATAAACTTATTATCAAAATAATCAAAAAGTGTAATTTTATTTAATATGGGGAAATTGGGACGGCCCATAATTCTTATATTAACGGTGAACAGAATAGACAGGGTTATTATACCTGAAAGCAATTTATTGATTCTTAAAAAACAATGCAATGCAGCTGTTGCAAAACCAGCAACTGCCCCTCCTAAAAATGCGAACAACATGCCAATTACAGGATTAAAATCACTGTTGATCAACATGGCAATGATAGCTCCACCCATGGAAAAACTGCCTTCAATCGTTAAGTCGGCAAATCCGATAATTCTGAAGGTTAATACTATAGCTAAAACAAAAACGCTATAAATTAAACCTGTAACAATAATATTGGTAATGATTTGATGCATTTTAATACTTCATGAATATTTGTTGTTTAACTGAATCGGGTAGGCTAATTTTATATTTATCTGCAGAAGTCTGGTTGAAATATATTTTAGCGTTCGGGGGTTGGATTACTGGTAAATCGCCCGGATTGACTTTGTTATTTAAAATCTTCATAGCCACTTCTGCTGTAGATATACCAATTTCATGATCGTCATATGCATAAGAAATAACAGATCCTTTTTCAACGGAACTTTTATCGCCACCAATTACCATTACATTATTTTCATTCGCAATTTTTATGATACTCGGCATAGATGAAATCACTGTATTAGAAGGGCTGATTAATAGCAAATCACATTTGCTAATCAAACTACTCATAACAGACATTATTTCAGATGTGTTCATAATGGGTAATTCTGTATAGGATATTTTATTAAAATCCAATGCTTTTTTTATGTAGATCATTCCAAAATTGCAATTATCTTCCCCCGGATTAACAATAATGCCAACATTTTTAACATTGGGTTTAATTATTTTTATTAATGAAACCTGTTTCTCAAATGGCCAGCGATTAGTAGTACCTGTTTTATTTCCCCCTGGTTTATCAAGGCTATTGGCTAATCCTGCACCAACCGGATCAGTAATTGCACCAAAAACAATGGGAATTGTTTTAGTTGATTTAATTGCAGATTGGGCAACAGGAGTGCCTAATGCTATTATCAGGCTCACATCATTTGCAACAAATTGATTATTGATTTGTGTTGAAATATTGATATCGGCATTTGATACTTTATAAATAATTTCGATATTCTTCTCTTTTGATAGCCTTTCTTTTATCCCGCTATAAACTTCATCTAATATGGGATGCTGCGCAAATTGGTTTATGCCAATTGTAATTTTTTTATTATCAGAATTACAGGAAATAAAGAAAAGAACAACGAGAGTGAATAATGCGAATCTGATTTTCATATTTTATTTTTTAAAAATTATTAAATAAGTCATTTTATTCAAAAATACCGGCAAACAATGTTCTCCGAATTTTTTTACCACCTAATCGAAATTAATTTAAACCGCTAACATATGATTTTTAAAGTATTATACAAAATATCGAGTAAGAAAAATTATTCGAATTAAAATAACAAGAGGTTCGGAATTTTTCCCGAACCTCTTGTTTAATATTTTTACTTAATCGTTCATAATTTTTAATTTTAAGGTTAAACATTAAATAACATGTTCAAATATATTAAGACAGCAGTTTTCCGGGGTTTTCTAAAGTGCAATGCATTGATTATCTTGATGCTGGTTATTAGCCATTGTCTTGTTTATAAGGGAACACTGTTCTTAAACTGGGAGGAAGCCCATGATTCAGGGCTTCAGTCATTCGAATGAGTTCTTTAAGGGTTAAGCCCATTTTCAGAAAAGCAAGACATCCTTATTCTTCGTTCAATGTTCCATGCTCGGACCCTTCGAATTCTTTATACCGGGGCTTGATTCTGTAATCACGGTCAGCACTGGGTACAAAACTGCGGTAATCTGCCAGAATACGGGGGTTCTTGGCGTTGACATAATCACTGAAAAAAGATTCAAATACTTCGTCGGCAAACTCAGAATCCAATAAAATTCTTCTTGTTTCAAATTTACTGTCATTCTCAATCCTGTATGAAGATTCACCGGGAGTATCCGGATGCCCCCATCCGTCTAAAATGACAAATTTAGGGTTGTAACCTTTCAGGATATATCTTCTTTTTGTTTCATATGGAGGAAGAAATACTACACAAACGGCATTGGAATACTGAGCGTATGCCGTAAAAAAATGCTCGATTTTAAAGGCTTCAATTTTATAATAGCCAATCATGCTTCCGACATAAATTGTCCCCTTTTTTATTAAGTTGCTCATAGGTTTTACCTGATTTAGCTTGTTCACTATTTTTCTGATTAAAATATCGAAAAGTCAATGAAACATAATATATTCAACTACTTATCTATACCAAATAGTTTATCCGCTTTATGTTTATATTCTTATTCGTTTTCAATTCCGGAAATTTTATTTTTACTTCTGCCAAAAACTCTTTGTCAATCAGGTCACGGATATTCTCCAGCCTGTCAGTAAAAAGAAAGCCATCCAGGTGGTCGTACTCATGTAAAATACATCGGGCAAGCAAACCGTCGCATTCCAGGGTAAACGGTAACCCTGCCTGATCCCATGCTTTCACAATAATATGCCTGGGTCTGTAAACCGGTCCAAATAGTGTTCTGGGGAGTGAAGAACATGCTTCATAAAAAAGATTTTTATCTTCCGAGAGAAATTCCAGTTCCGGGTTAATATAGATTCTCAGGCTATCCGGGACAAGGTCATTGCGGTGCGGCGCAGCGGCGATCTTGGTGACAAAGATCCGCAGATTAATTCCCAGCTGAGGAGCAGCAAGTCCAATGTCTAACTGATCATTTTCGTTGATTATTTTCGATAACAATTGTATTGTATCCCGGACCTGGTCAGATTGGAAATCTTCAACTTTACTGCTCACTGTCCTTAATGCCGGATGGCCTATTTTTACAATTTTAATTTCATCCATAATCATGTGCTTTTCAATAGTAATATTAACAGCTCAAAGCAGGCAAAATCTCCAATTGTTTTCCTGTCCTCGTGAAACAATTTTCTCCCAGTATAACCTTCGCCTTGAGAAATTATTTTTCTGGGCATAATAATTCAGGAATCATAATAATTTTTTTTCCTTCATAGAGCCATTGGTTCAGGGCTTCGGTCATTCGAATGAGTTCTTCCCGGGTTACCGGTCCCAGAATACGCTTCGGAACCAATTCAATGGGTTTAACCCTGCTGGTTCCCACCTGGATCTTCCGCTTCCTTTGTATTCTTACCCGTTTTTTATTTTTCCAAATGACTCTCATGTCTAAATATTGTAATTACTTCCTCCGTATAAATATTGCAGAAGCATCGTCGTTAAACAAACCTTCATTACAAGCAAATAAAGATTGTAACCCTTTTTCAATATCTGAATGACAGGAAAGCCCAGTTATTTCGTTCTCAAACATGTTAATCCCTTCATAGAAACCATCGCTTGCAAGAAGAACTGAATCGCCCGGGAGGAATTCCTGTTTTTTTATATCAATTTGAACATTAAATAACCAAGTGCATTTGTTAAACCCCAATCAATAACAGGAGTACCTGCGCTGTATATAATTTTTTTTGTAAATTTATCCCTTCTGATGAATGCCTTTTTCTGATCCTCACTAATTTGTATAACTTTTTCCTGATGATACAGATAGACCCTCGAATCGCCAATCCCGGAATAATAGAAAAAATCGCAATCAACTGGCCATACAACTGCAACCAGCGTGGCCATCATGCCATGGCATTGCTGGGGAGGTGAAGAAACCAGCCGGTTCGCTTCCTTAATTGCATTTCTGAAACGTTCAGATGTTTCGACCCCGTCACTACAATTTTTAAATGCCTCCATAAATGTCGAACATGCTGTTTGCGAAGCAACGTGGTCGCATGCCCTTGAACCAACGCCATCTGATAAGACCAATACAAGTATGTTTTCAGAACTGAGAAATTCATGTAAAAGGTAATCGCCATTATTAATTTTATTTTTGTCTGCAACACTGTTGCTTGATAATGTGTACATTTAGAAGTTATTTTTTGATGATGCCGATTTTACATAATCACAAATTTCTTTTATGAAATCACGCCCTGTGTACATTGTTTTCCACGAAACAAATTCAAAGAGACCTTTCAGTTCAGTATAAACCGGGCTTCCAAAAATGTTTTCTGTTATGGTGTAATGCACCTTATTGCCAATGGCCTTATCGGTTATTGCCTTTTCATGCACTATCCCTACCGGGCTGAAAATGATATAGTATGGTGGTTGTTTCAAGCTTACAAGATATTTAAACCATGTTTCGGTTGCTGAATCAATATGTCTTGATGAGATCAGCAGTAAATAGGGAAGATCATTCTCAAAAAAGGGTGTAGCCGTTTTATCAATTAAAATTACGCATGAACCTTTTGATAAGTCCTTGTCAGTGCAATAAGCAAGAATGGGGGCGTTATCACTTAAAACGTCATTAATACCCGTGTAGCCTACAGGTTTAACAAGGTATGGCTCCAAGCTAATCAGATCAGACCTGAAAGGTTCTTCGTTGTTTATGAAAATTACAAGTAGCATAAAGGATATAAAAATAAACAATTTTTGTTATACAAAAAAACGGCAATTTTTTTTTAACTGCTTTGAAAATAATCTTTAGCTTTAATAAGCTGTGACGAAACGGTGTGAAATTTGATAGCGGTGGCTTCGAGTGCCTCAGCCACCGATGAACTATAGGAGACGAAGCACTGATCAGGCTTTGACAAGCTGCGACGAAGCGGTGTGAAAATTTTGATTTGTGATCGCCGCGGCGATGCAGATTTGTGATTTGATGATTTAAAGGGAAGGTCGAAGCACTGACCAGCCTTTGACAAACTGCGACGAAGCCCTGTCAAACTTGATAGCGGTGGCTTCGAGTGCCTCAGCCACCGATGAACTATAGGAGACGAAGCACTGACCAGCCTTTGACAAGCTGCGACGAAGCGGTGTAAAATATGATAGCGGTGGCTTAGAGAGCCACAGCCACTAATGAACTATAGAAGCCGAAGCACTGACCAGCCTTTGACAAACTGCGACCAAGCCCTGTCAAGCTTTTTTTTGAATTTTTTCTGATTTCTTGATAGTTGGCTTTGTGCTTAGCTTCTGAGCTGGTTGCTTTACTTTTATTTTTTTCTCTTTCTTCTTATCCTTTTCTTTTCTTTCTTTAGCTTCTTTAACAAGCGTTTCATCAAATTCCTTCATTGCCTGATCGAGATCAGCATTCACAATTTTCGCATAGACCTGAGTTGTTTTTATTGAGGAATGCCCCATCAGCTTTGAAACATATTCAATGCGCATACCCTTTTTTAGTGCGCGGGTTGCCCAGGTGTGCCGGGAGGTGTGGAAATTAAGGTTCTTACTCCATTTAAGGCTTGTTTTAATTTCTTTGAGGCTTTTGTTCGTGTAGGCATTCATAGAGGAAATAGCATCATATAAAACAGCCGGATCAGAATAATCCACATCATTTTTTAATAAGGGAAAAACAAAATCAGACGGTTTTGTTACACCTGTTTTATAACTATTGACTATTTCAAGGGCCTTGGCTGGCAATTTCACTGAAACAACAGAGCCGGTTTTTTGAGTAGTAACCAGAACCCGTTCACCATCGAAATTTTCCCATTTTAACTGCAAAACATCTGAGATTCTTAAACCACCGGCATAAGCAGAAAAAACATACATATTGCGGTGATGCCGTTTTGCGGAAGTAGGAGAAACTTCAAAATCTTCGATCTGTTTTAATTCATCCTCTGTAAGGAATGTTTTTTCAACATTTTCCCAGTTTAATTTAAAACGCAGGAAAGGGCTTTTTTCTGGTGGGACATAATCTTCCCTGATCGCTTCGTTAAACCAGCGCCTAATGACTTTTAAATTAGAATGAATAGTATTTACACTGTTTTTATGCTCTGCCCGAAGATGTTCTTCATAATCTTTCAGAAAAGCAACATTAAGGTTGTCGAACTTCAGATCTTTGTTTTTCAGATATTGTTTTAGCTTTCTCAAGACGATTTCGGCTTTATGATAGGTGCCCTGATTACCTTTTTCTTTAAGCTTTTCGACATAATTTTCAGCAAAGCTTAAAAAGCTTTCATCGGAACGTCCTAAAATTTCCCGCTTGGCTTTCTTTTTACTGTAATCATTTTTTGAAGTTTCAAGGTCAAGAGCCATGCGCTCAGCATCAGCGAGCTTACCTGCAAGATAAGCATTAATATAACTGGCGTTTTTATGGCTTTTCCTAACCCGATGATTTTCTTCATCCCAATACTCTGGTTTGATAAAAATGCCGGTAGAGAGGAAATGGGCTTTACGATTTTTAATTATTCGAATATAAAAAGGGATCTCCCCCATTTTATTTTTTTTATTATATTTGAGCAGAAGTTTTGTTGTTGCCATATGATTAAAATAAATACAAATATAAAAAAAGGTACAACATGGTACAACAATTTGGTACAACAAAAACCACTTTTAGTTATTAACAGAGCCGAAAGTTAAAAAAGACAGAAAACATAAGGGATTGATAGCAAATGGAAAGAGTGCAAAAAAATGCAATTGGAAGCTGTTTCAGGAGTCCGGAAGAGACCTCTGAATATAAAACGCCCGTAAATTTTTTGTTTACGGGCGTTTTATATTTAAGGGTAATACATAGAAAAAAAACGGATATTTATTACTCAATAAGCTTTGCCACCGGTGTTCCCTTCATCCCTTCAGAAACTAAATGGGCGGCAAAACGAGAAAAATCTTTAATGTTTTTCTCAACGCTTGCTTTTTCAAGAGCAGCCATATATATTTTGCGCTCCTGAACGGGAATAACAGTCCATGGATAACCGCCGGAAGCAAGCATTACATTCATTAAAAACCGCGCCATACGGCCGTTCCCATCCATATATGGATGAATAAAAACAAAAATAAAATGACCCAGCACAGCCCTGACAGAAGCTTCCTTTTCATTTACCAGCAATTCAAAAAGAACAGGCATAGTATCTCTTACTGCTTCTATATTGAGAGGAACGTGTTTTGACTGACTGATAAATACCTGGTTATTTCTATACCCGGCTAAATCGGAAGCTTTTAAAATTCCGGCAGTAACACTGGGAGCAAACAATTCCCGATACCATGAACCATGATCTTTTTCAACCACATGGCCGGAATTTTCTTTATTAAGGATTTTTACAATGCTCTCCCTGACTTTTTGCGAAGCCAACCAATAGCCCCTGGCAGCCATGGCGTCTTTTTGTTTTTTATCTTCCTCGTTTTTTTCAATATCCCACTTGCCGCTACGCACCCTTTCAATTAATTCCGCAGTGACTTTATATTTTTCTATTGACAAAGAGTGATAGGCATCCGTAACATATATTTCATCAATAAGCTTCAAAAATTTTGAATGATTTTTCGGAAGGCTGGGCGCTTTGGGGAAATGTTCTAAAACGACGTCCCTCATTTCGTGCCACATGAGTTTAATACGATTTGCATAAGGCGACACGCTTTTTGTATAAATGGACGCTGGAGGAGTGCTTTCAAAGGGATCTGATTCACGAACATCGTAACCTGCAGTTTGCATGGTTTTTAAAATTTCAACAGCAATCCGGTCCCTGCCAATATTTCTGAAAGCACCGGCGAGGCGACCGGCAACCGTACTGTGACCGCCATCAAGCAGCAAGCCCAATACATCAGAAGAATCTTTGATCATTGACAATGCGGTGCGAACATCAATTGGATTTTTGATAAACATAGCAGGAGAGCAATGAATAAGGGCAGAAGGCAGTGACAGCATCCGAATATCTTCCACAACTTTAATTTCTGCTGCATTGGGAAGCGAGGACTTCATTGTAAATAAAGAAGTTTTATAAAGCAATGGAGTAATACCATTCGGGCCGCCTGCCGACCTGATAATAAGCTGAAGGGGCACAGTCCAGTTACCGGAATGAATCTGCAGGGACTGATCTGCTGAAATACAATATGACTTACCATAACGAACTGATAAATATCTTGAGCAAAACTGCCAGTATGATGCATACCATGAAGTACTATCGCCCTGCTCTTCATTTGAAGGCACAGACAAATACCAGCCTTTCATAACTTCCCTCAGAAAATTATTCTTTAACAAACGCTCCCTGTGCATTCGGCTCAGGTCGGATGTTTTTATAGCCACAATACCCTTGTCCTGAAGTTTTTTTAATTCTTTTAAGGATTCCGCTAATTTTTTACTAGGTGTTGCCATTTTATTGACTCCTTCCTTTTTGTGTATTAAAATTCTATTATTACGATGTGCTAAAGTTCTACAATCGTGTTGTGTTAAAATTCTATTATTACGCTGTACTAAAACTCTATTATTGTGCAAAGGTAATATAATTATTTAAAATTGATACACGCAATATGCTATGAAAGAGGAAGCCCTGACGAAGAAGCGAACAGGCTCTTCCATGTCCTTTCTGAAGTCCTGTCAAACCTTTTTTGAGGTTTTTATTCGTGTAGGCATTCATAGAGGAAATAGCATCATATAAAACAGCTGGATCAGAATAATCCACATCATTTTTTAATAAGGGAAAAACAAAATCAGACGGTTTTGTTTCATCTGTTTTATAACTATTGATTATTTCAAGGGTCTTGGCTGGCAATTTTACAGAAACAACAGAGCCGATTTTTTGAGTAGTAATAAGAACCCGTTCACCATCGAAATTTTCCCATTTTAACTGCAAAACATCAAAGATTCTTAAACCACCGGCATAAGCAGAAAAAACATACATATTGCGGTGATGTCGTTTTGCAGAATTTTGATAAAAAAAGCGTAGAACTCGTTTTCCGATTTTAAAAAACCAATACAAACAAAACACTCTTTTTTACAAAAAAATGTTGTAAAACTTATTTTATGGCTAAATTTGAACCTTCGTTTAAACTTACGTTGTGAAAAATAAACGAAAAACCATGTTTCACAAATGTTTCACAAAAAACAAAAAAAGAAAAGCCCTGTTTATCTAAGGTATATTTGATATTGGTTGGAATCAGGAAGGTATCTCTGACAGGGCATTTGAAATTTATTTCTGTGTCCTGTTTTTTGTATTATTAATTTTAAAACTAAAACAAAGCATGAATCCAAAGCAAAAAATAATATTAGCAATAACCGGAGCCAGTGGATCTATATATGGTAAAATTCTTCTTGAAACACTTACTACACTTTCATCACAAGTTGAAAAAATTGAACTGGTTTTTTCAGAGCAGGCAGAAAAAGTATGGGAATACGAGCTGGAAAGTAAATTCAGTAATTCGTCTGATTTAATAAGTATTTATAAGCACGATGATTTCTATGCCCCCTTTGCCTCTGGATCTTCTAAATACGATACGATGATTATTTGCCCCTGCTCAATGGGAACACTGGGACGCATTGCTTCTGGAATTTCTAATGACCTTATTACCCGGGCAGCAGATGTAATGCTAAAAGAACGCCGCAGGCTGATTCTCGTTACACGCGAGTCCCCCCTGAGTCTGATTCATATTAATAACATGAAAACGATTACAGAAGCCGGAGGTATTATTTTTCCCGCATCACCATCTTTTTACTCAAAACCCGATACTATTGAGGCTCTTGTTAAAACTATTACAGACCGTGTACTTGCAATGTCAGGAATCGAAACAAATTCTTACGAATGGGGTCAATAAAAAACCGGTCGTTGAGCTTGAGGTTGCTGAGTAACATCAAAGCATCGAAACACCGGTTTTCTTTATAGAAAAAAAAATAATTTATCTTAGTAAAGAAAGCGCACTTTTAATACGCTTCATAGCTTCAATTAAATTTTCTTCAGAAGTAGCATAAGACAGACGTATGTAGCCGGGTGCGCCAAATGCAGTTCCCCCCATAACGGCAACATGCGCTTTATTTAAAAGGTACATTGCCAGATCGTCGTCGTTCTTTATCATTGACGTTCCATTTGTTTTATGAAAGTAGTGGGAGGCTTCCGGAAATACATAAAACGCTCCATCAGGAACATTGCAGCGCAATCCGGGTATCTCATTCATAAGTTTAACTACCAAATCTCTTCTTTCATGAAATTTATCGCGCATTCCTTTCAGCAGTGAATAATCGGTATTTAATGCAGCAACAGACGCTTTCTGGGCAATAGAGCTGGGACCGGAAGTGTATTGTCCCTGTAATTTTATCAATGCTTTAATTATCCACAAAGGAGCAGCAACATACCCGATTCTCCATCCTGTCATTGCATAACCTTTAGAAACACCATTGATTAAAATAACACGATCTTTAATAAAATCAAACTGAGCAATACTTTCGTGCGCTCCATTAAAATTTATATGTTCATAAATTTCATCTGAAATAATCAGTACCTGTTCGTGACGGGCAAAAACTTCGGCAATGGCTTTTAATTCCTCTTTTGTATAAGCTGCTCCGGTTGGATTACTTGGCGAACTGAAAAGAAATAATTTTGTTCGTGGCGTGATTGCCTTCTCAATTTGTTCAGGTGTAACTTTAAAATCTTGGTCAATTCCTGCTTCAACCAAAACATTAATACCGCGAGCCAGTTTTACCAACTCAATATAGCTTACCCAATAAGGAGTTGGAATAATTACCTCATCATCGTAATTTACGAGACTCAGAATAACATTTGCTATACACTGTTTCGCACCGTTTGAAACGCAAATGTTTTCTGGCTTGTAATTGAGATTATTTTCTCTTTTTAGTTTGGCGCAAACAGCCTGAATCAAGTCATCGTATCCCTGAACCGGAGAATAAAATGAGAAATTATCATCAATGGCTTTTTTTGCAGCCTCTTTTATGTGATCAGGGGTATTAAAGTCAGGTTCCCCTATGCAAAGATTTATAACATCTATTCCTGAAGCCTTTAATTCACGGCTTTTTTGAGCCATGGCAAGTGTTTGTGAAGCAGACAGGCGCTGCAATCTTTCAGCTATTTCATGCATCTTAAAACAATTTTGGTTTAAAAACATCAAAGTATTTATATTTTTTTTAATCTTGCAAATAAAATTTTTAACTATTTTTTGTTTATAACAATTATTAAATCGTTGAAATTATGGCTTTGCTTGAAATTTTAAAATACATTCTCCCTTCGGTTGTTGTGCTTCTTGCATCCTATTTTGCAATGAAAGCCTTTTTTGACAATGAGCAGAATAAAAGAAGAATGGATATGCGTTCCTCGAATCAAAAACTCGTAACACCATTACGATTAACGGCTTACGAAAGACTTGTGATGTTTCTTGAGCGCATTCAGCCCGACTCAATGATTCTTCGTATTCAACACCCTTCAATGACTGCAAAAAAACTCCAGCAGGATATGCTCAGCCTTATCCGTGCAGAATTTGAGCACAATCTTTCACAACAGGTTTATGTTTCAAATCAGGCCTGGGAAGTAATAAAAAGCGCAAAAGAAAATACCGTGAAAATTATTAACATGGCAGCAGATAAGGTTGAACCCGATGCGCCTTCATACGAGCTCGGAAAAGCAATTCTTGAATTTATTATGCAGGCAAATAAAACTCCGGCAACAGTTGCTATTGAATTTCTTAAAAATGAAGTGCGCCAGTATTTTTAACCCATTGTGTATGAAACCATTTTTAATACTTTTTTTTTGTATTTCCGTTTTCTGCATTTCCTGCGAAAATTCAGAAACAAAAAAAAATAATACAGACAACACTCAAAAATTACAGGCAGAAAGCAGGTCTGTTATAAAATTCATATCTCCGGATTCTGAAACAAAATACCGTATTAATGATAAAATAATAATTTCGCTTGAACAAATTGATAATGCAGTAAAACCTGACTCTATAAGTATTTCCTATTATGGAAAAATTATTACGATCTTTTCAAACGCACCTTACTCCCACGAGTGGAAAACAAGCGAAACAAGCATAAAAACAGGAAGACAAAAACTTATTGCAACCGCATTTATGCCTGATGGTAAAAAACAAAACTGCGAAAGTTCATTCCTTGTCCTTTCTGATAAAAAACCAGATGAATACACGTATTTGTTGAAAAAAAAATATCCGCATGATGTTGTTGCTTATACTCAGGGTCTTTTTTTTGATAAGGGATATTTTTATGAAGGTACCGGCGAATATGGAACATCTTCTCTCAGAAAAGTTAAAATTCAGACCGGGGAAATTATTAAAAGTGTTAATCTGGCAAGTGAAATATTTGGCGAAGGAATTACAGTTTATAAAGATAAAATAATACAACTAACATGGCGATCAAACTTAGCCTTTGTTTACGATAAAGAAAGTTTTAAACAAATCGGGAAATTCAATTATTCAACCGAAGGTTGGGGAATAACATCAGACGGAAAAAAACTCATAATGAGCGATGGATCAGCCAGACTTTATTTTCTAGATCCGGATACATATACACAAATAGGAACTCTTGAAGTGTGCGATTATTATGGACAAATTTTGTACTTGAATGAGTTGGAGTATATCAAAGGCGAAATATGGGCAAATGTGTATCAGGAAGATTTTATCATTGCTATTGACCCGGAAAACGGAAAGGTTACAAAGAAAATAGATTTGAAAGGTATTCTCGATCCGAAAGATGTGAAAGGCAAAATAGATGTGCTGAACGGCATTGCGTGGAATGAACAAAATAATAGTATTTTTGTTACAGGAAAATGGTGGCCTTTTGTTTTTGAAATTGAGGTAAGAGAGAAAGTAATGGTGCTTAATAAATGATAAATTTGAAGATGTACAATAGTGCAACGATAGATATTCGGTAGATGGACGATAGTTGTACAATTGTATTCCTATTGAATTTCTATCGTATTTCTATCGTATTTTGACTGTAGACTTCGGACTTTAAAAATTTAAAAAATGAAAATAGCAGTAAATACACGATTATTATTAGCCAACAAGCTGGAAGGCATCGGATGGTTTACCTATGAGGCATTAAAGCGAATTACACAAAGGCATAGCGAACATCAGTTCCTTTTTATTTTTGACAGGAATTATTCTGATGAATTTATTTTCTCCAATAATATCATTCCAATCGTTGCCGGTCCGCAAGCAAGACACCCATTTTTATATTACTGGTGGTTTGAAAAAGTTATTCCTGAAATACTGAAAAAACATAAAGCAGATTATTTTTTATCTACAGACGGATTTTTATCTCTTTCAACAGATGTCCCTTCCATTGATGTAATTCACGATATTAATTTTCTGCATTACCCAAAAGATCTTCCCTTTCTGACAAGTAAGTTTTATAATAAATATTTTCCAAAATACGCCAAAAAAGCAAAACGCATTGCAACCGTTTCTGAATATTCTAAAGTCGATATCATTGAAAATTTCCACATTGCTCCTGAAAAAATTGATGTAGTATACAATGGGGTTAATGAAATATTTAAACCTTTAGAGGATAACGAAATTTTTGCAGTTAAAGAAAAATATACACAGGGGAAAGATTATTTCTACTTTGTTGGAGCACTGCATCCGAGAAAAAATATTTGCCGTATGCTGCAGGCTTTTGATGAATTCAAAAAATCAACCGGCGCTGATAAAAAAATGGTAATTGTCGGAACATCCATGTTTAAAACAAAGCCAATTGATGACACATTGAAGGCTATGACCCATAAAGAAGATGTGATTTTTACAGGAAGGCTTGAACCCGATGAACTGGCGCTTGTTGCCGGAGCTGCTTTTGCCCTTGTTTTTGTTCCTTACTTTGAAGGATTCGGAATACCCATTGTTGAAGCCATGAAATGCGATGTCCCGGTAATAACCGCCAATGTTACATCCATGCCAGAAGTTGCGGGAGATTCTGCGCTTCTTGTCGATCCTTTTTCTGTTGATTCTATTAAACAGGCTATGTCTACGCTGCATAAAATACCATCTTTCAGAAATAGAATGGTTAGTTACGGAAGCCTTCACAGAGAAAAATTTACCTGGGACACTACAGCGAATAATCTTTGGGATTGCATGGAGCGGGCAATGGGAATTTACGCAGTGTAAGGCAAGCCAAACCTGTGAGGTTTTGAGGGTAAGCCCGTGTGCTGGTTCCTCACAGGTTTGCGGGGGAGGAAATAGATTAAGGATTAAGAAGTAAGAGTAGGATTAAGAACTTTCCGGTAAACTTTTATCCTAAATCCTGATTCTAAACCTGCCAGACCTGCTTGCATCAGGCAAGCTGCGTCAAGCAGGCAGATCCTAAATCCAATTATATTGAATAAAATTTTGTTGATTTAAAAACAATAAATCATGGCAACCACAGACTGGACTAAAATTCGACAGGATTTTCCTGTTGCTGAAAACATTACTTATTTTCAAAGCGCGGGAATGTCGCCACTGCCAAATGTAGTACTCAGAAAAATCATGGAAGAATATCGCAAGTTGAACCAGTTCGGCGATGCTTTTTTTCAAAAAGATTTCAGCGAAGCGTATGAAGTAAGAAAAAAAATTGCAGGCCTCATCAATGCAGATGTGAACGATGTGGGCTTTTCATGGAACAACAGTCTGGCAATGTCTATTCTTGCTCTTTCATGGAAAAACAAATATCAGACTCCTTTTAATATCGTGTCCATGGAAGAAGAATTTCCCTCGAATTCTGTTCCTTTCGAATATCAGGGCATCACCATGAAATATGTTTCTCATGAAAACCACGGATACCCGATAGATAAAATTCTTTCCTTAATAGATAATGACACAAAAGCCCTTGTTACTTCGTATACCCAATATGCAAGCGGATTTAGGCAGGATATTGAAACCCTCGGCACAGAGTTGAAAAAACGAAATATTTTATTTATTGTAAATGGTACACAGGCTTTTCCTCTTTATCCTGTTGATGTTGAAAAAATGAATATTGATGTTTTTACCTGCTCGATGCACAAATGGGGCTTTACAGGTCATATCGGAACATTATTTTATACTTCTGAAACATTCAGAAAAACCTTTCCTTCACCCATTGCCGGATGGCTTTCGGTTCAACCTCAGGAAAACGAATGGTTTTACACAGGAAAAGGAAAAGAATTTTCTCTTTACGATTCGGCAGACCGCTACTTTACAGGAACCTATAATTTGCAAGGAATTCTTGCAGCCGGAGTAGCGTTCAATTATCTTTCAGGCATTGGGTTTGAAGAAATCAGGAATAGAATTACGGAACTTACAGATTATTTAATTGAAAAACTATCTTCGCTTCCGGTAAAAATTATATCGCCGGTTAATAGTAATGAAGAGCGTTCTGCAATTGTCTGCTTCGACCTTGAAGAGCTACCTCCGGAAGAATGTATTAAATATCTTGAACACCGTGGAATATACACTTCACTGCGACTGGGACATATACGCGTTTCTGTAAATATATTCAACAATAATGCAGATATTGATAAGCTGTGTGATGCAGTGGATGTTTTTATCAGGACGTTTTATGAGAAATAAGCATGTAAGATGTGGGAGATCTTGCTTAGTTATAAATACGTTTGATGCCCTCAATACTGTTGAAATCTGCATCAAAAGAAAGAATGTGCTTTATGTTATTTTTTTGGGTTAACGAAACTAATTATAAAATCAAGGGAAATACCTGTAGATTTCCTTTCTATGAAGGAAGCGTGACATTAAAATTGTATCTGCTTCCAGATAAAAACCTAATCTGTAATCTCCGATTTTAATTCTGAAAGCATTTTTCTCCCCCTTCATTTTTTTTGTACTCTTCAAATCTTTAATAGAATTTACTGATTTTGCGTCATTAATAGCTTCTTTTACATCTAAAGCCAGAGAACGATTATCAATGGCGTCAATATCTTTTAGAAATCTTTTTGTATATTCTACAACTATTTATCTAAAGATTTCATTATTTCAACCTCGTCTGCTTTACCTGAATTTTTCCCTTCTTTCATGGCTTTGATTAAGCCAATTTCTTCTTTTTCTTCATCAGTAAATATTTTCGACCTGAGCTTTAATCTCTCAGCAAGAGCTAAAAACAAAAACTTGTCTTTTTCGTTTCTTATATCTATTACAATACTTTCCATTTTAAGCTTTTTTTTTATTGATTATACAAAATTAACGAAAATAATATTGATTAACAAAATTCTATCTCTTCCACAATGGTATTATCTTTTTGCTCATGTTGCATTACATAGCTGTAAACTCAGTAATAGATCGTGTCTATGAGAATATTATTCATTGTCGTAATCTTCGGTTTCAGTTACAGAATCGCCTCCTACAGAACAAATATTTCCTTTTTTCATAAATTCATTAATTTCAATTCCTGAAGCAGTTTCAACTGGAATCAAAACGGTCACTTTTGATTTATTCCTTAATGTTTTTATCTGGGTTAAAAGCCGAATCAGTCCATTTTCATAAATTCCCTGATATGATAGATATTGTGTCATTTAATTCAAATTTTAAAAAAGGTTTGCTTTTTATTACTTCAATGTCTGTAGCTGTAGCAACAAAATAATAATTACAAATTTAACAAAAAATTTGCTCCAAATGAATTAAAAGATAAACTTTTATTGCCAGCAAACCTATATCAACTCCTTAGACGAGCTAACAAACAAAGTTCTGTAATCGTCGAGCAGGCGGGATTTTGAGACAAAGCCAATATACGTTCCTTCTTCTACTACCGGCAGATTCCAGGTTTCCGTGCGTTGAAATTTTACCAATACATCACGGATATTATCGCTTTTGTGTATTACATCCTGTACTTCCGACATAATTTCTTCAACAGGAACTTTGTCGTAAAGCTTTGTTTCAAACATCATCTCACGCACATCGTCAAGTCTGACAATGCCAACGAGCGTTCCCTTATCGTCTGTTACCGGAAAAATATTTCGTTTCGAGTGAGAAATTGCATTCAGCAAAATCTGAAACTTATCGTAGTATTTTAAAATTACAAAATCCGACTCTATTAATTCCTCCAGATTCATGTGGCTTATGAGTGTATCTTCTTTATCATTGGTACGCACAATGCCTTTTTCCGCGAGAATTTTAGTGTACACGGAGTAAGGCTCAAAATATTTTGAAATAAAAAAAGAAAGCGCAGACACAATCATTAGAGGGACAAAAAGCACGTACCCACTGGTAATTTCGGCAATTAAAAATATTGCTGTTAAAGGAATATGAATAACCCCGCTTAAAATACCTGCCATTCCAACAACAATAAAATTGGAGATGTTCAAATTCATCAGCCCTGTTGTGTTGATGAGAAAAGCAAAACCAAAACCTGTTAAAGCCCCTGTAAACAAAGAGGGAGCAAAAATACCGCCATTACCGCCCGATCCAATCGTTGCCGCTGTAGCAAAAATTTTCACTAAAATAATTACAAAAACAAAAATAAGAATGAATGCCGGATTGCTTCCAAAATCATAAAAAAGACTGTGTTCTAATATTTTTGTATATGCGCCGTTGAGTAGGTTTACAATAGTTCCATAACCTTCTCCGAAAAGGGGAGGAAAAATAAAAATCAACATCCCAAGCGTTATTCCACCTGATAAAATTTTTACATAAATGTTTTTCCTTGTTTTAAAAAATTCTTCGATTTTATGATTCATGCGAATTATATATGCGGAAATTAATCCGCATACTAAAGCCAAAAGAATATAAAAAGGAATTGCATTAAATTCCCAGCCTTCGGTAACAGGGAAAAACAATTGTCCCGAGTAAAGCAGTTTAGAAACAATTGCAGCAGAGGCAGAGGCTATTAACAGAGGAATGAATGCCGGTACAGTAAACTGAAATAATAACACCTCATACGCAAACAGCACGCCTGCAATCGGCGAATTAAAAATTGCAGCAATACCAGCAGCAGCACCACAACCAAGAAGCAAGGTGCGCTCTTTATAACCTAATCGCAATACGCGTGCAATATTAGAGCCGATAGCAGAACCCGTTGAAACAACAGGAGCCTCCAGTCCAACGGAACCGCCAAAGCTTACCGTAATGGAGCTTGTAAGCAAATGCGACCATGTGTGATGCGTATCTAATTTTGAAGATTTTTTAAATATTGAAAACAAAACAGCACTGATGCCTTTGTAGTACTTACCTTTAATAAAAAACTGAACGATTAAAACAGAAATTAATATTCCGAGAATCGGGTACAGAAAAAATAAAATATTGGATTCGTGAAGATTGAAATTAGATTTCAGCAACCATTGGACAAAATGAACCAATTGTTTTAGCAGAACAGCAGCAAGACCAGCAACAACGCCAATAATCCCACTTGAAATAATAAGGAATGTTTTATTCCCGATATTTCGGATTCTCCATTTATGAAAGCTGTTCAGAAATAGCTTAAAATGTATTTTAAAACGGCGGTACAAAATTAAATAGTTTTGATTTATATTTTTTTTGGTGGTTGAGCGGAGTCGAAACCACCCAAAAAAATCAAGACGCAATATCTTTAATCACAAGCTGAATATTTGTTTTACCCATAAAAACATTCTCGTCAATAGTATAGCAGATTTTAAACTTTTTACCGTAGCTGACAATATCAAATTTATTGGCAAGCTGAAATCCTATTGCCGGATATACACGCCTGTTATTTTCTTCCATCAGATCGAGTTTCAGGTGTTCTTTTCCTGCTCCAACTTTTTTCCCTGTACCACGGTCAGAAACATTTTCCGACATAAAAATCGGGCGCATATTTTCGGGACCGTATGGTTCAAACATTTTGAGTGTATAATAAAACTCCTCTGTAACATCCACCAACTGAATGCACTCGTCAATTTCAATTTTAGGAATTGAAAGCTCGGGAGTTATCATTTCTGAGACTTTTGCCTCGAAGCGTTCCTGAAGCGGACGAATATTTTCAACTTTGAGCGTTAATCCGGCGGCATACATGTGACCTCCATAGCTTTCAAGAAGATCGCTACAGGAAGAAATTGCACTGTACAAATCAAATCCATCTACAGAACGGGCAGAACCAGTTGCAAAGCCATTTGATTCTGTGAGAACTATCGTTGGGCGGTAGTAATGTTCTGTAAGTCTTGATGCAACAATTCCCAGAACTCCTTTATGCCATGCGGCATTGTAAACCACGGTTGTTTTTTTATCCTGCAATGTTTTGTTGCCAAGAATTTCTTCCAGAATTTCAACAGTTATCGTGTTGTCAAGCTCTTTGCGTGTCGTATTGAATACATTTATCTGCTGGCTGAAAACATCTGCCTGAACAGGGTTTTTTGATATCAAAAGCTCAACGGCTTTTCTTCCATAATCAATACGTCCGGCTGCATTTATACGGGGACCTATTTTAAAAACAATATCATTAATGGTAATTTCATTAATAATACCGGCTGTTTTAATAATAGATTTGAGTCCAATAATCGGGTCGGAATTCAGCTTTCTTAATCCATGCGTAGCAAGTATTCTGTTTTCGCCGGTAATAGGAACAATGTCTGATGCAATGCTTACTGCGACAAGGTCGAGCAGTACTTCTATTTCAAGCAGCGGAATATCTTCTCTGATGCAAAAAGCCTGAAGAAATTTGAATCCAACGCCGCAGCCTGAAAGTTCTTTATATGGATACGGACAATCTGTTCTTTTAGGATCGAGCACAGCAGCAGCCTCAGGGAGTTTATCGCCGGGATTATGATGATCGCAGATAATCATTTCAATATTTTTTCCCAGAGCGTATTTTACTTTTTCAATTTCTTTAATTCCGCAGTCAAGCGCGATTATCAGCGATACATTTTTTTCTTCCGCAAAATCAATTCCCCGTTCAGAAATACCATATCCTTCTGCATCCCTGTCGGGTACGTAGTAATACAGATTTGGATGCCGCTTGAAAAGAAACAAATACATCAAAGCAACAGAAGTGGTACCGTCCACATCATAATCGCCGTAAATCATAATTGTTTCCTTTGCTTTAACTGCTTTCTGCAATCGCTCAACAGCTTTATCCATATCCTTCATTAAAAAAGGGTCGTGCAGGTTTTCCAGTTTCGGTTCAAAAAAAGCAATCGCATCTTTTGCCGTCTGAATACCTCTTTGCAGCAGCATTTTCACAAGGGGTAGCGGTATGTTTCTGTTTTGTTTTTTTAATTCATCTGATAATTCTACAGCTTTAGTTTCATCCGCGGGAATTTTAAGCTCCCATCTTTTTTCCATTATATTTTTTATTTAAATTTCAGAAATAAAGTATCAGCAAGGTTCTTTTTCAGATTTTGCTTTACTTCCTGCATGTCAATTTTTTCCCCCAGCTCTTTTTCCATAGAAGTAATCCCTTTATCTATAAACCCACAGGGGTTGATGTAAGAAAAATACTTCAGGTCTGTATTGACATTTAATGCAAAACCGTGCATGGTAACATAGCGACTTGCCCGAACACCGATTGCACATATCTTACGTATTTTTGCCGGATTTATAACATCCAGCCAGACACCTGTTGCGCCATTGAGTCTTTCAGCTGAAATTTCATATCCAGCGAGCATTTGGATAATTGCTTCTTCTACTAAAAAAATATATTTTTTCAGCGTAAGCCCGGCCAGCTCAATATCTATAACCGGATACCCCACTAATTGTCCGGGGCCATGATAGGTAATATCTCCACCCCTGTCAATTTCATAAAAGGAAGCCTGTATTTTTTCAAGAAAACTATCGTTGATAAGCAGGTTGTTCTTTTTTCCGTTTTTCCCAAGTGTGTAAACATGCGGATGCTCAACAAACAAAAGGTAACCCGGCGTTGAAGAAGAAATTTTATTTAATTTAAAATCAATAATTTTATTAAAAATATCTTCCTGATAAACCCATGCTTCTTTATAGTCCATCAGCTCCAAATCCTGAAAAACAGCTTCCATCTTTTCGTATTTCAGGCAAAGTTAATAAGTGATTTTTATTATCGGGAATAAAAGCGATATTTTTATAAACATTTTTAGAAGTACAATTGATTTGCCCTGCTTTTGATTATACTCTTGTATTCTTTTTTACATTTTGGCAGGTAAAAAACTTTTGTCAATATATTTCAGCAAAGCAGGAATGCAGGATTCCATTTTTTTTATAAGGTTCAGCTGTGCTCTTTCCGGGACACCATTTGTTGACATTGCTTTCAAAAAATCACTTCGCTTTATTTTCTTCTTTTTCGCATTAAGGGTTAATGCCAGTTCTTCCGAATCATAAGGTAAAAGCAGTGCTATTGAAACCATGTCATGCAGTGGATAATGTATATCCTGTTTCCGGTTTGCATATCAATGAAAAATTTTTAAGATGCATATCTGCATTTCGCGTGAGGTAAGAAACAAACTCTAAATGCTCAAGGAATTTGATAAAGTCTTTACCGGAAATAACAGGTTGTTATGTTGATATAAATTTAAGCCTGAGCTGTTTTTAAGGGCAGTTGCAGTTCTCTAAAACCAATGAAGCGGTTTTGTGTTTTGTGCTGTTTGTCTTTTTCTTCCTCTAAGCACATTTGAATTACTTCAGTGATATTAGCTAGGGCATCGTCAATGGTTTTCTCGTAAGAGTGACAACCTTTAAAAACAGGGCAGCTTACAATAAAAATATTATCTTCATCCTGTTCAACCAAAACAGGCAAGTGCAGTATACTTGTTTTTTTTTGTTTTCATCGTAATAAAGAGTTAAAGTATAAAGATAGTCTATTTTAGATTTTATTCCAAGCCATGGTTATTACTTTTTTTAACATTGAATCTTCAAAAACAAAAGCCGGACTTTATGAACATACACTTCTATTCAGGAACATAAAAAATATTCATATCCCCATATTGCAAACTCAGTAACCTGCCAGAAATATATGAAATACGAAAAGTATTTGTTCCGATACGCAAGTATTTATTGTTATCTATCAATTCCCACGTAGAAAAAATTTGTTCGTTATCGGGCTTGGTAATAATGTAGGTACCATCCCACTTAAACTGGTAGCTTGTTTTTGAAACAGGAAAGGTCTGGTTCGCCTGATAATCCACAAAAGAACGCATTATCCATTTTCTTTGCGTGAGCCGGTCTTTTACGGAAAGCAGACTGAAATTATCTTTTTCACATGCATTTGTGAAAAAAAGAAGACTGAGAAAAAGTAATATGAATAATTTTTTTATCAAAATTCTTCCTGTATTTCAGATAATTTAAACGTGTTGCTGGCTCTTATTCCCTTCTCTGTTTCTGCGACCCTTGCACATTCATAATAATAATCGTGTTCAAAAAACAGTATGTGCTTTTTATTAGCGGCTTCTTTCAAAAGTTTTTCTTTCTCTTCGAGTACATCTAAAGGTTTTGTGTCATACGCTGAAATATAGGGCAGAGGTATATGTGCAACAGCAGGCATCAAATCTCCAAGATAAATTAATGTATTGTTTTTACCTCGTATTAACGAAATAATCATCCCTTCAGTATGTCCGAAATGAAGTTGTGCAAAAATTCCCGGAATAATTTCAGAATCTTTTTCTATTAATTTCAAGCGACCGCTTTGCTCTATCGGCAGAAGGTTTTCATCAAGAAAAGATGCTTTTTCCCGGCTGTTTGGATTGGTAGCGCAGTCCCATTGTTGTTTGCTGCACCAGTACCAGGCATTTTTAAAAGTAATTTCAAGTTCTTTTTTATCATTAAAAGAAACACATCCACCGCAGTGATCAAAATGCAAATGTGACAAAACGACATCTGTTATATCATCGTATGAATAGCCAAGAGAATTTAATGATTCTTCAAGCGAGTTATCCGGTACAGCATTGTATCTGCCAAAAAATTTTGCATCTTGTTTGTTGCCCATTCCTGCGTCAAAAAGAATTATACGATCTCCCGTATCAACTAATAGCGACCGAAGCGCGCAGGTACACATATTATTTTCATCTGCCGGATATACTTTCTGCCACAGACTTTTTGGCACTACGCCAAACATTGCGCCCCCATCAATTTTAAAAGTTCCTGTTTCAATAGTAAAAAGCTTCATATTTTTATTTTTTGCAAATATTGAAATACTTCTTTGTTTTACAACTATTCAATAAGAGAATTTTTGTCATAAAACAACAAATTAAAATTAATGTTCGTTAATAAATATGCAAAAATTACATGAAAACATCTAAGGTATGGATTTTGATAAAGCCTGAAAAAATAGTTTCAACGTTAAAAAAATATAAGTTATGAATGCAAAAAAAATATTCAGCACATTATTAATTGCTGTTTTGGGCAGTTTTATTGGTGTTTTCAGTTATGCTTTTATAACAAGAAAAGCAGGTCACGCGCATTTATTAGACCCGAAGCCGCAGGTTCGTTTTACAGGAATGAGCTATGATAATAATTCCGGATATATTGATTTAACGGATGCCGCTTCTAAGTCAATACATGCCGTGGTACACGTGAAAACACAATATACACAGAGTGCGACAACAGGAAACCCGCTGTTTGATTTTTTTTACGGGTATCAGCAATATCAGACACCTGTGCAATCTGCCGGTTCGGGAGTGATTATTTCAGAAGACGGATACATTGTTACAAACAATCATGTTATTGACAGATCAGATTATATTGAAGTGGTAATGAATGATAAACGTTCACTTCCTGCAAAGCTGATTGGTCGTGATGAAACAACAGATATTGCCCTGCTTAAAATTGATGAAAAAAATCTACCTTACTTAATGTATGGAAATTCTGATAATATTAAAGTGGGAGAATGGGTACTTGCAGTTGGCAATCCTTTTAATCTTACCTCTACTGTTACAGCGGGTATTGTGAGCGCCCGAGCAAGAAACATTAATATTCTTTCAAACAAATATGCCATTGAGGCGTTTATCCAGACAGATGCAGCCGTAAACCCCGGCAATAGCGGTGGAGCGCTTGTAAACAGTATTGGGGAGCTTGTGGGGATTAATACAGCAATTGCATCTAAAACGGGCTCCTATGTTGGATATTCTTTTGCGATACCTGTAAATATTGTAAAGAAAATTGTTGCAGATATTCTTGAGTTTGGCGAGGTGCAGCGCGCATATTTTGGAGCAGATCTGGTAGATCTTAATTCAAAAACCGCAGAGCAATTCAAGTTAGATAATACAGAAGGGGTGTATGTTTTAAAAGCAACGCAACAGGGAGCAGCGGTTGAAGCTGGAATTCAGAGCGGGGACATCATTCTTAAAGTTCAGGAAATTGGCGTAAATACAGTAACCGAAGTTCTCGAACAACTTAGCAAATACAGACCTGGCGAAAAGGTTAAATTTACAATAAAGAGAAATAAAGATGTTAAAGATTACGAAGTAACGCTTAAAAACTCAAGAGGCAGCACGGGGATTATTAAAACAGAAACCTATCCCTTACTTGGCGCAAAATTGCAGGACATTACAACCGATGATAAAAAAAAGCTGGGCATCCGTTTTGGGTTAAAAATAACAAATATTGGTACTGGAAAATTCCGCAGCGCGGGTATTCAGGAGGGCTTCATTATTGTATATGTAAACCGCCAGCCTGTTCGCACGATAGATGATTTACAGAATTTTTTAAGCGCTACTAAAGGAGGAATTTATATTGAAGGTATTTATCCGAATGGCATGACTGCATATTATGCATTTGGCATGTAATTATTAACTGATGTTACCCAAATTGTGAGATATATTGTTGAAGTCAGAAGTCGGAAGTCAGAAGTTGAAACAGCTTCGAGCTTCCAACTTCGAGCTTCCAACTTCGAGCTTCCAACTTCGAGCTTCCAACTTCGAGCTTCCAACTTCCGACTGATAAAAAAACATTTTGCGTAACATGAGTTAATAATATTATTTTGCGGGTAGTAAAAAATTCTTATTTTTGTACCCGTAACGCTTCATTGAGTATTATACTTCAATACGAAAAAGTATAAATTTCTTCAAGCCTCTCTGTTTTGTTACGATTATAATTTAAAAAAAGATTTAGCACACTTCTTTCAGTTTTTTTCACTGCAATATGCTATTGAAATACCTTTAAGAAAATAAAAATATTTTGTAAAACCTAATTATAAATATGGACGAATACAACACCCAGAGAAAAAAAATGGCTTTGCCTGAATATGGAAGAAATATATTGAGCATGGTTGATCATATAAAAGCCCTCGAAGACCGAGATGAGCGCAATAGGGCTGCCAGAGCGATTATCAGCTTTATGGGGAATATGTTCCCTCACCTCAGGGATGTTCCCGATTTTAAGCATAAGCTATGGGTGCATCTCGCGATTATGTCAGATTTTGATCTTGATATTGATTATCCTTACGATATTCCCAGCCCGGAGGTAATAAATGCGAAACCGGCAAAAATGCCTTATAACAATAAAAGAATAAAATTAAAATATTATGGAAGCATCATGCAGCAAATGATTGAAAAAGCTGCTACTTTTGATGAAGGCGAAGAAAAAGAAATATTAACACAGATGCTTGCCAATCACATGAAAAAATCATATTTGATTTGGAATAAAGATGCTGTAACCGATGATATAATTTTTAAAGACCTCGAAAAACTTTCTTCTGCTAAATTAACTTTAAGTGAAGATATAAAGCTGAATGAAGTAAGAGATATTCTTCAGCGCAATAAAAAGAAAAAGTCTCCGAATGTAGTGCATCTAGGAAATTCCAATTATTCGAGTCACAAGAATTATTAATATTTTTTGTAATTATTTTTGCTTTCGTTAAAATGAAATGTTGAGATTTCTCTGAAAGCGAAGCATGTTCAAAAAACACTACGAAAACACGAAATCTCTAAAACTTACAAAGCACTAATATTATTTTTTGTGAGATTTTGTGGTTTTGTGATTTAGTGGCAAAGTAAAATATTTCAAAATAAACATAAATCAATGAGTACATTTGAAATCTGCGGCGGACAGAAGCTCAGGGGAGAATTGATTCCACAGGGAGCAAAAAATGAAGCCTTACAAGTGCTTTGCGCTACTTTACTTACTTCAGAAGAAGTTGTTATTTCAAATATTCCGAATATTAGAGATGTTAATTTTCTAATTGAATTATTAAAATCACTGGGTGTTAAAATAACAGAAAAAGAGAAAGGCGTATTTTCTTTTAAAGCAGATGCTGTAGATGTTGATTTTACACGCTCGGCAGAATTCCGAAAAAAAGCGTCCAGTCTTCGTGGGTCAATAATGATGGTTGGCCCTTTACTTGGTCGTTTTGGAAGGGGATATATGCCGCGCCCGGGTGGTGATAAAATTGGCAGGAGAAGGCTCGATACGCATTTTATAGGTTTTGAAAAATTAGGAGCCAAATTTAATTACGATTTGCACGATGAGTTTTTCAGCGTGGAAGCATCTGATTTGAAAGGGACGTACATGCTACAGGATGAAGCTTCTGTTACTGGTACTGCAAACATAATAATGGCAGCAATTTTTGCGCGGGGAAAAACAACAATTTACAATGCAGCATGCGAACCCTATGTACAGCAATTATGCAAGATGCTGAACAAAATGGGGGCAAAAATATCCGGTATCGGATCTAATCTTTTAACTATTGAAGGGGTAAAAGCATTGAAGGGTTGTGAGCACCGAATTTTACCAGATATGATTGAAGTCGGCAGTTTTATTGGGCTTGCAGCGCTCACGCATTCTGAAATTACCATAAAAAATGTATCATGGGAAAACTTGGGTATTATTCCAGATTCTTTTAAAAGACTTGGGATAAAACTGGAAAAAATCAATGACGATATACATATTCCCGAACAAGATCATTATGAAATTGAAACCTTTATTGACGGTTCCATAATGACTATTTCTGATGCAATCTGGCCAGGTCTTACTCCCGACCTTCTCAGTATTTTCCTTGTTGTTGCCACGCAGGCTAAAGGGAGTGTTTTAATACATCAGAAAATGTTCGAGAGCCGTCTTTTTTTCGTAGATAAAATTATAGATATGGGAGCGCAGATTATTCTTTGTGACCCGCACCGTGCAACAGTAATCGGACTAAATAATCAATTCAAATTAAGAGGAACAACAATGGTTTCTCCCGATATCCGCGCAGGGGTGGCTCTGCTCATTGCCGCTCTTTCTGCAGAGGGAAAAAGCATTATTCAGAACATTGAACAGATTGACAGAGGGTATGAAAATATTGATGTCAGACTTAACAGCATCGGAGCAAAAATAAAACGATTGGAATAAGCACTATTTAAAAAGTGTTTCGCAAATTGTAGGGAATGTAGTTGGAGTAGATAGTCGGCAGTCGGCAGTCAAAAAAGTCGGCAGTTTGAGGACTGTAGACTGTAGACTGTGGACTGCAGACTGCAGACTGAGGACTGTGGACTAAAAGCAAAGCCACTTCTAACTTCGGACTTCGGACTTCGGTCTTCTGGCTTCCAACAGAAAAAAACATTTTGCGTAATACAAGTAATTAATATAAATTTGTCAGCAATAAACCCAAAAAAATGATAGTATGAACAGATTAAAAATTTTACCGATTCTCGCCCTGTGCGTCTTCGGATTAGTTAGTTTTATTAATGTAGATAAACCGGTTAAAAATACTACAACCGGAAATAATACAGTTGGTACAGAAATAGGAAATAAAGCGCCGGAATTAAAATTTAAAGATCCATCCGGTAAAGAAATTGCATTGTCTTCTTTAAAAGGAAAAGTTGTTCTGATTGATTTCTGGGCATCGTGGTGTGGTCCCTGCCGTAAAGAAAATCCGATTGTTGTTGGGGCGTATAAAAAATATAAAGATAAAAAATTTAAAAACGGTAAAGGATTTACAGTGTATAGTGTTTCTCTTGACAGAGATAAAACATCATGGGAAAATGCAATCAAACAAGATGCTTTGGAATGGTCGAACCATGTAAGCGATTTGAAATACTGGAATGCAGAAGGTGCAAAATTATATAAAGTAGCATCTATTCCTGCAAGTTTTTTAATTGACGGAGACGGAATTATTATTGGTAAAAATTTGCGCGGTGCTGCTCTCGAAGAATCTCTGAAAGCTATGCTGAAGTAAATTTCAACAAATTTTTTTTTGCAAAGACAGGGCTTTGGTTCTGTCTTTTTTTTACGTGTCATTTTGTCGCATCTCTTTTTTGGCAGATATTTTGACAAACAACCCCGCATTAATTACAAAATTTCTTTGAGTTATGGATATAAATGATGAATTGACTTCTGATAATGCAGAAAAGAAAGATGATTTAGTAAATCCGGAGCTTTCTTCTGAACAGGAAAATGAGCAAAATTCGGAACAGCCCGAAAATATAAAAGATGACAATAATGAAGTTTTGACTGATGAAAACAAAGAACCTGACAAAAAGGAAGCCGGGAAAAGAAGTTTTTTTGGAAAAAAAACAAAAACGCTGAATGCTGATGAAATAGCAAAGAAGCTGGAAGTACTTTTAACAGAACATGAGGAATTAACCAAAAAGTTTGAAGAGCAGGCAGAAAAACTTCAGGAAATGAACGACCGCTATCTAAGAACTACAGCAGAGTTTGATAATTTCAGGAAGCGTACTGCAAAAGAAAAAATAGATCTTATCAAATATGGGGGAGAGAATGTACTGATGGATATTATTCCTGTTATTGATAATTTTGAAAGAGCCATGCAGGCTATTGAAACAGCGAAAGATATAGAGCCTATTAAAGAAGGTATTTTTCTGATTTATGCGAAATTTACAGAACTGCTCAAACAAAAAGGGATTAAAGAAATTGAAGCCGTGAATCTTGATTTTAACACAGATGTTCATGAGGCAATTACAAAAATTCCCGCCCCCGGTGAAGAAATGAAAGGAAAAGTTGTGGACGTTGTTGAGAAAGGATATATGCTTTATGATAAAGTTATACGTTTTTCAAAAGTTGTAGTGGGAGAATAATATTAATGTTGCAAGTTTCAAGTTGCAGGTTGGGCATTGAGCGGAGTCGAAATGCAACCTGCAACCTGAAACTTGCAACTTGTAACAACAAAATATGGCAAAAAGAGATTATTACGAGATATTAGGCGTTTCTAAAAATGCTTCTGAGGAGGAGATGAAAAAAGCCTACAGGCAGCAAGCCTTGAAATATCATCCCGATCGCAATCCCGGGGATAAAGAGGCAGAAGATAAGTTTAAAGAAGCAGCCGAAGCTTATGAAGTATTGCGCGACAAAGACAAGCGTGCGCGATACGATCAGTACGGTCATGCGGGTGTTGGCGGAGCAGGTGGTTTTAGCGGTGGTGGAATGTCCATGGATGATATATTCTCGAATTTCGGAGATATTTTCAGCAACTTTGGCTTTGGTGGTTTTGGGAATTTTGGAGGCGGAAGCCGTTCGGGAGGAAGACGCGTGAGCAAAGGAACTAATCTGCGTGTAAAGGTTAGGCTTACACTTCAGGAAATTGCAAACGGTGTAGAGAAGAAAATTAAAGTTAAAAAATTAGTCTCATGCGCAACTTGTAATGGCACAGGCGCAGCGGGAGGTTCAGAATTTTCTACTTGTAACACATGCGGGGGAAGAGGCGTTGTAACACGTGTTCAAAATACATTTATCGGGCAGATGCAGACATCCTCCACGTGCCCAACTTGCAACGGTGAAGGGAAGATTATTAAAAATAAATGTCCCAAATGTATGGGAGAGGGCGTTACAAGTGAAGACGATGTTATTACGTTAAAAATTCCAGCCGGTGTTGCTGATGGTATGCAACTTGTCGTAAGCGGCAGGGGCAATGCTGCGCGCAGGGGAGGTGTGGCAGGAGATTTATTAGTCGTAATTGAGGAAGAACAACACCCGGAACTTACACGCGATGATCAGGATTTATTATACAACCTTTTTGTAAGTATCCCCGATGCAGTTGTAGGTACTGCTGTTGAAATTCCAACACTCGATGGAAAAGTGAAAGTGAAAATTGAACCCGGAACACAACCCGGAAAAATACTCCGCCTCAGAGGAAAAGGCTTGCCCGATATTAATGGCTATGGAAAAGGAGATATTCTGGTTCGCATTAATGTTTGGATTCCCTCAAGTGTTTCTAAAGATGAAAAGAAAATTTTTGAAAAACTACAGTCTTCCGACAGCTTTAACCCACAACCTACGAAAGAAGATAAAGGGTTTTTTAAAAAAATGAGGGATATGTTTGAGTGATTTAGGAGCAATCCTGTGAGGTATCGTGCGATGGCAAGTGCGCAGGCTATCCTCACAGGTTTGCGAAAATTAGGAAATATAAATGGGTTAAGGAGGCAATCCTGTGAGGTATTGCGGCTACCGTGTGGACACAAATAATGAAAAACGACTCCGGAGGAGTCGAATGCCTGCCTTGCCGGTCAGGCAGGTTTATAACCCCGAGCTTTAGCTCGGGGTATAAACAAATGATAATAAAAAGATTTTGGCGGAAAATTTGCGTAATACCTATGCTAAACCTGGCAATAAAATATAAGTATGCAAATTTTGTGACAAAATCAAGCAAAAAAAAGATGTGTCCACACGGTAGGAGGTATTGCGGGCAGGCTTGTGTGATGGATATCCCTGAAGGCAGGCTCACAGGTTTGCGACACGGTAAGGTAAAAAATAGTATACTACATATAAAATAAAATGGAAATTTTTCGTACTGAAAATGTTGTCAAAAAATATGCAAACCACCTTGCTTTAGACGATATAAGCCTTTCTGTACAGGAGGGTTCAATATTTGGCTTGCTGGGTCCGAATGGTGCAGGTAAAACAACATTAATAAGAATCATCAATCAGATAACAGCACCCGATAGCGGAAATTGTTTTTTATTCGGAGAAAAGTTAAAATCAGACCATATTTATAATATCGGATACCTCCCGGAAGAACGCGGTTTGTATAAAAAAATGAAAGTAGGGGAGCAGGCTTTATATCTGGCACGCTTAAAGGGTTTGTCAAAAAAAGATGCGCTTATTAAATTAAAATACTGGTTTGAAAAATTTGAAATTCAGGCATGGTGGGATAAAAAAGTTGAGGAGCTTTCAAAAGGGATGCAACAGAAAATACAATTTATTGTTACCATTCTGCATGAACCTAAATTATTAATCTTTGATGAACCTTTCAGCGGATTTGACCCTATCAATACAAATCTTTTAAAGCAGGAAATTCTTGACCTGAAAAAAAAGGGTGCAACCATTATTTTTTCTACGCATAACATGGGCTCTGTTGAAGAGCTTTGCGACAGTATTGCCCTTATTAATAAGTCCCGGAAAATCTTAGATGGATCCATTCACGATATCCGTAAAACCTATAAATCCAATATTTTTGAAGTTAAGTTTGAAGGAAAATTTAATAGAATGGAAGCTGCAATGACCAGTCTCTATGAAATTATTGATGTGAATGCTGATGCTCCAAATCATTCGATAAAAATTAAACTTACAAGCGATGCTGATACAAACGATATTCTACGTATTCTTATGCCCACCGGAAGAATCATCGCTTTTAATGAAATCATTCCGAATATGAATGATATTTTCATAAAAATTGTTGAAGAAACAAATGCGCAATCCCCAAATAAAAATTAATAAAAAAGTCGCTCTGTCATGAACAAAATATTTCTGATTATTCAAAGAGAATATCTTACGCGCGTAAGAAAAAAAACCTTTATTATAATGACGATTGTCGGTCCCATTTTGATGGCTGCTCTGATGATTGCTCCTGTGATTTTCGCAAAAATGGATCAGGAAGAACATAAGGTTATAGCGGTAGTTGACAGCTCTAAAATTTTTCAGAATGTAATTCCCGAAACAGAGTTTTTAAAATTTGAATATCTTGAAGGAGTTTCTCTTGAACAGGCAAAAGCTACTTTTAAATCATCTGATTTTTACGCAGTGCTTTATATTCCTCACATAATTACTTATGCACCAAAATCGGTTCAACTGTATTCTAATAAGCAACCCAGTCTTGGAGTAAAAATGCATATTTCAAATGCTATTGAAAAAGAGCTCGAAAGACTCAAGCTGAAAACGTATGACATTAAAGACCTGGACGCAATACTCAAGGCTGTTAAAACAAATATTTCAATACAAACAATTAAATGGACAGATGATGGAAAAGAAGAAAAAACATCTACGGAAATTGCAATGGCGGTAGGAATAATCTCTGGAATTCTGATTTATTTTTTCATTTTTATGTATGGGGCGCAGGTAATGCGCGGTGTTATTGAAGAAAAAACAAATCGTATCGTGGAGGTTATAGTCTCTTCTGTTAAACCTTTTCAACTGATGATGGGAAAAATTATTGGCGTTGCAATGGTGGGTCTCACGCAGTTCCTGTTATGGGTTATTCTGACCTTTGCTATTTTTACTGTTGCAAAATCTTTTATTCAGGAAGACAGCAGCAAGATTATTCAGAGTCAAATTCAGACAGAATCTGTTTTTTCTTCCAGTGGTCTTCAAAAAGGGCAGCCCGTAGTAACAGATAAAACGGAAATGATTAACGATGCTTTTTCTTCTCTGAAATCAATTAATTTCGGAGTGATGCTCGCAACTTTTTTATTTTATTTTATAGGAGGATATTTGTTGTACGCATCACTGTTCGGTGCTATAGGTTCTGCTGTGGATAATGAAGCCGACACCCAGCAATTCATGATGCCGGTTACCATTCCGCTTATTCTTGCTATAGTGATGCTTCAAAGTATTATTCAGAACCCTGAGGGGCAGCTTGCCTTCTGGTTTTCTATAATTCCTTTTACTTCGCCCATTGTTATGATGGTACGTATACCGTTTGGAGTTCCTTATTATGAAATTATTTTGTCAATGGTGTTGCTTGTTCTTACTTTTATAGGAACTACATGGATGGCCGCAAAGATTTACCGCACAGGAATTCTGATGTATGGTAAAAAAATAAGTTACAGCGAATTGTGGAAATGGCTGCGTTATAGAAATTAATATTTTGAGTCTGTATCGAAGAGCTTTATATCACAGACTCGTCTAGCGTAGCTGGATTTCACGAACCTGTCTGCTTATTTATTTAGGGTCTGCTGAAAATCACAAAACGTATTTGATATTAAATGATTAGAATATGTTATTCTTATAACAAGTGCAAGATAAAATAAATGATTCATTAAAAATCCTTGCACCTTCTTTTTATAATTTTATATTTTTGTTTTGTTAGTCTGTCGCATACCATCTTCTTTGTTGCCTGCGACTCGAAGTATTATTATACATCTTCGTCTTGTCGCCTCGAATCTGGCATACGACAGACTTTTTCAGCAGACCCTATTTACCTGTTGTTAACAGACCAACTGGTTGGCAAGGCAGGTTTCCACAGATTATTAAATCCTGATATTTATAAAATTTAAAAAAAGACTATTGTCCGATAAAATTTTAACATTTAGCTTATAACTTGTTGTTTCTAATAATTTTTCTTATAAACAGTACGTCCCTACCTGCCAAACAGCAGCTACTGTGTGGACACAAATATGCGAAGTATTTTTATTGAGGGTTTGATATTTTTTAAATATTATGCCTACTCTGAAAATTAATTAAACCTAATATATGACACGAACCTGCCTTGTCTGGCAGACAGGTTTCACAAATTTCAGAACTCCTGACTGACCACGATAGATATAAAGTGAGAAAAACGACTCCATAGAGCCTCTCTCGCTTGCGTGAAGTGACCTGTTTATAAAACGAAAAAAATCCAGCAACAAAAGCTCCGAGTGCCCTATTTTTTTGTCGGACAATAATTTGAAAAAATTACTTCCTCGTAACGCCAATCGTTGCTTTGATGTGTTCGATTTCGGCTTTCATATTTGCGTTTTCATTTTCCAGTTTTTTCATTCTTCCGTCCTGCTCTATTATCTGCTCCTCGTTTCCAGCCCAACCCGGATTAACAAGAACATCTATTTTTTCAATGGAAGATTTATTAAAGTTATCCATGGCACGTCCAATAATTACACAAGGTTTCGTTGCTTTCATTGCAACACCGGGAATTGAAGATGAGGTTAAAAAATCTCCAACTTTTATTTCGCCATTTTCGTTTGTAACTTTTGTAGGAACAACGCCCATCATGCCAACGAGAACTGAATTTTCAGGATCTTTGTCTGCACTGGAGTTTCCGATAACAACAGGATTGGTTGAATAAACACCAACAATGCGTGAAGAATATTGTTCTGCACCTGTTTCAACAGAATGACCTTTTGAAGACATCAATATTACGTCTCCCGGTTCATAAATTGCTAAGGTATCTTCTTTCAAGAAAAATTCAGCATAGTCAGCTCCGCCGCCAACCCAGCTCAAATCGCACCTCCCCTGACCTGCATTTGTAAATTTAAATTTTGCATCATAAGCTCCATCATCAAATCTAAAAAAATCTCCGGTACCGCCGTGATACATATACATACCAACATCTGAAGAACTGGAGCTGGAATTGGTAACCGTCAATGCAATCCCTGTGGCAGCTGAATTTAGAATATCAAGTGTTGATCCCGCAACGCCTGTGTTCGATGAAGACAAAGCCAGTTTATGTGTTCCCGGGCTGGTTGTTCCGATTCCCAATGAACTGTTGGAGTTATCCCAGTGAAAATTGGTATTGTACGATAATCCTGTTGTTCCATTCCAAAATGCAACCTTATTTGCAACACCCGCTCCGGATGGCATAGCTGTTGTAGTTCTCATTATTTGTCCGGAAGAGCTAACATACATATTCGGGAAAGATACAGTAGTTGCTTCATAGGCTCCCTGGCAATACATGGTAGTTGTACTACTGTTGCCGAGTTTCACCCGGTTAGACACAACTGTTGAAGCTGTACTGTTCGTATAATCTCCGATAATCACATTATTATCTCCGGTATACCAGGCACCGGCACGGCGTCCGATAAAAACATTATAACCTCCACTACTTTCCTTTCCTGCTTCCATCCCAATGTAATTATTACTATTGAAAAGAGAGGTTCCCATGTTATAACCCGCTTCATACCCGATCAGTGTGTTCCCAGCAAGCATATTGCTGTTCATCCCTGTTCTGTAACCCACAAAAGTACTTCCGCTTGCAAGAACATTGTTTGACTGAGAATTTGTACCGATCATCACATTGAACCATCCGTTAACATTTTTTCCGGACTGGGAACCTATAAAAATATTATCATCTCCATCCGTATTATTTTTTCCTGCTTTGTCTCCAATAAAAATATTTCGTAGAGCAGATGTAGCATTTACTCCTGCGCTATCACCGATAAATATATTTGCCACACCAGATTGGGTGCTATATCCTGCATAGTATCCTATAAAATGGTTTCTGCTTCCGGAAGTTGCGGAATAACCACTTTTATACCCAAGGAATGTATTGTAGGATCCAGATGTATCAGCAAAACCAGCATGAAACCCAATGATGGTATTGTGTTTTCCTGTGTAATTAATTGAAGATGTTAATTTGCTCCCGGCTTCCTGTCCAGACATAAGGTTCAGAGGATCTAAAAAGAACAGATTGCTGGTAATATTTTTTGTGCTGTTTTTTCCGCTTACTGCAAAGGCTCCCTTGTTTTCTGCTTTTTGCAAACCGGGGTCCATAACATAAAAATGGATACTGTCTTTGTATACCGTCATTACAGCGTGGTCATCCTGATCTTTAATTTCAAAAATAGGAGAACTTGCCGGGAGTGTACTCTCTGCCTTTATTTGTACTTTACTGGTGGGTGTTGTTGTACCGATACCCACTCTTCCGTTTCCATCCAGAGTCATAACATTTAAAGTCCCCACGGTTGTTGAAGCATCAACTCCCTGATTCCATAAAAAAAAGTCAATATTGTTTCCTGTTTTTGATAATGAATTATGACGTGTCTTAATGCCATGACGGTAAGTATCTGTTGAATTAAAGCCAAAAGTAATCTGGTTGGAATTAAAAATATCACCGTTATTTCCGGCTCTCAATTGTAAGGCGATATTGGCCAATACATTTCCTGCTTTAAGAATATCCAGTGTGGCAGAAGGACTAGCTGTACCGATTCCGATATTTGTTCCGTTGTCAAACATCTGGCTATTTCCTAAACTAGTGGTACTGGTAAATTTTGAAATATAATTTTGAGTTCCGCTTGCAGAACCAATTGCAGGCGAAGACCACGATGCAAGACCACTGGCATCAGAGGTTAGTACTTTTCCAGTACCCGGTGTACCACCCGTTATTTTAACTTGTCCCGAAACTTCTAATTTTGCTCCCGGGTTTGTTGTTCCAATACCAACATACCCTGAAGTATTTTTAATAACCAAATGCCTAGATGTACCATATTCATCAATATAAAAATAGTCGCTTGCGGCATCGTAAGCAAGATCATAACTTTTTGAGTCAGTAGAATTTCCTATTCTTATTGATCCATTATAAACTTCAAACTTAGCACCAGGGGCTGAGGTTCCTATACCAACATTTCCGGTGTTATTATTATAAATATTCGTGCTACTGGCTGTCCACACACTGTTGAATGTGGTTCCTGATAACGATAGCCCGGTACCTGCGCCATAGCCTGTTTCATTGGTTGGTTCCCACCTTGAATTTGTGCTGCTCCATTTCAGATTTTGTCCGTTTGTTGGTAAGGTAGCCGCAACATCACGACCCTGCAATTTTACAACAGTTAAAGCGGAAGAACCAGTTGCATCTCCTGTATGCGTTGCATTTGTACTGCTGTTGGTAACTGTAAAATTTGGATAAGCGCCAGTCACAGAAATTCCAGTGCCATTGTTTAAAACAACCGTCTGGTCGGGTAATAAATTAGAAATAGTGCCACTGGATATTTGTATTCCTGTTCCAGCCGTATAACTTCCTGCGGGACCTACCAGCGATGTTCCAGTGCCCCAAACACCACCTGTTTTGGGACCAAAAATGGTATTGGTAGCAGTGTTGATATAAAAGTCACCATTCACTCCCTGGCTTGTAGGATTAGAGGTTCCGTTCAATATTGAATATCCATTGGTTCCGTTTGTGCCATTGGTCCCATTTGTGCCGGCTGAACCCTGTGGACCTACAAGAGATATACTACTACCCCATACTCCACCGGTTTTCGGACCAAATAAATTATTTGTGGCAGTGTTTAAATAAAAATCACCATTCACCCCTTGGGTGGTTGGATTAACCGTTCCGTTAAGAATTGTTTTACCGTCTGCACCATCTGTCCCGGCGACACCCTGCGGTCCTTCAGGCGCCTGAAATTCGATCCAATGTGTTCCGTCAAGATAGGGTTGTGTACCGGAAACAAAAGCAGAAGACCATTGCGATATCCACATAGTATTTATTAAAGGATCTCCTGATGAGCGATCAAAAACATAATCGTTCGGATTGTAATTTGTTCCGGTTGCCCAGTTTCCACGATTATTTAATCCTGTTCCTGCAGGCCCCTGAATCCCCTGAATTCCTTGTGGCCCGATAAGAGGTGTACCTGTTCCCCAAACTCCTCCGGTTTTCGGACCAAAAATGGTACTGGATATTGTATTGATGTAAAAATCACCATTTACTCCCTGTGTCGTTGGATTTGAGGTACCACTGAGAACGGCATAACCGTTGGTTCCATTGGCTCCATTCGTGCCGGCAACTCCCTGCTGTCCAATAAGAGAAGTTCCGGTTCCCCAAAGACCTGCTGTTTTTGGACCATAAATAAAATTTGTTGCTGTGTTAATATAGAAATCACCATTTACTCCCTGTGTCGTTGGATTTGATGTTCCACTCAGAACAGAATACCCATTAGTTCCATTCGTGCCATTTGTGCCATTCGTTCCGTTGGTGCCATTCGTACCATCCTGCGAAACTTGCTGCCACGAAGAACCGTCGTAAATAAAAGATTTTTTTGAAGTCGAATTATAATATGCCTGGTTCAATGTTGGATTCGACGGAGCAGTTGCAAAACTTCCCAACCAGGTAACAGAAATCCCATTATTTCCTGCAGACCCCTGAACACCCTGTATTCCCTGCAAACCCTGCGGACCCATGCTTCCATCTTGCGCCATAACATTCCATAAAAAACCATCAAAAACATAAGATTTCTTGTCCGTAGAATTATAATACGCCTGATTTAATGATGGACTAACAGGTGCAGATGAAAAAGTTCCGAGCCAGCTTACGGAAATACCATTCTGACCATTTGCGCCAGGAGATCCTGTTAAACCTGTAGCTCCGTCTAATCCGTCCTGCGCAATTATCTGCCACATTTCACCGTCCCAGAGGTAAGATTTTTTATCCGATGTGTTATAATATGCATTATTAAAAACCGGACTGGATGGATTTGAAGAATAAGACCCAAGCCATATCAAAGAAATACCATTTTGCCCAGCAACACCCTGAATGCCCTGATTACCCTGTACCCCCTGGGTTCCCTGAGGTCCCTGAATGCCCTGAATCCCCTGCTGTCCCGTTAATCCATCCTGTGCAAGTACTGTCCATTGTGTACCGTCCCAGATGTATGACTTTTTATCGTTGTAATTATAATACGCCTGGTTTATTGATGGAGAAGCTGGTGATATTGTGAGTGTTCCCAGCCATACAATGGATGCTCCGTCTTGTCCTGAGGGTGCCTGAAATTCTACCCAGTTCGTTATATCAAGATAAGGGCTTGTTGCAGAAACGAAAGGTGCTGTAGCCTGGCTTATCCACATTGAGTTTACAAGCGGATCATTTGTTGAACGGTCAAACACATAATCACTTGGATTGTATGTTGTTCCTGATAGCCAGGAACCACGGTTGGTGAGCCCTGTCCCAGATGGACCCTGTAGTCCTTGTGGCCCTTGCGGCCCGGTATTTCCTGTGGCGCCATCTTGTGCCATTATCTGCCATCCAATGCCATCAAAAATATAGGATCTGCCATCTCCTATATTATAATAGGCTTCATTCAAATTCGGAGAAGAAGGAGGAATCACGGTTGCTCCCAGCCATACTATTGACACGCCATTGATACCCGGCAAACCCTGAGGACCTTGTGCTCCATCCTGACCATTAATACCATTTTGTCCGTCCTGTCCATCTTGCCCCGGAGCACCCTGCTCGCCTTGTAGCCCTTGCGGACCTTGAGTCCCACTTGCTGCATATAGCGCATACGGAACGCTTAACAATTGTGTTACTCCCATTTCAACAAAGCTATTGCCACCTGTTGCATCCAATTCAATTTTTATAAAATAGGGTCCGGAAGCCCAATCAATAGCAGAAAATATGCCTGTTGGGTTTGTTCCATTTCCTATCTCGAGATTTACAAGACCAAAACCATTTGTTGCCTGCGCATGTTCTTCTGAATACACGCTTATTCCGCTTGAAGATGATTGCAACAAACTTACACGAAAATTCACTGCCTGATCAGGAATAATATTCCCTGTTGCATTGCGCACTACTGCCTGATAGCGAAAGGAATTAGGCGTTTGTGCAACAATAAGACCGGAAAAAAAGATTGTAAAAAAGATTACAAGTAATAATTTTTTAGTTTTCATGGTAGAAAGGGTGTTAAATAGTTGATTTCTCAAAAATATAGAATAATTTTTGTTATAACAAACAAATTTTTGTAAAGGTTTGAGGCGGTGTATTACCCCGTCTGGACAAACCTTTACCCCAAGCTTATAAACCGAATAATGAAGAAAAATTATGCTATGAATATTATTTAGTGCTTGCAAGAAAACGTCAATTTCAACGTTACGTTCGATAAATATAAATCAAAGCAAATATTAATGATTAAAAATGCAATATAAGTTTTCAATATTGAATTTGCGGGACATAGATTTTCAATATGTGCTTTAATATTTATTTTTTCAGTAATCGTTCAAGCGCCTCAATTCTTCTTTGCAAATCTTCATTTGTTTTTTGCAATTCCTTGTTTTGTATTATCAGTTCCTGAACCGCTTTTATCGTAACAATTTGGGCGTTATAGGTATCAATCTGAAGTACTTCTTTGCTGTCTCCATCAACAAATTCTCCACTATTCTGAACAGATTCCGGAAAAACCTGCTGATACTCTTGAGCTATAAAATTAAAATAGTATTTATCCTCAATACTGGGGTGTTTCTTTTTCCATTCATCATTATATCTAAATTTAACTGGATGCAACTTCATGATAATTTCGAAAGAATTATCAATATTCTGAATGTCGGTTTTAATCCTTTTGTCTGAATTTGCCAACCAAGCTGTTGCTGTCGTTTTTGATGCGTTTCCTTCAACTTCAAATTTGTTGGCAGTAGGATTTCTTCCAATACCTGTATTACCGCCATTTTTAATATAAAGATGCCTTGCTACGCCAAATTCGTCAAGATAAAAATAATTATCTGTTGCATCGTAAGACAGTTCATAATGTTTATTGTCAGTAGTGTTGGTAATGCGTAAAGCGCCGTTGGCAATGTTCAGTTTCGCACTAGGGGTAATTGTGCCCAATCCTACAAATCCGCTTGAAAAATCTCCGTAGATGAGGGGGGGAGTTGTTTCAGAGTTGGCAATTACGAGTTTATCGGAACCTGTTTCATTAAATCCTGCCTGATGACCAATAAAGACATTATTAGACCCTGTTGCAAGCATACCCGAAAAAGCCCCGATCAAAGTATTACCGTTACCTGTGGTCATGCTGGCGCCAGCCATGACTCCGATAATTACATTGCTGGCTGTTGAAACACTTGCACCGTTTGCCAGTCCTGCAGATTTACCAATATAAATATTACTACCACCAGATGTATTTGCTCTTCCGGCCTTGTTACCAATAAAAATATTGTATCCCTCCGTTGTATTGTATCCGGCCTCATTTCCAATAAGAAACTGTTTTGAATTTTAATATATGATAACAATGAACAATATTTTGTTCATAACTATTTGATAATCAGTTGGTTAATTAAATAAATTATCG
>MEOG01000080.1 GCA_001769125.1 Bacteroidetes bacterium GWF2_35_48 | reverse complement strand
CAATTTCCGTATAGGTAATTTCAACTACTATTGCTGTTGGCTCAATTACAACTGCCTGAGCAGATGCAGTACAACCATTGGCATCGGTTACAGTATAATCATGAGTACCTGCAATTACATTGAATGCACCTGTGCCTATATAGTCTAATGTACCACCTGTTGCAGAAACAGTTACTAAAGCATTGCCGCCATTACATGCAACAGGAGTTGTTATAACAGCTGATGCTGCTAAAACCTCTGGCTGAGCAACCGTTATTGATGTTATAGCTTCGCAATTATTTGCATCAGTTACGGTATAAGAATAATTACCGGCTGTAACAGTAAATGTACCAACACCGTTGTATCCGGTTGTACCAATATAACCACCCGTTGCTGAAACAGAAACAACAGCATTGCCGCCGTTACATGCTACAGGCATTGTGATTTCTGAAGATGCCACTAAAGCATCAGGTTCTGAAACTATAATTTCAGTAGAAGCAGTACAGCCATTAGCATCGGTAACCGTATAATTATGTGTACCTGCTGTTACAGTAAATGTTCCAACGCCTGTATAACCAGTTGTTCCTTCAAAGCCACCTGTTGCAGAAACTGTAACTGTAGCATTACCTCCATTACATGCAATCGGAGTAGTTATTACTGAAGATGCCTCCAATAAAGCAGGTTCGCTAAATGTGATGCTTGTGAAAGCAGTACAGTTATTTCCATCAGTTACAGTTAGCATATATGTACCAGCAGGAACACCTGTCAAATCAGCAGTTTGCTCACCGCCGTACCATAAATAAGTATAAGTACCTGTTCCACCATTTACGCTTGAAGTAACATTCGTTGTGCCTCCATTACAGGAAATTGTACCTGCGGATAATTCTACTGTTAATAAATCAGGTTGAGCAACAGTAATACTGGTATTAGCAGTACAGCTATTAGCATCTGTTACTGTTAACATATATGTGCCATAAAGAACTGCTGTTAAATTTGCAGTTTCTTCGTTGCCACCCCATAAATAAGTATATGTACCTGTACCACCGTTAACAGTCGAATTAATATTTGTTGTTCCAGCGTTGCAAAGAATAGTTCCTGCTGCGAGAGTAACAGTTAATTCTTCAGGTTCTGTAACAGTAATTTCAGTAGCAGCAGTACAACCGTTAGCATCGGTTACAGTATAACTATAAGTACCTGTGGTTACAGTAAATGTTCCAACGCCTGTATAACCAATTGTTCCTTCAAAGCCACCGATTGCAGAAACTGTTACAGTAGCATTTCCTCCATTACATGCAACAGGAGTTGTGATTACAGAAGAAGCAAGTAAAACATCTGGTTGAGTAACTAAAATCGAAGTTGTAGCTTCGCAGCCATTTGCATCAATTACTATAAATGTATGTTCGCCTGCAATTACATTGAATGTACCTATTCCAGTATAATCAATTGTACCACCCATTGCAGAAACCGTAACAACAGCCTCACCTCCATTACAAGCAATCGGGGTAGTTAATACAGAAGAAGCAACCAAGGCATCCGGCTGGCTTAAAGTAATACTTGTATAAGCAGTACAGAAATTAGCATCTGTAACAGTTAACATATATGTACCGGCAGGTACACCTGTTAAATCAGCAGTTTCTTCGTTGCCATACCATAAATATGAATAATTTATTGTTCCACCAGTTACGTTTGAGAGAACATTAGTAAAGTCTCCATTACATAAAATTGCCTGAGCTTCGAGAGTAACTCCCAACACATTTGGTTGTGTAATTTCAAATGTTGAAGAAACAGTACAATTTTCTTCATCGCTTACAGATACTGTGTAAAAACCAGCAGCTAACTGTGTAGGATTTGCAGTGCCCCAATTTTGTGTATAAGCACCAATACCTCCAGTTATAGCTAATGTAGCAGTACCATTACTTTCTCCATTACAAACAACATGTGTCAAAACCGGAGTAATAATAATTTGATCTGGCTGGTTAATTGTAAATGCTTCAATAGTTACACAACCAGTAGCATCAGTAACCGTTAAAGCATAATTTCCTGCAAGAATAGCAGTTGTATCAGGAATGCCCCAATTTCTTATATAAGGATATGTTCCACCCATAATATATGATGAAGCAAAACCATTCGCTGTATTAAAACAGGTAGCATCTGTTTTGCTAATTGTTACAACAGGTGCATCAACATTGTTAATGATAACATTTGAAGTAGCTTCACAATTTGCAGCATCGGTTACCGTTACAATGTAAGTACCAGCAGTAAGGGCAGCAGGATTGTAAGAACCCCAATTCTGAGTATAAACTGTTCCGGTACCACCTGTGATAGTCAGAGTTGCTGTACCATCAGCCTGATTACATGTTGCGTTCGTAGTTTCAGGTGTAATCAAAATTGGCATTGGTTCAAATACCGTTGCAGTTTTAGATTTTACACAATTATTAGCATCTTTTGCATAAACGGTGTAAGTACCAGCTGTTAAACCTGTAAGTTCATTAGAAATCTGATAATTTATTCCGTCTAAACTGTACTGCGCAATACCTGTACCACCATCAACAGTAGTAAAAATTGTACCATCGCTACCACCATTACAAGTTACATGATCAACACCAGTGCTTAGTTCCAACAATGCAGGTTGTCCCACGGAAATATTTGCAAGTATAAATTCGCAATTATTATTGTCTTTTACCGTAACACTATAAGTACCAAAAGCAAGATTTTCAAATACATTTGAAGATTGATACGCTGTTCCATCTATGCTGTATGTATATTCTATAGTACCTCCGGTAGCATTAATAGTAATTGAACCATCAGAACCTTCAAAACAATTTACGTCATCTACTATGGAAGTTGCAGTTAAAACATCAGGCTGACCTATTGAAGTTTCCTGATGAACAGTACAACCTTTCATGTCTTTAACATAAACAGTGTAATTGCCCACAGCCATTCCGGTAAATATGTTGTTCGTTGTAAAAACAATACCATCAATACTAAATTCTAAACTACCGGTACCTCCAACTGCAGTAATGGTTAAAGAAGAAGTTCCACCGTTACATAATGCCTCAGGATTATCTATATTAGTAATTGCAGGTAAAGGATTTACTGTTACATGAACATTTGCAGTATCAGAGCAACCGTTTGCATCAGTTCCTATTACATGATAAGTTAATGATGTTGCAGGAGCAAAAGCAACTCCATCTGTAACACTATTATCCCAGACATAAGAAACAGCGCCTCCACCTGTAAGTGTAATTTGCTCACCAGAACAAATTTCATTATCTGAAGTATTAGCTGTTACTGTAGGTAATTGATTAACAGGTACAATACGATCTTGATTAATTGTTGAAGTACAACCATTCGCATCAGTTACAGAAACTAATGTATAGGTAGTAGTTGCAGTAGGATGGAAGTACCATGATTCGGGAGAAACATCCTGAGTCATTGGATTATAAACTCCATTTTCACCGCCAATAAAAGTCCAGGGACCCGGAGCAGAAAATTCTAATGTTGCCATAGCACTATCGCCAAAGCAGATAGGAGTTTCAACAACAGTAAAAGTTCCAGTAGGTAATGTATTTACAATCACATTTACTGTTTCGTCATCCGTGCAACCATTTGCATCGGTAACAGTTACAGAATAAGATGTAGTTACAGAAGGGTTCACGTTAATAAGACCAATTGTTTGTCCACTTTCCCAAATATAAGAAACTCCACCGGCAGCCATAAGGTTTGTAGATTCGCCGACACAGATTTCTGTATCGCCTGTAATCATAGCAACAGGCAATGTAGCCTGTGTTACAGAACCATTACTGTAGCCTACAGTATAAGGAACTCCCAAATCATCAGTAACTTCATTATCCCCCAGAATAACCGAGAAGTTCACATCTGTATTTCCGCCCAGGTATTTGAATTTAATATCAAACAGTTTTCCTGAGCCTGCACTAACAGCAGCAAGGCTCATTACAAAAGACTCCAGTAATTGTCCCAGAGTACTGCTTCCTTCAACCAAATCGGGACCAACAAAACCGGAATACCAGTTCAACGTACGTCCAAAACCCAGCACAGCCGGATCGTAAACAATTTTAATAGAAAATGTTCCCACATTGTCAAATGCGGTAACATCAACAGGAATGGTAATACTATCGCCAATAGCGCAAACCTGCTTACTGCCGACAGACATTGTCATCTGCGCCCATGAGGCCAAGTAAAACCCAGCCGTCATAAGCATTGTCATCAGAATTTTCTTAGTCATACTCATACTATTCATTTTTAGTTTATATTTATTTAATTATTTAATTTATCTTACATGAACAATGGTTTTTCTTGCTGAATACATTTGAGTTTTTGACTCAAGCATGAAGCGGATGTGATAAGTTCCTTCCGCTAAGTTGGCAGCATTAAGCAAGTATGTATACGTTCCTGCAACCTGACTTTGAGAGACAAGCTGAGAAACTAATTTTCCGTTCATATCAAAAACAGAAATGGTAACATTTCCATTTTCAGGTAAAACATATTGAACGACCGAATTTTCTGTTATCGGATTCGGGAAAACAGACAGGCTGATATTCTGAGCAGCAGTTTCTGCTATGCTAGCAGCATGAAGCTGTAAAGCAGGCATCATAATGTCTGAATTATTTATTACCATTCCGTTTACATCAGCAAATTCACTCTGAGGCATAATTCCGAATTCTATTGCATCGGGATTTTCAGTAGTAAGCTGAACTCTTATGCTTAATAAAACATCGTTTGCCTGAAGATTGAGTGCTTGCAGGCTGTTCCACGCAATATACACTTTTCCGTCTTCAATATTTGTAATCAAATCGCTCATACCCGGAGCAACAGCCTGAACAGATATTGCATCCATTTTATCTTGAGGATAAGTGAATATCAGAGAAGCTGCGCCAAGTTGCATCACGTCTGCTACTCTTACAGGAACATCAATCGTGCTTCCGGCAGAAACTTCAAGAGTTCCGGCAGAAATTAAATTGATCGTGCTTGTAATTTTTGCAAACGGTGGCGTATAAGAACCATTCACATCACCGAAACAAAGACCCTTGAAATCCATGTTTACATCAGCATTTCCCACAACTACAGGTGTCGGGTTAAAATACCAGTCGCCTGAAGGGAAAGAGGTAATAAGATTTGCGAACCTTCTCTTAATCAGAAGCGCATCGGTACTGTTGATTGCATTGCTTGCGTTCACATCAGCAACAGAAACTCTGGGTTCTGTAAGCGTAATATTGCCAACATAATGATTTTGGATGATCTGAGCATCTGTTGCATTGCCACCACCCCACGCTTTACCTGTAATAGCATCTATTTCATAATTGCCATTCAGTTGATTGAGGAAGGTATAAGCACCAGCTGCATCTGTTAAAACAGAGTCAACTTTTACACCATATTGCATCAGGTACACTTTAACATTATTTAAAGCGATTGCAGGAGCATCATTGTCATAAGAAACAAGCCCTGTGATATCCCATGTTGGAATGAAAGTTACAAGCACTTCGTCAAAAGCCTGACAAGCTCCGTTGGTTACAGTTACAGTGAATGTAGTTGTGGCAGTTGGAGAAGCCAAAGGATTTGCAATTGCAGCATCTGTTAAACCTGTTTCAGGAGACCATGCGTAAGTATATCCAAGAACAGGAGTACTTCCAATCTGTACAGCATTGTGACCTTCGATGTAATCTACATCGATTCCGGCATCAGCTGTTGGCATGGTATACACATTAACCGTAATTGCATCTGTATTTGAACAATTGTTGGCATCAGTACCTGTAACATTATAAGTAGTTGTTGCAGTAGGAGCAAAAGCTACATTATCTGTAACTCCATTATCCCAATTATAGCTAACAGCACCTGATCCATATAGTGTTGTTTCTGCGCCAATACAAACGGCTGCATTTGTCGTATTTGCTACAACATTTGGCAGCGCGTTAACCGCTATTTCAAATAAAGCAGTATTAGAACAATTATTTGCATCAGTACCAGTAACGGTATATGTTGTAGTTGCAGTTGGAGCAAAAGCTACATTGTCTGTAACTCCGTTATCCCAGCTATAGTTAACAGCACCTGATCCATATAGTGTTGTTTCTGCGCCAATACAAACGGCTGCATTTGTCGTATTTGCTACAACATTTGGCAGTGCATTGACAACTACTTCTATTAAAGCAGTGTTTGAACAATTATTTGCATCAGTACCTGTAACTGTATATGTAGTAGTTGCTGTTGGTTCAAAAGCTACATTATCTGTAACTCCGTTATCCCAAACATAAGAAACTGCTCCACCACCGGTAAGCGTAATTTCTTCGCCAGCGCAGATTTCTGCATCCGTAGTATTCGCAGTAACAGTTGGTAATGGATTTACATTTACAGTAAAGCTGCAAGAAGCATTATTATTTGATGCATCAATTACCTGAAATGTATTGGTAGTTTCACCTACAGGATATAAAATTCCACTTCCAAGACCAGCTGTTTGAGTCATAACAAATGTGCAATTATCAGTAACGATTGGCTGGCTGTAAGTAACTATATCGCTTGCGCAAACAACTATGTTTGCAGGGCAAGTAATAGTTGGATTCTGATTATCATTAACTGTTACCGTAAATTCACAAATAGAAGTATTGCCTCCAATATCAGTAGCAGTATAAATAACAGTTGTGATTCCAACAGGGAATGTACTTCCCGGAGTGTAATTACTTGTAAAGCTAACTAAGGTACAATTATCTGTAGCCTGAGGTTCTGTCCATGTAACAACAGCCGAGCATAAATCAGGATCATTATTTACAGTAATATTTGAAGGGCAGCCTGTGATTTCAGGAGCAGTAACATCATCAATAATTACATTTTGAAGTTGTGTTGATATGTTTCCGTTTAAATCTTCATAACTCCATGTTACAACAGTAGTTCCCTGCGCAGTAATAGGCAAGGTAGCATCATTAGTAACAGTAACAGAAGTACAATTATCTGTAGCAGTTGGAGCGGTTAAACTTGTTACGGAACATTGGGCTGTTACATCTGCAAGACTTGTAGCGTCTGGTGTTGGCGCTTGAGTGTCATCAACAATAATTGTTTGATCCTGTGTTGAAGTATTTCCCTGACCATCATCATAAGTCCAAATTAAGGTATAAGTTCCCTGCGTAGTGATTGGGAAACCAAGATTACCCGTTCCGGTAACAGTCCCAACACAATTATCTGTTGCAGTAGGAGCTGCTGGTTGTTCAACTGAGCACTGACCAATTATATCGGGTAAAGTTGCTGCATCAGCAACAGGAGCAAGTATATCCTGAACAGTAACTGTTGCGCTGCCTGAAACATCAAATCCAAGGCCATTTGCATCAATAACATTAACTAATGTATAGGTAGATGTTGCTGAAGGAGTAACTGTAAAATCATAAGGACTTGCCGTAATTCCTGTTAATGTAGCAGGAGTCGTTCCATCAGTATATGTAACAGACCATGGAGCTGTACCTGTTAAGCTTAATGTTAAATCAGCTGATGCAGAAGGGCAAATTTCCTGTGTGCCAAATAATACAGATGTAGGTTGTTGATATATTTTTACATCATCAATATACAGGTTGTTTCCATATTGTGTTGTACCCTGAAATTTGAAAACCACATTACTTCCAATATAAGAAGAAATATCAATGGTTTCAGTTCTCCATTCAGTAGAAACACTTGGTGTAAATGCACTGTTGTAATCCGAACCTGTTGCAAGTTCATATCCAGATTTCAGATAAATAGGAGTAGCATTGTATGTAACTCCTCCATCCATTGAAGCATATACACCTAACTGATCTGGTGTGCCATAATAAGGACGGAATGAAACTTTAAATGAAAGAGCTGGTTTTGTAAGATTAATATCCAGAAGAGGTGTGATTAAATCATCTTGTTGCCCGTTATCATTATAGCTATAGAAATTAATATATGCAGCTTTAGTTCCGGGACTGTTACCCCCAACATTTTTTTGCTCCCATGTATAAGACCCATCAGGGTTATTGATAGCCCAGCAGGAAGGTGGAAATGGTCCTTCAAAATTTTCAAGCCATGGGAAAGAAGTAATTTTCGTAACAGTTATTGTTGCTGTACCGGATACAGTTCCTGTGCAATTCGCATCATTAACAGTAACTAGTTCATACGCTCCGTCAACAGGATTTACAGCCAGATTGAAAGGATTGTTATTAACATCATTTACAGCATAAGTAGAAACACCGTCAGAATAAGTAAATGACCAGGGAGCAGTACCTGTAAAAGTTACAGGAATTAAAGCAGTACCTGCATTACAAATTGTCTGGTTTCCTGAAATATGCGCTGTAGGAAGCGGATTAACAACAACTTCAATAAAAGCTGTATTATAACAATTGTTAACATCTGTACCTGTTACATTATAAGTAGTTGTTGCTGTTGGAGCAAAAGCTACATTGTCAGTAACACCGTTATCCCATACATAAGAAACGGCATTCCCACCCGTAAGGGTTACGCTCTCTCCAATACAAATTGCAGCATCTGTTGTATTTGCAGTAACAGAGGGAAGCTGATTTACGGTTACTGAAACCTCATCAGCATTTGTACAACCATTACCATCTGTTGCAGAAACAGTATAAATACCTGAATTGATTAAAGTTGCACTGCTGATAACGGGATTTTGGTCATTTGAAGAATAACTATCGGGTCCAAACCATGCATAAGATATTGGAGTTGGATTTTTCATCTTTACCTCAATTTTGTAATCCTCAGTTTCTCCATAGGAGTATGAACCGCATGGAGTTGTAGCTCCCGCATAACGTAAAACTACTCTCAATTTGGTTTCACCTAAGATTGCATTGGAAGGAACAGTGAATGTTTTGGTAAAATTTAAAGGATTACCATAAGGACCACTTGACAATATTGAAATAGATTCGCCAGCATCAAAAACACCATTTCGATTCCAGTCAATATAAGCAGTAATATATTCATTGCCATCATTATAAATAGAACCAGTTATTGTATATGTAGAATCCCTATAGAGCGTCGTAAACAATGTAGAAGTATAATCTGCATATAAAACCCCGCCACTGCTTTGAGATGCGCCATTAAGCGTTACATTAGAAATATATTCATAATTATTAATAGCAGTAGAAGTACAAGTTGCGAGCATAGCACAATTTTCAGTACAAACATTATTTAAAGAGCCAAATAATTGGATTGTTCCATTTTCGCAAACAGCAAAATCTTCGCCGGCATAAGTGAGTGGAAGATTATTTACTGTAATCTGAATTTGAGCAGTATTATAACAATTGTTTGCATCTATTCCGGTTACGGTATATGTAAATATGTTAATACCAGTAATTACCGGAGCAAAAGCAACACCATCAGTTACGCCATTATCCCATGTATAAGAAACAGCACCAGCACCTGTAAGAGTTATTTCTTCTCCTGCGCAAATTTCAACATCTGTCGAATTTGCTGTTACCGGAGGTAATGGGTTAACTGTTACAGTGAAGCTGCAAGAAGCAGTATTGCTTGATGCATCAACTACCTGAAATGTATTGGTGGTTTCACCAACAGGATACAAAATTCCACTTCCAAGACCTGCTGTCTGATTCACAACAAATGTACAGTTATCAGCAGCAATTGGTTGGCTGTAGGTAACAACATCGCTTGCGCAAACAACCATATCTCCAGGGCAGGTAATTGTTGGATTCTGATTATCATTAACAATAATATCAAAAGAACAAGTACTGATGTTGCCGCCTATATCTGTAGCAGTATAAATTACTGTTGTGGTTCCAACCGGGAATGTGCTTCCGGGTGTATAATTACTTGTAAAACTTACAAGAAGACAATTATCTGTAGCCTGTGGCTCTACCCAGCTAACAACGGCGGAGCAAAAATCAACATCATTGTTTACAATAATATTTGAAGGACAGCCTGTGATTTCAGGAGCAGTAATATCTTCAATAACTACGTTTTGAGTTTGTGTTGAGAAATTACCATTTAAGTCTGCATAAGTCCATGTAACAACTGTAGTTCCCTGCGCAGTAATAGGCAAGGTTGCATCATGAGAAACAGTAACAGGAGTACAATTATCTGTTGCAGTTGGAGCAGTTAAACTTGTAACGGAACATTCGGCTGTTACATCTGCAAGACTTGCTGCATCTGGTGTTGGTGCCTGAGTGTCATCAACAATAATTGTTTGATTTTGGGTTGAAACATTTCCATTGCCATCATCAAAAGACCAAATTAAGGTATAAGTCCCCTGCGTAGTGATTGGGAAACCAAGATTTTGAGTTACAGTAACCGTTCCTGCACAATTATCTGTTGCAGTAGGAGCTGCTGGTTGTTCAACTGAGCACTGACCAATTACATCGGGTAAAGTAGCAGCATCAGCAACAGGAGCAGTGATATCATCAATTACTACGCTTTGTGTTTGGGTTGATGTATTTCCGTTTCCATCGTTGTAAGACCAGTTAATAGTATACGTACCTTGTGCAGTATAAGTTAAAGGATCTGTTGTTGTTCCTGTTACACTACCCACACAATTATCTGTAGCTGTAGGTGCAGTGGAAACAGTTACAGAACATTCGCCAGTAACATTTGGTAAAGAAGCAACATCAGGAACAGGAACTGTAACGTCATCAATAATTACATTTTGAAGTTGAGTAACCGTATTTCCGTTACCATCATTGTGTGTCCAAGTTACAATCGTTGTTCCCTGAGCTGTGATTGGGAAAGTAACATCAGGAGTACCATTGACAGTACCAACACAATTATCGGTTGCAGTTGGAACTGTTATGCTTGTTACTTCACATTCTGCTGTTACATCTAATAATGGAGTAACGTCAGCAACAGGTGGGGTAATATCATCAACAATAACCGTTTGTGTTTGAGTGGAAAAATTTCCATTTCCATCGTTGTAAGACCAGTTAATAGTATAAGTACCTTGTGCTGTATAAGTAAGAGGATCTGTTGTTGTTCCTGTTACACTACCCACACAATTATCTGTAGCCGTAGGAGTAGCAGTAACAGTTACAGAACATTCTCCAGTAACATCTGGTAAAGAAGCAACATCAGCAACAGGAGCTGTAATATCATCAATAATAATATTTTGGAGTTGGGTTGAGGGGTTTCCGTTTCCGTCGTTAAAGTTCCATGTAACCAGATACGTTCCATCAGTATTATATAATGTAGGATCAGAAGTAGTTGCTGTGAATGGACCTGCACATGCATCAATACCGGTCGGGGCTGTTAATGTAATACATTCAGCAGTGATATTGGGAAGGCAGGCATTAATGTTGGGAACAGTTAAAGTCTGATTGCCATTTATTGTACCAGAAGAAATTATATTCCCTTCACATTGAATTGAATAATTCATGATATTATCACCATACTGGCTAATTCCATAAAATTTAAAAGGGCCGTTTGCAGCAGAAAAATTAACTGTAGCGGCAATAATCCCAGGTGAAGCATACCCGTAAGGACCCCCGGAAACAACGATATTATTATTTACATCTTTTATATTCCAAGATGAATAATCCAACCAATAACCACCATAAGAAATTATTACAGTCATCTGATTGCTTGTTACCAAATCAGGAACAACGGTTGTAACATCATCAACAACTACATTTTGAGTTTGCGTTGATGTATTACCATTACCGTCATTGTATGTCCAAGTAACAACATAAGTTCCCTGCGTTGTATATGGTAACGTAGCATTATGTGAACCTGTTATTGGACCACCAACACATTCGTCAGTAGCCGTTGGAGCAACTAAACTGGTAACTGAGCATTCTCCATTAACATTTGGCAATATTGTAACATCGGGAACAGGAGCTAAATCATCGTATTTTGCAACAACAGGTGTTCTTGGCGTTGTTTCTTCTAAAGTTGAAGTATTATACTTTGTTACATAATAAGTTGTAGTAGCCGCTAATACCGGAATTGTAAAAGTATTACCATCTGTTTGTAATAAATTTCCGCCAATTTCAGCATCGTACCATTTGTAATCTTCTCCAGAAATTGCTCCTGAAGCTGTAAGAACAACATTAACTTTACCACAGCCACCCGTTACCTCAACCGGATACGGAATTGTAGTAGCAGTAATAGTTGAAGAATACGCACCCTGACCAGTTACAGTTGTTTTATCAGCTTTAACTCTGTAATAATAATTAGTTGCTGCATTCACGCCTGTAACATTTTCTGTAAAAGCAAGAGCCATATCTTTTGCCTGATATCCGGGAAGGAATGATGCGAAAGTTGGATCGGTAGAAATATCAAGTAAATATTTATCAGCAAAACCTGTTTCCTGAACAGACCAGTTTGCGGTAAAAGATGTTTGTGTAATACCCGAGGCATCTAAAGCAACCGGAACAACCATTGCAAAAGATTCAGACCAGCAGCTTGCAGGATCCATACTTATAAGTGTTCCATTAAATCCATTTACAGTTATGTCTTGCGCTGTAGTTGTACCTGCTGTATGATCCATAGGATAATAAGTTACTAATCCGGCTGAAGCAGGGTCAATAGGGTTGTCTCTATTGTCTTTTATTTCAGTAATTGAACGTTCTATATTCCAAATACGAACTTCATCTATCTGACCCTGAAACCATTGATTTGCTCCGTTCATGCTTGCCCCTATTGTCAATGTGTTGACAGTACCCTGTCCTGTTGGCGCAATGCCCAGACTGAATTCTTTTCCGTTAAGATAAAATAAAACATTATCGGATTTATATACAATAGCAATGTGATACCATTTGTTCGCATCTAATGCAACCTCTGGATACCATCCGTTAGTGCCATATCCGATAACTAATTGATTTGTATTGGGTACAATCCAGATTCCGCGGTCCCATCCACCATCGTCCGTGCTGAGAATAGCTTGAAAATCTGTGGCATAAAATAAACGGGTCGGTTTAAACCAGCATTCCCATGTAGTTGTTGTAATTGCTGTGGGTTGTGCATCTATATTGGTTTGTACATAATCATCTGTTCCATCAAAATTAAGTGCGTTTCCGGGAGGGGGGATAACGCCGGATAGAACAACATCATCAATCCTAAATTGCGGAACTGTTCCGGTTTGAGTAAATCGAATTCTTAAATTCGCACAGGAAGGAATTGAGCCTGCAGGAGCAACCAAATACCAAGCAGCTGTTCCAGTACCTGTAGGTAATGAAAACGTAAGCGGAGTGTAAACAACTCCATCTGCGCTAACTTCAATAAGAAGTTCAGATCCATTACTTGCAGTAGTAGATTTGTAAATCCCGGCTGAAAGCATAATATTACTATAAACAGTAGTATTAATACCGGAAATTTCAAAATCTCTTCCGACAGTATTTGTCAGAAATACATTTCCATCGCCTGAAGCACCGGTATAACCTGAAGATACCGTTGTGTTTCTTACATCACCAGTACCGGTAAAGGTTAATACACCATTATTCTGCCAGCCTGTCCAACCCATTATCAGGGTTGTTCCAGAAGGCACTCCCATGTTTTCAGAGAAAATATTATCTCCGAAACCATTCGTAACATTCAAACAGATTGCAAAAGTCAATAATGCAACCCATTTTCTCATTGTTTTAAAAATGATCTTCATAGTTTCTGATTTTAAATTTATTTATTTATTTATTTATTTATTTACATTTATTTTACCTGAACAAAAGTTTTTCTTGCTGAATACATATTTGTTGCAGATTCGAGCATAAAACGTATATGATACGTTCCTTCAGCTAAATTTGCTGCATTTAATATATATGTATATGTTCCGGCAAATTGGTTTTGTAAAACAAATTGCGAAACTATTTTTCCGTTCATATCATATACTGAAATTGTTACATTTCCGGTTTCGGGGAGAACATAATTCAGTACTGAATTTTCAGTAACAGGATTCGGGAATACAGAAAGGCTGATGTTACTTACAAGGGTTTCATTTACACTTGTAGCATCAAGAAGCTGAACTGCGGGCATTGTTAATTCGGCATTATTTATTACCTGCGCGTTTACGTCTGCAATTTCGCTTTGCGCGGAAAGACCGAATTCTAATACATTGTTGTTTACGGTATTCATCTGAACACGGATATTTAACAAAATATCATTTGACTGAAGGTTGAGCGCCTGTAAGCTGTTCCATGCAATATAAATATTTCCGTTAGCAATATTGGAAATAATTCCAGACATGCCCGGGGCAACAGCTTCAACAGACAGAACTGTTAATTGATCCTGTGGATACGTAAATACAAGAGAAATAGCACCAGGCTGCATAGCTGTAGCTACACGAACAGGAAGATCAACAATACCGCCTGCCTCAACCTGAAGCGTTTCAGTTGTTGTTAAATTCACAGAACCTGCAAGTTTTGCAATTGATGGAGTAAAAGAACCATCCACGTCCCCAAAGCAAACAGCTTTGAAATCCATTGTTACATGAGCATCAGCAATTGTTACAGATAATGGATAAAAATACCAGTCGCCGGAAGCAAAACTGTTATCAAGACTGGCAAAACGTCTCTTTATAAAGAGCGCATCTGTACTGTTTACAGAATTGCTTGCATTTACGTCAGCAGCGCCAACACGTGGTTGGGTTAAAACAGCATTGCCAGTATAATGTAACTGTACAAGCTGCGCATCGGTTGCATTGCCACCGCCCCACAATTTTGTTGTTACAGCCTGTATTGTGTAATTACCATTTAATTTATTCTCAAATAAATATGCGCCGTTTTCATCTGTAACCGTATTGTCAATTGTTGTTCCATTCTGAATCAATAAAACCGTTGTGTTATTCATAGGAGACTGCGCTGCATTATCGTAAGTTATCACACCACTAATATTATATGTAGCAATAACATTTATCGTAACATTATTTGTAGCTGTACAACCATTGTAGGTAGCAGTTACAAAATAAGTAGTAGTTAACTGGGGTGTTGCAATTGGATTTGAGACAAAGGCATCATTCAAAGAAGAAGCGGGTGTCCAGCTATAAGCATACGTTGGATTTCCTGTTCCGCCAAGCTGTACGCTTTCTCCCTGATTAATTGTTTGCTCATAACCGGCATATACAAACATCTGATAAGGCTCAGTAACCTCTGCCTGAGCAGAAACGCTGCAACCATTAGCATCAGAAACTGTTACAGAATATATACCACCGGAAAGATTTGTCAAGTTCTGAGCCGGAGTATAGGTTAATGTTCCTGTACCACCTGTTGCATTGAATGTAACAGAGCCATTATTATCGCCAAAACATGTTACATTTGTTACTACTGACTCAACAGTAATTTCAGATGGAATAACAACAGAAGCCTGTGTTTGAGCTATACAACCATTGGCATCTTTTGCATAAACAGTATAAGTGTTTGTAGTAAGACCCGTAAACAGGTTTTGTGTCTGATAATCTGTACCATTAATGCTGTAAGTAAAGCCACCTACACCACCACTTGCATTAGCAGTGATTGTACCTGTGCCGCCAAAGCAGAGCGGATTGTTTGTAACAGCAGAAACAATGATTGGGTTCGGAACTACGATAGAAGTCGTTGTTGTTTTTACACAAGCATTGAAATCTTTCACATAAACCATATAGTTACCGGCAGCAAGATCTGAAAACATAATATTTTGTTGATAAGAATTACCATCTAAACTAAACTGGTAAGGATAGGTTCCACCATTCGCTGATACATTAATAGATCCAAGACCTCCACTACATGAAGGATTCATTGGAGTGGCATCAACACTTAATAAAGTTGGTTCATTAACTATTACTACAATAGTTTTTGTTGCATTGTTATAATCTTTTGCAGATACATTGTAAGAACCACCGGCAAGACCAATGAAAATTCCTGTTGTTTGCCATTCTCCGTTGTTAATAGAATAAAGATAAGGAGAAATACCGCCTTCAGCCGTAACAGAAATCACTCCATTAGCAGCATTATTGCAAGATACATGAATTACAGAATTTACAGTAATTTCAATCGGGCTGGGTTCATTAACCGTAGCATTTGCTGTAATAGTACAATTACTATTATCTTTTACTGTAATTGCATAAGTGCCTGATGATAGATCGGTAAAAATACCACTAGTAAAAAAATCTGTAGCATTAATGCTATATTGTAATGCCCCTGTACCACCTGATGCAGAAACATCAATTTGACCATCATTGCCACCTGCAACAGAAACATCGGTTACATTTAAGGAAGAAATTATAATTTCAGCAGGATTATTTATTGTAGTATTTAATGTAATAAAACAAGCATTGTTATCTTTTACTGTTATGATGTAAATTGCAGGTGCAAGGTTACTGAAAAAAGACATTGGCTGGAAGTTTGTCCCATCAATGCTGAAAGTTA
>MEOG01000079.1 GCA_001769125.1 Bacteroidetes bacterium GWF2_35_48 | reverse complement strand
GACAAAGACTCTTTAGTAGCGTAGCAAATATTTTGAAAAAAAATCTTAGAAAATTATCATTAAATCTACAAACCTTAAAGTAAAATCCGTTATTAAAAAGTTTACTTTTATTTAATGAATGATAATGCAAATCGCATAAATCCTTTTCCCGGGATTCGAAGTTTCGAATTTGAAGAATCTAATTTGTTTTTTGGAAGAGAAAAACAAATAAAAGAAGTTGTTAAACGGCTTAAAGATGCACGTTTTCTTGCTTTACTGGGAGCTTCAGGTTCTGGAAAATCATCACTCATTAAGGCCGGTCTTATTCCTGAAATCTTTAAAGACGAAGGGAAGGAAAACTGGAGGCTTATTCTTTTCAGACCTGGAAACGATCCTATAAGTAATTTTGCGCAAGCAATTCATCAAACTTTCAAGTTCGATATTATCAAGGATGAAAATATATTGATTGAAAAAGATGTATTCAATCAATTATCTGCTTCTGAAAAAGGATTGGTATCACTTATCAACAATTACAATAAAAAAGATTTTAAAAAAACACTTATTATTATTGACCAGTTTGAAGAGCTTTTTCGATTTGAAGTAAAGGAAAAAACTGAGTCCGCTTTTGAAAAAGCAAAACAATTTGTTGATCTTTTTTTATTTGCAGTTAAACAATCTGATGTACCGATATATATTACCCTTACAATGAGATCCGATTTTCTCGGAGACTGCACAAAATTTCAAGGGCTGCCAGAAGCAATAAATGACGGGGATTATCTGATTCCGCGCATGACTAAAGAGGAGATAAAACAAGCTATCGTGGGGCCTGTTGAAGCATTTAACGATAAAATATCTGCTTCGCTTGTAGATCGTTTGTTAAATGAAATAGGTAAAGATCAGGACTTGCTGCCAATTCTTCAACACTCCCTGATGAGAACATGGGACTACTGGCAAAAAAGTAGTATTTATAGTCAGGAAATTAATACCACTCATTACGAAGCTATCGGATGTATGAGTAAGGCCTTATCCATTCATGCCGAAGAAATTTACAGCAGTCTGGATAATAACGGTAAAATTATTGCTGAAAAACTATTAAAAATTCTTACTGATCTTGGAACTGATAACAGGAGCACAAGAAGACCAACGCCTTTAAATGAAATTTGTTTACTCGCCAACGCGAAAGAAGATGATATAATAGAAGTAATAGATCAATTCAGATCCCCTGGCAGAGCATTCTTAACGCCAAGCTATTATATAAAAATCACTACGTCATCAGTCATTGATATTTCACACGAAAGTATTATGAGAGTATGGGAGAGGTTGAGTGACTGGGTTGATGAAGAAACCAAATCGGCTCAGTTGTACAAACGTCTTTCAAAATCAGCAGAATTATATCAGGATGGTAAAACTTCTTTGTGGATACCTCCTGATTTGGATTTAACATTAAAATGGAAAGAGCAGGGGAGTCCGAATTTTTTTCGCGTAAAAAAATATGATCCTTTTTTTGACAGAGCTATGACTTTTTTAGAGTACAGCCGGAAAGAATATACACTTGATGTTAATCGTAAGGAAGTAAAACAAAAAAAAGAACTTAAAAGAGCGCGCAGATATACTATTTTTCTTGGAAGCGCATCCTTGATTTCCATTTTTTTTCTTGTGATTTCTTTAAAATTTAAATTTGATTCGGATGTTAGCGTTAAAAATGCAAAAATTGAAGAGCAAAGAGCGAAGATAGAAAGCGCTGAGGCTGCCAAACAAAACAAAGTTGCTGTTGTTCAAAAAAAAATTGCAGAACAGCAACAACAAATTGCAGAACAGCAGAAGTTTCTGACAGAAGAACAAAAAAAATATGCAATAACTCAACAACAAATTGCTCTTGAACAAAAGCAGAATGCGCTAATGCAAAAGCAAAATGCAGTTGAACAACAAAAAATAGCTGAACAACAAACAGTAATAGCTGAACAACAAACCAAAGAGGCTTTGGAGCAAAAAAAGAATGCAGTTGAACAGAAACAAATTGCCGATAAAGAAAGAATAAAAGCAGAAGAATCAGAACAAAATACCAAGCGGTTAAGATTATTGGCAATAGCCAGGTCAATGTCTATACAGGCTTATGAGATTAATAAAACCATTAAAGATGATTTACCCTCATTGCTGGCATTACAGGCATACAAATTCAACCAAAACAATAATGGTTCTGAAAACGACCCTGACATTTTTAAAGCCCTATCTCAAACAGCCGGAAAAAATATAATTTATCGTGAACATAAAGATGTTGTCCGCAGGGTAACTTATGACCATTCGGGAAAGTTTGTTGCTTCCTGTAGCGACGACGGAAAAGTTATTATCAGAGAAATTCAAAACCCTACCGGTATTCAAATTTTAAAAACAAATACGAAGGATCAAATAAGCTTGCGTTGTCTTGCCTTTAACAAAAACGGATCATCAATTGTTGCCGGATCATCCAATGGTTCTGTATTTATTTGGGATTTAGAAAGTAAAAAGGAAAATCCTGTAATCATTTCCGTGCATAATGGGCTGGTAATTGATTTATGCTTTGATGCAACCGATAATTTAATTGCAACAGCAGGCTCTGACGGAAAGGTAAAAACTATTTCACTGAAAAATTCAAACAGTGTTTCTACTATTGTCACTTTTGAAAAAACAAAAGTAAATGCTGTCAGAATAAATTCCGAAAATAAATTGGTCTGTGGCAGTGAAAACGGAAAAATACAAATTTTTGATTTAAACAAAGAAACATCAGATCCGATTCAGCTTTCATCAGGTGGAAAGGCAATAAACGCTTTGGGTTTTAGCTCTGATGGGAAAATTTTAGCAGCAGGATATTCATCCGGAATAGTACGGTGTTTTGATTTGACTAATTCCGGGAATAAGTTTTCAGACTTGATAGGACACACTTCAGGTATCAATAATATTTGTTTTAATAAGAATAATCAAACCCTTGCTTCCTGTAGTTTTGATGGAACAATACGAATCTGGAATTATAAGAAAAGCAAAGAAAATCCTATCATTCTTTCAGGGCATGATACATGGGTGTATGGTATTTCTTTTTCTCCGGATGGATATAGTCTGGCTTCATGCAGCGCTGATAAAAGTGTTCAGTTATGGGTAATAAGTTCAGCGAAACTTGCAGATGGAATTTGCAAAAAAACAACACGACAGCTTACAAAAGAAGAATGGAATAAATATATCGGACTTGATATAAATTATGAAAAAACATGTCCGGAAAATCCATAATACAAATGAAACGAGATAGAATTGTACATTTTATTATTGACTCAAAGGATCGAAAACACAAAGGTTTTCTGAAAAAATCTTTGTCCCTTTTACTGTCTTTGTGTTTTTGTGATAAAAATAAAAGCAAATATTTTCTCTCTAATTCCTGCACTTATTTTTTATTCTTTTTCTTTTTTTTCTCTGCTTCTTTTCTTCAGGCTCAGGATTGCGATGATGTTACCCTTAACAATGCAAAAAAGAAATACGATAATGGAAATTTTGATGAGGTCCTATTGATTTTATCGCCTTGTTTGAAAAAAGATTTTTCAACACAGCAGAAAATTGAAGGGTACAGGTTACTTACCTTGTCCTATATTGCATTGGACTCAATGGATCTTGCTTTAAATTCAGCTTCCCAGCTAATGAGGTTTAGCCCTAATTTTGAACCTAATCTTTTTGATCCGCCAAAATTTATAAAAATAATTAATGATATCAGGCAGGAAAAATCAAAAAATGAAATTACTTCTGTTTCAAAAAAGAGTGAAAATATTAAAGAAGCGCCAGCTAATGTACAATTGATTACTTCCGATGAATTGAAATATCGTGGCTATATTGATATGGAGCAAGTATTGCATGATCTTCCCGGATTTGATATTTCAAGAACAAATGGGCTGAATTATTCCAGTTTTTATCAAAGAGGGTACAGGACATCTAATAATAATGACCGTTCAATATATTTAGTTGATGGAATTGAAGAAAATGATATTTGGTCTAATAATATTTGGCTGACCAGACAATATTCAATGACTAATGTGAAAAGAGTTGAAGTCATTCATGGCCCTGCATCTACCATGTATGGGGCTAATGCATTTGTTGGTGTTTTAAATGTGGTTACAAAAGAAGTAGAAGACATTATTCCTTATGGTAAAAACTTTGGCGTGAATGGCATGGTCAATTATGGTTCATGGAATACAAAATTAGCTGATATAACAGTAGCTGCAAAGAAAAATGATGTTTCGCTAATGGTAACTGCAAGAATATTTCAATCTGATGAAATGGATTTATCTGCTTACCCTAGCTGGGATTATCTTCCTAATGATTTAGATTATTACAAAAATAAGTTATCTTATAGAACAACTCTGGCAGACTTTCTTGCTGATACAAATCTTACAAATAACACAGATTATTTTTTTACCAATAGTGATACCACAAAATTAACCCTGACCGACAAGGGCGCTTATATAGCCCGTTATTTCGACAGTTTAGCGTATAATAAAGAAATCAACGGATCAAAAATTGGTTTTTCTGACAAAACTTTAGACAAGTATGTTTATGTAAAATTGAAAATTGCTAATTTATCTTTTGGTGTTCAATATTGGAATACTCATGAAGGAGGAGCATGGTTTACCGATAAATATGCTGCAGGAACTGACAATGGAAATCAGTGGGGGAATCAGCAGTTATTTTTTTATTCAAAATATGAAAAACCAATTTCAGAAAAACTTTTTTTTAGTAATATGCTGGTACATAAAATTCATGATCTGGACAATGAAACAGCACTTGTATTATTGAAAGGATACGAAAATGGAAATTTAAGTCTTCAGAATTTAATCAATGGAACACCTTCTTTCTGGCAAACCATTTATTATTATCAGATTTCGCAGCAAACAAGAAACGAAACAAAAATAATTTACCAGCCGATAAAAGATATTGATATTATCAGTGGTTTTGAATTCAGGTATAATTTTATTCAGGGAAATTATATCACATCTGACACTTTGAACCCTTCTGAAAACGGCGTAGTTCCTTTTATGAAGGGTGGCAATAATATAAAATCCCTTGATCTTGGATTATATATTCAGGCAAGCTATTTAATACGAAACAATCTGAAATTTGTTTTAGGCGCAAGGCTCGATAATAATACAATCAGGGAAACCGGAGGTTATGGCACACAATTTAATCCCAGAATTGTTTTGATATATACTCCGGGTAAAGCCATTTTTAAAGCAATTTATTCCGAAGCTTTTAAGGATGCTACAAATTTTGATAAATTCTCTACTGTCCCAAAAGTTCGAGACATTCCAAATCCAAAACTTCCTCCTGAAAAAGTCAGGAATTATGAATTAATAGCAGGATATGATATTAGCACAGGCATTTTTGGAAATAAAAATTATAAATTATTTACCGAGCTTAGTGGATTCAGGTCAGATTATTCAGATGTAATCGGAATAGGAAGTGTTAATGGGTTATTGCAAAATCAGGCTAATGGGCAGTTGGAAATATATGGCGCCCAATGGGTCACAAAATTGAATTATAAAAATGATGTTACAGTTCTTTTTAATTATACTTATACCCTGCCCTATAATACCAAGCCTATTGATAGCAAAGGAAATTTGCTTACAGATGAAACAGGTCAGTTAATAGAACGCTTGCGCATTGCAGATATATCAACTCACAAGTTTAACTTTTTGGTTGATGTACGTTTGTTTAAATCTTTTTTTCTGAGTACCCGGATTAATTATTCAGGGGCAAGGCCAACAGGAGCAAATACGACTGTTGCGACAAATACTGTTACCTCCGTTGATCCATTTTTTATAGTGAATGAAGCTATCACATATACATCAAAATATGGCTTGTCTCTTCAATTAGGACTGAATAATATTTTTAATCAAAAATATGAATGTCCCGGAGCAAGAAATGCAAATGGAATCGCTTTTGCAAGCACAATACCTCAACCCGGAATAAATTTTAATATCAAAATGATTTATGAATTTCAATAATCGTTGTATTGAAATTACATGAATATATAATAAGAAAAATAAAAAAGAAATGGATTTTAATGAATTAAATAATGTTAGCAAGAAAACTCATGTGATTGATAAGAAAAGTTCAATTTCAAGGCTTTCGAAGCCTGAAAAAGCGGAGTTTACTGATGTAAATGCGATGTGCAGAGCCTGTCGAAGCAAGCATTTTTCAGGCAAGAGTAACGAAGAAAGTGGACTTTTCTTGCAAACACTAAATATAACATACCCGATAAAGCTGGATGCTGATTTTTTTTTCAGTCCTACTCTTTTATCAGATTCTGGTTATAAAAAAATATCTTCTTTTCCACTTTATATTTTAATTGGTCTGACAGGCTCAGGAAAATCTACTCTTATTAAAAATCTTACTAAAACGCTGCATCATTTAACTGTACTTCCCAATCGAAGAGAAATTACGTCTAAGTGTATCATCGAACCACTTCAGCTATTTTCGGGAAAACCGATTGCTGAATTGCAACGAACAGATCGTTATTTTTATGTAAGCAGGTTCAGGGAATTTTATCCGGAAGGCATGGCTTATATTTTAGATAATATATATATTAAAAATAATAATTATCCCTGTTTGATTTTTGATGGTCTTCGTAATTATAATGAAGTGAAGTATGCCATTGAAAAATTTCCAAAGGCTTTTTTTATTGCTTTAACAACTTCTGATTTCAGCAGGATGAACCGGTTAATGTACAGAGAAGATCCTTATGATATTTTAAGCAGACCCTGTTACCGGATTCCTGAAAAAAAAATTACAAAACTTTCTGAGATAGATGAATTATTTTCAGTTTTTGATTTTTCAGAAATTGAAAAAAATAAAATTATTGATTTGATTAATGCGAGCAATGACGAGTTTTATAAAGTATCCGGTTTTTTAAAAATTTTAGCAAAAGATAAACAATTAAACAATCTGTATTCGTCAATTGCATTATTAAAAAAATATGCTTTGGGAAAAAGTTGTATTTATAATAATACATATTCTGAAGCGACTGAAATAGCTGAAAAAGTATTGAGAGAGGTTTTTGAAATCATATAGTAAAATTGAAATTTAATGACAGTCGAAAAACAAAAAAAACATTTTTATTACTAAATAATAATGCGGTGGAAGACTTAATTAAACAAAGTGTAAAAAGCGGAAGAATTGTTTTCTGGGAAGAAGTCGCAAGGGACGGAGCTCAGGCTAAAACAATCTTATCTGGAGACAGGCGTACAGAAGTAGCAAAAAAAACAGCAGCTATTTTTGGGTCAAATGCTCCTCATCATTTAATTTTCGCAGCAGGTTTTCCTTCAATCAGCGAACAGGAATGTATAGCTATTAAAACGTTAGTAGAACAAGTTGATGATTGTTATCTTGCAACTCATGGCAGACCTTTAAAGCATGACATTGATCTGGCTGTTGAAGTATTAAAAGGAGTGAAGCACGGGAGAATTACATTTCTGCTGCCATTATCCGAATCTTCATGCAACGCAATTTTAAATAAATCCTTATCCGATTCTATTGCTCATGGTTTAAATATTGCAAAATATGCATTAGATAAATCTAATGGCTTGCCTGTTGACGTAGCATTGGTTGATTGCGCTTCATCCACTCCGGAAATTGCTGCCGATGTTGCCAATAAACTATCATCGCTTGGTATTGCAATTACAAAAGTTTGTGATTCTAATGGTAAATTCTATCCGTATGAAATTAGTAATTTTATAAAAAAGTATTTGCAAAATATTTCAGATGAAGTTACTGTCGGGGTTCATCTTCATAATGACCTTGGAATGGGTTTGAGTAATGTTCTTGAATGCCTTAAACAAAATATCCGCCTTATTGCAACGTCATGGCTTGGACTTGGAGAACGAAGCGGGTTGGTTCCTACAGAGCAATTATTATTTGCGCTTGGATACCAGTCTGAAAATTTAAATAACAAACTGGGGATACAAAATTCCGAAAAATTATTTTTAGCTCATCCCGATTTAAAAAAAATTGTCCCATTGGCTAATTTAATAAGCGATTTTACAAATGTCCCTATTCGAATTACGGATCCGATTATAGGGGAGGGTGTAAACTCAATATCATCAGGTATCCCATATAAAAAGCCTTTGGTTTTTCAACCTTTCAATCCCGGGAAAACACTGGGTGTTTCGCCCAAAGTTTTTGTTACTCATCTTGCAAGTAAACAATTAATTCATTCTGTTGCATTAGAAAAAGGCTTTTGTTTTTCCGATAAAAAAATTGATGAAATTTTAAAAGTAATTAAAAACAGATCTTATGAAACTACAGATGCTGTTGTTTCTGAACAGGAATTATTAATGATTTTCAATTTTTTTAATGAAATAAATTCATTGCCACAATTTCCAATCCTTGAATTTGGGAAGGTCGCTAATATATTTAACAAGTATCGTCCACCTTATCCGCAATTACTTTTTGAAACTATCATTTCTGAATTTGAAAAAAACGCAGACTTTAATCTTGCCATTGACATTGGCGCAGGTACAGGTCTTTCAACAATTCCGCTTGTTGAGAAATTTAATAAAGTAATTGCTATTGAACCGGATTTTCAGATGGCTGACAAAATAAATGAATTGACTAAATCCGGTAACATTGAACTTGTCAATAAAAGTATCGAAGAATTTGATTACCCGAATCAAGACGTGGATCTTATTACATGTGGATGTGTGTTTCATTGGATTGATGAATTGAACTTTATTACAAAATCAAAAAAATGGCTAAAGAAAAACGGGGTTCTGGCTATTTATAATGTTAACTATTTCCCAACTTTTCCTGAAAATCTTCAACGTTTAATAACATCTGAATTTAAAGAAAAATGGAGCAGTTTCTTACATCAAAAATTATCAGGTTTAAACAATTCGGATGAGATTATAAAAGTAGTGTCAGGCAATGGCGCTTTTGGAGCAATAAAAAAACAACTGATTCATAATCGAAAAAAAATAAACGTGTCTGAGTTAATAGGTCTTTTCTGTTCTTTTTCTTATTTTTCTGCATTTCTGAATTCACTTCAAGACCCAGCTTTATATCTTGCAGAATTAGAAGAAAAAATTAAATCTGCTACACAGGCAAATATTTTAGAAGCAGATTTTGAGCTCACATTAATTACTGCAATTAAACAATAAATGAGTTTAAAAGAAAAAATACTGATACTGTTTAATATTAAAAAAGGAGAAGAAAAATCAATTTCCCTGATGTTGCTTTATTCTTTTTTTATGGGAGCCGTAATTGCTTTTTTTTATACGGCTGCCACCTCTCTGTTTCTGGTTGGCTTTAAAAGAGAATTATTTCCTGTGGCATATATTACCGGTGGAGTTTTGGTTTTTTTAATCAGCTATATTTATCTCAGGTTCAAGAAAAGATTTAATTATAAAGATTTAGTTCAGGCTGGAAATCTTTTTTTATTGATATCAATTGTAGGTTTAGTTTTTTTTCAGATTTTCACAGGTAATAAATGGGTGGTTTTTTTATTGTATTTATGGGTAGGTGTATTGACCTATTTTCATGGAATCAGCTTTTGGTGGCTTGCTTCTAATTTATTTGATCTCCGGCAGGGAAAACGCCTTTTCGGGCTTATCAGTTCTGGCGAAGTAATTTCTCAGATAGTCAGTTTTTTTTCTGTTCCTGTTTTGCTGCAGTTTGTAAACACTGAATTTTTATTATATATAGCTATTGCTTTTTTATTATTTGGATTCCTTACTTTTCTTTATATTATTAAAACCAATTCGAAAAAACTTGTTTCAACAAATTATAACCCGCAAAATACTTATAATAACAAAGACGATTTAACGATACAATCTGTTTTTAAAAATAAATATTTTACTTTTATTATTTTACTTATAATATTGCCGACATTTGGTGTTTATTTTATTGAATATTTATTTTTCACACTAACAAAAGCTGAGTTCCCATCAGCAGATGTTTTATCAGGCTTTTTAGGCATTTTTCTGGGTTTTACTGCTATTGTTGAGTTTGTTGTAAAAACATTTATTTCCGGCAGACTGATTAGTAAATATGGATTAAAACTGGGACTGGTTCTATTACCTTTGTTATTACTTTTCAGCACTTTTCTTGGTTCGGTTTTTGGCGTATTAAGCGGAATAACATCAATGTTTTTTTCTCTTATTGCGCTGAGCCGGATATTTATCCGGGTATTAAGAACAGCTTTTAATGATCCAAGCACACAGATTTTGTATCAACCTTTACCCGTTGAGAAGAGAGCAGTATTTCAGGGGAAAATTGAAGGACTGGCAAAAGCGCTGGGTAGTATTTTTGCCGGTGTAATTCTTATACTGCTTACTTCTGTTTTTATTTTTAATGAAGTACATCTAAATATCATATTTATACTGGTTTTGATTTTATGGATATGGGGAGCATTAAAAATGTATAAAGAATACAAAGGAAAATTACTCGCTATCATTGATAGTAATAATAGTATTATTAATGAAAGCAAAAATAAATCTAATAATGTTGAGATAATTTCAAAATTTCTGAAAAGCGCTAAATCAGATAATTTAAATAGATACATAAGTATTTCTGAAAAGCTGGAACCTGCATTTACAGATTCATTGATTGTTGAACTTATTAAAGAAAGCAAACCTAAATTACTACCTGATATTTTGCTTCAGATTGAGAAAAGGAATCTTACATTTTCTATCCCTGTTATTCAGGAATTATTAGAGAAAAATCCAAACCCGCAAACATCGAATATTCTTTTGCAATCTTTAAAAATTCTTGAAGGAACAGATAATCTTGCATACAACGATTTGATAGCTATGTCTTCATCAACAGAAGTTGGTAACAGAAAACTGAGCGCCAAATTGCTTGGATTTTCAGGAAGGTATAATGCATATAAATATCTGCAATATTTAATTAATGATAAAGAGTATGAGGTGCGTAATGAAGCCCTGTTATCCATCGGCAGATTAAAACGCTTTGAGTTGTGGTCGGTTTTACTCGAAATGCTTAATTCCCCATATCATGGACTAACTGCTGCAACATCTATTATTAAAATTGGAGAACCTATTCTTTCTGATTTGGATGTTTTATTCAATAAAATAACACATAATACCCGTCTTCAACTCAGAATTATAAATATTATTGAACAGGTTGGCGGAGAAAAAGCAATTAATCTGATAAGAAGCAAAATTAATACTACAGATAATTTAATCCGAAACCAATCTTTGCTTTCTCTAAGCAGATTATCATATTCTGCAACTGTTTCTGAACAGGTGTTTATTAAGCAATATCTCACTGAAGAAGTTTCAGTAATTGTTTGGATTATTGCTTCCATACTCGATATTCCTGAAGAAAAATCTACGGAGTATATTATAAATGCACTTAAGTACGAACTGGAAACAAAGAAAAATAATATTTATGCTTTATTGTCTTTGCTTTATGATTCAAAAACGATAAACCAGATTAAAGAAAACTTTGAAAATGGGGATAAGAACTCCAGAGTTTACGCGCTGGAAATGTCTGACATATTGCTTTCTGAAAATATTAAATCAATTGTGCTTCCTTTACTGGAAGGCTTATCTTATGACGATTGTTTGCAGAAAATGAACGACTATTTTCCACAGGAAAAATTGAAAGTACCAGATAGGTTGAAAGAAATAATATTTAAAGATTTTGCCAGAATTTCTTCATGGACTAAAGCCTGCGCAATGTATATCTTGTTTGATTATCAGGAGAACAATAAAACAGAAGACGTTCATTTATCTTTTATTATCAACCCTGATTTATTACTTCAGCAAATAGCCATTTTCTCTCTCAATATAGCATTGCCAGATATTTTAAATGAGCGTGTGGATCTTTTGAAGGAAAATGAAAAATACAAATTTAAACCTATTCTTGAAAATATTAAAAAAGGAAAACTCATTGTTTTTGATATTATTAATCTGTTAAGAAAAAACAGGTACTTTAACAAAATTAATGAAAACATCTTAAAAGAAATAGCTGTTTTAACAAAAGAAATTGTTTTGGAAGACGGCGAAGCATTATTGTTTGATATCAATAACGAAAGTTTTTCATACCTTATAATTTCGGGTGAGATTTCTTATTTTAATAAAGGGAAAAAAATCAGAACCTTGCTGCATCCTGAACTCATAGGTGAGCTTTCAGAAATTATTGATAACAGCAATGGCGCTTTTATGGCAGCAGGGTCTGTTAAACTGATACAGATAAATAATTTTCAATTATATCAACTGATGTTTGATTATCCTGAAATTACGAGAAATACTGTAGCCTTAATCAAGCTTCTTAATATTACGAAAACGTTTGATTATGTATAAAACTATTTTTATGAAATATTTATTTTTGATAATATCTGTATTTTATTTACTGAAATTTACTGATTCTGCATTTTCGCAAAAAAAATATTTATTAAACGGAAATCCTTTTGTCACAAATTTTACTTCTTACGACTATAACGCGCATAGTCAGAATTTTTCAATTATTCAGGATTCTAGAGGTGTGATGTATTTTGGAAATTTTGCGGGTGTTCTCGAATATGATGGATCTTTCTGGAGAACTATTCAGACTGATAAAATGACAAAAGTATCTTCTTTAGCTAAAGGGAAAGACGGGAAAATTTATGTCGGCGCACGCGGAGAGATTGGTTTTCTTGCTCCTCTCAAAGAAGGACAATTGAAGTTCCATTCTTTGATGCCTTATGTTAAATCTGAGGATAAAAACTTTTTTGATGTTTTGTTTTGTCATTCGAATAGCAAGGGAGTATATTTTATCACAGAAAAAATAATATTTTTCTGGTCAAGTGGAAAGCTTTCAAAATGGGAGATATCTAATTCTGTTATCTCAGCATTTATGATTAGTGAAGTTCTTTTTTTTCAGGATAAGAAAGAAGGATTGAAAACAATAACCGAAAATGGTAAAATTGAAAATATTCCTGGTGGCGAACAATTCATTGAAGCCTCTGAAATAACTGAAATGATAAAAATTAACAACTCTGATATTTTGATTGCAACAAAAATTCAGGGACTTTTTATTAAATCAGGTAAATCCATTCAGAGGTTCAGGACAGAAGCAGATGAGATATTTACTAAATGTAAAATTTCCTGTGCCGTCAGGTTAAACAACAACGATATAGCACTTGGTACTGAAAGAGGAGGTATTGCTGTAATATCAGAAAGCGGAAAACATAAATTTCTAATTAATAAAAAATCAGGTCTTCAGGATGAAAATGTAAATAAATTATTTGTTGACAGAATGAATATGTTATGGGCCACTTTAAACAATGGTTTATCTTTAATTGAAGTTCCCTCACCCCTTACTTTTATAAATGATGAAACTGGTTTGAAAGGAAGCATAAATGATATATTGTACCAAAATGACGTTCTTTATTTTGCAACTTATCAGGGGCTTTATTATTTAGATTCACAGTCAAAAACATTTAATAATATTCCGGAAATTTTATCTGCGTGCTGGTCTTTGCTTCCTGTAGGTAACAATATTATAGCAGCAACAAGCGAAGGAATATTTTTCGTGGAGAACAAGAATGCAAAATCTATAGACAACCACTTTTCTTTAAAATTGCTTGTATCAGCATTTCATAAAGATAAATATTTTGCAGGAACTACCGGTGGATTGTTAAGCTTTGAGTTTAGAAATAAAAATATTCAAGATGTAAAAATCTATCCTGAAATTCCATATTTCTCAACAGAAATTTTAGAAGACACCGAAGGTAATATATGGTCGGCAACACCAGCCAACGGGATTATCAGGCTTGGGAAAGATTTGTCAACAGTTACTAATTTTGATACTACAAAAGGTCTTCCTGATATGCTCGGTAATCATATAAATTTTGTTGATGGATTGATTTTGGCTACTACTCAGAAAGGATTACTGAAATATGAAAAAGAAAAATTTATTCCCTATGAGTTATTTATCTCCGATTCAACAAACGACAAAGTCTGGTTATCAAAAATCATTCAGGATTCTAATGGTCGTTTGTGGTCTAACTCCGGTAATGAAACCAATATTTCCAGATACATAAAAAAGGGCTCTGATAAATATTGTAAAGATCAGATACCCTTTCTTCAAATAATTGATTTTGTCGTTTGGAAAACTTATCCTGATCCTAATGGAATTATTTGGTTTGGCGGACCACAAGGTCTGATAAGATACGACGACAAAGCAGGTAAGAATTACAATTCTGCCTTCAATACATTAATACGAAAAGTAACAGTAAATGGCGATTCTGTTTTGTTTTATGGAATGTTTTACGATAAAGAAGAAAGAATTATGTTGCAGCAAACATATATTTTTGTTCCTGTCCTTTCTTATAAAAAAAATTCCTTGACATTTGAATTTTCATCTCCAGATATTAATGCGAAGGGTAAAAACCTATACAGTTACTTTTTGGAAGGATATAGTGAAAAGTGGTCAGAGTGGAGCAATGAATCAATAAAAGAATTTTCTAATTTAACTTATGGCAATTATATTTTTAAAGTTAAATCAAAAAATATTTTCAACCGTATCGGTACTGAAACAATTTATAAATTTTCAATAACAAAACCCTGGTTTAAGACATGGTGGATGTTTGTCTTTTATATATTATTGTTTTTTGCTACTCTTATAGTATTTGTAAGGATAAGATCCAGAAAACTTATTAAAGAAAAGTGCCGGTTGGAAGAATTAATTAAAGAACGAACCAGTGAAGTGGTAAAACAAAAAGATGAATTGGAACATCAATCAGAAGAACTGGCATTGAAAAATGATGAACTTGAAAAAATCAACCTGGTAGTAAAATCTATAAATTCTGAAATTCATTTTAACAAGTTACTAGAAACAATTCTTACAAGAACAGCAATTATTAAAGCCGTTGAAAGAGCCACTGCCCTTATGCTTGACAAGGATACGGGAATGTACAAATTCAAAGCAGCTTATGGCTGGGATGCATCCCTTGTTAAAAATGTTCAGCTTACACTTGAACAGTCAGAAGAAATATATCTTAAAACAGCAGAAGAAATTTTTGAAGATGTATTTTATATTAATGAAATAAAATACTCTAAAATTATCCATGAATTAGACAGAATAAATCAGGCAAAATCAATGATTGTTGTTGTTATTAATATTAATAATAAAGTTATCGGGTTTTTGTTGTTAGAAAATACAAATAAAATAAATTCCTTTGATAAGAATGACTTCAATCTCCTGAAAAATCTTAAAGAGCATATTATTTCTGCTTTTATTAAAACCACCCTGCTCGAAAATCTCCAGTTTACACTTGAACATCTGGAAGAAACTCAGGAAGAATTAATCCGACAGGAAAAATTAGCTTCAATCGGACAGCTTACAAAAGGAATTGTTGACAGAGTTCTTAATCCCTTAAATTACATCAATAATTTTTCTTTATTAACAAATGAACTTGTCGGTGAAATAACAGAAATTCTTACTAAAATTAAAGAAAGCATAGCAGAAGATTCTTATGATGATTTGCTGGATGTTGCACAAATGATTTCTTCTAACGTGATGAAAATTAATGAGCATGGCACCAGTGCAACCCGTATTATTAAAGGAATGGAGAAATTGCTGAAAGAACGATCAACAGAATTAGTTGTTACTGATATTAATGTATTGGTTGAAAGTAATCTCGAAATAGCGCTACAGGAAGTTAAAAAAGAATACAAGAATTTTAATGCTGACATTAAAACAGAATATGATCCCAAATTCGAAAAAATGAAAATTTTACCAGCCGAGTTTGGATCAGTAATTGTAAATATGGTAAACAATGCCTGTTATTCTGTTTATGAAAAGTCTAAAATAACAAAAGATTATATTCCTGAAATTTGTATATTTACAAAATTCTCAGCTAACGAGTTTGAACTCATAATAAGAGACAACGGAAAGGGTATTCCCGCACAGGAGTTAAAACAATTGTTTTCTCCATTTTTTACAACAAAGCCCACGGCAAAGGGAACCGGGCTGGGTTTGTATTTATGTCAGGATATAGTGAAATCTCATAAAGGAGAGATTAAAGTTAATTCAAAAGAAGGAGAATTTACGGAATTTATAATTATTATTCCTAATTTAGATAAAACATCGGCATCCGAAGAATGAAAAAAAGTTTTTTATTTAGATAGAGTTTGTCCATAAAGTCAGTGTTTAGTTCAGAACTGAACGAAGTGAACTCACGAACACCATAAAAAATAATTAATTTGTGAGTAATGTTCGAGAGGAACGCAGCTATCGTACATTATGGACAAACACTAGATAGTGTCAGCAAGAAAACTCATGTTTTTTGTTTGACAGTGTCAGTGCTTGATAAGAAAACGTCAAGATCAAGGCTTTCGAAGACCTGAAAATCAGGAGTGTACTAATGTACATGACTGTTTTTCAGGTCGAGAGTAACGCAGAAATTGACGTTTTCTTGCAAGGACTAGATAGAATCATAAAATAAAAATTAAAATATATGTGCGCACCTGAAGAAAACAATGAAAACAATGAGATAAAGCAGGCAGAGCTGATAGCAGATCTTAATCAGACAATCAAAATTCAGGCAGATGAAATCAGCATTTTGCGGGAAAAATTTATCCAAAGTGATAAACTTGCTTTTATCGGACAGCTTTCTGCAGGTATTATGCACGAAATTAAAAACCCTTTGAATTTTGTAAATAATTTTTCGAGGCTATCATTAGACATGATAAAAGAGTTAAATGAAAATATAGAATTAATTAAAGATAAAATTGATAAAAGCGCATTAGATGATTTAATGGATATTTCTGAAATACTTCAGGGGAATATTCAGAAAATACTCGACAATGGAAGCCGCGCTGAAAGGATTGTTTTTGGAATGCTGGCGCAGGCAAGAGAAAACAAAGCAATAGAATTTGTTGCAACAGATATTAACCAAATGGTTGAAGAATATACGAAGCTGGCTTATCATGGAGCAAGAGGAGAAAACAAAGAATTTAATCTTTCATTTAAATTTAATTTAGATCCTATTGTGGGAATAGTGAAAATCGTTCCTCTGGATTTTAGCAGGGTAATAATAAATATTGTGAATAATGCTTGCTTTGCTTTGAACGAAAAAAAGAAAGTTCAAAAGGATTTTACGCCGGAAATGATAATCTCAACAAAGAAAACTGACATGGTGCTGGAATTAATAATTAGGGACAATGGTACCGGAATGCCACAATCTGTAATTGATAAAATATTCAAACCTTTTTTTACAACAAAGCCAATCGGACAAGGAACCGGCTTAGGGCTTTCAATGTGTTATGATATCATTACCAATGTGCATAAAGGCAAAATTGATGTTAAAACAGAACAAGATAAATTTACTGAATTTATTATTACTGTTCCTTTAAATCTGTAATTAGTAACTAATGTTTCGGACTTCATATTTGTTTAATAATGAATGATATGCAGTTAGAAAATATTTCCATTTTGCGTTGTTTTCCTATTTTAATCATCAGAA
>MEOG01000078.1 GCA_001769125.1 Bacteroidetes bacterium GWF2_35_48 | reverse complement strand
CGCATGGTTACCAATCATGCTGAGGGTACCTTTAGAAGCCTCCGTTACTCTTTTGGAGGCGACCACCCCAGTCAAACTACCCACCAAACACTGTCTCCCGTTAGGGATTAGACACCAGATAAGCAAAGGGTGGTATTTCAACGTTGACTCCACAAAAGCTAGCGCCCCTGCTTCAAAGTCTCCCACCTATCCTACACATTACTTACCCAGTATCAATGTTAAGCTATAGTAAAGGTGCACGGGGTCTTTCCGTCCCGTTGCGGGTACCCGGCATCTTCACCGGGACTACAATTTCACCGAGCTCATGGCTGAGACAGTGCGGAGATCGTTACACCATTCGTGCAGGTCGGAACTTACCCGACAAGGAATTTCGCTACCTTAGGACCGTTATAGTTACGGCCGCCGTTTACTGGGGCTTCGATTCAATGCTGCCGGCTTGCGCCATGACATCCCCTCTTAACCTTCCAGCACCGGGCAGGTGTCAGGCCTTATACTTCATCTTTCAATTTTGCAAAGCCATATGTTTTTGCTAAACAGTCGCCACCGCCATTTCTCTGCGGCCATGCTTGCGCATGGCGTCCTTTATCCCTAAGTTACAGGACTAATTTGCCTAGTTCCTTAGCCATGATTCACTCGAGCGCCTCAGGATATTCTCCTTGACTACCTGTGTCGGTTTGCGGTACGGGCAGCAATTGTCTGAAGCTTAGAAGATTTTCTTGGAAGTATGATTAGGATCATATCCGCTTGTCCGAAGACTCACGGTACTGTCAGGTTCGACATCCCCGAGCTATTAACCCAGGAATATATCTACACCCTTTAACGTACTAATCCGTCAGTACGCAGATCTTTCACAACTTCGTCTCTCCATCGCAACAATTGCTGGTACAGGAATATTAACCTGTTGTCCATCGGCTTCGCCCTTCGGCTATACCTTAGGCCCCGACTAACCCTGATCCGATTAGCGTTGATCAGGAAACCTTAGTCTATCGGCGAGAGGGTTTCCCGCCCTCTTTATCGTTACTTATGCCTACATTTTCTTTTCCAGATGCTCCAGCATGCCTCACGACACACCTTCAGCGCGGCTGGAATGCTCCCCTACCAGATTATATTTCTATAAAATCCATAGCTTCGGTAATATACTTATGCCCGATTATTATCCACGCACAACCGCTCGACTAGTGAGCTGTTACGCACTCTTTAAATGAATGGCTGCTTCCAAGCCAACATCCTAGCTGTCAATGCAGTCGCACTTCGTTAAATGCAACTTAGTATATATTTGGGGACCTTAGCTGATGGTCTGGGTTGTTTCCCTTTTGTCACTGGACCTTAGCACCCAATGGCTCACTCCCGAGTATATGTTACCGCATTCGGAGTTTGTCTAGGTTTGGTAGGCGGTGAAGCCCCCTAGCCTAATCAGTAGCTCTACCTCAGTAACACTCGACCTCGAGGCTGTTCCTAAAAACATTTCGGGGAGTACGAGCTATCTCTCAGTTTGATTAGCCTTTCACCCCTACCCACAACTCATCCGAAAACTTTTCAACGTTTACCGGTTCGGTCCTCCACCCCGTTTTATCGGGGCTTCAACCTGGTCATGGGTAGATCACAAAGTTTCGCGTCTACCCCCTCTGACTGAACGCCCTATTCAGACTTGCTTTCGCTTCGGCTGCTGACCTAAAGTCATTAACCTTGCCAGAGAGGAGTAACTCGTAGGCTCATTATGCAAAAGGCACGCCGTCATCCGCCAAAAGGCGGACTCCGACCGGTTGTAAGCGCATGGTTTCAGGTACTATTTCACTCCTCTGTTCGAGGTTCTTTTCACCTTTCCTTCACAGTACTAGTTCACTATCGGTCTCTCAGGAGTATTTAGCCTTACCGGATGGTCCCGGTAGCTTCCCACAGGATTTCTCGTGTCCCGCGGTACTCAGGATACTGGTTAAATTACAATAACTTACGTGTACAGGCCTATCACCTTCTATGGGAAATCTTTCCAGAATCTTCCACTTAATATTGTAATTACGATACCAGTCCTACAACCCCACATTTGCCGAAACAATTGTGGTTTAGGCTTCTCCCCGTTCGCTCGCCACTACTAGGGGAATCACTTTTGTTTTCTCTTCCTCCAGTTACTTAGATGTTTCAGTTCACTGGGTTTGCTTCCCGCTTTCGGCGGGATTTACAGACTTCATCTGTAAGGGTTGCCCCATTCGGAAATCTTCGGATCAGGGGTTATTTGCACCTTCCCGAAGCTTATCGCAGCTTATCACGTCCTTCATCGCCTCTGAGAGCCAAGGCATCCACCATACGCTCTTATCAACTTTCCTTTCAATTAAGAATAACTCAATTTTACTTAAAATAAATTAAGCAAAATATAATATTAATTTTTTACAAATTTTCTACTTTACTATTTTTCCAACATGTCAAAGAACGTTTCCGTTTTAAGCGGAATTGTGGAGAATAAGGGAGTCGAACCCTTGACCCCCTGCGTGCAAGGCAGGTGCTCTAGCCAACTGAGCTAATTCCCCAGGCTCGATTGTAGTCCCGCGCAGATTTGAACTGCGGACCCCTACATTATCAGTGTAGTGCTCTAACCAACTGAGCTACGGGACTGCATTCAAAACATCACACAGAACTATAAGTCGCTCGCTCTGGGTATAACAATAAAAAAATATTAAAGAGAAAGTAGTTAGTAAAACGAGATACAAATATTACTATAAGTACCGTAATAATCCTATACTCTAGAAAGGAGGTGTTCCAGCCGCACCTTCCGGTACGGCTACCTTGTTACGACTTAGCCCCAGTCACTTGTTTTACCCTAGGCCGCTCCTTGCGGTTACAGACTTCAGGTACCCCAAGCTCCCATGGCTTGACGGGCGGTGTGTACAAGGCCCGGGAACGTATTCACCGTAGCATTGCTGATCTACGATTACTAGCGAATCCAGCTTCACGAAGTCGAGTTGCAGACTTCGATCCGAACTAAGACCAGCTTTGAAGATTAGCTCCCTGTCACCAGGTGGCTGCTCTCTGTACTGGCCATTGTAACACGTGTGTAGCCCTGGACATAAGGGCCGTGCTGATTTGACGTCATCCCCACCTTCCTCACAGCTTACGCTGGCAGTCTCACTAGAGTCCCCGGCATTATCCGCTGGCAACTAGTAATAGGGGTTGCGCTCGTTATGGGACTTAACCCGACACCTCACGGCACGAGCTGACGACAACCATGCAGCACCTAGTTTTGTGCTCCGAAGAGAAGACACCTTTCAGCATCCGTCACTCACTTTCAAGCCCAGGTAAGGTTCCTCGCGTATCATCGAATTAAACCACATGTTCCTCCGCTTGTGCGGGCCCCCGTCAATTCCTTTGAGTTTCAATGTTGCCATCGTACTCCCCAGGTGGATAACTTAATGCTTTCGCTGTGTCGCTAACTGTATATCGCTAACAACTAGTTATCATAGTTTACGGCGTGGACTACCAGGGTATCTAATCCTGTTTGATCCCCACGCTTTCGTGTCTCAGCGTCAATCATGGCTTAGCAAGCTGCCTTCGCAATAGGTGTTCTGTGTAATATCTAAGCATTTCACCGCTACACTACACATTCCGCTTACCTCAACCACATTCAAGAACATCAGTTTCAATGGCAGTTCTGTCGTTAAGCGACAGGATTTCACCACTGACTTAATGCTCCGCCTACACACCCTTTAAACCCAGTGAATCCGGATAACGCTTGGATCCTCCGTATTACCGCGGCTGCTGGCACGGAGTTAGCCGATCCTTATTCTTCAGGTACCATCAACCCCGAACACGTTCGGGGGTTTTTTTCCTGATAAAAGAAGTTTACAATTCGTAGAACCTTAATCCTTCACGCGGCATGGCTGGTTCAGGCTTGCACCCATTGACCAATATTCCTCACTGCTGCCTCCCGTAGGAGTCTGGTCCGTGTCTCAGTACCAGTGTGGGGGATCATCCTCTCAGACCCCCTAGTCATCGTAGCCTTGGTAAGCCGTTACCTTACCAACTAGCTAATGACACGCATGCTCATCTCTAACCGCCGGAGCTTTAAGACCCGAAAGATGCCTCTCAGGAATATTATGGGGTATTAATTCAGATTTCTCTGAGCTATCCCCCAGTTAGAGGTAGATTGCATACGCGTTACTCACCCGTGCGCCGGTCGCCACCAGTATTGCTACCGTGCTGCCCCTCGGCTTGCATGTGTTAAGCCTGCCGCTAGCGTTCATCCTGAGCCAGGATCAAACTCTTCATGTTAAAAAATTTTGAATCTTGTCAACAGGATCATTACTCATCCGAAAATTTTCGGTTGTGTTTTACTAACCTTACTTATCTCTTCAATATTTTCAAAGAACTTTTTCTATTTTTTTGGGATTGCAAAGATACAACCGTTTTTTTTATTTCCAAATATTTTTTCAAATATTTTTTCATTTTGATGAAAATATTTTTCATCTCGCTGTATATCTGCTATTCCAATACTTCAAAAAACTTTTTCAACAAGTTTCCGCTTTTATTTTTTAAAAGGGAGTGCAAATGTAGAGGCATTTTTTTATTAAACAAACTTTTTTCAGGAAATTTTCAGGAAATTTTAATATTTTTTTAAGTCGTATTGAATATCAAATAATTATAAATGAAAATATTTTTATTATTCTATTATATATTATGTGATGTTGAATTTCTTTATCAAATAGCACCTGATGAAAACTGGTTGGTTGGTAATATATACATAATGGATAATTTATAATGTATAATGGATTAAGGAGTAGGAGTAAGGAGTAGGAGTAGGAGTAAGGAGTAGGATTAAGGAGTAAGGAGTAGGAGTAAGGAGTAGGAGTAACCTGCCAGACCCGCCTCCTGCGTAGCGGGCAGGCTGCGTCGAGCAGGCAGGGAGTAGGAGTAGGAAAAATAAATTAGAATGGAGCAATCCTGTATTGTATTGCCAGAAAGCCTGTGCGATAATATTATTATTGAAATACAGGTACAAGCGATAATGAAATATTTTCTAATGAAGGAAAAAAAGACGAACCCCCTTTCCTTGTACTCAAGAGGTACAGGAAAAATTTGGTCGGCATTACCAACTAAAGCTACTTTGCTCACAGATTTACTTTATCATAGATTTAAAATTTTTCATTATAAGATTGAAACGCTACCTTATCAGCGGGATTAACGCAACGAAATATTTTTTACAAATCATACATTAAAAACAATTTACTCAATTTTTAAAAAAATGCTTTCAAACACAAATTTTAATTTTAAAATAAATAAAAATAAATATTCTTTTGCGACCGCAATTAAAAACAAATAAACTTATGAAATTATATTCTTTCCGCATAGCTTTACTATTTATTTTATTTTGCCCCTTTTCTTTTGTTCAGGCTCAGAACTGGCTTACAAGTGGCAACCCGCTTGGCAGTACAGGTATTCTTGGTGCTACAACCAATTATGGAATAACATTTATTACAAATAATACAGCGCAGATGTATCTTACAACAGGTGGCAAGCTGGGTGTTCAGATACAGCCTCTTTCAAATTTTCATTTGTATGAAAAAACAAAAGATACCTGCTTTGTACGGGTATCAACTGCTTTGGCGAATAAAGGCGGAGTACTGTTTGGTTTGTACAATAATAATTGTGGAATAATAAAACTAAAGGAACTTACCCACTTTACAATAAACACAAATGATTTGAACCGTTTTACCGTGTTGTCTGATGGGAGAATAGGTATAGGAACGGATAGCCCAGCAGATCAACTTGATATTTATTCTGGAAAAATACGTTTACGTGAAGGTGCGCAAAATAAATACTTACTTGCTTCCGATATTAATGGTACAGGCACGTGGACAGCTTTGAATCTACAGTTGACAGGAAGCACACTGAGCCTTACCCATAATGGTGTTGGAGTAGATTTAAGCACACTGTATTCAGAGGGAACAGGTCTTACCTTGAGTGGCACTACTTTCTCCCACGCAGCCCACACGGGCGATGTAACAGGCGCAAGTTCGCTTACTGTAGCTAAAATTCAAGGCAGAAACGTTGTCTCCACAGCACCAACTAACGGACAAATTTTAAAATGGAACAACACAGCCTCGCAATGGGAGCCATCATCAGATAATAGCAACACATACATTGCAGGTACGGGAATATTGTTAAGCGGAAGCACATTCATTGCTCAAACAACAAGTCCAATTTGGAATGCTAATCAAATCCAAAATTTTCCTGTAAGCACAAACGGACCTGACGATGGACAAGTGTTGAAATACGACGGAACCTACTGGATTCCTGCAAGTGATGAAAATACGACATACACTGCCGGTAGCGGAATTAATATAACAGGAACAACAATTAACAATAATGCGCCCGACCAAACCGTGGTGTTGTCAGGGAGCGGGGCAACAACCGTTAGTGGCACATATCCTAATTTTAATATCAGCTCTACAGACAACGATGGTCAAACCCTGAGTATACATAACAACACATTAACAATAAGTGACGGAAACACAGTTTACCTACCCGATTATACAGCAGAAACAGGCATTGCTATAAACGGTACTTTCCCGAATTTTACAATAGAAAACACGAATCCCGGAGATGCAATTCAGATAACTGGCACTGGTGCTACATCTGTTACCGGGACATATCCGAATTTTACAATATCTTCAACAGATGAAAATACAACCTATTCTGCCGGTGACTATATTTCTATAAGCAATGGCATTATCACAAACACAGCACCCAATCAAACTGTTACTCTGGCACAAGGAGGCGCAACAAGCATTTCAGGGATATATCCAAATTTCACAATTAGCTCTACTGATAACGATAATCAGACATTAGCTCTAAACGGGAGCGACCTTTCTATAAGCAATAGCAACAGCGTTAATCTTTCTTCGCTTAACACCGACAGCCAGCAATTAACACTTTCAGAGAACACGTTGAGTATTACAAGCGGAAATGAAGTAACGCTGCCAAAATATACTGAAGGAACAGGTATTGCTTTAACCGGAAACTATCCAAATTTTACAATAGAAAATACAAGCCCCGGCGATGCAATATCTTTTACAGGAGAAGGCGCAACAACGGTTACGGGGAGCTATCCGAATTTTACTATTTCTTCTACAGATAACAATACAACGTATTCAGCAGGGACAGGTATTGATATTACTACAGGAATCATTACAAATACTGCTGCTGACCAAACTGTTATTTTGAATAATGGAACAGGAATAGCAGTATCAGGGACATATCCGAATTTTACAATAAACAATACACTCCCTGCACAAAGCTATACAGCCGGCTCGGGCATAAGTATTGCCAATAATACCATTAATAGTGTATGGACAAAATCGGGAGAAAGTATTTTTAATAATAATGCTCAAAATGTGGGGATCGGAATTCAGAACCCTCAAAGTGCTTTGCATATTCATGGTGGAAATACAGGTCTATCTTCGACCTCAAAATTAATTGCAAGTCCGAATCCAAACCCGATACCGGTTTCTACTGGCGGTACTCTGCAATTTACAAATCCCACAACAGGAACAAGCGTAGCAGATGGATTGATTATGGGAACATTTATGAATACCGCTTATATTAAGCAATGCGAAAATTCGAGCCTTGATTTGTATACAAACAATCAGAAAAGATTTTCAATTTCAGGAAATGGAAATGTTGGTATTGGGACAACTGCAAACCCTACAGCAAAATTAGAAGTAAACGGCAACTTGAAAATTACAGATATACCCGTACTAACACAGACAACAGATTTTCTCACAGTAGATGCAAATGGTTTTATTGGTAAGAGAAATACAGCTTCTTTAGCAGATAATTTGGGGAATCATATTGCCACCATGAATATTAATTTAGGCGACAAATTTCTCTCTGCCACAGGCGAAAATAAAGGCATAAAAATAAGCAGCAACAACAAAATATCTTTGCTTGAAGAAAGTGTGAATGGTTTCCAGATTTCAAACAACAATGAAATACCCTTCCGCCGTGGTATAAGCATAGACAATGATAATGGGGGTACCAACAACAATGGCAACTTCAATTTCTGGATTCACAACTGGCAAAATTCCGCGTTTAACTTTATGCGCAGAAACGATGACAGTAACACGAATTTTACAAATCTTGTTACCATAAAACAGAATGGAAATGTGGGGATAAATACAACAAACCCCGGGGCTAAGCTTGAAGTTGCGCACGACGATGCAAGCGGAGGCATGACCATAAACCGATTGAACGCTACCACAGCAAAAAGCCAAATAACTTTCCGGCAAAACGGCAGCGAGAAATGGTCGCTTGGTACAGATATGAGTTCAGAAAATAAAAATAATTTTTTTATCTGGGACAATACAAATTCTGCTGCAAGGTTGTTTATTAATGAGAATGGAAATGTGGGGATTGGGACGACAGAACCAAATGTAAAACTTGACGTGAATGGTTCCATACGAATACCCATAGCAAATAATACAGAACACTATTCACCGGGTATTGTTTTATCAAGTAGTGATGATTTTTCCTATAATGGACAATACCTGAATCATTATGGATTTGGATTTTTTAAACCAACAAATGGTTGTTGCAACGGGGCATACATTTCTGGCTTCAGCGGTGTGCAAATGTTTACTGGCGGAGAAAGTAGGATAACAGTTTTGCAGAATGGGAATGTGGGAATTGGGACTGTAGAGCCGGGGGCTAATTTATCTGTTAAAAATTGTGGTACATTTAGGATTGGTCCATGGGAATTTCAAGATATTACAAGCGGATACAAGCTCACGTTAAAGCGATGGTCTTTGACACAAACAGGAAGTGAAATTTCAGACGATGCCTTTGAACTGGTAGTTACAACTAATAACAATACCGACATGCATCTTAAAGGGCAATTTTTTTGTAAAGAAGTTTACATAACAGAAGATATTATATGGCCCGATTATGTGTTTGCAAAAGATTATTCGCTGATGCCACTCAGTGAAGTAGAAAAATTTATCAATAAAAACTCCCATTTGCCCGATGTTCCCTCTGCAAAACAAATAAAAGAAAACGGACAAAGTCTCGGCGAAATGAATACCATACTCCTAAAGAAAATTGAACAACTTATGCTATATATTCTTGAACAAAAGAAAGAAATAGATTCTCTGAAAAATGATGTTCAAACTTTAAAAACAACAGGCAAATAATATGAAGTGGCTTAAGTTATTCCTTTATTGTCTGTTTGCTTTTACAGGTTTATTTTATATAACACAGTTAAAAGCGCAAAACTTCGAAGGCGCAAATTTTCAAATAGAAAACGAACAGGGTGGTACTACTAAAGATTACAAGGCGCGCGACTTCATCCGTTTAAAGCCGGGCTTTCATTACAAAGCTGAAAACGGAAAAACATTTCATGGATGGATTGATGAGGGAATGGTGTTGCCTGTTCCTGATGCAGAAACAATAATAGATAATGACAATAGAAATTTAGATTATTCTGCGGCAGTAGGAACATTACCGGGCAATGTAATGATAACGCCAAATGGAGCATCTACCTATTCAATCCCCTTGCAGTTACCACCAGGTACAGTAGGCATGGAACCAGAATTATCTATTGTATATAGTAGTTTCATGCGAAATGGCTTATTAGGCATAGGATGGGATATTGCAGGTTTGTCTGCAATTAGCAGAGTTCCTACTGATTGGTATCACGACAATAAAATGGAAGGAATTTCTTTCACAAATACAGACCGCCTTGCCCTTGACGGTAACAGGCTAGTTAATATAAGTGGGGACTACTGGGCACAAAATACAGTTTATCACACAGAAATAGAAACATTTTCTCAAATAATTGCTGACGAGAATACAAATGGTGGTGATGATACTAAATTTAAATCAAAAAATTCAGAGCCACTGCATTTTGTTGTGAGAACAAAAGATGGTAGAACAATTGAGTACGGTCGCACAGAAGATTCTAGGATTGAAGCACAAGGAAAAGCAGTTGTTTTACAATGGTTAATAAATAAAATTACAGACTCCAGAGGAAACTATATCACCTTTACCTATTTTGAAGATAATGCTACAGGGGAAGCACGTATAGAAAAAATATCCTATACCGGTACTATTAATTTTACTCCTTACAATACTATTGAATTTAATTATTATCAAACAGAAACATCAACAATTTTTGTTAATGGATCAAAAGTTAATAACAATAGCATTTTAAGAAAAATTATTATAAAAAGTGAAAACACTTTCGTACGATCTTATGAATTTGAATATCTTAAAACCCAATATTTGCATAAAATAACAGAAACTGGAAGTGATGGCTCAAAAATAAATCCTACGATTATAAACTGGGGCAACCCGTCAACAACAATACATGGTCTACCTTTAGAAATTAATGACAAATTCTATGATTTAGTAACCGGTGATTTTGACGGAAACGGATATACTGATTTGATAAAAAGAGATGCCAATTACTTTAAAGTGTATTCTACAATAAATGGGATTACTGTATTAAATTCAACAATTAACGAAAGTACTAAAAGTATTATTTCCGGTGATTTTAACGGAGATGGCAGGGATGAGTTTATCAAAGCCACAAACGGCGAAACTGGGACTACATATTATTCTATAATATTTTGGGGGTCAAATAGTGCTCAGCTTTCGCAATACAATTATAGTTTTACTTTAGCGGATAATTATTTCCCCATCGTAGGCGATTTTAATGGTGATGGGAAAGCCGAATTATTATTTTACGACCACAACAATAATTTTTCATATTATTTTTTAAACGAAACAGGTTTTCATACCTTAACTAGTACAGGCAGCTTTTTAATTAACTATCCTGTCAGATATATCATTCCAATGGATTTTAATGGAAATGGAAGGACGGATTTGTTAATGGTTGGAGACAATCAAAGTAAAATTTATGAGTTAGACTTTTCTGTGGGGATAATGTTTCCATTAGGCTTTAATGAAATATGTGCAAATGGACTGGCGAAATACCTTTACCACGCAAATCATGTTTATACTGGCGACTTTAACGGTGATGGGATGTCTGACTTATTGATTTTCCCTCCTACTTCCGTAAACTCCGGGAAAGGAGAAATATATATATCGAATGGTATAGTTTTTTTACCAAAAGCGAATTGTAATATAGAATTTTTACGTCCGGGTAGTACTTCTATTTTTAATCTTAATAAAAAATATTATCAAATAGCAGATTTTGATGGAGATGGGAAAGCAGATATTTTTTATTTAAATACATCACTTGGGGAAAATACCCTTTCTATTTATTATATGCAGAAATTTGATGCAGATGAAAACAAAATTGTCTTTAAAACAACCTCTTCTAGTATATCAGAGCCAATTCTTTTTCCCGCACAAATGCTAACTTTTGGAGATTTTAATGGAGATGGACAAACAGACTGTTATTATCAGGGACAACCAGGGAATTCCTCTGTATCTATGCGCTTTAAACCTAATAATAGAGAGCGTTATATAAAAAGTATTTCAAACGGTTTTGGCCATGTTTCTAAAATTGAATATGCTTCATTGCCTCGTACAAGCAATTATGAAGCAGGAACTATAAGTGCCTATCCAATTACAACTGCAAAAATGCCCCTTATTGTTGCAACAAAAGTAATAGAGGATAATGGGTTTGGAAATACTGAAATAGATCATACATATAAAAATGGAATTATACATAGACAAGGCAGAGGATTTTTAGGTTTTAAAGAGTACTCCTCTGTAAATAACACCACAGGAGTAAAAGTAAAAAAAATATGCAATTTGAACACTAATTTCTATATTCTTCAAGATATTAAAACAGAAACTTATGTTGGCACTCCTTTAGTTGCAGAACAAATATTCACACCGCAAATACACAATTTTGGCAATAAAAGGATTTTTCCATATATAACACAAATTAAAGAAACCGATTTATTAAAAGACCAACAGGTAATTAAAGACATAGAATATGGTGCAGGTTTTATAGAGTATGGCAATATTCAAATAATTAACACAACATATGGTTCAACCGGAAGTACTGCTTCAACCTTTACATATACACAGGGGGGAAGTGCAATAACTGGCAGTTGGTGCCCATGCAAACCAAACATCATTACAGAAACAACAAATCGTTCGACTCCTGCATCTTCTCACACTGAAACAACAACTTTGAGTTATTCAGATGGTGTTGTGAATTCAATTATAGTAAGCCCCGGTACATCAACAACCCTGGAGTTAAATACGATAGGTCTGCCTGAAACTATTACCATTACTGGCGCAGATGCATTACCCCAAATAACCTTCAATACGTATGATAGCAAAAAACGCTTTGTAGTTGTAGAAAAAAATCAATACAGCCACATAGTTGAAAAAAGCTATGACTCAAAAACAGGAAATCCCTTAGGCATTAAAGATGCCAATGGCTTTTTTTCTTCATATCAATACGATGGTTTTGGTCGTTTATTACAGAGCATTTTACCTACAGGAATAACAAGCACTGTAACCTCCCAGTGGGCTGGTAATAATGGGCAAAATAATACCGCCCTGTTTAAACAACAAACTTCTACGTCCGGACAACCAAACAAAATAGAGTATTACGACATTTTCGGACGTGTTGTTAGAACTCAAACACAAGGATTTAATGGAGCATTAATCAGTGCTGATTATTATTACAATGAAAAAGGACAACTTATAAAAAAATCATTGCCATACGAAAGCTCGCCAACAGGGTTTTTTGAATATACTTATGATACTTACGGCAGAAAAACAGGCACGGCATTTCCTACTGGTGCAAGCGAACAAATTGCTTATAACTTAAACACCCATACCATTTCAAATATAGCCTTTGACGATAATAAAACATTTACAACCGACGATTTTGGTTTAACCACACAAGTTTCAGGCACAAAGTCTGGTGTTATTAAATATGAATACAACAGCCATGGTAAACCCGTTAAGATTGAAGCACCTGCCAGTACAATACTTATGGATTACGATGAATATGGATTGCAGGATTATCTGAACGACCCAACTGCCGGCGAAATACGCTATAAAAACAATGCTTTGGGGCAACTATTGGAGCAAGAAGACAGCAAGGGGAAATATACAATGTTATATGACGAACTGGGCAGGTTAAAATCAAAAACACACTCTAACGGTCAATCAGTATCATATATTTACGACACAGAACAAAAAGGTATAGGAAAAATAGCCAGGGTAGCATCATCTGATAATGTTGTGGTAAATTATAAATATGACAACAGGGGCTTTTTATCTAGTGATGTAAAACAAGTTGATAACAAAGTATTTGAAACAAAATTCGAATACAATGGCCTTGGCAGCGTAATTAAACAAACCTATCCTTCGGGGTATTTTGTAAGCAACGAGTATAATGCTTATGGGTATCTTACAAAAGTTAAAGACTCACATGGTAAAGAGATATGGGAGGGAATTGCTTATAATCAATATTTGCAGCCAACAAATTATAAAGTATCAAATGGCGCCATCTGTGTTTCAAAAAATTATGATAATTTTGGAAATCTGGGCAGTATGAAAATGGCTAACGGAACAATACAAAATATTGAATATAACATAATTCCTGAAACCGGATTAATGACTCAACGCAATGATTTAAAAAACAGCATGAACGAAGAGTTTTCTTTCAGCGACGATTTAAAGAGACTGCGTGGCACAAAACAAAACGGACAACAGGTACAAACAGTAAACTACGATGCTTATGGCAATATAACCCACAAATCAGATGTTGGAGATTATTATTATAACGGAAATCCTTATGCTGTTACTGATATTAACAATGGTCCATACCTTCCATCTGCTCGCCAATCAATAACCTATAACGAATTTCATAAAGCAGAAATAATTATTGACTCATTAAGCCCTACAGAATATAAGCACCTTGTAATAAAATACGGGACAGAAGAAGATCGTGTAAAAATGCAGATGTACCAAAACAATAATTTATTAAAAACAAAATATTACAATTCTGACTATGAAGAGGAGATAACAACAAACTATACCCGAAAACTACATTACATTGCAGGGGGCGATGGTTTGGCTGCTATTATGGTAAGCTACATTAGCAATGGTACAATTACCGATTCTTTATATTATATAGGCACTGACCATTTAGGCTCTCTCAACACCATACTGACAGAAGATGGTACTATTGCTCAGGAAATGTATTACGATGCCTGGGGCAAGCGTAGCATTTTAAGTGGACCAGACTGGTTTATTTTTGACCGTGGCTATACAGGGCACGAACATCTCGAAACCTTTGGTCTTATCAACATGAACGGTCGCATGTATGACCCGGTCTTGGGTCGTTTCCTCAGCCCCGATAACTTTGTTCAAAATGCAAGTTATTCGCAATGTTATAATAGATATAGTTATTGTATTAATAATCCGTTGAAATATACGGACCCGAGTGGATGGCTGGTAGGCTGGGATGATATAATTGTAGGAGGTATCGGGTTTACTGTAGGTTATTTTAGTTATGCATTAGCGACAAACAATTGGGGTTGGAAAGCAGTTGCTTCAGGTGGAATTGGTGCAGCTGTTGCTCTTATAGGATGGAATACTTTTGGGGCTGGTTATGGAGTTGCTGCCAGTACATTTTCAGCAGGGGCACAGTCTGTTTTTACTGGTGCAGGATTAAGTTTCACAGGTCAGTTTGCAGCATATTCTTTTATTAGTTCATGGTCAAATAAAGAAAAACTTAAAGAGGCTGATACTAAAGGTTGGAGTGGCGTATGGACAATGGGAGCCTTGATGGCATCATCCATGCTCTCAACTGCAATGAATCCATCAAACATGGGGGGTGTTGAACGACTAAGAGTTTTGTCAGGTGTTTTGATGTCGAACAATTTGTCTGACAACTTGAAAGATGGTGAATTAGGACTTCATTCCTTACACTTAGGTCCTGTAGGTTATGATTTTGAGAAAAATACTGGATATGGTATTTGGAGTAAAGATTTAACATGGGAGCAACGGTTCAATATGGGTTTTGAAACCTTACTAGGTTTAACTTTGCTCAATAAAGACATATTCATAAAATATAGGACTCCTGAGATAAAAAATTGCGGAACTATAGTATGGAAAGGTCAGCAACGATTATTGTATCTTCAAATATCAAAAATAGGTTATTATTCCCAAAAAACATATAATTTCCTTGAATCGGCTTCATACAGGTTTACAAACAGATCCTTGTATGAGAATTGGTATTTAATAAATAAAAAATAATTTTGATTTATGAGATATAAAATATTATTCATATTTTTTATTATCCCCTTGATTTGTTTTGCTCAAAAGACAATTTTTTTTACTGGAATGTCAAAGATTGATAATAATTTTTATATTGATCAAACAGAGATTGACATTGGCTCATGGCTATCATATTATTCTTGGATATTAGAGCACGATGGCTATAATGCTGCACATAAAATTTTACCAGATAGTACTGCGGTAAATTCAGATGTTTGGAAATATATTAAAACAAAAACAACAGATTACATTGATATACCCGGGCAATTTACAAATTATCCTATTGGTTACTTTCCCGAAAAATGTAATTGTAAACAATATTTAGGATATTCTCTCTACTATCCTTCATCCTATTGTATATATTTATCTTTACCAATAACAGGCATCACTTTTGAACAAGCACTTAGCTTTTGCGAATGGAGAACCAAACACATGGGAAAAAATAAAATTATTTACAGACTCCCGACCCCGGAAGAATGGTCACATTACGCAGTTACAGGCCTTTCTGATTCTGAAAAAAAAGCTGGCTATAGAGATAGTTTAGAGATAAAAAGAAAGTGTTCAGGAGCAAATTACAATTACAATCATGTTGAATTAGTATATGATATTTATTGTGTCGGACAGTTTAAGTCAGATAAAAATAAAATATTCGATATATTTGGCAACGTGTCAGAAATGACCTCAACAAAAGGTATTGCCAAAGGGGGCAATTATACTCAGTTTGCAAATCAATGCCATCCTGATTCTGTACAACATTACACCAAGCCTGAAAAATGGTTAGGATTTCGTTGTGTGGCAGAAAAAATTGAAAATAAAGAGGGTACAAAAGCTAACATTTCAGAAAACCCAACACAGTTAAAAACAAACAATGATACATCAATAACCTGGGATGGAAAATTTGGAGAATTTACTGACATTCGTGATGGTAAAAGATATAGAGTTGTAAAAATTGGAGAACAAATATGGATGGCCCAGAACATTGCTTATAAGCCTATAGAAGGGAAATACTGGGCTTATAAAAACGATGAAAATTATATTTTAAAATTAGGTTATTTATACTCGTGGGAAACGAGTAAAAACGTGTGCCCAAAAGGGTGGCATTTGCCAACAAAGGAAGAGTTTGAAAAACTTTTATTATCAGTTGGAATGTCAGATACTCTTGCTTATAAAAACTTATTACCGTCAAGTGATTTTGGATTTTCAATAATTTCCAGTGGTTTTGGCGGTGGAGTTATTTTTACAAAACCTGAATTTGGTACAGGCTTTTGGTCTTCTTCTTTATGCGGCTCAAGAAGAGTTTTTGCCTTAGTACATGGAAGGTTTTCGCCTAAAACATTTATTACAGATGAATTTTCTCCATCTATAGGCCTCTATGTCCGTTGTATAAAAGATAAATGAATTCAAATATAAGCTCATTAAAAATTATTAAGTAAATTAATTATTAACCATCAAAAATCACAAATCTATGAACACAAAAATTTTAATTTTAGCAATTGTAGCAGGCTTATTCTTCGTATCCTGTAAAAAAGAAGAAATCAAAATGCCCGACACCATGAACGTAACTGTAAGTACAAGTGGGTCGTTAAAGGTAAAAGTTGCCGATAATTCTAGTAATGGAATAGCAAATGCAAATGTTAGTGTCAGTTTAGCTGGCAGTTATACTATTAATACAGGAAAAACAGACAATTCAGGATATTACAATGTTAGTAATTTATTAGAAGGGGTTTATTCTTGCAAGGCAGAGGCTATTGTAAATAATGTAATATATTCCGAACTTATATATTTTCAAATAATAAAAGATAAAGAAAACTCAATAAACCTATTACCTTTATCAAATGTTGGTGACATGAAAATTTATGCCCAGAATTATTCAAACAACCCTGTTCCAGGTATTTCATTGGGTGTAATACCCATGAGTTTGTCATCAAATGATATATCTAATTTAAGTTTTAGCGAAATTCAGGCAATGGCAATTCAAACAGCAACAACCGGTACAAACGGCTTGGCAACATTCACAGGTTTGCCTGTTGCCTCATATTGGGTATTAGCGTATAGAAATGAAACAAATTATGAAATAGTTAACTACATCTACAGTGTAAGTAAAAATAGCGTATCAACATTTACTTTAAACACTAGCATCTAAAAAGCAATGGTTAATGCTAAAATGCTATAGAGGCTTTTTTGAAAATTCCTCTGTAGCATTTTGGTTTTAAAGTTTTCATTTCTGAAACAAAATTTATGAGCGAAATATTTATAAGATTTTTAACAACTATTGTTATTCTTGCAATAGCCAACCTTATCCATGCCCAATCACCCACCATCCACTACACCTACGATGCATCGGGTAACCGTACAAGCCGCACCATTGTGTATCAAGAAAACCCTACATTGTTTCCAGACACAAGTGACAATGATTTGGCGAAGGAAAACCAGCTTGAAAATTTGCAACCCGAACAACAGAAATACGAAGAACAAATAAGCAATGGGCAAGTCTTGTCAATTTTCCCAAATCCTACTCAGGGGCTGCTGCATGTGCAGTTATCATCAACAAACGGAATAACAAGCCAGCCTGCTACACTTGAAATACTTGACATCAATGGGAAAAAACATTACAGCAATCAATCTTTTTTAGGAAATGAAAGTATTAACATGGTAACATTTCCATCGGGAATATATTTTCTAAAACTGGATATTGGAGGGCAAAAAACAGAGTGGAAGATTGTGAGGCAGTAAGGTAAGAAAAATAACGCTCTATACATAAGCTTTGGTAAGGTAAAGTTATTTTCGAAAGCATACCTCAAGTATGAAAAAACACCATAAAATATTTTGAAAATTTCAACAATAATCAACAAAGAAATTTTGTGGTTTTGTGATATGCAAATAGTAATATTTATTTTGAAAAGACCATTCAAATTGCAATCCAGATCCTACAGCTTTAGCAATCGCATACAATTTAGTACCGTTGGAATTAAAATTATTTTTAATAATCACTATTGTCCGATAAATAAACAGGGCGCTCCTATGGAGCTTTATTTTTGGGATTTTTCATTGTTATAAACAGGTCCCTCCTATGGAGTTCCTTAATTTTAAGTCCCAGAGGGACGAACTGTTTATGGAAAAATTAATTTATTAATAAAAAGAAGCTCCATAGGAGCGCCCTGTCATCAAAATGAGTTATAGTGACATGTTTTACGTGAATGATAAATTTTTATCGGACAACAATGTTTAATAATGTAAAATCGTATATGACATTTAAGAGGATTTTTTAATTTTGACATTTTTAAGTTAGAAAACAATCTATTATGAAACATTTTATTCTTATTATTTTAACAATTTTTCTTTTTTCTTGTAAAAAGGAAGACCAGAATATTAATATAAACATTACAACAGAAACGAGTGGGACTTTACTTGTTAAAGTATTGGACAATAATTCCACATCAATATCTGGTGCAAAGGTTGCCATTTATTCTTATGTAGCAACCAGCTCTTCTGGTAGTATTATAAATATTCTGGCTAATGATTCGACTAATGCAAACGGGGAATATTATGCCGGTAAATTACTTGAAGGAGAGTATAGTGTAACAGTGCAAGTTTCAAACAATAATTTTCAGTATAGGGAGGAAATAGATTTTCAAATAATTGCAGGTGATTCAAAAGTCATACAAGTGTTTCCAATTAAGAATGTTGGAAATATTAAAATTTTAGTTTTAAATTATGTTACAGAATCTCCATATAGCAATTTAAAAGTAAGTCTCTTGAAAAACAGTTATTATATGAACAGTACTCCTTATGATTATCTATTAAGTCAGGCTCTATTAACAGAAACTACCTCAAATGATGGTTGGGTTGCGTTTACTAATGTTCCTGCATTACAAAGTTATAGTGTTTTATTTCATTATGACAGCACTCATTATTTATTGAATAATTATGTTAGTTCGAATAAAGAATCAACTAAAGAATATTCATTTATAATATCAATACCTTAAAGAATTTTTTTATGAAATATTTGATTGCAATTGTTTTAGTTATAACTATAATTTCTTTATCACATTCTCAAGCATGGGAAAAACAAAGCCCTATACCTACAGGTGAAAATATCAGTTCAATATTTTTTTTAGACAGTCTCAACGGATACATAGCAGCAGGGACAGATCTTTTTAAAACCACTGATAAGGGTTTTTCCTGGGAAAAAGTCATATTAAATTCAAATTATTTTTTTATAAAATCAATTGTTTTTACTGATAGTACCACAGGCTATATTGCAGGATCCAAAGAATATATTTATAAAACTTCGGACGCTGGAAATACATTTGAAATTAAATTTACAGGGGTTTCAAATATTAATTGTTTATTTTTCCCTTCTCCTGATACAGGCTTTGCTGCAAACAACAGCGGTAATATTATTCGGACAACAGATGCAGGAAATACATGGGAGTCTGTATATCAGAATTCCTCGTCCAGTTTTAATTTTGTATGTTTTCCAACCTCACAATGCGGCTATGCAGGGGGAGGGTATAACAGCCTTATAAAAACTACTGATGGCGGATTAACCTGGACTAGCGTGTATAACAATTTACCGAATTACACTTCTATCCAATCTGCCTTTTTTCTAAGTGAAAATTATGGCTATTTACTTGGCAGCGGAAAGGTCTATAAAACAACAAATGGAGGAAATTCATGGAATACAACAAATATGAGTCAGATATATGGTATTCAATCTATGTATTTTATGAGTACTCTTGTTGGTTATATTGCTGGTACAAATGGTCAAATTTATAAAACTTTATCAGGCGGAAATTCATGGACACAGCAAGAAACTGTTACAAACAGGGGATTAACAAATCTTTTTTTTACAAGTCAAAATTGTGGATTTGCAACAGGCGATTATGGGATTATTATTAGAACAACCCTAACAGGCGATTCATGGGAAGTAATATCCAGAGGGACGTATTCAACGATTAACCAATTTTTTCCTGTTAGCCCTGATATAATTTACGCTGCCAGCTTTGATGCTATTTTGAAAACTACAGACGGCGGTTCTGTTTGGAAAGAAATATATCAAAACATAAATTCTCCCAGACGATTATTTTTTGTCAATGTAGATACAGGATACGGTATCAGTCCATTTAATTTTTTTAAAACTACTGACGGCGGGAATCAATGGGATTTGATTTCACTTTCTGGGACCATCTGTCAGGATATTTATTTTTCTAATTCGCAAACCGGATATATTTGCGGTTATTCAGGTTCGTTGTTAAAAACTACAGATGCCGGTAATACATGGCTTCCTTTATCTTCAGGAACAACAAAGACTTTAAATCGTATTTATTTTTTAAATGATACTGTAGGTTTTGCAGGTGGAAATGACGGAATTTTAATAAAAACTACAGACGCTGGAATCTCATGGGTAAATGTTAGTCCTTCTGAAGATATTACTGTAAATGATATCCAATTTATTTCACATACGGTTGGGTATTTAGCAAGCTCTCCGCACTTGTACAAAACTACAAATGGTGGTTCGTCATGGATCAACATAAGCACAAGTACATATCCTCAGGCACTTTCTGTAATTGATGAAAACAATTTCTTTTTTATTGGCGGGAGTTACTATTATTATACGCATGATGGAGGACAAACTTTTGAGAGTTTTGGACTTTTCGATTCTTTTTCCCAGTTTAGTGATATTTATTTTTATACAAGCGATTCAGGATATATTTGTGGTAGTTCGGGTCTGATTTATAAATCAACAAATGGTGGATGTATAACACCGGAATCCGCAGGCAGTATTTCTGGTAACGACACTTTAATTTGTCAAGGACAGGCTTGGCATTATTATACAGCAAGTGAAATAGAAAATGCGGATTATTATACTTGGAATTACACAGGGAATGCCTCAATTATAAGTCAAAGCTACAACAGCCTTGTTCTTAAATTCGATGAAAATTCCACATCCGGATATTTAACTGTTGCCGGGCAAAATCAGTGTGGAACAGGTACTCCTTCTTTCCCATTACACATAACTGTGTTGGAATCTCCTACGCCTGTAATAAGTTACTTAAATGAAGACACTTTAATTTCTTCTGCTACTGAAGGCAATCAATGGTATAATTTTTCAACACCAATTTATGGCGCAACCAATCAAAAATATGTTCCTGTAGAAAACGGGCTATACTATGTTATTGTTACGAATCCTAATGGATGCATGTCTGACCAATCCAATACTATTTATACTACAGGAATAAACTGCATAGATAATAATTTCTCTTTTTTTTATTCAAATCCTATAAGCAGATATCTTTTAATAAATTCAGATTCACCGGAAAACTATAATATTTCAATATTTAATGAGACCGGAGTTTTGGTTTATAATCATGAGTCCACTTTTTTACAAAATATGGTAATAGATATGAAAGATTACAGTGCAGGCATTTATTTTCTACATATACACAACTCGAAATTTATTGCAAATAAAAAAATCATAAAACTCTGATGGTAAAAAAAACATTTATTTTTATTTGTGTTCATCTATTTTTTTCCCACTATGTATTTTCTCAAAATGGATGGATTCAACAAAGCCCTTTACCTGTGAATAATTCCCTTTTTGGTGTTCAAATGCTAAATTGCACAACGGCTTATTCATGTGGAACAAGTGGTTGTATAATCAAATCAAATGATGGAGGAAATTCATGGGAAGAGCTTCCTTTCGCAAATAACAATACGCTTCAATCAGTGCATTTTATAAATTCTGATACGGGATTTAGTGTGGGTGGAGATACTAGTTTGTATTATACAACCGATGGAGGAAATAGTTGGAATGAAAAATACTTAAACGGCAAATGGGCATTTCGAAAGCTTATTTTTACAGACTCACTAACATCTTATATTTTATCTGAAGCATGTACTATAATAAAAACAACAGATCAGTGGCAAACTTGGACTATTAAACCTATTTTTTACGGCTTTGGATATTATTCAATTTCTGATATATTCTTTTTAGACAATAATAATGGCTATGCAGTATCGTATGGAAGTGAGTTGTACAAAACAACTGATGGAGGAAACAGTTGGGCTAGCATTTCTTTATCAAATATATACTCTATTGATAAAGTTTGTTTTATAAGTCCAAATATTGGGTTCATAATTGATAGTGAAAAAATATATAAGACTAGCAATGGCGGTTATACATGGGAGCAAAAATGGACTCATTCAGGTTTCTCGTCATTAAAATCTATTTATTTTGTTGATAATATGACTGGGTTTGCTGCAGGCTATAATGGGATATTAATAAAAACAAGCAACGGTGGAGAAACCTGGCAGGAAACTCCTGTAAATACAACCCAAACATTAAATGCTATTCATTTCTGCAATTTAGATACCGGAATAATAACTGGAGAAAACGGGATTATCTTCACTACCTGCGATGGTGGTATTTTATGGGAAAAAAAATCATCAGGGACTACCGAATATTTGTATTCTGTTTTTATTGTCAATGATAGTGTCGGGTATGCTGCCGGTGGTTCTTCTTCATTTTTAAAAACTACAAACGGGGGGAAGTATTGGATTGAAAAAAAGATAACCTCAACAAATTTGCTAACTATTCGATCTTTATTTTTTTTAAATCAGGATACCGGATTTGCTGTAGGTTATTCAGGTTATATACTTAAAACTGTTGATGGGGGCAATTCGTGGGTTATTTCTCAAAATACAATTTCTGGAACTTTAAATTCAATATTATTTATAAATAACAATATTGGATTTTTGGCTGGGGACAATGGCGCTTTGTATAAAACAACAAATGGTGGCTCTTCTTGGATTGCGTTATCATGTGGCTTTACAGAAAATATTTGTACAGCACAATTTGTAAGCCCTCAATACGGGATTGTTGCTGGGGAGAATGGAAAAATGGCAATAACAACAAACAACGGAAATACATGGACGCATGTTAATACAGGAATTTCTGAGGCAATATCAAGTATTAGTTTCCCTGATACCCTGACAGGTTTTTTGATAACATCTTCAGGGAAAGTTTATAAAACGTCTAATACAGGAATTTCTTGGGGCTTTACTGGGCATATATTATATTCTTATATGCCGAAATTATTTTTTAATGATTCTATTACAGGCTATGCAGGAGACTATAGTGGTATTTTCAAAACTACTGATGGCGGTATATCATGGACAAAGCAACCCTTTGATGGGGATTATCATATAAAGGATATTTTCTTCTTAAATCAAGATACAGGGTATGCAGTAGGAGAACAGGGAATAATACTCAGAACCAATAACGGAGGCTATCGTCTTCCTGATACCCCGGGTACTATTTTTGGAAATGAGAATGTTTGTATGACTTTATTTGAATATTATAATATCAACCCGGTCCCTTTTGCTACTTCATATATATGGAATTATTCAGGTGAAAATGTAAATTTTAACTCTTCGTCAACTTATTGCTATATTTCATTTTCCGAATCAGCCACTTCCGGAATCCTTACAGTAAAAGCCATAAATAGCTACGGTGAAAGTTTATCTTCAACAGGTTTTAACATCCTTGTACATCCTAAACCCGAGACCCCGGTTATCACTAACAGTAACGGTACGCTTGAGGCAAGCCCTTGTTTTGGACACCAGTGGTACTTGAATTATCAACCAATTGAAGGCGCTACATCTATATCATATACACCAAATTCGCCTGGACAATTCTATGTAACTTGCTTTAATGAATTTGGCTGCCAATCAGATCCCTCTAATGTTTTTTATCTTAACATAAACGAAAATGAACTTGATAAAAGAGTTCTAGTAGTGCCAAATCCAGCTAGGGGTGTTGTTCTATTGAAAACAGATTTATCAGATATTAAAACGGATTTTAAATCAAAAATCTTAGTATTATCAATACATACAGTAGAAATAATTCAAAAATGTAGCAAACAGATATTGTTAATAAAAAGTTAATAAT
>MEOG01000077.1 GCA_001769125.1 Bacteroidetes bacterium GWF2_35_48 | reverse complement strand
ATTGTTGATTCGATAGATGTTCAATTGTTGATTCAATAGATGTTCAATTGTTGATTCGATAGATGTTCAATTGTTGATTCGATAGATGTTCAGTAGATGTACAATTGTTTATTCGATAGATGCACAATTGAATTCCTATCGTATTTCTATTGTATTCCTATTGTATTCCTATTGAGTTCCTATCGAATTCCTATTGAATATCTATTGTATTTAATTCTTAATTCCTAATTCCTAATTCCTATTCTACACCCTAATCCCCACTACCAAAATATCATCTACCTGTTCCACTGTTCCCATCCACTCTGCGAGATGTTTTTCAAGAGCTTGATGTTGTTCGGTCATTGATGAATTTTGGATTGTTGCAAGTAAATTCAAGAAGCTTTTCGTCTTATATTTTTTATTGTTTTTTTCTGAAAACTGATCGGAGTAACCATCTGAAAAAAGATAAAAAGTATCTCCTTTTGCTATTTCTAAAGAATAATTTTTAAACACTGCCGATTGATCTTTTTCGTCAGAACCAAGGCTCAAACGCTCACCTTTGTGTACATTCATCATTCCATTTTGAAAAATTACAAAAGGATGATACGCACCAGAAAAGTCTAAAGTCATAGCATTGTAATCAATTTTGCAAAGCGCAATGTTTACGCCATCGTGCAAATAAGTTTCTTTATTTTTATGATGCAGAGTTCTGAAAATATCTCTGTTTACATAGCTGAGAATATCCGAAGGTTTATCAAATAACTCAGAAGCCCTGTTCATGCTGTTTCCTGCAATGATGCTCAGAAAAGCACCTGGTACACCGTGTCCTGTACAATCTACAGCCGCAATAAATAATTGATTAGCTGAAGCATTGCTGCCTCCAAAATCTGCAACTTCTTTAACCCAGTAAAAATCACCACTGACTATAGATTTGGGCTTGTATAAAATAAAATGATCTGTTACAAATTTATCTAAAAGCCCTTTTGGAGGAAACACAGAAACCTGTAAATATTTTGCATAAGAAATACTGTCAGTAATTTCACTTTTCTGTAATTCTAGTATCTCTTTCTGGCTTCTCACCAATTCAACTTGTGATTGTATTTCATCACACTGGGTGCGTATTTCTTCATTTTTCTGACCTAATTGTGCATTGATAATTTTTATATCTTCAAAAGCTGCATTTACTTTAATATTTGCTTCTGTAAGCTGTTTTGTGCGTTCCTGTACTTTGTTTTCAAGCTCCACATTCATTTCTTCTTTCATTTCATTTAATTCCTGTAAATGCCTGATAGCTTTTTGATGCGATTCTTCAAGCAACATTTTGATTTTAACAAACAATGCAACTGTTAGTAAAATCAATTGCAGCGACATCCCTATTTTTAAGGAATACTCGCGAATTATTGAAGGAAAAAGTCCACCTAAAATACTTGTAGAAATAAGGGCTATAGATAAAAACAGAGCAAAAAAAGCTGAAAGAAAATGAAGAGAAACAATACGGTCGTGCTTCAGATTCAAGACACCGGTTAAAATTGCAATAATTGTAGATATTCCTGCAATAACAAAAGTAAGATATATTTTATACTGTACCGAAATCCCCGTAAAAGTGAGCAAAAACGAACAAAAATTAACAATAATTAATACAAATATTATTTTTCTGAAAAAAGGCAGATTCTTTTTTAAATTCAAATATGCATCTGCAAATAATAATGTAAATACGGAAGTTAAAATTGGTAATATATAAAGCATCTGATTATTCATTCCCGGCATATTGGGCCACAGATACTGAAATGCCAGTCCATCCATCTGGAAATTCAGTAATCCGAGAAGCGTCACAAAAACCAAATAAAGCAGACTGTGTTTATTTTTAAAGTAAAAAAAGAAAATTAAAGTAGTAATAAGAACTGTAAAAATAACACCATAGAAAACGCCATACAATAAACGCTCCTGTCCGATTTTATTATTATAAACATTGTAAGAATATATATTAACCGGAATGTTCAGCGCATCGCCTTCACTTTTTATTTTCATTAAAAAGACATATTCTTTACCTGAAACAAGAAACAATTCATAAATAAAATTCCGATCTCCTGATCTGCGCGTATGAAACGGTAACGCATCACCTGTTTCATCGGTATAAAAAACAGAAGAATGGTGAAAAGAAAAAAGTTGTAATCTGTTAATAGTGGAATTTTTCAGCTCAAGAATAATTGGTTTCCCAAGTATTGATTTATTGATTAATGAAAAGCGAACCCAGTAAACAGATTGATTGAAACCAAAGCGTAATTCACTGTTTTTATTTTTCTGAAACAAAGAATCGTATTTACCAAGAAAAATATCTGATGGAGAATAATCGCCATTAACATCTTCAAGAATGTATAAATTATCAGTAAGTTTATATTCGTTTTGCTCCGTAAAATCTAATGGAAGAACAGGTTGTGCGTTTATAGTAAAAGCAGCAGTCAGGATTAAAATAAGAATCAGATATTTTTTTTTGTGCATTTAAATATTTAGAGTAAATTGATCTTTCAAAGTTATTGCTTTTGATATTTCATCTTTTATAATCATATTTCAAAAATACTACTTTTTTTAATACTGCAATAATATTATTTTGGGGATTCTGGTATCCCGAATGGTATGAAATACCAACTAAAGAATATGATGCCTTTGATTTATTGGGAAATACGGTAGCTATTCCAGTAGTTGAATATGTCGTTTCTCGGATTGCTGAAAAAATTAAGAGTTTGGATAATATTCATTCAGCACTTCATCAAGAACATGCAATGTGCGCTGATTGAAAACAAAATCACTCGCATCAAAAATCCGGTGTAAATCATTTTGGCGACCAACCCAGCCAAAACCATCGCAGTAATTTAGTATAATTATTCTGTTAGCCCGATGATTTGCATTGTTCCGCATGAGAATACCATATAATTCAACAAGTTGGTCAGCACGTTTTGACTGTCCACTACCTGTTGTAATATTATAGGACGATTCTATCAAGATTATTTGAGCATTTACACTTGGAATTAAGAAATCTATATTCTTGTTGAGCAAAGGAAATTCTTTTTGAACCTCATATCTCAAATTTCCATTAACATTCGCCTTATATTGTTCAAGTCTTAATTGAATAATTCTTTCAACATGCGCACCGACCTCATTTGAGTATTTCCCTTGTATTTCGTTATCATTTAAAATACGCTCGACATATTTAAAATTGGACAAATCCGCAATAAATTCGGGGTCAGTAAGTTTAAAGTTGCGCATATAATAGAGCGGAATTTCAACTCCAATTCTTGAATTACGCCCATTGATGAAGAATTCTATCAATAATTCTTTAAAACTTGTGTCTGTTTGTAAGGTTTTGCTTATTCGTTTAACATCCCATTCTGTTCTGAAATCTTCGTCATTATATCGGAATCGAACCAAAGAAACTACTCGTTTTAATCTCTCTTCAGATAAACCAATCAAAGAAACAAAAGCCTTTAATTTTTCAATAGCCAAAAAATCGCTGTCAATAGAAAGAAATTCAGATAATAGTTGATGATTTGAAAATTGGTTGCAATTATTAATTATAAACTGTGTCAATGGTTCGATTGAATGTAAAAAGTTATAGTCAAATTCGTCATCAATCATGAATGACATGCTATTTTTCCAATCTTCAAATGGTAATTATTCATATTTTGTCTTTCTGTTTTTAAACTTTAAAATGTATGCAAATTATTTTAAGTTTGTTTCAGTTTTGCGGTGTCGTTTTCTTAATATGAATGCTAACGTAGAAATAAGTCCAAACCATGTCTTTTATTTTCTTCTTTCTTGAAAATCGTCTATCTCCTCAATTCGAAATTCTTTCCAAGATACAGTCTTCTCACTGTTTCGTCGTCTGATAATTCCTGCGCTGTTCCTGACATTAGGATAGACCCTTCAAAAAGCAGGTAAGCGCGATCTGTAATCGTTAGGGTTTCGTGTACATTATGATCGGTAATGAGAATACCAATATTTTTTTCTTTGAGTTTTGATACTATTTCCTGAATGTCTTCCACAGCAATTGGGTCGACACCTGCAAATGGTTCGTCGAGAAGAATAAATTTAGGATTTATACAAAGTGCTCTTGCGATTTCAGTACGTCTTCTTTCTCCGCCGGAAAGCTGATAGCCTTTGCTTTTACGAATTTTTTGCAATCCAAACTCATCAAGCAAAATCTCAAGACGCTCCTGCTGATAATCTTTTGAGAAATCGGTCATTTCGAGGACAGCGCGGATATTGTCTTCAACACTGAGTTTCCTGAAAACAGAAGCTTCCTGAGCAAGATAGCCAATACCTCTTTTAGCCCTTTTATACATTGGTTCAGACGTAATATCAATGTCATCGAGGAATATTTTTCCTGAAAGAGGTTTTATCAGACCAACTATCATATAAAAAGTAGTGGTTTTTCCAGCACCATTAGGACCGAGAAGTCCTACTATTTCACCTTGTTCAACATATACAGAAACGCCTTTTACAACGGTTCTTTTTCCATATTTTTTAAAAAGGTCTTCTGCTTTTAATTGCATGAATCGGAGGGATTATTGCATTTTGCGTTTATTTATTTCATCGCGGATTAACGAAGCCTTTTCGTATTCTTCATTTTCGATGAATTTATGAATCATATCTTCGAGCTCTTCAAGCGTGTATTCGGCATAAGAATTTACTACTGATGTTGAAGATGTCGGCACTGCTTGTTTTTCAGTTTTTGCGGCACTTTCAGTTTGTTTTTCTTCTGCATCTTTATCGAAATTTAAAATAATACCGGTTTTAGCTAAAATTTCCGGTGAAGTATAAATAGGACATTTGAATTTCAGCGCAAGAGCAATAGCGTCGGAAGTGCGTGAGTCTATACGTATTTTGTTATAACCATTATCAAATATCAAATCTGAATAAAACACGCCTTCTTCCAGTTTGGATATGTTCACTTCAATAAGATTAATTCCAAAAGCCGTAGAAAAATCAACAAAAAGGTCATGGGTAAGGGGTCTTGGTGGCTTTAAACTTTCAAGCTCAATCGCAATTGCCTGTGCTTCAGCACTTCCTATAATAATCGGAATTCGCTGGTTACTACCTTCATCTGCAAGAATCAGAGCATAGGCTCCTGATTGTGTCTGACTGTATGATAAACCTAAAACGCTCAGTTTAATCCGCTTCATCTTATATCTCAATAAAAAAAAAAATTGCTTTGCTTAAAGCAAGCTACAAAATTAAAGAATTTTAGCAATATTTCATAATCTTTTTTAAACACGGTTAATAAAATTGAAATAAAAAAGTAACAAATCTTTGTTTCATTGTATTTTTTTTATATTTTTGCAGTCCTAATTTTCAAAATTATATAAATAATGTACGCAATAGTTGAAATAGCAGGACAACAATTTAAAGTTGAAAAAGATCAGAAAATTTTTGTCCACAGATTAGAAGGCGAAGTTGGAACACAGTTAGAATTTGACAAGGTAATGCTTATTGATGATAATGATAAAATATCAGTAGGAACACCGGTTATTTCCGATGCTAAAATTCAGGCTAAAATCCTCACGCATCTTAAAGGCGATAAAGTTATGGTTTTTAAGAAAAAAAGAAGAAAAAGATATCAGAAAATGAATGGCCATCGCCAGTGCTTTACACAAATTCAAATTGAAAATATTGTATCATAAATTGTACATTTCGACATTTCGTACATTTCGACATTTCGACAAGCTCAATGTCCAATGATTAATGTACGAATCGTAATTCATAATTCATAATTCGTAATTTAAAATAATATGGCACATAAAAAAGGAGCTGGTAGTTCAAGGAACGGGAGAGAATCCCACAGCAAAAGATTAGGCGTAAAAATTTTTGGCGGTGAAGTTGCAATAGCAGGAAATATATTAATTCGTCAGAGAGGCACTGTTCATTACCCTGGAGAAAACGTTGGAATGGGAAAAGATCACACATTATTTGCATTGACTGATGGCATTGTAAGATTCAAAAAAACGATTAACGATAAATCTATCGTATTTATTGAACCCGTTGCTCAGGCTTAAAAATTAAAAATTTTATAAGAAATTTCCTGAACAACCGTATGGATGTTCGGGATTTTTTTTTGCAGGCTTCGGCTTCGCTCAGCCTGCGGTTAAATTAAAGGCTTCGCTCAGCCTGCGGTTAAACTTGGGTTTCGACTCCGCTCAACCCACGGTTAACTTAATTCTTTATTCGTAATTCTAAAAAAAATGCTTACATTAAAATACATTCAGGAAAATAAAGAAAGAGTTATTGAAAAACTCAAATTAAAAAAATTAGATGCCACAACAATTGTCGGAGATATTATTCTTGCAGACAATACCAGAAAATCAACGCAGGCGGAGTTAGACAGGCAATTAGCCGAGCTGAATAATCTTTCCCGCCAGATAGGTGCCTTAATGAAAGATGGAAAAACCGATGAAGCAAATGCAGCAAAAGAAAAAACCGCTTCATTGAAAGAATCAACAAAAGAATTGGGAGTAAAATTAGCAGAAACAGAAACTGCCATTAATTCTTTACTTGTTCAGCTTCCCAATGTTCCCCATGACTCTGTACCTCCCGGAAAAACACCTGAAGATAATGTTGAAATCCGCTCCGGAGGACAAATCCCGGAATTACACGAAAAGGCAGTTCCTCATTGGGATTTAGCAAAAAAATATGACCTGATTGACTTTGAACTTGGCGTGAAAATTACAGGCGCAGGGTTTCCTGTTTATAAAGGAAAAGGTGCAAAATTACAGCGTGCGCTTATTAATTATTTTTTAGATGAAGCCGAAAAAGCAGGTTTTACAGAAGTGCAACCTCCTATTATGGTTAATGAAGATTCTGGTTTTGGTACCGGTCAGTTACCCGACAAAGAAGGCCAGATGTACCACGTAGGAATTGATAACTTATACCTTGTCCCCACAGCAGAGGTTCCTGTAACAAATATTTTCAGAGATGTTATATTAAATGCAAGTGATTTTCCTGTAAAATATACTGCATATACACCTTGTTTCAGAAGAGAAGCGGGTTCTTACGGAAAAGATGTACGCGGTCTGAACCGTTTGCACCAGTTTGATAAGGTTGAAATCGTCTGTATTGATATACCTGAAAACTCCTACAATACACTTGAGGCAATGGTTAAGCATGTTGAAAATTTAGTGAAAGGATTAGGGTTGCCTTATCGTATTCTGAAGCTTTGCAGCGGCGACATGAGCTTTACCTCTGCCCTTACTTATGATTTTGAAGTATATTCGGCAGCACAGCAAAAATGGCTTGAAGTCAGCTCTGTTTCAAACTTTGAATCGTTTCAGGCAAATCGCTTAAAACTTCGTTATAAAGATGCAGATAAAAAAACACAACTCGCGCACACTTTAAACGGAAGCGCTCTTGCTTTGCCAAGAATCGTTGCTGCTTTGCTCGAAAACAATCAGGATGAAACCGGAATAAAAATTCCTGAGGTGTTGATTCCGTATACTCGATTTGAGAGAATTTAATTTTTTTTTTAATAATTTCAACATTACATCAAAAGCTGCCTGCGGGTGGCTTTTTTTGTAGGGCTTACCTTAAATTTCTCATTTTAATAATGTGCGGATAAGAGACTTTACTAAAATATTACTATCTCAACTTTTGCATAATTTAATTCGCTGAAAAATGAGATCAGCAGCCATTTTTCAGGAGAATAATAAAACATTTTTTGCTTTTTCTGTTTTCATGAAAAATTAGGACTGAAATCAAAATAATAATATTCCGGTGCGCTGCACCTTTTAAACAACGCAGCTCTGCTGCTATATTTGGAATGCAGCGGCAGAGCCACATAATATTTGTAAAACTAAAAAGGTATAGAAGATCCAAGGTGCAGAGCACCGTAATATGTTTTGCATGGGTTGCTGTTAACAATTGTTTCTAATTACAAAAATTCATGCGAATGTTCAATTAATGAAAATAAACGTTCAATATCAAACAAAAATCAAATTGGGTATATATTTTTCAAACAAATGTTTATTTTATTCAATTTTATAATATATTTTTGTTTAAAAACTTATTACATATGGCTACAACATTAAAAACAGCTTGTTTGAGAATTTTTCTGTCCTTCTTTATTGGGATATTTTTTTGTCACGATTCTTTTTCCCAGTTAAACAATACAGCAAATTACATTAATTCCGTATTTTATTACAAACGACTTTCCATGCTGAGAAACGCTTATGAAACAAAAGATCAGTCGAAAAAAGGGATGAATTCATTGATCATGGATTTCAATTTTTATGCGCGTGACAAAGACAACGATTTGATTATGCCTATGATGGTTGGAATAGGAACAAGCGAATCAACAACTTTAGGAAGAATGGGGTTTTATTTTCTTGCTTATTCTACAAACCTATTCAATTTTGAGCCCCTTGAGGATACTACAAATGCTAGTTGGTTCGAAAAAAATTTATCTTTTCACGGTACATCTGATGAACAGAAAAAAAGATTACGCTATTACGGAATTAGCGCAGGGATGAGCTTTGACCTGACACATGTAAAACTTTTAGCTGATATAACCTACTCAAAAAATACATTTACATATTACGGGCAAGCTTTCGTTCCTATTCTAAACACGCACTTCGGAGCGACATACAGCAAATTTAAAGAAATGGATTACGATACTTTTGATGAAAATGGGGATTCAATCAGAACAAAGGTAATTGGTATTTCAGACAGCTATCATCTCGATATGGTAGATTTAAAAAATTATTCATTGAAAAAAGTTGTTTTAGGTTTTAAATATATTAAACTGATTAAAGCCCGCTATGTTCCTAATATTTCAATGTCTTTAAGTCAGGCTTTTCCAAATAAAAATTTTCCTTTTGATATGGAATTTTTCTTTGAAACTCGCGGTCATCAACTTGCAGATGTTGTAAGCATGAAAGATTTTGATACCAGGTTTACCTACTATTTCAGCCCTATTGAAAAAGTATTTACATGGTATACAGGGGTTAGTTACAAATCAAAAGAAGATGGATACAGCCGCACTATAAGTGAAAGTGGAGGGGTTTACAACGGGCAAAATGGTATTGGTTTTGAAATTGGTTTTGCAACCCGAAATCCAGACAAAGAATCTTTGCATGGCTTTCTCGATAAAAATTTTATAAAATATTGTATTTACTACAATTACAGTGAATACTTTGACCGTTATCCGGGAAATGTGTGGGGCATGAAATTCAGAATTCTATTATAAATAATTATTCCATTCCTTATATTGACACAAATTACACGAAATATAAAAAATTTAAAGAACAGAATAATTTTTAAAAATCGTTGTAAAAAAATTGGTGGAATCCTTTGAAATTCTTGGCAACAAAAAGAAAAAAATCTTTAAAACAAATACTAATTTATTATGAATATATCAATATATAATACGAGAAAACAAAAAAAAATAAATCCTTCATTTATACCAATATTTATTTGCTCTTTTTCTATTCTTGCAATATTCTTTTACAGTTGTGATAAAGATGTGGGCGATATTGCTTCTATTAAAACTTATGAGATTTCTGGTACGACCCATTCAACAGCAACAAGTGGAGGTTATATCATTAATGATGGCGGTTCTGAAGTTACTGCCCGGGGTGTTTGCTGGGGAACTACAATAAAACCAACCATTGATAGTAATCATACCGCGGATGGTACAGGTAAAGGAAAATTCATAAGCACAATTACCGGCTTAACAATTGGAAAAAGCTATTATGTTCGTGCTTATGCTGCTAATAAAGCCGGAGTTGCTTATGGCAAAGCAATTGCATTTATCCCCAATGGAGAAATTACAGACATTGATGGAAATGTTTATCATACCGTAGAAATAGGGAATCAGAGATGGCTAAAGGAAAACCTAAAAACAACCCGCTACAAAGATGGCACGCCCATACCTAAGGTTACAGATTTGACAGAATGGAACAACCTGACAACTGCAGCATATTGTGAGTACTATAACGACTCAGCAAATTCAGCAACTTATGGGTATTTGTACAATGGGAATATTGTTGAATCAACGAATATTTGTCCAGATGGTTTTCATGTTCCGACAGATGAAGAATGGAAGACAATGGAAAAAAGCATAGGCATGCTGGACATGTTTCTTGATTGGCCAGACTGGCGCGGTCTGGGTATGGGAATTAAGTTGAAAGAAGCAGGTTCTGAACATTGGTCTGCATCTAACTCAGGAAATAATGGAAGCGGATTTACCGCACTGCCCGGAGGTTACAGGTCTGCTTATGCTTATGAAGAAAAAGGCAATCAGGGCTATTGGTGGACTTCATCATCAGAAGGATCAACAAAGCACTGGTACAGAAGACTTGATTCTGATAATACTTCTGTTTTCAGACAAAATTGGGTCAATAAATATGGTTTATCCATTCGGTGTGTGAATGATTAATAGTGTATTTAAAAAACAATTAGGCAAGGTTGAAAAAGTCAGCAGTTAAAAAGTCTCCAGTCGGCAGTCAATAAAAGTCGGCAGTCGGACAGACTGATGACTGTAGACTGTAGAATGTGAACTGATAAAAAAACATTTTGCATTACATAAATTAATAATTATTACACCTAAAATTAAGTACTATGAAAAAATTGTTAATGACTTTTATAATTACTACTACATTTAGTAGTTTTTTTTCTTTTGTGTTTGCTCAAACTTTTTCTGGAGGATTTGTTTCTTTGGTTATATGTTCTGATCAAACGGTTAAATCTTTTGGCTCTTGGCGACTTGGAAATGGAACCAAGGATGTAAGCAAGGTTCCGGTAAAAGTACCAGGAATATCTAATACTATTGCTGTTGCTTCAAGTTATGGCGGGGAGCAACTTGTTTTGTTAAGCGATGGTACGGTTATGACTTTTATGGGAGACAAAACTTCTTTATCTCCTACAAAAGTCGGAGATAAAGAAGTTTTGTCTCCCATAAAAGTCAGTTCTTTAACTGATGTTAAAGCCGTAGCTCGTGGTATTCATTCAGTTGTTCTGAAAAAAGATGGAACGGTTTGGTGTTGGGGGTATAACAAAGATGGAGAACTGGGAAGAGGTAATAATAAAGATTCTTACATTCCTGAACAAGTTTCTGGGCTTACGGATGTTATTGCTATTTCTGCTGAAAGTTATGCGACACTTGCTTTAAAAAGTGATGGAACGGTTTGGTCCTGGGGAAGAGGGAAAGAAGGTCAATTAGGTAATGGAAAAAATAAGACAAGCAATGTGCCTGTTCAGGTGCTTGGTCTTACCGATGTGGTTGCCATTGCCGGTGGAAGTCCTAATGGTATAGCAATTAAAAAAGATGGAACGGTTTGGATTTGGGGTTGGGGTGCAGATGGCAGACTGGGCGATGGGAAAACAAAAAATGTAAATACACCAATTCAGATTACCTCATTAACGGACATTGTTGCTGCTGCAAGTGGGAATACTCATTCGCTATTTCTGAAAAAAGATGGTACGGTTTGGGCATGTGGAAACAATGCAAAAGGTCAGTTAGGTGATGGAACTACTGAAAACAGGGGAATTCCTGTTCAGGTAAAAGGACTTACTGGCATAATTGCAATATCTTGTGGTTACGATCACTCAATGGCCTTAAAAAATGACGGCACACTTTGGGGATTTGGAAACAATCAATGGGGACAAATTGGTATTGGGGACACCAAATTTTCGGAAACTCCAGTTAAAATACTTGATTTGGGCAATAAGAAAAATGATAGCAATACTGCATCAGAAAAAAGCTTCTGTGTTCCTATTGTATTAAAGAACACTTCAACAGGAATAGGGTCTGTGAGCACATCATATTTATGTTATTATTTTGATGTGCCTACTACTACAATGTCTAAAGAAGAAATTAAAGAAGCGGCAATAAAGTATCTGGGGACAATGATTCCCATGGCTGATTATACCATTCAAGAAGTATTTTTCTTTGAAAATAATTGTAATGAATGTAAATCTAAAATAAATGCAAAATATACTTTGAGCAGCTCTCAGGTTAATCGGTTAAAACTTTAAAATCAAAAACAATATTTTATCTCAAATTTCATTTCATACAAATACAGAAGCAGTACGTGATGATGAAGGCATCCTATACTGCTTTTTTGTATAATTTTCAAAAAAAACAAATATGCAAAAAATCTTTTTATTCTTTTTTCTCACATTCATCATTAACTTTGTTTTTGCGCAAACACCACTTTGGAAAGCAAATTATGATATGAGTGCTACTTCAAGAATGCAAACAGGGTTCAGCGATGATTCAAAATACTATGCGTATGGTTCTGACAATGGAGAAGTGATTATTGTGGAGGCAATTTCAGGGAATATTTATCATAAATACAAGAGCTATGAGAAGCAGATTTTTTGCACATTGTTTCAGCCCCATGGTTCAATTTTAGCTTCTGGAGATAAAAATGGAAAGCTGGTTTTATATGATTATATTTCAAAAAAAGAAGTGCGGACAATTGATGCTCATTCTGATGCAATAACGAATATTTACTTTAACAAAGAAGGCGATAAACTGATTTCGGGAAGTAAAGACAAATCGGCTAAAATATGGGATGTTGCAACCGGAAAAATAATTTCTGAAATAAAAGGAATAAAAGGAGGTATCTGCACTGTCAGATTTACACCGGACGGCAGAAATATTATTGTTGGAACAAATGCTTTATCTAATGGTGTTCGTGTTTTTGATGTTGTATCGGGTAAAGAAACCATGATGATAAAATCTAATTTAACCGAATATGTTGATATTTCACCGGATGGAAATTGCATTGCAACAGCAAACCTAAAAAAAGATGTCAAAATTTGGGACTTAAATACAGGAGAAAGCTTTTTTTCACTTTATGGTCATGCAGGTGATATTAAATATGTTTCTTACAATCCTGTTAAAAATATCCTTGCCAGTGCGAGTAAAGACAAAAATGTAAAATTCTGGAATATTGAACAGCGTTCTGCTATAACGTCATTAAAAGCAGATGATGATTTTGAGAGCATCTTTTTTTCTCCTGATGGTAAATATTTTGTCACATTAAATTATGACAAATATATTCGTATGTGGAAAGTCAGCGATTTAGTAAAAAATTATGAGTCTTTTCCAGATGCGGCTGTTGCTCAAATAAAAAAATCAGATGATCTACAACAGAAACCCATTTCAAAAAATACAGTTGTTACAATAAATTCAAAAGAAAAAAATGATGATTTGGATAGAATCGCAGATTACAGAAGGAGTTCACTAACAATACTTTTTTTAAACTTTAAAGATAAAGATCCATATTCGAATGAACTGGAAAAGGCGTTCAATGAAATTAATATACCGGAAAAATTTAATAATAACCAAATTGATGTAAAGTATATTATACCAAATTTTGAAATGCGAACGGACAATTGTGCGGAATTGAAGATAAAAGACCAACAAATTCTGGACAAGTTTGACATTGAAAAATCAAAAAAAATACTAGAACTTTTGCAAAAAGAAAAAGTTGCATCTAAAATTATGGCCAAATGGTTTAATAAAACACCCGATGGGAAATTTGATATGAATCTTGTTTATGAGAGAGGCCTGTACAATGCTACAGATGCAGAATATAACGATGCAAAATATACTCACAGGGGAATAACAACTGAATTAAAAGATGCAGGACAGAGGCTCGTAGACAAAAGCTATGTGTTGGTTATAGACTTTGGTAATATCTTAACTTTTGAGCAATTTGATAAAATAAAAACGTATCAAAAAGGAAACACGCAAACAAAAAGAGGGTACCAAACAAATCCACAATCATACCTTTTCAAATTAAATGGTGATGTTACTCAGAAAGTATATGATATTTGGGATGATGGAAGCAAATTCGAGCAGTTAGATTTTCCTTTAATTCCGGTTGCCCAATTCTTTGATACCTATGCAAGGAGTATGTCTGATCTTGATTCCATAAAAAAATCTTATATTTATGAACTAGTCAGAGAAGCTATTTATAATGCAGAATATCTTATTGCCAGTAAATTTGAAGATTTTCGCGTGAAAGCTCCAATATTTAAAGCCAGACATGGTCTTTTTCCTGCTGTTTATGCTAAAATTGGTAAGAAAGAAGACATCACTGTTGATCATCGTTTTTTTGTTTGGGAAGTCACAGAAGATAAAGAGGGTAAGAAAATAATTAAACGCAGAGGGGTTGTAAGAGCTTCAAATAAAATAATTGATAATAGAAGTATAACTACCGGCAATACAGGCACCTCAAAATTCTACCAGATACAGGGAAGAAGACTACACCCTGGGATGATACTTCAGCAAAAAAATGATGAGTGGATAGGACTTAATATTGGGACAGGATATGCTTTAAACGATTTTGGAAATGCAAAAACAAAAATAAAATATAAATCACCATTAATTTTCACAGCCAGAATTGACATAACTATTTCCAATGCTTTAGCCTGGTCAATGAAAAAGTGGCCTACAGATTTTAGAATATATATTGAGCTTAGCCGCATGGGCAAAGCACCCGTTGCAGAGGGTCAGACTTTTCCGGATAGTATTTCGCCAACTTCTCTTAAATCAAATACGGTAGGTGCATTTGGGATTAGCAAAGATATTCATATAATGAAAAATATTAAACTCTCTCCATTTGTTAAATATAATATTGCACGACAATTAACGATAAAAAATCATGGTTCAGATAATAAATATCAATTAAAACTTTTTCAGCTTGGCTATGGGTGCAGACTCCCTATTAGTCTAACCTATTGGATGGAATTTGTTCCGGGAATTACTTTGTATAAAGACAGAAAACTTAAAAAAATAGCAGAATCTCAGGATAAAATTATGGTAAGCCCTATGTACATTGATTTTACAATAAGATTTTCTTATTAGATTCAGCTTAAATATTCATTAATAAGGGTAAATTGCACTGTACATAGTCCGATGTATTTTAATTTTGTTGTTCGATTTCCGTTATAAAATTTACAGGGATAGTTCTTTTTCAAGTTTGCCATTGCATAATTATTAAAAGCAATTTATGGTAGATAAAATATTGCATTTAGCAGAATAGATTTGCGGTTATTTAAAATCAAAATAAAATAAACCATCAGCAGCCTGCTGCAGACAAGTTCGTGAAAGCCTGTAAAACCGGAATGGCTCGACTGCACTGTAAAGACTCCCCGTGAAACAATGCAGGCTTTCTGCCTACACGAAATAAAGGTCTAACCGCTGAAATAAATTTAACCGTATAACAGAAAAGTAGTTTTTTCACATAACTTGCGTGAGTTTTACTTTGGAATTAAATGCTGTTATAAAATATGCAGAAAAAAATATTATTTGTATCCCTTTTTTGTTTTCTGACATCTCTTATAGGTGCACAGACTGCAAACGAGTCTTTCTCTAAAACGAACAGAAAAGATACGATTCCTTTATTTGTTAATATTTCTTATATCCCGTACCTGAACTGGAAAATAATCGGAGTCAATACTTCCGATGGTGGGGAGTTGAAGTATGATTTTGATGTGAACTCAATGACTTCTGTGGAGGGAAATTTTGCAATCAAAAAAATTGGACTTCGTATGGGTCTTTCCGCAAACATTGATAATAACTACATAAGCAAAGCGTATAGTTACGGAGGATACCTTGGGATACGGAATATCTGGTTGCGGATGCAGTCTTCAAAGGTATCAGGGACTTATGACTGGGTTGGAGCTTTACCGTCAGGGTTTGGAAATATTGGAAGGTTCAATAATAAATATTTTACCATTGAAATATTGAAAACATCAGGTGCCTACAAGCATATGAGTGGCGGACTAAGTGTGAATAGGGTCATGGGAACGTATTGGGGAATTGGATTTACAAGCATGGGATTTCCTATGAAAGTAAGCACCCTGGTTACACCCGGAGGAAGAGAAAATCAGCAATACGGAAAGCCTGTTTATGATACGCTTTATACAGCAAAATTCGGAACAGCTTGCTTTGGTTTTGATATGCTTCGTCAGCTTTGTTTTACAGAAGGAAATTTAAGTGCCATTGATGGAAAACCCGCTATGCCTTTTGCCGTTTATGCAACGACACAGGATAAAATCGGATTTGGATCAGGTAAAGTTTCCGATTATGCAAAAAATATGGCAGAAGAATTGAATCCGGGACTGGATATGGTAAAACAATCCGGTTTTACAACATTGGTTCATTACTCCTTGTCAGTTGGGGTACGGTACTATAAAAAGCTTAACCCTGTATTCCTTCTGGTAGCAGCGGGCTACGATCTGGAAGGTGCCGCAGTGTTGACTTTTGCAGGGGCTGCAGATACAAATAAAGATCTCGGTTACGACACTAATTTTTTCTATATCAATCATGGCTTTTCTGTGAAGCTTTATATTTCGTATATGAGAAAAGACAAGTAGTTGAAGCAGACAAAACAGTAAAAGCAATTGCAACAATCAGAAATAATTTTTATGCAGTGCTTGATAAAAAACTTTTTATATCCTCTGATTTTGGGAACTCCTGGACTTTGATTGCACTGCAAAAATAAGTCTGCTTTGCAGGCGCACTCGTCCACTCCCCGCAAAGCATTGCCCGGAGACGAGAGCAAACATCGGTAAGCATTATAATATAAAAACAAAAACATAAGTACCAATAATGTGAACTTTCGCCATTTATTCATACGAATAATGTGAAAATAATCACACTTTTGGCACTTATCCCTTAGTATATTTTTTGCACTCAACTCAGCGAAAGAAGATTATATTAATTAGTGTCTGTCCATACAGTCAGCCAAATTTTTTATTTGGCGTAAAAATTTTTTCTTATCA
>MEOG01000076.1 GCA_001769125.1 Bacteroidetes bacterium GWF2_35_48 | reverse complement strand
TTTTTTTTAATTATGATGCGAGCCCTTCGGGCTTTTGGGTTTAGATAAAAAGTTAAAAAAAAACTGTGCCAGCGCAGGTACCGTTATGCACAAGGTAGTGAAAAAATCCCGTCGTTTAAAATGGTTCTTAACGGTTAAAATCCGATTATCTTATTCAAAATATAACTTTAATAGAAATCTTATGTCTCGAAGTGATGATAAAATTTTTCCCCACCGCACAAATTAGAAATAAAGGTTTTTGAAACAGTTAAAGAAATAAATATGGTCTCATGTTATATAACACATAAAAAACAGTGTTACATTTTCGACCTTATGCAATTAATATTATTGAAGGGGTATAATTTTTAGAATTAGAAAATGTTATTTTATTTGAAAAATAAAGAACCACCACCTAATCACAGCAGCACATTGCTTGTTGTGGTTTCTCTCACGCATGTCATCCCATAACCACAACAATCAAAGAGCTGCTCTTGCCTGCCCGCCTTTGTTTTACATTTTTAAAATACTTTACAAATTAAATATTAATCTTAAAATCTTAAAAATTATGAGAACGAAATTACAGTCTTTTGTTAAGGCAACATTTTTTTGTCTTTTCTTTTATTTAATATTTTTTTCAGGGAATACAATTGCACAAACAGTTATTGTAAATTATGATTTCAATGATGCAAGTTCTTATCCCGTTTCACCTACAGCAACAGCCACCGATATTTCTTGTTCTTTAACTTGTACAGAGTCTTTTGCAACTTTTACAGGTACTACGTCTGGTGAGCAAGCATTCACAAGCAATTCAACTGCTGGTTATGCATTAGCAATGAACAATTCAAGTGGCACAAATACAAAGTACTGGTCAGCAACAATCAATGGCAGTGATTTAGTGAATTATAAGTCTTATGAAGTATATTTTCAAGTAAGACGAAGTTCAACCGGGGCGCAAAAAGTAACTTTGTTTTACAGTACCGATGGTACAAATTATACAAGTTACAATTATGTGAGCTTAACATCAGCTGATGTATATTATGAAGGTGTATTTGATTTAACTGCCATCACTTCATTGGATTTCCAAAGTACTGTATATTTACGATTAGCAGCAAGTGAAGCAAGCAGTACAGGAACATTGCGTATAGACAACCTACAGCTTCGGGCATTAAAAGTAGAATCCGACACAAGCAATTCTGAAAGTTGGTTAACAAATGGAAATATTAATATATCCGACACAAGCTTTATTGGGACAAAAGATAATAAGGGTTTTTCTGTTAAAGCAAACAACATTAAATGCATCGAATTTAATACAGCGGGTGGCACAAAAATAAATTCGTTAAATGGTTCCAATTTTGGGATTGTCAGAACAGACAGTACTGGTATTTTAAGTAGAATATCAATGAGCGGAGATACTTCACTTGTATTGCGGGCAAATGGTACTTTTGGGCAAATTCCTTTTTCTTCCGTTTTCAAAACAACAATTGATTCTCTTTTGGTTAATAGTCAATTAAAAATTGGTAGCAATTCCTTATATTTGGGAGAGAGCAATAATGGTGGCTTGCTCAATAATTATATATACTCCAATGAAGACCTGTTTATTCAAAGCAACGAAGGGAACAATCATAATACACTTATAAATGCAAACAACTTAGGCAAAGTTGGTATAGGGACTTCTAATCCTGCAGTAAATTTACATCTTAAAGGTATTACACAAGGTGGTGCAAACCCATTGTCAACTTATTTCAGGATTGAAGATGAAGTGCAATATACTCCAAGTGGTAGCAGAAATGTTTATTGGGATATGGTTGTAAGTGGCATCCAACAAAAGCTTGTGTTTTTGACAGGAATAGATACTACAACTAAGCACATTCTAACACTTATGGAAAATGGAAATGTAGGAATTGGGACAAATACTGTTGATCCATATAAAACATTAACCGTTCAAGGCGATGTTTCTTTTGTAAACTATGATGATGAAGTACAGCCACCATCTTTAAATTCGTTTGAAATTCTTGGCAATAGCGGGATACCTACAAGAAGAGGTATTTCAATGGATAATGATCCTAATGGTATGTTGAACTTTTGGATTCACAATTGGCAAAGTTCTGCTTTTAACTTTATGAGAAAAGATAATGATTATGCAACACCATCAACTACCAGCTTAATGACAATACTTCAAAACGGCAATGTTGGTATTGGTACAACAACACCAAGGGCTGATTTGGTTGTTAAAGATGGGGGCAGTTTCAGAGTTGGTGAGTGGGAATTTACAGACAATATTTCAGATACTAGTCTTATGATAAGGAAAGCTACATGGAATTCACAAACCAATTCAGATTCTCTAGCAAACATTTTATCCATTACTTCTGGGGCAAATGACATTTCAATGAATTTTCCAGGATTTTTTAACTGCAAAGAAGTAAAAATAGAATCTTCCATTGCTTGGCCTGATTTTGTTTTTGAAAATGATTACAAATTAAAACCATTAAATGAGGTTGAACTGTTTCTGATAAAAAACAAACACCTTCCTGATGTCCCATCTGCAAATGATATTAAAGCAAAAGGTCATAGTCTAGCTGAAATGGATGCTATTCTTCTTAAAAAAATTGAAGAATTAACATTATACACTATTGAACAAAATAAGCGCATTAAAGTCTTAGAGGAAGAACTTATTAAAAGTAAAAATAATTAAAAAAACGTAAAAATGAAAACTATCATTATATCTTTATGTTGTATTGCGTATTCATTAATACTGCATGCACAAACAGAACCATATATTTCATTTGTACACGATAATGCAGGAAATAGAATTCAGAGGAAATATATAAATATGGGTGTGTCAAAACTTGCACAAAACACCACGACTAATGAAACATTAACTGATGTTAAAGGGAATATAACAAATCAGGAAACATTAACAAAGCCTGTTATTGATAAACTATTATCGCATGATATTACAATTTTTCCAAATCCCACTCAGGGTAAACTTGTAATTAATATTACAAATTTAAGTTCTGATGTACTGGCTTTGGTTTCTGTTTATGATATTAGCGGTAAAACTTTTTTCTCTTCGCATGCCAGAGATGTGTCAACGGAAATTGATATTTCGGACAAACCTGCTAATGTCTATTTTTTGAAAATTGAAATATCCGGGAAAAATACGGTATGGGAAATAATAAAACAGTAATAATCCTTAAAACTGATAGAATATATGAATAAAATATCAAACAAAGGAGTTATTACATTTATTATGTATCTCCTTAATATTATCTATGCTAATTGTCAGACATATCCAGGCATTAATTTTACTCTTAATGCTGATAGTAGCGATTCAACTAAAACTTACGTGGCACGTGATTTTATCAAACTCACTCCCGGATTTCATTACAAATCGGAAACAGGGAATTCTTTTACTGGTAAAATTGATAATACACAAATATTTCCTGTTTCTTATGAAACCAATCAAATTCCAGAAATAAGAACAATAAACACGGGACTTGAAGTTGGGACAATTCAGGGAAATGGGAATGTAACTGCGACAGGTGGTGCATCATATAATTTAGCAATTGAAGTACCATCCGGTATTAATAATTTATCTCCAAATCTTTCAATTGTTTATAACAGCCAAAGTGGTAATGGCATTTGTGGTTGGGCATGGCATTTAGGGGGTTTGTCTGCTATTAACAGAATGCCAAAAACAATTTATCATAATACTTATAATCGTAGTATTGACTATCAAAATGATGATTACTCCATTGATGGTAATAGGATAATTCTTGGAACTGACAGTAAATATCACACCGAGTCAGAATCATTTTCGACTATAACTATTAATGGTTCTTACAGTAACCCGTCAGGTTTCGTCGTGGAAACAAAATCCGGACTTACTTACGAATACAATTATCAAGTGTTAATTGGCAGCGCAGTTTTGCAGTGGTTGGTCTCTAAAATTACAGACCCTTGGGGCAATATTATACAGTTTACATATAACCAGTCAGAGGGCGAAGCATGGCCGGTTAATATATCATATTCCGGCAGTTCGGTTGATTTTATCTATGAAGAAAGAGATGATAAAATTACAACTTTCGCGAATAGTAACCCTGTTAAGCAAACTAAAATTCTTAAAAAAATTAAAACTGCTTCAAGCAATGTAACTTTCAGAGAATATGAATTAAGTTATTATAAAACATCTGATGATTTGTATTCAAGACTTATCATGATAAACATGAAAGGCTCTAATGGTGCTCTTGTTAATTCAACAGTTATTAACTGGGGTACACAGGGTAACAGTATAACACAAAGCACAACGAATATTCTATTAGATGACGACTATCGGGATTATTCTGTATTTACCGGTGATTTTAACGGTGACGGCAGAGCGGAATTTATTAAAATGGAAAAGCTTACAGGCCTTTGGTCAATGTATAGTAAAACTATAGATGAAAGTAATTTTGAATTGCTATCAAGTGGTGATTTTTACGATGAAGAAAACTATATAGATTTAGAAGGGAGCTACACACATTACGGATGGGAATATTTTAAACACGTCAATGGTTTTTGTGATATAGATAAAGATGGGAAAGAGGATATAATATTAACTTTAAGCCAAACTGGTTCTGATCGTTTTGATACTTATGTTTATTTATCTTCAAATAATTTTACCAACCCTGTTTTAGTCGGTGATTATGATCCTTTCGATTTGCCTTATCCATATCCTGAATTTTATGGCCATTTTGGTACTCCTTACTTTGGTGGTTACCAGCTTGGAGACTTTGACAATGATGACAATATTGACATTTTGCTATATGGTATGCCGAGTGAAAATCAAGACAGTTTATCTAGCGTTGACTTCTTTATTTTTTCTTTTAATAGGGACTCCAGTAAATTTTTTATGAGAAAAAAGTTTCGTAATACTTTTTCCAGTATTTATTGCAGCGATGACAATGGTAATGGAAAATCTGAAATTTGCTTGTATAACAAGCTTACAGGAAACATGAAAAGGATTGAATATAATAATATTGAAACAGATGTTGAAGCAAATTCCCCCTCAATTTCTTTTAATACCAATATAAAAAATTTCTTCGCAGGTGATTTTAATGGGGATGGCAAAACAGATGTAGTAACTACTGTCGCATCAGGAGAATTGGACAAAATTAAAAATATTTTTATTAGCACTGGTAATGGTTTTAATGAGCAAAACATTAGTTTGAATAATGGCACTCCTTCTGTTTACTATATTAAAGCCGTTTGTGATTTTTCAAATGACGGTAAATCTGATTTATTAGTTTCAGATAGTCTATCATCCAATCAATCTCTTATTTTATATTCAACTGGTTCTATAACATCATCCAATGTATTATTTATAAAAAATAATTATGGTGTTCACACTACACTACTTGATTATTTTTTTAGAGTTGGTGATTTTAATGGAGATGGAATCCCTGACTTTTATAGTTGGACAAACAATTCTATTGACTCGATGGCGACGCTTGCATTAACCAATGATGGTAAAAATGACATGTTTGTTACTAAAGTTGCTGACGGTTTTAATAACTCTATTAAATTCGGTTACACTACTCTTGCTTTTGGTTCAACTCAACCCGGGGGTACACTGGTGTACACGAAAAACAGTGAAGAAAATTATCCGTTGCGTTCAATACAGGCACCAATATGTGTTGTTAAGGAAATGTTAAACACGAATGGTAATGAGTCTGGTGATATTTCTACAACATATACGTATAAAAATCTTATGGCTCAAATGCAAGGTAAAGGCTTGCTTGGGTTCAAGGAAATTATTTTTTCTTCCCCTCTTTCAAAAACAACATCTGTTTACGAATTAATAGATACTATCGCTTGTTATATGAGACCAGTCTCTGTTGATATTAAAACCTCTGGTGAAGAAATGATTTCCTCGAAAATATTTTCATATAGCGATATTACGAATTTTGGGAATCGTTGTTTTTATCAGTATGTAAGCGATATTTCTGAATCTAATTTTAAACATGGTACTGTTGGTTATCATTACGAGTATGATGCATTAGGAAATTTATTAGAGGACAATGTTACATATTCAGGTGGTGATGCTGTTTTTAAAACTTACACAGGTTACCCAGCTTCGCCAACTCATTTATATGATTGTAAACCCACATCATCAATAGTTGAAAAAACAGTATCTGGCAATTCATATTCTTTAACCACAACTTATTCATGGGATCATGGAAAGGTGAGCGAACAGTCAGCGAATGGTGTTACAATAAATTACAATTTTGATTCCTATGGTAACATTATTCTTAAAGAAACAGCATCATCTGAAGAAACTATATCAGAAAGTTATAGTTACGATGGCTCAGGTAAATTTATTATTTCAAAATCAGACCCTTTGGGTACAGCAAAATTCTTTTATTACAATCCATTTGGTTATGTAAATAGAATTACTGATGTTAACAACCTTACGACTAATTTATCTTATGATGGATTTGGGAGAGTGGTCTCAAAACATCTGCCTGATGGTAATATGGTTAATTATGAATATAAAATTTACAACGATTCTCCTGTTGAGTTTTACGTCTTGGAAACATCAAGCGGTAGTCCTTATGTTAAAAAGTTTTATAACCTGCATGGTAAAAATATAGGTTTTGAAACACAAGGATTTCAGGCTGCTACTATTGTTGCTGAGAATGTATATAACGAATTTGGGCAACTTTCTGAAAAATACAAGCCTTATATAGGAACAGGTTCTGAAAAATGGGACTATGCTTATGATGATTTTGGCAGGGTTGAAACTGAGTCTACTCCTGATGGTGACAATATTATCTATGGGTACACAGGTTTACAGACAACAATTTCTTCTACTGCAAAAGGGTCATTTGCTAAAATAGAAAATCATTTTGGGCAACCACTTTCAGTTACTGAAAATACAATTGCTACCTCTTATTCTTATTTTGGTCATGGTGGGGTTAATACTGCTTCTACTTCGGGAACAAATATAAGTATACTATACGATGACTATGGACATCAGGAATCTCTTACTGATCCTAATGCTGGAACTATAGATTATACTTACAATGCACTTGGTCAGCTTGAATCGCAAACAGAAACCAGCAGAGGCGTTACAACAACAATGCAATATGATCTTGCGGGTCGCTGTACAACTAAAACAATAGGTGGTGTTACTTACAACTATGTTTACGACACAGAATATAAAGGGGCTTTATCTTCTGTAACCTGCTCTAATGGCACAAGCATTGCCTATGAATACAGCCAATATGGTGATTTATTACAAAAAATAGAAAGAATAGCAGGGCATAATGGTGATTTGATTTCAAAGTATGAGTATGATAATTTTCATCGTCTGATTAAAAAAATATATCCATCAGGCTTTGAAATTTTGTATAAATATGATAATATTGGAAATTTGGAAGAAATCACAAAGACAAATAACGATATTATCTGGAAAGCCAACTCATACAATGCCATGATGCAGGTTACACAATATCAGAATGGGAATAATATCACTACAACTAATACTTTCGAGAATAACTATTTAACAAATACTATTACAGAATCTGGAATAACTACAGTTCAAGGTTTTGATTATGTATGGGATTTTGATAAAGGCAACCTCCAATCCCGTTATGATGATTATTCTGCATATACAGAATCTTTTGGTTATGATGGGATTCAACGTTGTACTTCTGCTGTTGTTACCGATGTTGCAGAAAATCAAATTTCTGATTTAGCAATGTCTTATGCAAACAATGGTAATATTAGTTATAAAACAGATGTGGGTTCTTATGTATATGATGGTTCAGGGCCAAATGCCTTAACAAGGCTCACAAATATTACTCCGGCAATCTCACATACTGAACAAAATATAACATATAACTATCTGAACAGGGTTGAGGAAATCAATGAGGGCTTGTACATTATGAATTTTGATTACGGTGCAGATGAAAAGCGTTGTAGGGTAATTTTATCCGACACAAACAATAATGTATTATCCACAAAATTCTTTGCACAGGATTATGAAAAAATTCTTCTATCAGGTAATGTAACACGTGAGTTGCACTATATTGTGGCACCAAATGGTTTAACAGCTATTTATGTAAAAAACAGTGTTGATAATTCAGATACGCTTTATTATATTTTTACAGACCATTTGGGTTCTATAACTACAATAACTACTGAAAGTGGCACTGTTTTACAGCGTTTAGGATACGATACATGGGGAAAAAGATTGGTTATTGCAGGTCTGTCTAACCCAATCTTTGATCGTGGTTATACAGGGCAGGAACACCTTGATGTTTTTGGTTTAATAAACCTCAATGCACGTTTGTATGATCCAGTTTTAGGCCGCTTCCTTTCACCTGATAATTATATTCAGGGAATAGGTTCGCAAAGTTTTAATCGTTATTCGTATGCGGGTAATAATCCACTTAAATTTGTTGATCCGAATGGAACAAATTTATTTAATCCATTTGTAAATTGGTGGAGGCATTTTTGGGGTAAAGACGACAAAGACCCATCAATTATCTCATGGGATAATGTTGCACAGAATATGGGATATAATAATATACAACAACTTGCAACTAATATTTATGTTGGTCAAGCATTTATGACAGTTGGCACTATAGCTGGCTTTTCTGCAGCGAACTTTTTGTTTCCGGCAGCACTTAGTGGTAGTGCTGGTTTCTGGATATTATTGGGGTATGGTGCAGTCGCTGGTGGCACTAGAGGGTTAATTGCTGGAACAGGAATGTCTTTATATATGAGTAATAATTTAGAATCATCATTACAGTATGGAGTCAATTTTGGTTACAAGGAGGCAATTCATGATGCAATATTTTTTAGCATGGGTGCTGGAAGTCCAAATGTTCTAACAGACATTATTTTACTGAATTTGAAAGAAAATCAAGATTTATTAGAAGGGGATGGCTTTAAATTAAATCTTGGTCCTGTTACGTGGGATTCAGATTTAAAAAAAGGTGAACGATTTGATTGGCTCTTTCAACCAGATAATAGTGCTGAAACAAATAGAGATATGATCCTTAATTCCTTACCAATTTTTTATCATGGTTTTGATTTGCTTGCTTTCCAAGGGAGAAACGAAGCAGGACTAACTTTAAATAAATTGTTTTCAGGTAAACAATATAATTATAATTATTCCAGAACAGGTGTTTGGAACACTTTGTATAATCCTGCATCAAAACATATTGTTGATTCTTATATCCATTGGTTGTTTTTTATTTTTTAAAATAATGTTAGCTAAAACAATATGACTATCGTTACAATTTAATTTCTGTAGCCTTAATTTTTGAAAGGCTACAGAAATTATTTTTTTTATTAATAGTAAAAATTAACTACAACAATGAGCATAAATAAAAAAAGTTTCTTTGTCATTATTATCTCAATATTTATTGAGAGTTTTTGTTTTTCGCAAAAATCCATTGATTCACTCGTGCAACCCCCATTGTTTGAAAAAGAAATTAGGGATGCCATTTGTGAGTTTGGGATTAAGTTCCATTCTGGGTATTCATGCCCTTTGGGGAAATCGTATGATCATTTAAAAGGTGCTATGAATATAGGCATAACAATTTCAATTAACTACAGAGCTATTAATGTTAATTTAAGGTTCACTGGCTTATCTTTTGGACAAATTAAAACGAATCTGAATGATTCAGTTTTAAAAAAAAATAATGCTTATGATGTTGCTATTCCAGAAATTTCTTTTGGTTATTTGGTAATTAATAAATCTTATAACAAAGTACAACCCTATATGGGCTATACTCAATTACAATCAAAAATTTATGGAAACGACTCAACTATAATATATAGAAATGGGGGAAATTTGGTTTTAGGAATTAGTTGGGAAACTCATAGAAAAACCCGAAGAATTCAGCAAACAATGATTACACCGTATAAACAGAGGGAAAGTTTCGCGTTAATTGAGTTTAGACTTTTTCTGATCCCTTTCAAATTCAATACTACTTTTCAGGGAACATTTGTTAATTTCAGTATTGGCATTTCTAATTTTGTCAGGTTTTTTAGCAGGGATTGATAATTCTTTTTTAGAAATCTTTGTCAGCAACTTCGAAGATAACAGGTTCTGAAAAGTTGATGTTTATAGTTTAATGATTATTTGAAATTTTAAGACTATTTTTAGTATTACAAAGGAGACCATGTATAAAGCAGGTAGCAATACTGATGGTTATGGTGGATTTTGGTATTATTTACTATTAAATCGTAATTAAATATGAAGCAGTTATATAAGTTAATACTCTGCCTGTTATTCCTTTTAAGGCTTTTCCACACTCAATCCCAAAATATAGATAATGGGATAGAGCTTATTCCTTCAAATAGCAATGTATTTTTTAGCCCTAGTTTTAAACCAAATAATTTCACAGGCACAGATACAACATGCCTTACAATAGAGGGTGAAAAAATAAAAATTCTAATACAATATGAAAAGGGAGTGAAAACAAAAGTGACAGCAACATACGACAATAACCAAGTTTGCCAGGAGCTTTGTTTTAACGAGAAAGGATTAAATGACGTTGTTATAGAGTGGTATAAAAATGGGAAAAAAAAGAATCAGACTTATTGCAAAGATGGTAAATATATTTATCCTGAAATACGATGGTCTGACGATGGTTCTTTGGAGGAATTTATCGAAGAAGACTCACATATCGCATGGTATAGGAGTGGTAAAATTGAAAGCACAACAAAGAAAATTTCAGAGCATGACGCGAAAGTAAAATCTGAAGGTTTCAGGTATTATGAAAACGGACAACTTGTGATTCATGAATTTTTTAATTGTGGCAATCAACCGTATATTTGGTATTTTAAAGATGGTTCTAAAGGAATTGAAGGAACAATTTTCGATGGTCCCATCTTTCAGCTTGGGAAGTGGCAGGAATGGTACGAAAGCGGGAAGTTAAAGCGGGAATATTTTTTCCATGAAACAATACCGAATCAAAAAGAAGGCACTTGGAAATGGTGGGACGAAAAAGGGAATCTTATAAGAGAGGAATATTATAAGAATGGAGAGAAAATAGGAGAAAAAGAGTACATCCCCTCTCTAAAAAAAGGTTAATTTGTAAACATTTCCAAAAACCGGTACGATGCAATGCGTACCGGTTTTTGTTTGGACATGAATTTCTTTTGCATTGAATATTTAGATGGTTAGCAAAGCCCTAAGATTTATGGTTCTGTTTGGGAATATAGACAAAATGATTTAAGTCATTCATTCCTTTACTCTAATTTTGAAAGACAAGGGGACAATACTTTCTTAAACTCTTCTATTATGTTTAACCGATCTCAAATATATCAGGAGCATACGCATCCAAGAGGTTGGCCTCCTGGAAGTGGTGATATAGGCTTTGGTAACTATTATTGTATACCAGGTTATTCATGGAATTGGAATGGTAGTGGTGGGTATTGGTTTGACGTTGATGGTACAATTACCCCTATCGGAAATCCTACCATTAATTTTGAGGATGTAATTATTCGTCCGTAATTAAAAATATACCGTATAATTTTATATTTTAGAAAATGAAAAAACGAAACATTCATAGTAAAGATATTTTTTTATACGGTATATCTTTTTTTAAGAAATTTACTATATTTATTTATTTATTGTGGTTGATTAATTTGAAATTGTATGCAAATATGATGCATACAGTTAAAGATACTTGTCCTTGTTGTTTTCGAGTGGACGCCACTAAAGAATTAAAGCATGTTATTGCTAAATACAATAATATTACTAAATGTAATGGGTCCATATACGAGGTAGATTATACACCAATAAATGATAGTATTAATTATTATATAATTACAATCTCAAATACAACAGTATCTCTTTTAGAGAAGCCCCCTTCAAAATATACCATCATTGACTCAAGTCTTCTTTTTATATATGATAAAAAAAAGTACGATGTTGTAGATTCATGCTTAGCTTTTTTATTTGATTTGTCAACAAATTATAGTAATGATAAAATTGAGATAGTTTCATGGAGTAATTATACATTTAAATATACATTTAAATCTTTTGAATTTCAGGATGATATTCCTATTATCAGTTTTGAAGTAAAAAATGGTGTAATTATTTCTATCCAACCGACTAATAACTTGCTTCATAAAAAATATAAAATCCCAATCTTTATTAAATAATTTTTTTAAATATGATAAAAATATTTTTCATAGCTGTTCTTTTATTATTGTTGGTTTCTTGTTCGTCAACAATATTTATTGAAGAAAAGTTTAATTATTCTGTCGGGTATTCTAATAATGAAATTAAGCTTAAAGTCCTTCTTCCTTTTCAAACAAATGAGCGTAAAAGTTTTTTAGGAGGTAAGTTTGTTACAACAAGTGCTATATATGTGTTAGATACTTTATCTTATTATGACGAAAAGTTTTCTCTTTTATGGAAAATAGTGCGAAAACCTAAAACTAAACTTAAACTCTATTATTCAATTTATGGCGAAACCCCTATTGGGTACTATCAGGTTTTTCCTCTTTCCAAAAATCCTCTTTCTAAAATTAAAAGCGGGCAAGTTATAACTGTTGAAGCTCATATTAATTCAAAAAAGGAAACCTTTACCTTTAAAATTGAATAATTTTATAAATTTTGGGTGGAGCGTGAATCAATAACATTAGGTTATTACTATTACGGAAATAGCAACAATTCATTTTTATTCACATGGCCAAGATATTAGCAAGAATATCAGGGTTAAATGATATTCAAAATAAAAGAAATCTTGGAGGGATTGAGGGGTTAAATTTAGTAGAATACACCACTTTATTCAAAGGCAACGAGTGGATAGATGATCCTTTTTCTAGTGGTATTGGAATAAAATTGATGTACCCTTCTTCAAATACCGAAAATATTTTATGGGAACAATCTGTTATCTCTCCAAGCTCTGACAGACCATATATGGATTACCAAGGACCTGGTCTAAATTTTAATAATGGGTATTCTACTTTCAGCGATATGCCAAATTCAAATTATGATAGGTACTTTTTTGCTACTTTACAGTTATATAAAGATAATCAGCTTCAGTTTACTGTAAACTATGGGTATATTTCAATATATGGGTTCCCTTTTTCTATGCCTGTTTACGCATACCCACCACGCTAATAATAAATGTTTATGCTAAGAATTTTAATATTTTTTTTAATCTTTTTATTTCTTATTATGAGTTGTTCAGAAAAACCAAATAAGAATGATAGACATGTTTTATCTAAGCCTACTGCAAAGGATTCAAGCGGAGATATTGAAGGTGTTAATATTCGTGATTTTCTTAGAAGAAAAACATGGATAAAGAAGCATTTTTCTGAAATTACAGATTCGCAACGTATTTCAAAGCAACCGATAAAAATCAAAGTGTTTGTTATAAAACGACTCCGCAATGAAGATTATAGGAATCAGGAAGGAATTTTTGATTCGGTCAGAGTTGATTATACAAATGTTACTGATTCAATAATCTATTTTTGGTCTTATAATGCTTTTTGGACAAAAAACTGGATTACAAATTCAACAGATATTGATTTTAATTATGGTGTAACCAGAAAAATGGCATATAGCAATGTCAGACCTTATCGGGATCAAATATCTCCAAATGAAACTTGCAGCCGGAGCATTGCATTACAATACCTTGGCGATAGAAATGAAATGAAAAATCGAATATTTCATTTAGGTTTAGTGTGTATCAAATACAATGAAATTGATTCACTGGGTTTTCACTCTGCATTATTTAAAAAATTATCTGAAACAAAAGACATCATGTGGAGTGAGCCATTCAAGTTAAAGTAGTCATAAAAAATCTTTGTCCGCAACTTCGAAGATAATAGGTTCTGAAAAGTTGATGTTTATAGATTAATGATTATTTGAAATTTTTAGACTATTTTTAGTATTACAAAGGAGACCATGTATAAAGCAGGTAGCAATACTATTAAAATTGAATACGTTGAAAAGTAAGTTATTCCTATTAATATTGTTATTTCTTTTTTTCACGAGCTGTGATCGTTTTGATCAACGCTTGTGTGTTGTTAACAATACAAATAAGGAAGTTTTTGTTGTTGCTAATTTTGACACCATTTCTGTTGGCGTAATTTCGTGGGTAAAAAAAGATATTTTGAGAAGAAATGTAAAAAGGAATGGTTATAAGCCTGCCGAAATAATAGCTATACAGAATAGTGAATTTTTTATAGCAAATAAAGACTGGGAGCTTGATGTAAAAAGGAACAAAGGTAGCCTTTTATATTTGTTTGTTTTTGATTATGAAAAAATTAAAAATGTAGCGATAGATAGTATTGAATATCCAAGGGATTCTCTTTTCAAACGATTTGATTTATCTTTAGACTCATTGGAAAAAATGAATTGGACTGTGATACTTCATTAAAAATTAAAGCTGGTACTTTATAAGAAAGTACCAGCTTTTTTAAATTATTAATAACCGTACATTAACTATCTAATTTTATTTATTGAAAAACTTAAAGTTATATGAAAGTCTTTATATTGTCATTTCTAATATTGTGTTCATCTATTTATGTCTTTCCAGAAAATGCAAAAAAAACAGTTAAAATCAAAATCAATAAAGAAGTAAAAATCAATAATAGAAAATTTAATATTTTTCAAGTTATTGATAACAGGTTAATCCAATGTCAGAATCTTGGTTATATTGAAGGTCTTTCAGGTCATAAAACATATTTGTTTCTTGATGAATGTTTAAACAAAACACTTTATGATTTTTTGAATGTTGCTTTTCCTAAAAACGATACGATGGTTGCAGTAATAATGAAAATTAACAATATTAATTGTAGGAATAAGCAATCACTTTTTCATGTTTCCGCAATTGTAAATATTGAAATAGAGTATTTTACAAATGATAATAAACTTTTGTTTAAATCTGTTATAACGAAAGAATGTAAAAGAATTTGGTTAAGCCCAAAAACATATTCAAACCTGATTCGATCAATTATATTTGATTCTATATATGGTTTAAATGAAACCCTAATGAATTAAGTTTGGTTATTTATTGTAAACATTTCCTAAATCTTGCGCTCCACTTGCACTTTTTCCATGTGCATGTATAACCGTAACATGAACATCATCAATATTGCTGGGGTTGTACAATAAAAGCCAATGCCCGAATACACCGCCAAAATCTTTTGGAACTATCAGTTTAATATCCACATCTCCTCGTACGCAAACACCTTGAACAGTAGGTAACGTTTCGGGTGTATCCGTTAAATAAACAAACAAGTCTGTTGCGCTGTGGTTTCTAACTGTAAAAGTGTCTCCATCATTAATTTTCATGCCGAATGCACCTTCAAAATGTTTGGGCAGCAAATGCAATTCAACCGCTTGTTGTGATTTTCCCAAATTAATAATTTTACGTGCATTGAAATATGTTTCTACAAACGTAGGTTGGCTAACCCTGTAGGTGTTCATCAAGTTATCTAATTTCTTTAATTGGCTTCTCTGTGTTGTAAACAATGTCGGTAGTTGTCCCGTTGCAGCAGAAGCATTTGAAACCATAACCCTTTTCATCGGGGTCGCATTCGCAAAGTCTGTAATTGCTGTCTGTAGTTCAGTAATGTCGGCAGCTGTAATCATAAATGGTGTAAGCAGGTTTATTGAGATAGCAGCAGCTTTATCATGAATTGCTTTCATACTAATTATTGCTTCGTTAGCAGAACCTCTTAAAAGTCTTTTATAAGTGAAATTTATTGCGGCAGCTAGTGTTACATCGTTTATATCATCTGCATAAGCCTTAACCGCTGCACAAACTTGATCAGCTTTTTTTGCAGCAATAACCCAAAGATTATGCTTATTAGTTGTAGGTCCCTGATTTACCTGTGCTTGGCTGCCAGCTGTGCTCTTAATAGTATTGTTTACGCTGGTTACAGCAGCAACAGCAGCAGCAACTTTAGCATTTCCAGTCCAAATGCTGTTATATTTTTGCATTGCAGCAAGTACAGCATCCGTCATATTCACATAATTATTTTGTCCGTCTGTCATAAGAAATTATTTTTTAAGTTTATTCAACAAAAATACAAATAAAAAAGAAATTTTTAAAAAATAATCCAAAATTGCATAAAAATCACTTAAAATGATATTTCCTAATTTTAAAATTTCAATTATCGGCTTTAAAACAGGCTTGATCCGGTTAAACAAAGTGAAAATTTGTTTGAACATTAGCATAAGGCAACTATAAATACCTTTAAGAGAATTCAACAACACATGAAGCTGATTCATCAAGCTTTTCTGCTTGGAAAATATTGATAAAAGATAATCCGTCATTTATTAAATCTCGTCCAACATTTGCGTAAGCCCGTTCAACAAATATTAAAGTATATTCAACACATCATATAGTTCACTTAAAATTTCTCAAAGGCTATTCAACAGCTGTGCATTTATATTTTATACAATTACCGTAAATTATGTTGTTTGATTCTGGAATTAGTTTATTAAAGAAAATAATCACACAAAGCCTGCGTTTCCAGCCCACAAAACAAACACATTTTGTTTTTCGCACGACCTGTCACGCCCAAGCGTGAAAGCCAACCTGTATAAGCCATTAAAAACAAAAAGAGTTTGTTTTTTTTCAGCCCTTAGCCAATAATGTATTTATTTAATGTCCTTCCCCCTCTTAAAAAATTTTATCATTCAACCCACAATCCAACCTGTAATTTTGAAGATAAAAGTTATATTTGTGAAAAAAAATAATGATTATACTAAACTACCCAGTGCATAACATCGAACTAGCGCAATTTTCCATACATTTAAACCCGCAAGCCCTACGGGCATGGCGGTAGGTCTAAGGTAAATAAAACATGCGCCAGTTCGAGGACCGTTATGGGCTATTTGCCGTGAACGCCGTGATGAAGCCACGCTGACAAGCCAACGCTGATAATCCAACGCACGATTTAATACTGCAAGTTAAATTAAT
>MEOG01000075.1 GCA_001769125.1 Bacteroidetes bacterium GWF2_35_48 | reverse complement strand
GCAATATAAAAGTACACAAAATTATGCAAATATGGAAGCTAATTTATTAACAATCAAATGTTTATAACTGCAAAACTGAAGTGAGAAATGTTAGTAAATAAATAAAAAATATTTTATTAAAAATCAGCTCCTCAAAATAATATTTAGCGATACTTAAACGTATTTTTGTAGATTTATTAATGAGTTTGCTAAAAAAATTACTTTGGGGAGAAAGTGTACAAAAAAATCGTATCTGCCCAGTTGATCTAAAGCCTGCTTACACATCCATTCTGCTCCTATTTCCCGGGCATCTTTGTTTCTCAACCTAGCACTATCTACCACTTCCCTTTCTTTATTCTTATCGTAATGCTTGGTTGCTTTTATTTTTTTACAAAAACATTCAATTTTACTGTCCATAAATTTTCATTTAGTTTTGTGATAAATATTTTTCGTCGATAAAATATAATAATGAGTCCGCTCCGATATTGTCTGGAACAATTATCAGATGCAGGGCTTTAACTTTATGGGAGGATTGACATACTCTTTTTAAGATAAGCAATCCTGTGAGGTATTATGGGGCGGCTTGTGGGTAGATATCCTCACAGGTTTGCGGTAATGGAAAATACAAAATGGATTTAGGAGTAGGAGTAGGAGTAAGATTTAGGAATTTACCGTCCACTCCTTAATCTTTAATCCTCATCCTTAATCTTTGATCAAAAAGGAGTACGAAAAATATAAAATGGATTTAGGTTTGCGGAAACATAGTATTTTTAAAATTTAAAATACACAAAAATTCGTCCGAAGTTTTTACTGTCTTTCTCTATTCTGTGATAAAGTTTTTTGATTTCAGGCTGCTGCAAAAAACGAAGCACTTTTTTCTTTAACTGACCACTGCCCTTACCCGGAATAATTTCAACAGTGTCAATTTTACAGTCAATAGCCTCCTGAATAATTTCATTTAAAGAATCTTCAATTGCTTTTTGCTTGTTATAAATATCGTGAAGATCGAGCTTGAGTTTTGCCATATTTTATTGAATGATAATTTTTTTTAATATCACATTCTTTGCAGAAATAATTTTTATAAAATATAAAGATTTTTCAAGCATGGATACATCAAACAAGTAATTATCACAAGCATTATCAGAAGAAGAAATCAAAACACCCTTCTGGTTGTAAATTTCTAATGCAATAATTTTATCTTTATCAGAATCAACTTTTATAAAAGTATGAGCAGGATTGGGATAAACGTCAAAATTTGAATTAAAAATGTTTTCTTGTTCTCCAACAACACCAAAAAAATCGAAATATAATCGAACAGGCTGACCAAAAATTTCATCTGTATTGTTTCCTGAAAATGCATTGTTTGTAAAATTAAGCTGTGTGTCATAGCAATCATTAGAATAATCATGAAAAAGAGCCGTATCTAAAATTTTTAATTGTAAAGCTGTATCATTTAATAAAATTAACTCGGGAATAAACCCCTGTGGCAAATTTGAAAAAATTGCTTTTCCTGTTAGATAAAAATTTTCACCTTCTATACCTGAAAATGATTCGTATCCAAAGTTATTGATTTTAATAAATCTATTGTAGGAATTATTAACAGTACCATCATCTGCATCCGATTCATAAAAATACATATAAGACGATATTAATTCTGGTTGTTTGAATTGTATCACTATGTTTGAAAAATTATTATTTATTACAGATGTTGAATCAAAAAGGGTCGTTGCACTATCGTGTAAAGTGCAAGAAATAGTATAAACTGAATTGGACGCCCTGTGCATAAGTGCATTTCCTACAAAACTAAGTTCCAGTAAAGTATCATTTTTTTTAATTAATTTCATTGTAAGCCCTTCAGGAACATATTGAGCACTGGCTTTTCCTACTGATATAAAATCCTCATTTGAAGCACCGTTAAAAGTATACTGATGTATGCTTTTAATTACGATCTGCATTTTATATTGGTCAGAAATACTCCCGTTGTTGTCTATTGACTCTGTAAACCACAGCAAATTATTCCAATAGATAACAGGGTAGTCAGACATGACAACAGGCGCAGGATAAATACTTCCCGGGTAACATGTAGTCTGCCATTCTGTACTTGGAGGAAGTGAGTCGTAATAATTGTTTTGATAGTTTTTATAAATCATTGTATCCTGATTCATAATTACCCATTTTGGTTGACAGCCGATTTGATATGTATAGTAAATCGAAAAGGAATTTTTTTCCCATCTTGAAAATCCGTTAAAGCTTCCAGTATAGCTATAAGTGCCATTTGCCTCAAAATTCCCGGCGTTAATAACATACATGTTTTGTGTGTAACCAGAGAAAAAAAAGCAAAGCATTAATATAAAAAGGAGTATTCTAATCATGGGTTTTATTTAATGAAAAGACCTGAATTTACTTTTTTTGGTTGCATTTGAGGAAAAATCATCCTGCGCTGATAGCCTTTACAGGATCAAGCCGTGCCGCGGCATAAGCCGGCGCATACCCTGAAACAATGCCAATTACAGCAGAAATAGTGAGACCCGTAATGATATTTCCGGCAGATAACGCAATCGTGAATTCTGTAAGTTGATTTGTTATTAAAGTTCCAATAAAAATCAGAAATAGTCCAACAGCCCCACCAATAGTAGAGAGGATAATAGACTCATACAAAAACTGTAAAAGAATAAATATTTTTTTTGCACCCAGGGCTTTTTGTATACCAATAATTTTCGTTCTTTCTTTAACCGAAACGAACATAATATTAGCAATTCCAAAACCTCCAACAAGAATAGAAAACCCGCCGATTACCAGGCCCGCAAGATGCACTACTTTAAAAAGCTGGTCGAAACCTTGTGAAATAAGGCTTGCGCGATTTAATGCGAAATCGTCCTCTTCTATAGGTTTGAGGCGACGTACAGAACGCATAATGCCTTTAATTTCATCTGAAAGTTCAAGCAAATCTACTCCCTGAACAGAACGAACCATTATCATCGGGTTTAACATTTCATTATTAAGATCAAGAATCTTTTTTGCATAATTTACAGGTACCAACACTAAATCATCTACACTGTTGTCAAATAAATCCTGACCTTCCTTTTTGAAAACACCGATAACAGTAAGTTTATTTCCTGCGATTTTAATATTTTTTCCAATTGGATTGAGTTTATCAAATAATGCCTTGGCAATGGTTTCTCCAATAATAGCTTTATTACTTCCTTTTATAGATTCAATAGGAGAAAAATACCGACCCCTTTCTATTTCAAATGTGCGTATCTGATCGTACTCATGAGAGGTACACAAAATTGTAGTATTTTCAGTAGCATTACTTTCATATTGAACAGACTTACTTGTAGAAACAATAAAGGAAACAGCAGAAGCCTTTTTTGAACGTTTTTTTATTTCTTCATATTCATCAATATTTGCAACAGGTCGGTTCATGTATTTCCACCATGGAAAATCACTTCCAAACTCCCAAGGCCATTTTTGAATATAAATTACATTGCTGCCTAAAGACTCTATGCTGTCGCGAATTTTACGTTCGAGTGAATCGACGATGGTAAATACAGATATGATGGCAAAAATCCCAATTGTAATGCCAAGTAAAGAAAGAAATGTTCTGACTTTATTCGTGGTTAAAGAATTTATAGCGAAAAACAGGCTTTCTTTTATTTGATTAAGAAAAATCATTATTATGCCTTTAAAAAAGCAAATGTAACAAATCAAAGAGAAAAAACAATTTGAAAATGCAGCAGTTTTAACATTCTTGTTTTACCACAAAGGACTAAATATTCTTGTGAAGGATTCCTTAACCTTATGGGCAAAGGGGCGTTTATCATAATCTTCCTGAAGAATTAAAAGGCAACTGCTGAGATCATCTGTAAAAGTAGCTTTGAGCGTGCATGCAATCTCTTTATTATATATCAGCGCATTCACTTCAAAATTTTGGTCAAAGCTGCGAAGATCCATGTTTGCAGTACCCACAGAGCAAATCAAATCGTCAACAATAAGAACTTTACTATGCGTAAATCCTTTTTCATAAATAAATATTTTTACTCCGGCGTCTAACATATCAGACACGTACGACATAGAACCCCAGTACGAGATAAATGAATCGGATTTGCTGGGCAAAATAATTCTGACATCCACACCACTTAACGCAATTGTTTTAAGCGCGGTTAAAAGGCTTTCATTGGGCATAAAATAGGGAGTAGAAATATACACATACTTTTTAGCTGTTGAGATTGCATAAAAATAAGTTTGCATGATACTGGCCCAATCTGAATCCGGCCCGCTTGCAGCTATCTGAACAAGGCATTTATCTGTAACCTGTGTTTCAGGAAAATATTTTTCATCGTGTACAAAATTATTGCTGACAAAATTCCAATCCATTAAAAAAACATACTGCAAACTTATTACAGCATCTCCCTCAAGTCTTAAATGCGTGTCACGCCACAAACCTACTTCATGACTTCCATGAATGTAACGGTCTGCAATATTTAATCCACCAACAAAGCCAACCCTGCCATCCACAATAATTATTTTTCTGTGATTCCTATAATTAATTTTTGTTGCAAGCCTGTAAAATTTAACAGGGAGAAAACTGAAAACCTCTACCCCGGCTTCTTTTAACGATTCAATAAAAGCGGAGCTAAGATTCCAACTACCAATATCGTCGTAAATTAAACGAACCTCAATACCTTGTTTTGCTTTTTTGATAAGCAAATCGTGGATTTTATTACCTATTTCATCCTCTTCAATAATATAGTATTCAAGATGAATATGGTCTTTTGCATTATTAATATCATGAAGAATGGCATTAAAAGTTTCTGAGCCGTTATTTAGCACCAACACTTTGTTGTGTTCAGAAAGTAGTGCCTTATTGTTATTATGCAAAAGATTAATAATACCAAATGATTTTTCTACTTCTCTGGTTTTTCCTGACATTAATTTTGTAACAGCGAGATGCGCATTTTTAATTCTTTCAATCTGTTCAAAATCTGTAAGAATTTTCTTTGAAAAAATTTTCTCTTTTCTATAATTCTTCCCGATAATAAAATACAAAATAATCCCAACAATAGGAAGCAGCAGTATAAAGATTATCCATGTAATTGTTTTCTGAGGATCCCTTTTTTCAAGTATAAGAGAAAAAACAACAAACAATACAGTAATTACGATGGCCACCTCATAAAGAATAAGGAGTACCGTTTGAATATATTGCCAGTCAATGTTCATTTTTATTACAAAAGCAGTATTATTTTTTTAATTTTCTATTTTATCTGTTTATTATGCCTAATGATTCTATGCGAACCTCAAACCATGCAACATGATCGAAAGAAATTCTTTTATTAGCGCCACGTCTTGTAACAAGGCTTTGAACAGGCCCATACCAGTCGCCAATCCAGTCGTTTCTTGAAAGCATATCGTAATCATAAACGCCAATAATTATTTTTTCATTGTCACTATAATGATAAAAATTAATAGTGTCGTGCCCAACCCAGTTTGTAGTATTAAAAGTTTCGGTACTTCTATGGATTGGATGAGAAAGATCGCGTTCATGCAAAACAGGATAAAAAACCTGCCAGTAAACTTCCGGATAACCATTTCCCCAAATATAAAAATCCATTCCTATCGGCGACCATACGGAGTCGTTTTGTAATTCAAGTCCATTCATATAAAAAACAGATTGGCGAATCTCTGGTATTGTTAGCTGAAAAGTAAGACTACCCTTTATTTCACAGGCAGAAAGTTCCGGAACTTTATCTGCGGCATATTTGTTTTTATAATTACTATAAACAAATTTTGTCTGCGACAGTTCCATTGTAATCTCATGTTTCCCGGCTTTCAGGCTATGAAAAAGATACATGGGAATTTTAATAGTATTTTGATAACCATAAAAAATTGATGTGGGTTTTGTCTCAAGAATAAAATTTAATGAATCAAGCGCCCAGTCATATTCTTTAGAAGAAATATGAGAAATATTAACAGGAATATTTTTTTTATTTTTATAAAAAGTTAATCGAAACGATGCAGCATGAAGAGTGTCGCCGGTTTCGGGATGCACAGGAAATTGAAAATCTTTTGGTTTTTTCCACTCAAATTTTATATTGAATTCATTATTTAATTGCGATAATTCAAAGGAAGCAAATTCTTTAGAAAAGGATTTTGTAACAGCGGTGCGTTTATATTCAATATCACTTGTACGTAGCCAATCATCAAAAAACTGAATACATCCGGAAAAAAATAACAGGAAGGTTAGACAGAATAATATCAGAAGGTTTTTCATATTTCAGCTTTGCTCAATACAAGTGTTTTTGTTTTATACAAATTTCAATTTCTAACAAATAGCCAGCGTACAGATTTATACACACCAATAAAAATATAACCAAGAATACCGGGTTTTACTTTTTCTTTCAAACGTACAGAAATTGTAGAATATTCTGTGAGATGGCTTAGTCTGTTAATTTTTCCTTTCAACAAATCAATCTCAACATTGAGTCTTTCGAGTTCTTTTTCAACTTTTAAAGTTTCTTCTACATTTTGCGCTTTTTGCAGCAACTCAAGATATCTCGTTCTGGCTTTTTCTGCATTATCAAGTCTTATTTGGAAGTCCTGAAACTGATCCGTAACATCTTCTCCGGAAATGTTTTTACTTTCAAGTTTTCCAAGGCTGGCAATATCTGAAATCGCTCTGGAGAGTGAGTCTGTAGCAACTCTGATTACAGAATAACGGGAGCCGACTGTTTGTGCGTATCCTTTGTGCTTTTTTGCAATGCGAACCAGATGGATATTAATTGTGTCAGGATTTTTAACTATAAGCTGCAATTGTGCATTATAGATGATTTTACTGTTTTTATTTAATTCGTCTGATCTTTCTCTGTAAGGTAATCCTGTTGTGCTGACAGATGCATCGGCATAATAAGCTTGTTGTGCGCCTCTTTTGGACATACAAGAAAATAGCAGTATTGAAGATACAATAATCCAGAAAATCTTTTTCATGATATTTATTGATTAGGTTGATTTGCAAAAATTGATTTTTCTTTAAAGAAAAGAATAATCTATTATATGCAATTCTTTTGCCATAATTTTCAGTTCTTCGAGTAACTCAAAATTCACAGGAACACCTTTTTCGGTTCTTTCCAGCATTGTAAGATACTCTTTCTCGCCAGCAGTATATATTCTATCAGCTCCCGGCATTTTTGATGAATTTCTTAAATCACGTAAAATAGAGCCTGTGATTTTTTTAAACTCATCCAGTTCAGTAAAGGCTTCGATGCTTATTGCAATAAAAAAATGCCCCAAACGGTAGGGAACTTTTTTTCCATCCTGCATCCCTGTAAGCGCTTTTAGGAAAACACCTCCCTGTAATGCGGCAGAAAGAATTTCGACAACCGTTGCGTAGCCATATCCCTTATATCCGGAACCCTCCTCCCCTGCTCCACCCAAAGGCAGCAACACAGAATTTCCATTTGTCAGTCCTTTTAAAATTTCATTTGAATCAGTTTGTGAATCGTTATTTTTATCAACCACCCAGCCTTCTGGAGTGGGTTTATTAATTCTTGCATAAGCTTCTATTTTTCCGCGCTGACCTGTTGAAGATGCACAATCAAGAAAGAACGGAAATGCTTCATCCGAAGGCATAACAAACGTCAAAGGATTTGTTCCGAGCATTCCCTCGTTACCAAATGTAGGAGCCACAGAAGGTCGTGCATTGGTTCCTGTTATCCCAATCATCCCTTTTTCAGCAGCCATATTTGCATAATATCCGGCTATTCCAAAATGGTTTGAATTTCTTACAGTTGCCATTCCCATTCCATATTTTTGAGCTTTCTCAATAGCCATATTCATTGCCTTAACCGAACTTACCATTCCCATCGCGTTGTTCCCATCAATAACAACAGTCGTGGGACTTTCTTTAATGATAATGCACTCAGCAGCCGGATCAATTATGCCATCTGCAAAGCGATCGTAATAAATGGGTTTTAACCTGTTTACTCCATGCGAATCAATTCCTCTTATATCTGCTGCAATTAAAACATCTGCCGATATTTTCGCATGTTTTTCAGACATGCCACAGCCTTTCAGAACTTCTGTTGTGAACTTTTCAAGCTCATTAATGCTGATGTATGTTACATTTTCTTTCATTATTTTTCAAGTAATATTTTTAAACTTCTGTTATACAAAATAAATTTTTCTGACAGTAGTGCCAAGCTAAACACGAAGCGGCTTACCCTAAAATTCCAGATACACAAAAGGCAAAGATTCAGAGGAGACAGTTTGGAAAACAATAATAACAACGATGGCAATTATCAAAGATTGCAGAACCCAATGCCTTTTTGCAAGCCCGGCTGCAAGATAATTATTCCATTTCAATGGAACAAACTGTATTAAAAATCCTGCTATTGTAATTAGAAAAACCAGCCAGTATGTCTCCATCCACTGGGGTATTACAGAAAAGTGAAATCCTGAAAATAATTTTGAATATAATTGTTCTGTTACATTAAATGCCGCATCTTTAAACAGAATTACTTCGCCTGCTTTGAATAATATTATTGTAAAGATAAGAAATATCATAGTAAAAAAGATGCTGAAAAATTTGTATAAATTTGAATTAATTTTTTGCTTCACCCGATCTCTTGTATCTGAAAAAATGTAGTCCCACGCCATTGCTATTCCATGTGCGAAGCCCCATGCTAAAAATGCCCAATGCGCTCCATGCCATAAACCCGATACAATAAAAGTAATTAAAATGGCTGCTGTAACGCCGGCTTTACCCTTGTTTCTGAAAAAATAAAAAAGCGGAGTAAACAAATATTCATTCATCCAGCGGGAAAAAGTAATGTGCCATCTTCTCCAGAAATCAGAAACATTTCCGGCAAGAAAAGGTCTGTTAAAATTATTTTCAACCGTAAATCCAAGCAGTGCTGCCATTCCCAGCATCATATCGGTATAACCTGAAAAGTCGCAATAAATCTGAACCAGAGCAGCAAAAGAGGCAATGAGAATTTCAAAACTACCAAAATACTGAGGTGTAATAAAAACGCGGTCTACCAGATTGATGGAAATATAATCTGCAATCATGTATTTTTTTATAACACCAAGTAAAATCATAAAAAATCCGAAGCCAATTAATTCCCGCGATAAATTAATTCGTGCTTTCATCTGCGGAAGCAAATCCCGTGCTTTGGCAATAGGGCCGGCGAGTATTAAAGGGAAAAAAGAAATAAAAAGCATATAATTTACCCAGCTCTTTTCTGGTTCTTCAATTGTTTCTCTGTACAAATCAAATATGTATGAAAGAGAACGGAATGCAAAAAAAGATATCCCAACAGGTACTAAAATATTAATCATCAATGACTGAGCGCCGCCTTCAAAAACAGAAGCGTATGTTTGCAGAAAAAAATTCGTATATTTCAGAAAGCACAGACTGCCAATATTTACAAGCAAAGAGAGAAACACAAATAATTTTTTCTTACTCTCTGATGACGCAGAAAATATAGCTTTTCCCAATAAAAAATCGGATGTGCCCATAAACAATAAAATGAAAATAGCAGACCCACCTATTTTGTAATAAAAAAACAAACTGAAAAATAATAAAAGAATGTTACGAAAAATTATTGTTTTCAAACTTGAAATATAAATACCATAGAAAATAACAAACAAGAAAAAAAACAATGCAGAATTAAACAGCAGAGGTTGTTTCAGAAAAAGTACTATGGATTCAAAAATACTGTTCACTTAATTTTTAATTTTTGACCGGGCTTTAATTTATCGGAACGAAGGCTGTTTAATGTCTTTAATTTTTTAACGGTGGTTTTAAATTTTTGCGCGATTGTATAAAGAGAATCCCCGCTTTTCACAACATAAATATAATGCTGTGTATTGGCGGTTTGATTTTTCTCTTTTGAAGAAGTTTGCTTTTTCAAATTTTGCTCATGTGGTTTCGCATTCCAGTTCGGAGATTTTACTTTATTTATTTTCTGATATATTATCAACTGCTCGCCTTCATCCACCATATTACCCGTAAGCTTGTTCCATTTTTTTAAATCAGCAGCAGTTACTCCGTATTTTCTTGCTATTGTGCCCACTCTCTCGTATTTTTCAGCAAAATAAATTATTTTTCTCATTCCCGAATCCAAAGAATCCGTATTTAAACTTAATGTGTTGGAAGCTGTATCAGCGGCTACAGTTTGCAAACTATCAACCAAAAAAGATGCAGGAAGCCCCTCTTCAAGAAACATTCTGTATGTATTTAAAAATGCCTGTGTATATAATTCTCCTTTCAAACTGTAACCGCTTCCGGTAAGATGAATTCTGTCTCGCTGGCATAATTTATTTTTTTGCCATTTAAGCATTGCGTATTTTCCTCCGGCAATGTTATAGTAATTATAATGGATACAATTATTTTTAAAGGCGACCTCACGCGTAAGTTCCGAGAAGTCTTTTGCTGCTCCAATATTCCTTCTGCGTCTGTAAAAATCTTGTGTACACGAAATCAGTATTGCAGCTTCCGGACTCGCATTTTTTATACTGGCAATAAATTTTTCAAGATTTAATTTTATTTCATTGATATTAATTTTACCCCCGGCATAATCATTTCCTCCGATATCAATAATCACAAGATCGGGTTGTAATTCTGCCAACTGTTGTTCAAATAATTTTTGTTTCAGCACGCTGGTTAATCCGGCTCCATTAATACCGACACTGTTATATAAAATACCTTTATTCTCAGGAGCCTCTATCAGTAAGCCATAGCATTCAAAAAATTGTTGCAGACTGTCTGTTTTTTTTAAAGAAAATTCAAGTGTTTCAGGAATCATGGGAAGCGTTGCAGCAACATAAGGTAGCGTGTTTGTACTGTCAAATTTCAAGGTAAACAGGGAATCGTAGCCCGAAACTTTCATTTGTAAATTATACGCTGCATTGGACATCTTTGTATAAATGCGAATTTTATTTTGTGCATCCCAGTGATTGTTTCTGTAAAATTTAAACCCGAATCCGGTAGCAGTGTCTTTCGTGAAAATTGTTGCGCCTGTTATTCCCATATCAAAGGGATTATCTTTTAACACATTGCGGGTTGACTCCCAGTTACCTTTTGTGAATGTTCTGTAATCATTGGCAGAATGCGTTTTTGCAGAAGCATAAGGGAAAATAAAGCCTCTTCCGCCATAGCCAAAAATTTGTTGCAGATTATCGCGAATCATCCCCGTAAAGATGTCTGCCTGTATATGCGAGTCGCCAATATGAAGTACTTTAAATTTGCGGGTTTTTGTATTTTTTAATCTTTCAAAAATATTTTTTAGTGCATTTTTATTTTCCCATTCAAGATAATTTTCAGCATACCGGATAAAAGGATATGAATTTTTATATCCCATGAAACGCTTTATATACTGCGGGTTTGAGACAGAATCTGTAATTTCATTTTGTGCAAAAGAAAAAAAGCTGCAAAGCAGAAAGAAAAAAACTAAAACGATATTTTTCAAATTTTTCAAATTTTATTTATTGAACTCAACTTTCGCATATATTAATTCGCTGAAAAATGATATCAGCTTTTTTGACTTTTTTGTTTGTCCATGAAAAAATAGGACTGAAATTAAAATAATTATATTACGGTGCGCTGCACCTTTGTAAATAACGCAGCTATCGCTGCTACAAATGTTATCGCAGCTCTGCTGCTATAGTTGAGATGCAGCGGCAGAGCCGCAAAATATTTGTAAAATATAAAAGACATAGAAAAACCAAGGTGCAGAGTACCGTAATATCTTTTGCATGGATTAATGTTAACAATAGTTTCAAATTACAAAAATAAATAGTTGTTTTTCATGCGAAAGTTCATTTATTGAATTATTTTCTTGCTGAATTTTTTTCATTACAATATTTTTCATACTCCAACATCAGTGCATCAAACAATCTTGTCGCAACCTCTTCCTGACCATTTGGTGTAAAATGACCATCGTTTGATGCAAATTTTTGCTTTGTCCATTCCAGTATGGCATTCTCCCCGCCCATCACAGTGCCAAGATTCCAATAAGCGCATCCGGCACGAATTGCAGCATTTTTCTGCGCTTCCCTGAACTTTGGCAAAATAGGAAAAGATTGCCATTCTCCCTTTAACCGTGTCGCCATGTCTCCTGTGCCTATCAACAGAATACTTGCATCAGGCGCAACTTCTTTACAACGTTGTAAAATCCTGAAAAAATTTTCTTCAATTTCTTTGCACTCATTTTCATTATTAACGTAGGGGACAGCATTGGCACCAAATTGCAGAATTATCAATTTTGTTTTTAATTGCTGTAATTGTTCTGCAAAATACTTTCGGCTGATATGCAGCAAGCCGTCGCCACTATGTCCGCGAATTCCATAATTATCTACCTGCACTCCCTTTTTTCCGTCAAATAAAAATCCATAAAAATCGAATACCACATTTGAGGAAAATTCAAAGCGCATTTTCTTAACTGTGGCAGGAATATCAATATCCTGTAATGCAAAAGAAGGCGCAGGATACAATGTATCTGAAGTAACAAGATTATTTTTTTCATCAAATACTGAAACATAACAATCGCCCATACTTCTTCCATACATAAGAGAAACTTTTTCCCATTTCGCCCATGGTGAAAAATTTAAACCAAGCGCATATTTCTCTTCTTTTAAAGTATCGGAAGAAAGACTATCGCCATTATTTTTAGCACAGGGACTCCACCTGTAAACATTTCCCGAAGCGCCATAAAAAGAATTGCAATAACGATCGTGAAAGACAGTGTAGCGCTGCCAGCCATCCATATCAAAATGAGACAATGCAACATTTGAAACTGTTTCAATAAAAGGAACAAAGCCAACACCGTTTCCTCCGAATTTCTGTTGAAATTTCTTACGGATATTTACAGAAAGACGTCCGCCTTCCAATTGCGAGTCTCCATAATGAGCAACACGTATCAGGCTTGTATCTGCTTCTTTTAACAATGCATAAAAAAATGCATCAAGGGGTCTCGAACTTCCGATTAAGGGATTCAAAATGGCTTTATCATCAGACGCATTAAAATAAGACAACAACAGATTTTTTATAAATTTTGCTGCAACAGATGAATCTGATTTAATATTATTATTTACAAAAGCCTCTATTTTCTGTATGTTCTGCAAGGTATCTTCGGATAAATTATTCTTGACATAAGATAATACAAGAGCATGAATCTTAACAGAATCATCTGGCCACGCATGTTTATAAGTGCCCGATAAAATTTTTATCAAAGAATCTTCTGATAAGCTTCCTGTAGTATCGTGTTTTTCTGAATATTCAGCAGAAGGTTTAAAACCCAGCAAAGCAGGAATATCAGAGAAGCATAATCTGAAAGAATTTTCTTTAAAAAAAAATAAATTGAGAGGCTCAATAAATATTGAGAAGAACAATAAGATAAGACTCGTTAAAAGAATTATTAAAAAAGCCCGTAAGGGAGGTTTCATTTTTGTGCAATATGTTACTAATGGAATAAGATATAGAGTCAGATCAGCTTTGTTTCAACAGCGCGAAGAAGGTCTCCCGCATTTTTCATTGCAACAAGTTCTTTCAGCTTGAATTTAATTTTAAATTCTTTTTCAACTGCTGCAATCATCGTCATGTGATGCAGCGAATCCCACTTAGCAACATCGTTTGCAGAAAGCTCGTCTTTTAATTCGAGAGAAGGTTCACGAAAAACTTCGCGAAATATAATTTGTATTTTATCTTTTATTTCCAGTAAGATCATACTAAACTAATTTTTGCATCATTACTTTATGATGCGATGGCAAAATTCGTAAAATTTCCGGATTATCGGAATGTTTTTCGCAGATAATTTCAAAACCTAATTTATCATAAGCCTTCAGGGCTGTTTCATTTGTTTTCATTAGTTGAATCTGCGCTTTTTTCAAATCGTGTTTTCTTTTCTTTGCTTCAGTAATAAATGTATCGTAAAGCACTTGTAAAATGCCCTTGCCCCGATACTCCGTTCTTATATAAATGGATTCCAGTTGGAGCGCATCGGCTTCTCTTTCTATATGCAACGCATCTGCAATCTTCATTATGCCTTGCGCTTCTGCAATTTTTTCTTCCCCTAAAAAATAATGCAAAATATTTGCTTTTAAAGAAGAAGATGTTCCGTTTTCCCCTTCAATCCAACCACAACAAGCGCCAACAGAAATGCCTTTCTCTTCTGCAATTAAAAAATCAGAAACACAAAGTTCCTGACCTTGTATATCTTCTTCCAAAATATTTTTCAGCAATTCTGTGAATTCCTCTTTACCAAGAGAAAAGATAGAGCAGTAGGCAATTGTTTCGGTTCCGCTTTTCTCAGCAGCAATAATTGTTTCAATAAGAAATGGAATATCTTTTTCTGTTGCTTTGCGTATGGAAATATTTGTTTTCATGGTTTGATTTCTAAAAATTAAAAGGGATTATTTTATTGAAATTTACTATTGTTCCAAAATCCCTTTGGATTTTATTCTCCAGCTATCAAATATAATCGTTTTCTGATTGTTTTTTCTTCCCGTATAAACTTTTTTAAGAACTAGTGTTAAGTTAAATATAATATGACGTATTAAGATAATATTTGTATCTTTGCAAAAAAAATATACAGATATAATAAAATACAACGTGAAATTAACAAAAGCCGAAGTGGACGAATTAAATGCAATAATCAATAAAGGTTCTCACACTTCGCACTCAAATTGGCAGTTCAAAACAAAAGATGCAAGAATAAAATTAAAAAAACTTTATCCGTCAATTCATGATTAACTTAATACCAGAGTAAAAAGCAGAGGTTATAATGTGTTGCAGGTTGCAGGGTATTTTCAACTCCGCTCAATTACTCTGACACGTCAACAACCAACAACCTGCAACTTGCAACACTTTGTATGTTATTTTTAATAAATTCAGAAATGTATCTTTTTCCCTCAATGTAACCATTTTAATTTTCTTTCGTAATAAAGACTATAATTCAAAAAATCAGGATTATGAAAAAGTATTTTATTTATGTGATAATATTTCTGATAGCAGGCTCTATGGCTTATGCGCAGGGATTAAAAAGCAATGATTTTGAGATTTGGTCCGGTTCTGCAAAATTCAATATTTTTATTGAATCTCCCATGCAGAATGAAAATCCTGTAAAAGAATTTGAAACATGGAATAACTCCAGAAAATTTTATCAGTTCAACGAGGCTGTTGTAATTACCGCTGAAGAGGAAAATAATGAAGAGGCTGAAATAAGCGATGCTGGTTTTTTCCCGGAAAAGCAAAAAGAAGAAGTTTCCGCGGAAGAAATTAGCCCAGTAAAAATAAATATTTACCCAAATCCCGCTTATGATCATATAAATATAAGCATGACTTACCCTGATTTAACAGATGTAGAAATAATATTGTTCAACTCAATTGGCAATACCATATACAGCGCAAAGCTCCCTGAAAAAAAACAGGTAAGCACTATTATTGAAGTTAGCTCGTACAACAGAGGCATTTATTTTCTCGAAATAAAAGCCGGAGGCAAAAAAACTATTAAACGAATTGTAATAAAATAAAATACGGAACGGGCGTTCAGTAAAATTTCAATGGGCTGGTAATTTTTATCAGCCCTTTTTTGCGATTCAACATATTTCAAGACATCCTGAATAGTTACATCAACAGGAGTGAAATCAAAATTCAGCAATTTTTTAATTTTTTCATTTGAAAAATGATTTCTGTTTTGAGCAGAATTTGTTGTTTCTTTTGTTATCAATGGTTTTCTGCATAACAAAAAACTTCGCAGCATTTCAGCGCGCCAGGCAAAAGAAAGCAAAAGAGAGCCGGCTTTAATTTGTGGAACAGGTTTATTAAATATTCTTGCTGCCCGACAAAAGAAATCGTAATATGATATATTTTCCGATGTAAGAATAAATCTTTCTGCTGCAATATCAAGGTCTGCTAATAAAATCATAATTTTTACCACATCACGGACATCAACAAATGAAGAAGAGCCATCGGAATAAAATTTATTATTTTCCCATACCGTTCTTAGCAGCGCATTGCTCCCCTTTTTCCAATCGCCCGGACCCAAAACAACAGATGGATTAACCATCACAGCATTCAATCCCTCTGCAATTCCTCTCCACACTTCAAGTTCAGCATAATATTTACTATATGAGTAATTGCTTGTTTTATTTGTTTTCATCCATTTGCAATTTTCATCTGCAAACAAATTTTCTTCAGAAGGAGTTCCGATTGCTGCAACAGAGCTGAGGTAAATAAGTTTTTGAATTCCTTCTGACAGGGCAGCATTCACAATATTTTCTGTTCCTTGAATATTAGCGCTGAGCATCTTATATTTATCAGCAGGAGCAAACGAAACAAGGGCAGCAACATGATAAACATTTTCTGCTCCCTGCATTACCGCTTCGAGCAAAGGGTAATCGAGAATATCTCCTTCTATCCAGTTAATTTTTGAAATCAAATAATCGGGAGCATTTGTGTAAAAAGAAAAAATCCTTTGTGTCTGTTCTTTTGAAGCACCTTTGCGAATCAATGCAGAAACCTTTCTCCCTTTCTGTAATAATGCGTATAAAAGATGTGAGCCGATAAATCCAGTTCCTCCGGTAACTAAATCCATAATTAAACGATTTTTGTTTCCATTGTTTCTTTCGACCAGATTAATTTTTTTCCAAAGCCTAGACGGTTATCTGTCATTTTTATTAAATGGATGTCAATAATCCAGAAAGTTGTTTTTATCACAATGGCAAAAGGAAATTTTTTCAGGTAATGAAATTTTATTTGTGCTTTTTCACTTTCTTTAACTTCGTTCATGATGCCTGTAAACTGAATTCCCTGAATCTTGCCAACGGTGCTTGTTTCCAACACTACAGAGCCTGCAATTTTATTATTAAGAACTGCTTCATTAACATGTCTTGTGTGGTTGTCTGAAACAAAAATAAATTGATTTTTATCTTCATCATATACATAAAAACAGTTACAGCAATAGGGCTGATTTGCATCTACTGTAGCCAATGTGAGCACATGATGTTTTTTCAGAAATGCAATAATTTTCTGGTCAATATTAAATTGGTTTTCTGATTTCATGAGGAGAAAAATAGTAACGCAAATGAATTTTAATGTACAAAGAAAAGAAAATTATATTGAGTTTTTCAAGGAGTTATAAAAAACCGTTTAGCTCAATCAATAGGTAATTCGACATTTTTAGTGGAAAATAATTTTAGCATATATATGGTTGCAGGTTAAAAACAACTTGTAACTTGCAACTTGAATCCCTGTCTGCTGACAGCTACCGTGTGGACACAAATATGCGAAGTATTTTTATTGAGGGTTTGATATTTTTTAAATATTATGCCTACTCTGAAAATTAATTAAACCTAATATATGACACGAATTTCACAAATTTAATATGCTGATGATTAGTTGTTTTTTAATAATTCGAGTAATTATTCACAAATTAATTGTTTTCTAAGGTGTTCATGAGGGCTAAAGCCATTCGTGTCAAAAATACTTTTCGGAGTTGACTTAATAAAAAGATGTGTCCACACGGTAGCTGCTGACAGGCAGGCCGCAAATTTATATTTAATCTGCCCATTTAAAATTTCCACTAATTTTAGCGAATAGCCAATCAATTTTACAAGTAAAGAATATTTTAAATTGAAGGAACGGAGAGAAGGAAGCTTCGTTTTTTGTAGATTGATAACGAATTCTTGCTTCCTTCCAATATTCTAACCCTTAATAACCTCCGTTTCCCGCAGTAGTAATTTTCTTTACAGGTAAAGTATAATAATTCAGTTTAGTATTCAGATAATAATTTCCACGAGCATATTTACTGAGATCAATTATATAAGTATTCTCTTGCCCTCCTTTTAATGTAATGGGTTTCATATAAATCTCTTTGCCCAAAGCATCATAAAGAATGATGTAACCGGAATCTTCTTTTTCGGTCCTGATTGTTACATTCAGATTTGTTGTAACAGGATTAGGATACACCGAAAATACTGTTCCTGCAAATGATTGATTGCAATAAACTGTTATAGGATTATAACTTGCAGTAGTACCGTCATAATCTGTTTGCGACAACCTGTAAAAGCTATAGGTATCTATGTTTTCATTATCAACAGCAGAATAATATAAAAAAGTATTGCTATTACCACTCCCTTGCACTTTAGCTACAAATTTCCAAAGTTGACCATCGTTACTTTTTTCAATTGTAAAATAATCGTTATTTATTTCTATGGCTGTTGTCCAATGCAAGTCCACAGTACTACCGGTGCAATTTCCGGAAAAATTTGTGAGGCTTACAGGAAGCGGATTCTCATTATTTTTTGAGCCAAAAGTAATCGGACTATAGTTAGGAAATGTTATGTTGGATGCCAGATAGCCATTATTAATATCACCGTTGATTGTTTCAGAAGAACACATTTTTTCCCATTTTGAAGTAGAGGTATTCCAGTGCGCGATAGTAATATCAGATGTATTATTGAAGCCATGATCATTCAGAGGGTTGCTTGTGATTGATTTCCAGTGCAGCGTTATGGCGGGTGTTGAAGTTCCGGTTGTTCTGTCAAACATCCAGTATTCTTTTCCACTGACATGATGTAGTCCGGTTCCCATAGAAGTTCCGGTATTCCATGTTGGGTATGTTGGACTTGCAGTATAATATCTGTACTCTGCTGTAAATGCATCGGCAACATTTGCTGGTGCAGTCATTCCAATTGGAGCCCATACATAAGTTGTGCCCTGAATATCGCCTGTTGGAAATGTAAATACGGTGTTGCCGGTCTTTCTTACCGGACCGTCAATAAAACTATTCATGCTGGCAGAACTTACGGCTGTTGCTGACGAAGAAAAGGTTACTAACCCGTTTGGTGTTGCAGATGAAACAATGTATCCATTGGAAAAAGTAGCAGTATTGGTAATTGTAATGTCTTTATTTAATGTTATTTTATTATTTCCGGCTACTGTTTTATTTATGGCAAGATTATAAAAAGATGATGTGTTTGATCCTCCTAATGTAGCATTTGTTGTACCGTTAAATGTAACATTGCTTGAAGCAGGAGTGAAGGTACCGTTGTTAGTCCAGTTGCCCGTTATATTAAGTGAGGGTCCGTTAGAACAGGTGTGAAAACAGCTGCTGTTTATTGAATAGTTTCCGGTTACATTGAGTGTCCCTCCCGAATGCGTAACAATTCCAATACCTGTCCCATCCCCAACAATAAAATTACCACAAGTTGCGCTTCCAGAAGATAGATTAAATGCACTATTAATGCTCCAGTATGCTACGTTTATCGCCCCCGATACGTTAAAGCTACCTCCGTCTACATACATTGTTCCGCCTGCACCGTACATTACATCTGCACTAACAGAATTTCCATTCGTATGAAATGCTCCACCTGTAGACCACATTGGAATAATGCTTTGACAAACAATAGTTCCGTTTGCATTGAATGTACCATTTTGAAAGCATAAATAACCACGATAATTACCTCTAACATTTCTTGTACCGGAACTTACCATGTCAAATAAAGGATAACCAGTAGAAGAATATGTTCCATCAACAGCCGCATTTCCACTTACGTTTAATGCGTCAGATCCATTCCAGTTTGCATTATGGTTAAATGTGGCACCTGAATTAACATTGAAATCGCCTGTAACACTTGAAGAAGCATCTGATTTGGATATTTCCAATGTTCCACTGGTAACATTAACAGACCCCCCGGCATTTAATGCCTGTGTTGCAAATATTGCTTTTGCAGATCCTGTTTTGGAAACAGTCACATTGTAAAATGTAGTCCCATTTGAGCCGGCAATATCACTGTTTGAATTAAGATTTATAGTTATAGAATGTGCTGCATCTACATTTTCCCATACATTTACAATCTTACTATAAACTAAAACATTTGATGCGTCAAATAATTCAAGTAATAAGCTTTGTGATCTTGACCAACAACAATCTCCTCTATTATGAATAACAATATGGTCTAAATTTTTTCCAGAGACTAAATCAACTTTTACCCATTCCCCTATATTTGAAGTACCACTATGATATATTGAACCTAGATTATTATCAATGATATATGATCCCTGATAACCTGAACTATAATAAGATGATTCTGTGGCTGTAGATCCAATAGCTACATTTGTTCCAGTTCCTGCTTCAAAAGCTTGCAATTCAGATAAGTTAGTCCAATCTGCAATTTGTTGGGTTAATTTTATATATCTTACTATTGGAAATCCAAAATTTACTGTTCCTGTACTAGCAGTGAAGGTTCCACTATTTGTCCAATTCCCTGATACCAAAAGAGAGTACGCACCGGAAAATGCAAGAGTTTTTCCACTCTCAATAGTTATATTATTGCATCTTTCAGAGGCCGCAAGTGTACAGGTATTTGTTGCACAACTTCCATAACTTCTGATATAAACATTGTTTGCAGAAGTTGGTTTAGCCCCGGCAACACTAAATGCAGAACCATTATATTGTAACCAATTTACTGGTGTTGACCAGTTTGTAGTTGTATTTCCAGACCAGACATAATCTCCGGAACTTAATCCTGTTGTGGCTGGTTGAGTTGTACTCAATGCAAATGAGTTACCGCTTACACTTACAGTTACAGTATTAGAAATAGAAGCGCAACCATTACAAGTAACCTGAACTGTGTAACTACCAGGAGTAGTTGCAGAATAAGTTGTTGATGTAATTCCGGTTGAAGTACCATTTCGAAACCATACGTAGCTTGGAGAACCGCAGCCCGTGCTTCCGGTAAGTGTTGCGCTGCTTCCATAGCAAAATGCCGAGACAGAGCCTGGACTTACAACAGCTGTAGGATAAGAATTGATGGTAACTGAAGCGCTGCCTTGTGTTCCCCAGCAACCACCGGAAGAATTATAAGATCTGAAATAATAAGTGCCAGAGGAGCTTACTGATTGAGAAGTTGAAGGGGTAGCTGTACTGGTACCATTACTCGTTGTGCCTTGCCAATATATTGTGCCTCCTGTTCCACCACTTGCTGTTAGAGTTGTACTACCACAGTACGTTCCACCACCGCTTACAGTTACTACTGTTGGAATTGTATTGATTGTCACTGTAGCACTGCCTTGTGTCCCCCAGCATCCACCACTTGAATTATAAGATCTGAAATAATAGGTGCCAGATGTGCTTACAGATTGAGAAGTGGAAGGGGTAGCTGTAGATGTTCCTCCACTTGTTGTTCCCTGCCAGTAAACAGTTCCTCCTGCACCACCACTGGCGGTTAGAGTTCTACTTCCACAGAATGTTCCACCACCGCTCACTGTTACTACTGCCGGTACTGTATTAATCGTTACCGTTGCACTGCCTTGTGTTCCCCAGCAACCGCCACTTGAATTATAAGATCTGAAATAATAAGTGCCTGATGTGCTTACTGATTGAGGATTCGTTGAATTCACTGTTGATGTTCCTCCACTGGTTGTACCCTGCCAATATATTGTGCCTCCAGCTCCACCACTGGCTGTCAGGGTAGCAGAACCTCCGCATTGAGTGATGCCACCGCTTACTGTCACAACTGCCGGTACTGTATTAATCGTTACCGTTGCACTGCCTTGTGTTCCCCAGCAACCGCCACTTGAATTATAAGATCTGAAATAATAAGTGCCTGATGTGCTTACTGATTGAGACGTTGATGGGGTAGCCAAAGATGTTCCTCCACTTGTTGTACCCTGCCAGTAAATTGTTCCACCAGTTCCACCAGAAGCTGTAAGTGTTGCAGAACCTCCACATTGTGTAGTGCCTCCGCTTACGGTTACAGCAGCGGGAGGGGTGCATGGAGAAGTTAACGTCCATTGTAGATTAAATGTTCCGGAATAGTTGCTATACCCATCCTGAATATACCAAACTGTCTGGGTTGATCCAGTACTATTTGTCCAGGTATTATGAGAGAGAACATCATTATCCCAACAGGTAATTTGTGCGCCAGGGCAGGAAGCACCATATCCCATATATTCATATTCATCATAACCGTTCGAGGATTCCCATATATCAATGATATAGCCATTCGGAACATTAATATAAAAAATACGGTCTGGTGCTCCGGTTTTACAAATACTTATATCATCTGCATAACCGATGGTTGTGCCACTATAGGGACTAGTTAGACCAGCCAAATCCTGAGCATTTGAGCAATTGTCTCCTGGAAGCGGAGGACTCCATCTGTAGATCTGTCCGCTGGCAGGGTAGTAAGATGTTGACCAAGTCATTGTTTGATTGTTCGTACCAGCAGTAGAAGATGTCGCCCAGCTTGTTGTTGAAGTTCTGACAGCAAAATCACCTGTTGTTGCTCCTGTTAAACCAACCTGCCTTGTATATGTAGTTGCCCTTGCAGAGGGTCCGTAAATAACTTCAATGACATTAGTTCCTTCGTACAATTTAACCTGAACGCTTACATAATTGGTGGTTGAGCTGTAATAAATATACCAAGATGTAAACTGAATAGTTAACACCCTGCTTGGAGATGTACCAGTTGTTGCGTATATGGGCGTAGAATTTACTTTCCCGTCGCCCCCGCAATATGCTATACAGTTTGCATAAGAACTTAAAGAATAACCTGTCGTTTGGTTATCAAAATAAATACAACCGTTAGTATTCGCTGAAAACTGGGTAAAATTGGCACCATGATAATTGAACGTAAAACCAATAGGGGCATATGAATAATAACCGTCATCAACACTTCCAGACTGGAGTGTCAGACCCGTTCCTCCAATCGAACTATAGGTCCCTGTTGTTTGCGTAAAAGAATAAGTTGAAACATTTTGCCCTTGACTTGTTTTAACACATGAAAAGAACATTATTACCATTAATAAAGGAATCATAAAAGCATTTATTTTCCTCCAAAGGATAAAATGCGTTTTTATGTTAGGTTTATATGATTTCATATTTATTTATTTTTTAAATGCTGAAAAAAAATTAAGGACAAGTAACCGAAGCACATCCATTACTGTCTGTAATCACTACAGAATAGCTGCCGGGCAAACTAGCAGAATATGTTACACTTGTTGCTCCACTGATTGCTGTATTTGTGATTCCGTTATCATACCACCACTGATATCCTGTGATGCTTCCGCTTCCTGCTACTGATGTTGCTGCTGATAGCGTTGATGTATTGCCTAAACATACAGTACTGGTTCCGGTTATTACCGCTAATGGCCGTGCATTTAGTGTTACCGTAACACTAACACAGGCTGTGGTATTACAAGTTCCTTCAGCCCGGACAAAATAAGTTGTGGGTACAGTAGGGCTTGCTGAAATGCTGACTCCTGTTCCGGCAGCCGTGCCTCCACATGAACCAGTATACCATTTCCAGGAGGCCCCGGTTCCTAAAAAACCTCCGCTGACCGATAATGTCGTGCTGCCACCTGAGCAAGCAGATGGAGTTCCTGTTATTGATGCAGGAGCTGTTGAAGACGTATAGGGGGAAGATGTAACATTTAATTGAATATTCCCTGTTGCACCGCCGCTATAATATGACCCGACCGAAATATAATATATTGTACTTGCTGTTGCAGTCCATGTAACAGATGATTGCAAGCTGCAGGCATCGTCATTGCAGCCAACCTGAGTCATGCTGCCACAAGCACCAGTGAATACTGCAATCTCACTGTCAAAATTTGTATTGCCAGTACAAGTATTGGCGGTCATTGTTCCACAAATTCCGGTAACTTTCCACCAGATATTTTTATAAGGACCATCGCATGTAGAAGCAGGGACATCATTTGTTGCACAGGCATTACTCATAATAGCACTCGTGTATGGCAGAGCTCCAATATTAATAGCATTGGCGCAATTATCGTTAGCAGGTGCTGAATTTACAGTAACCGTAGTACTCACACAAGCAGTAGTCCCACATGTGCCTTCAGCTCGAACATAATATGTTGTAGTAGAAGTCGGGCTAACAGAAATACTTGTTCCTGTGCCTACAGAAGTACCACCACAACTGCCACTATACCATTGCCATGTTGAATTTGAACCCAATGAGCCTCCTGATAAACTTATAGAAGAAGAAGAGCCGGAGCAAATAGTTGCCGGACTTGCACTTGCAGAACTAGCAGCTGTAGGGGGGGTACATGTTTTCCAGTGAGAAAAAAAAGCATCGCCACCCCAGGCTCCAACCGTTAATGAAGTAGAGTTTCCCGCAGGGTCAACTACCACAGACACTTCAAAATCTGTTGCATAATAGAACCCGGTTGTATTGTCTGCGCAAATTGATTTGTAGTAAGAAGAAGAAGCTGGCTCCGATGCTTTAACAACCCAATTAAAACTTTGGTCAGAGTTTAAAGACAAAACAGCTCCCGTCCATCCTGTGCCGGTAATATTATTAACACCGGCTCCGGGGTTAAAATCAAAAGTTCCTGTCGGTACTGTACCGGAAATTAGGAATGTTGTTCCGGAAATGGCCATTGAAGGCCTATTAGTATTAAATGGTACATTATAGCCCCATGAAACAGCCAAATTGCTCTTGTCCATTCTTAATAGCGCCATGGAAGAACTCGTTCCTCCGGAAGCAGACGTCAGGTTGTAAGTAGCTGCATTTGGATCAAAATCTATTGTTCCGGTATATTGTGTTGCGAAGTAAAGATAATTTCCATCTAATTTTATATTATAGCCTCTTTCATTGTCAGATCCACCAAAAGAATAAGCATAATTATATGCTCCTGTGGTGCAGAGATAGCGGGCAACAAAAATATCATAATTACCAACAGGAGTCCTATTTTGAATACCTGCATCCGGGTCGAAATCTGTAACAGATGAATAACCCCCACAAACATAAAGATAAGTTCCGTCTGTTTCTATGTTGTAAGTCTCTTCGAAACTCGTCCCCCCGAATGTTTTTGCCCATAGAAAAGCTCCTGTAGATGCAGTAAACTTGGCTATGAAAGCATCGTAGGTACCACTTCCCGCTGAAGTAGCCAGCCTTGTTCCGGCTGTAGGATCAAGGTCAACATTTGTTCCCGTAAATCTGTTAAAATAATATAGATTACCACTTGCATCAAGAGTAATAGAACCTTCGCCTCCAGTGGACTCGTAGCCTTTCATCGCATAATAATAGCTTTGTGTTCCATCTGAGGTATATTTTG
>MEOG01000074.1 GCA_001769125.1 Bacteroidetes bacterium GWF2_35_48 | reverse complement strand
TTAGTACCATTTGTTCCATCATTTCCATTAGTACCATTTGTTCCTTCAAGTGAAGTTAACCATTCAGCTTCTGTTCCAACAAATCCATTGGTTACTGCTATTTGATAAGCTGATTGTCCTGCTGCTCCATCATTACCATTTGTTCCATTAGTACCATTTGTTCCTTCAAGTGATGTTAACCATTCAGCTTCTGTTCCAACAAATCCATTGGTTACTGCAATTTGATAAGCTGATTGTCCATCCAAACCGGCTTGTGCAGATGTTTTAGCATGCAAAGCATAAGGAACGCTTAATAATTGGCTTGCTCCTACAATAGTGTATGTAGTTAGCGGAGGCAAAACGGCAATTTTTGTTTCAATATAATAAGATCCATTTGCCCAGTCTATTGTACTAAATTCTACTCCTCCGCCTATTTCAATACTTACTAAACCATTTTCATTGGTGGTTGGGGTTTGGGTTTCAGTATAAACTACTGTTCCTGCTTGCGAGCCTTGGCGAATATTTATTTCTATACCAATTTGAGTATTGGTAACCAACGCATCGTTCGTATTACGAATTACAGCCTGATAACTCATTTTCTCGGGACTTTGTGCCCAAAGTGTAGCCGTTAATAGAACTGCCACTAAAAATGTAAATACTTTTTTCATTGTATAATCCTCCTTATTTTTTAATAATTTTAAATGTTTTTACTTCTTTTTCGCCTTGTATTACTTTTAAAAAATATGTTGCAGGAACAAAGGTTTTCATTGAAATAGTTGTTTCAATACCGTCTGCTATTTTACTTTTTAAAAGTTTCCCGTTCATGTCAAACAAAGACGCAGTATATTGCATCTTTACATTACCTTCGATTTTTAGTGTTAGAAAATCGGTTGTCGGATTTGGATAAGCAGAGCATTGTAAGGTAATGCCTTTGGCTTCTTTAATACCAGTTACTTCTGAAATTTCAAAAGGTTGTTGTACGCCTTGTGCTACTGAACCATTTGTTCCGGTGTTTGTGGTATAAACAACCTGTCCAACGGAATAACTCACCGAGCCTCCGCTTCCTGAAGCATTACCGCCAGTAGCGTTAACGCTTGTTTGTGCTTGTAGTCCTGTCATACCAAGTCCTAACAAGAGGGTGGCACTTAATTTTAACTTTTTGTGTTTCATTTTTGTCTTTTTTCTTTTTATTGTTAATACTAATTTCAATATGTCTGTTTTTGTTTCTGCTTCATTCTGATGTTAAATCATTTGGATATTGTCAAATATCAACTTCCACTTTTCGGTGTCTGAGCGGAGTCGAAGACACCGCTTACCAACATCCCACCCCTAAATTACCCCCGGAATAAATCGGTACTTCACTTTTTTACAATAATCAATATAATCCGGATCAGAGGAAAGATGTTGTTCTTCTGTCATTGCTCGTAACACGTATAAGATTGTCCAGAAAACAATAATCACAAGTCCCTCGGGTCGGTTGTATAAAGTAGGAATCAGCAAAATCCACCAGATGAAAATTTTTGCACTGTATGCCGGATGCCTTACAATGCTGTAGGTCCCACGTTTTACAATTCCACGGTTGGTTAAATTTGAGCATTTAAAACCAAGCGAAAAAGATGAGAGGGTAAAAATCAGCAGCAATAAAAGAATCAGTCCGCGAATTATTAGCGTAACCGTTTCATCCCCAAAAGAAATTTTATAATCATTATGAAGAGGAAAAAGCATACCAGTAATTTTATTTAAGGGAGGATAACATGCCAGTGCAACAAACCATCCGAATAATGTGGTGTCAACCGATTTTACTTTATTTTTCAGAAAAGAAGATTCGAAAATATAACCAAATGTATAAAAAAGCGTATCTGTCAGAAACAAAAATGAAACAGTTATCAGAAAATAATTCTCTGAAAGCATTTGCAGTAAAGGTTTAAAACTTGTAAGCATGAGCGCATACCTTTTTTCAATCGTAAAAAAATTTGCAAGCGAATATTTAATCATTATCGGGATAAAAATAAATTTAACGAGAAGAAATAGCAGGTTTGTTTTTTCTTCTTTTGATATTTGAAATAATGCAAATTCAGTGATTATTTTTTTTGATTTTAAACCAATCCATGTATATTTCATAAAACGTGTAAAAACCTGTATTGCCAGAAATCCTTTGGAGTGAAATCCTTTTATAGATTTATATATTAATAAGGGGATTGCAATTCCTGAATAAGCAATGGAAAGGTATAGCAATATATTTTTAGCTTCAGGTTGAAGAAATTTAACATGAAAAGGGCAGATCAAAAAGAAAAGCAAGGAAGCCCATATAATAAGCATCTCTGAAAAATAATTAAGTATAAATCGCCTGAGTTTCATTGTTACATTTTTACACCAATGATTAACTGGTCGTCTATCTGTTCAATATTACCACGCCATTCGACAGATGTTTTCTCGTAAATATTTTTTTGTTCGACCATTGACTCTGTGTGGTGGGAGAGGAGAAGTTGTTTGAAATTTTTATAGAGGAACTTTTTCGCTTTAGGTCCTCCGAACTGATCGGCAAAACCATCGGAAAACATATAAAACCTATCATTCTCATGATATGAAATTTCATTCGTAGTAAACGATGTGTCCATTTTGTCGTGAATTCCAACCGGCATCCTGTCTCCCTTGTATTCTATTAATTCATCATTTCGAATTAAGAATAAAGGATTATTTGCTCCTGAAAATTCAATCTTTTTCTTATCAGGATAAATAACAATAAGCGAAATATCCATCCCATCTTTTTGTTCGCCGGTTTTTCCTGTCTGGTGTAACGAGTTTATAATATAAGTCCTGAGCAAATTTAGAACTTCTCCCGAGTGTTGTACTTCTGGTTTTGTACAAATTTCATTCATAAATGTTAGGCCCAGCATACTCATAAAAGCACCGGGCACGCCATGACCCGTACAATCTGATGCTGCAATTACAACAACATTTGATGTCTCAATATGCTTAACAAAATAAAAGTCCCCGCTGACAACATCTTTTGGCTTAAACATAATAAATATCTCGCTTACATATTTTGAAATGTTTTCTGCAAGAGGCATTACAGCATTCTGAATTCGTTTTGCATAGCGTATGCTGTCATCAATTTCTCTTTTTTGTTCAGTAATTTCATCGCGTTGGTGTTCTGCTATTTCTTTTTGTTTTTCAATTTCATCTCTCTGCATTGAAATTTCTTCTTTTTGCTGCGCTAATAAAATATTTGCTCTTCTCTTGTCCCGATATTGTTTGTAAATAATGATAGAAAAAATCAGAATAAGAACAAACCCAACCACAAACCCGATAATTACCATTCTTTGCTGTCTGATTTCTTTTTCCTGAAGCGCTTTGTCGGCATTCAGCAGTTTTATATCCGCTTCTTTTTTTTCTGTTTCATATTTAGTCTGCATTTCCTGAATGGATTTCAAGCTGGCTTCATTCGTTAATGTATCTTGTAGTTGAGAACTTTTTCGGGAGTAGATAAACGCATTTTTATAATCGCCCATTTGCTCATATATTTCACTGTATAATATGTAGTCATTTAAAATATTCTTGGGTACTTTAAGCTCTACTGCAATCTGGTGGCTTTGATTTAAAAAGATTATTGCATTCGCATAATTTTTCATAAAAAAATACGATCTTGCGATAATATACAGGTTAAACGCTATTTCGAGTTTGTTGTTTACATTTTTACTAATTTCAATAGCTTCATTTGAATAATTCAGAATTTTATTGAATGTTGTTTGTTCAGGGTCAAATTTTAAAACATCTGTTAAAGTAAAGCTGATATTGCTATAAGCCATCGCTATTCCTTTGCTATCATTAATACTTTTAAAAATTTCCAAAGCACTTTCATAGTGATAAATTGCCTGATTATTCAGATTCAGAAATAAATTTTTTTCCATTTCCTTATCCTCTTTAGTAGTATTTGTCCTGTCTAATTTTGTTTTATGAACGTCTGATTTAGTTACATAGGCATTTCCAAGGCTTATAAGAATTTCAGCAGTTTCTTTTTTTCTATCCAATTTTTTACAGATGCTCAAAGCCTGATTGTAATATATAATTGCTTGTCCGATTCTTAATGTATCATTTCCAACATTGGTATTCTGGTATAGATTGCCGATACTATTCATAACCTTGGCTGAAAATAAACTGCCTTCATCTGTTTTTAATGAATCAAAAATTTGAAGCGAGTTTTGAAGAATTTTAATGGCCTCTTCATTTTTCCCCCATCGGATGTAAATCTGCCCAATGCTATTTAAAGTTATTCCTTCTCCTTTTTTATCTCGACTCAATTGTTTTAAACGCAACGATTTTTCATAGTATTCAATCGCTTCAGAAAATTTATTCTGTTCATAGTAAATTTCACCAATATTGTTGATATTCCTCGAAATCCATAAGGTATCAGATAGTGATTCGCTTAATTTTAGCGAGGTCTGATACAACTCCAGAGCCTTATCGTAATTATTATTTCTTTTTTCAACCTTACCGATATAATTGAGAGCCCTTAATTTACCAAAAGAATAAGATATTTCCGAAGAAAGCTTGTCTGCTTCTTTTGCGTATTGAAGAACTTTATCCAGATCGTTTACATTAAGATAAACAAGAGCAATTTCATTAAGAGTATTGGCTTTGGCTGTGTCTGTAACTGATTTCGCTCTTTTTAAAAGCGAATCGAGTTTTTTTTCATTTTGATTTTGTGCAGAAGCTAAAAATGCAACAGTTGTGAAAATAAGAAGTATCAGAGTAGAAGTATACCGGATCATTTTACGACAATTTTATTTAAATATTATTGAGCAAATTTATTATTTTTTTAAATCTGAATGCAAGAACTTATTAACAATGAAGCCTTTCTTAATTGTTCAGACGTTGCATTGCAACGTCTCATTCAGCTCGACATTGTACAGACGTTGCATGCAACGTCTCATTACAATTTCCCCCAAAACTTTTTAAAACTCCTATTTTTTCTATCTTTGCAGCCCATAAAAATTTCATGAAACCTACATTTACATATAAAAACATCTGGAGTATTGCGTATCCAATAATTTTAGGAAGCATTGCCCAGAACATTGTCAATATTACAGATACTGCATTCCTCGGACATTATGGTCAGGTGGAACTTGCGGCTTCTGCAATAGCCGGTATATTTTATTTTGGCGTATTTATGCTGGGATATGGCTTTGCTATTGGAACGCAAATAATTATTGCGCGAAGAAACGGCGAACAAAATTATAAAGATATAGGCAAAAATGTTGATCATGCTATTTATTTTGTAATGCTGCTTGCAATTGTATTATTTGTGTTTCTTAGATTTATTTCTCCTTATGTACTGAAAATGGCTATTTCTTCGCCTCAGATTTATGAAAAAACGGTTGATTTTATTCAGATTCGTTCCTTCGGTTTGTTTTTCGCTTTTATCTCCAGCATTATTGCTGCTTTTTATGTTGGGATCACAAAAACAAAAGTAATAACCATGAGCTATGTATTCATGAGTATTGTGAACATTTTGTTTGCCTGGATTTTAATTTTTGGAAATTTGGGCTTTTCCGCTTATGGAATAAAAGGTGCTGCTTATGCCAATGTTTTCGCTGAAATTTCTGCTGTTTTGTTTTTTATCGGGTACACTGTTTTATTTACAGATTTGAAAAAATATGATTTATTCCGTTTTCTAAAACCTGTGCGCACGACTTTCAACACATTAATTACCATATCTTTTCCTGTAATGATTCAGTTCCTGATTTCTATGAGTGCCTGGCTGATTTTCTTCCTGCTCGTTGAAAAAATGGGAGAAAGAAGTCTTGCCGTTTCTAATATAGTGAGAAGCGTTTACATTGTTTTAATGATACCTATTTGGGGATTTGGTGCTGCTGTAAATACTCTTGTGAGCAATCTGATGGGGCAGAAAAAATTAGATGAGGTAATGCCTGTTATTTACAAAACCTTAATTCTTTGTTCCGGATTTATTATTATCCCCGTTATTTTTACATTTATCGCACCCGAATTATGGATTAAACTTTATACTTCAGATATTTCAATTATTGAAGATTGTATTTCGCCTTTATATGTGGTTAATTCTGTGATGGTTTTTATCGCAACCGCTTTTATTTTATTTCACGGAGTAACAGGAACCGGAAAAACAGGAGTATCCCTTATTATTGAAACATCAGTTATCGTGCTGTACTTATCGTATGTTTTTATTTTTTCAAATGTGTTTAAAACTTCGGTTGCTCTAGTTTGGACTTCAGAATTTATCTACGCACTGTTTCTCGCATTGTTTTCTTTCTTATATTTGAGGTATGGAAAATGGCAAAAATTAAAAATCTGACAATTCGTAATTCGTAATTCGTAACTATCACAATGAAACATTTAACACTCCTAATCCTAATAATACTAATTTCCCTACAGCTTTTCTCTCAAGACAGCATTCCTATAAAAAAAGAAAAAATAAAAACCGGTTGGAATCTTGGTGCTTTACCTGTCGTTGCATTTGATTCTGATATAGGCGTTCAATACGGTGCTTTAGGAAATCTCTATTATTACGGAAGTGGCGTAACGTATCCAAAATATGTACATTCGATTTATGCTGAATGGTCGCGTACTACAAAAGGCGGAGGGATCAATACCATGCGTTTTGACTCTGACAGCCTTATTCGCAATATCCGTGTTTTTTCCGAAGTCGGATATTTTACAGAGCAAGCATTGGATTTTTATGGATTTAATGGAGCTGAATCTGAATATAATTCTGCATATATTGCACAAAATGACAGCGACTATATTTCAAGAATGTTTTATCGTTATGCACGAAAATATATCAAACTGCGCTGCGATTTTCAAGGGAAAATTATTCCTAAAAAACTTTTTTGGTATGCAGGGCTTGAATATAATAATATTCGTATTGAATCAGTAGATATAGACCGTTTAAACAAAGGTAAGAACGAAGAGGACAAACTTCCCGACACGCTTTTACTATATGATAAGTATGTAAATTGGGGAATAATTCCTGAAAACATAAAAAATGGAGGAACCACACCCTTTGTAAAACTCGGACTGGTTTACGATACCCGCGACAACGAGCCTAATCCAATGAAAGGAATGTGGGATGAAATTCTGGTTTTGGTTACAGTACCTTTTACAGAAAAAAGTAATTATAAATACATAAAATTAGCCCTTACTCACAGGCAATATTTCACTTTAGTAAAAGAAAAATTATCATTTGCATACAGAATCAGCTACCAGCCCAAAATAGCAGGAAATATGCCTTTTTATATGCTTCCTTTTGTTTATAGTACCAATATTACCAGAGATGGGCTTGGAGGAGCGAAAAATCTTCGTGGCGTATTGCGCAACCGCATTGTGGGGGAAGATATCGCGTATGCAAATGCAGAATTACGCTGGAAATTTTATCAGACGGTTTTATTTAATCAGAATATTTATTTTGCAATTGCCCCTTTTTGCGACGCAGGTATTGTAACTAGAAAACATAGTTTTTCAACAAATTTAATACCCCCGGAAATTAATATCAAAAATAAAAGTGAGCAATTGCACCTCAGCTATGGAAGCGGTTTATACATAGCCATGAACCAGAATTTTGTTATTTCAATAAATTATGGACTGGCAAATGATAGAAACGACGGTACGAGCGGTTTATATATTGGTCTCAATTTCTTGTATTGATTATTTTTGCTTTGATGAAAGAAATCCATTTCATAAATAAAAACATAGAGCGATGGAAATATTTTGAGCAAATGCTTGCAACAAATAAAATTCCTGCTCCTGATTTATTAGCAGAATCTTTCATCCTTTTAACAGACGATCTTTCCTATGCCCGCACATTTTATCCCTCAAGTGATATTGTAAAGTATTTGAACGAACTTGCTTTCAGAGCGCATCTTCTGATTTATAAAAATAAAAAAGAAAAAAAAGGAAGGTTGAAATCATTCTGGATGTATGAGTTTCCATTACTTTTCAGGCAACAGCAGAAATTCTTTTTTTATTCATTCATCATTTTTTTTGTTTCTGTTTGTATCGGCGTTGTGTCTACTCTTTTTGACGATACTTTTGTCCGCCTCATACTTGGTGACAGCTACGTGAATATGACGCTTCAGAATATGCAAAACGGAGACCCTCTGGCGGTTTACAAACAGATGAATCAGATGGATATGTTTTTGGGAATAACGCTGAATAATATTTATGTGTCGTTTTTAGCTTTTATTATGGGAGCCTTGCTTTCAGTAGGAACAGCTTATGTTTTGTTTAACAATGGCGTTATGCTGGGCGCATTTTTCACTTTCTTTTATCAGCATGGAATATTTACTGAAGCAATGACAACTGTATGGATTCACGGAACACTCGAAATATTTGCAATTATTGTTGCAGGTGCTACCGGACTTATGCTTGGGAATAGTATTCTTTTCCCGGGAACTTATACACGCTTAACTTCATTCAAGAAAGGAACTTCACGCGGTATCAGAATTGTTGCCGGTCTTATCCCTGTTTTTATTATTGCAGGCTTTTTTGAAGGATTTATTACAAGATATACACAAATGCCCTATGCAATACGAAGTATTTTTATAATTTTATCCCTCATTGGAATTATCTGGTTTTTTTTTATTTATCCGGCAAGACTAAAAAATCAAATCATGAAATAATAAATTTATGGAAACAAAATTCTTAGAACTCAGAAAAATCAGGGATTTCGGAGAAATTCTGAATGCAACGTTTATTTTTTTAAAGCAAAACTATAAGCCACTTTTTAAAGCGCTGCTAACTTTTGCAGGTCCATTCATACTACTCTCTGCTATTGCGACCGGCTATTATCAGAGCAATGCCCTTAATGCAACTTTTTTTACTTTTAACCCCGGCATGAACAGTGTGCTTTCTTATTTTGAAGACATCATGCTTTCTTTGCTATTGCTCATTGTAGCTTCTGCGCTAAGCTATACAATGATTATCACAACCGTTTATTCCTACATGAAACTATATGCTTTGCATGGGAAAGAAGGTATTGTTTTTGAAGATATCGGTCGTCTTATCGGAAAAAATGTTTTACGCATATTTGGCGCATCAATAGTAGCTTTTCTCGTAATAATGATTGGTATGATTTTTTGTTTTGTTCCCGGCATTTATCTCGGTGTCTCACTCTGCCTGCTTTTTTCCATTATGATTTTTGAAGAAAAACCCTTTTCCGAAGCTTTCTCTCGCAGCTTTAAACTTACGCATTATCAATGGTGGTGGACACTTCTGCTCTTAATTGTTATTTATTTAATTGTAGCAGTTGTTGGCTATATCATTGCAATTCCTCAGATGATTATTTCGTTTATATATGGCTTTAATTCTATTGCCAAAAGTGCAAATCCTATTGAAGGCATTAAAGATATAATGCTTATTATTACTGTCTTTATGACATTTATTAGCTCGCTGCTTGGTGTCATTCCGTTTATTACCATTGCTCTTCAATATTTTAATATTGTTGAGAAAAAAGAAAATCCTGAACTATTAAACCGAATTAACAAGATGGAATAATATAAACTTGACCAAAATACATTGCATATCATTTCTTTTTCTATCCATATTAATGTTTAATATAAGCCCTACTTTGGCTATTGCCGGAAATAAAGATTCTGTTTTTTATGAAAAACGAATTCCGGAAAAAAATGAAATAGAAAAATTTAAAAAAGATAAAGATTTCGACTATTCTGTTACGCCTGAAAATCCGCATACATTTACAAAATGGCTATCCCATTGGGTCGGAAAAATAATTGATGCAATTTTTAGCAACAAAGGGCCTTTTCCTTTTATTCGCTGGGCTATTATAATCGGTCTTCTTGTCTTGTTGATTTTGAAAATACTAAAAGTCAAACCACAGGCATTATTTTATAAAAATAAAACAACATCTTTCAATGCTGAAGAAGTAAATATAGATATACATGAAATTAATATTGAAGAACAGATTGAGAACGCAATTTCTGTCAGAAATTATCGCCTTGCTGTACGTTTTTTATATCTTCAGTTATTAAAAAAACTCCATACTGAAAATTTGATAGAATGGGCAGCCAATAAAACAAATTATGATTATTATTTTGAAATAAGAAACACAAAATATAGTGATTTGTTTTTCAAATTAAGCCGTATTTATGAATATGTATGGTATGGTAAATTTGAAGCAGATGAGTCATTATTCATGCAGACAAAGGATTCTTTTCATAAATTTTATACAGAAATAAATGAGCGTAAAAAACTTTAATTTAAACAACAAAGTAGTTCTCATTACCGGAGGAACAAGAGGTATAGGAAAAGCCACCAGTATTGCTTTCGCAGAAGCAGGCGCGCAGGTAATGATGTGCTATAAAAATAATGCAGATGCAGCAAATGAGCTATTGAAAAAACTTCCGGGATCAAACCACAGTTTATTTCAGGCAGATATAAGTAAATCTCATGAATGCGAAAAACTTATATCCGAAGCAGTTCATAAGTATGGGCGTATAGATATATTCGTAAATAATGCCGGTATTTTTATTCGTGAGAATTTGCTTGATTTCGATTTTGAAAAATGGCAGGAAGCCTGGGAAGCAACTTTGAAACTTAATTTATTCGGTCCTGCGAATCTCTGCTACCTTGCAGCAAAACAAATGCAAAAACAGGGGGGAGGTAAAATTATTAATGTCTCATCCCGTGGCGCTTTTCGTGGAGAACCCGGTAATCCTGCTTACGGAGCCAGTAAAGCAGGTTTAAATTCGTTAAGCCAATCCCTTGCGCAAGCACTGGCTCCTCACAATATTTTTGTTGGTGTGGTAGCACCCGGATTTGTTGAAACCGAAATGTCGGCAAGCGTTTTAAATAGCCCGAAAGGCGAAGAAATAAGAAAACAAAGCCCTTTCAACCGCGTTGCAAAACCCGAAGAAGTAGCTCATGCTATTGTGTTGCTCGCCTTCGATGGCAATGAATTCATGACAGGTTGCATCATTGACGTAAATGGAGCGTCATATTTGAGAAGTTGAGGTTCTGTTTATGGGATGCATTTTTAAAATTAGTTTTTTTGTATATTTGCATAAAATAACTGTTTATGTATACTACATTTAATATTAAAGTAAGCGATTTGGATATGAATTTTCTGAAAGCTTTAAAAACTCTTTTTAAAAACAAAGAGAGTATTTCTATAACGGTTGAATCTGAAATGGATGAAACAGAATATTTGCTATCCAGTGATGCAAACAGAAAAATATTGGAACAATCAATTGCAGAAGCTGAAAGAGGAGAGCTTATAAAAGTTAATTTGAAAAAAAAATGAGAGAAACTGAGTTTACTCCTACGGCATTGCAACAACTTAACGATTGGGAAAAAGATAACATTTCAGTATACCAGAAAATTGAAAAACTAATTCAGGCTATTCATACTGAACCTTATCATGGAATAGGAAAGCCTGAACCATTGAAACACCAGTTACAAGGTTACTGGAGTAGAAGAATAAATAAAGAACACCGATTGGTATACAAAGTTACAATCACATCTGTTATTGTTATTTCATGTAAATATCATTATTGAAAAGCTTCGCACTTTTGTTTGACTCCCCTTCGTTGGCGCTCGACTTAGTCGAGTGCTTAAGTTAGTAAAAAAAAACCTCCCTGAAAATTATATTTTTTTTATGGAAAAATAAAATGCAAGCATCTTATTCTTGTTGCCGTGTAAAAAAATATGTATTTTTGAAAACACGGGTATTTTTAATTATTGCATGTTTATAAAGTCGGTGTTTTAGTCAGAATGTTCGAGAGCAAGCCTGCCTTGCCGGTAGGCAGGGCTTTCGAAGAATTGGAAACCAAGGAGTTTACTTTTGTAAATGACTGTTTTCAATTCGAGAGTAACGCAGCTATCGGACATTATGGACAAACACTAATAACCCATAATCTATTTTACTATGAAAAAATTATTAATCCTTGCAATCGGTTTGCAATTTAGCATTGCCTTTTGCGTAGCACAATCTAAAGAAATGCTGAAATTCGGAAAAGGTGAAAAATTTAAAAAAGAATGGGAAAAAGTTGATTCCCTCGAGAAAAAGGGACTTCCCAAATCTGCGCTTGAAATAGTGGAAGCCATTTATGGGAAAGCCATTATTGACAATAATGCGGAGCAGCTTATAAAGACATTCATTTATAAAATGAAGTATAAAAATGCAATTGTTGATTATGCTTTTGAGGAAAAATTAAAAGAACTTGAGTCTGAAATTGAAAAGGCAAAAATACCTGCAAAATCAATAATGCATTCAATGGTCGCTGAAATGTACTGGATGTATTACCAGTCGAATCGTTGGAAGTTTTACAACCGTACTGCAACTGTTGGTGTTGAAAACGACGATATCACTACCTGGGATTTAAATAGGCTTGCCAATAAAATCATCAAACATCATAAAGAAGCGCTATTCGCAAAAGACACGCTTCAACGCATTGCTATTGAAAATATAGATGAACTCGTGAGCAAAGGGAATGTTGACAAAGAATTACGGCCTACGCTTTATGATTTTCTGGCATTTCGCGCGCTTGATTTTTTCTCAATTACAGAACTCTCACTTACAAAGCCGGCAGAGAGTTTTGAAATTCGTGATGCTGCATTTTTTACTGATGCTTCTGAATTTATTAATTTTAAATTAGATTCGCCCGATTCACTTGCTCTTGATTTTTATGCCGCACAAACAATACAGGAGCTTTTGCGTTTCAGAACTACAGACGATAATCTGCCTGCCCTTATTGACGCGGAATTGTATCGCTTTAAATTTGCACATAAAAATTCGGTGCACGACCTCAAAGACAGTCTCTACTTAAATGGTTTGATAAAATTGGCAGCGAAATATAAATCCGCTCCTTATTCGGCTGAAATATCTTACCTTATTGCGCAACATTACAATACCCGATCTGTAAAATACAATCCTCTTGACGAAACAACTTTTCAGTTTAAGTGGGATAAGAAAAAGGCGCACGATATATGCGAAGAAATCATCAATACCAACAAATACGAATTGACTGCAAAAAAATGCGTGGTTCTGAAATGGGAATTAGAAAAACCTGATTTGAAATTTACTGTTGAAAGCAATATTTTACCTGATCAGAATTTCTGCATGAAAATTAATTTTAAGAATCAGCAGAATGCTTTTATCCGCATATCTACTATAGACAAAGATGTATACAAGAAAATCACAGAAAAATATTATGGAAAAGATCTTATATCGAAATTATTAAAAGAAGGAAATGTTGTTCATTTAAAATCGCTGCCATTATCCGATGATAAAGACTACATGGAGCATTCCCTCGAATACATTGCAGAAAAATTACCCATTGGTATATACATAGTAATGGTATCTGACAATGAAAAATTTGATGTGGATAAAAAAATAGTTTCCTATAGCAGCCTTACCGTTACAAATCTAAGTTATATTCAAAGAAGACATGATGATGGAAAATTTAATATTCAGGTAATGCACCGAAAAAATGGAGTACCAATACAAGGAGTAACCGTTACAGAGTGGTATTCTGAATACAATTATAAAACACAAAAATATGAAACAAACAAGGGGGGCGAGTTTATTTCAGATAAAGATGGGAGCATAACAATTCCTGCAAAAAAGAATTCATACAGAAATTTTTCTCTGACATTCAAATTTAATAAAGATTTTTTGAGTAGCAGCGATTATTTTTATCATGGTTATTCGAATCCGGCATCGAAAAAAGTGAAACGAATGTGGCTTTTCACAGACAGGGCTATATACAGACCAGGGCAAACCGTTTTTTTCAAAGGGATTCTTCTTGATACGGATAATGAAACAAACGCTATAGTTCCTGGTTCGCCTGTTAAAATTACTTTTTATGATGTAAATTATCAGAAAGTAAAAGATGAATTACTTACAACAAATGAATATGGCACAATCAGCGGAAACTTTCAGATTCCAACAGGTGTGCTAAATGGGCAGATGCAGATTTCAACGCCTTATGGAAATAAATATATTTCTGTAGAAGAATATAAACGTCCGAAATTTGAAGCGAAGATGTTGCCTAATAATGGTAATTACAGAATTGATGATGAGGTTGAGCTGAAAGGAACTGCAAAGGCATATTCAGGAGCAAATCTGACAGATGTAAATGTAATGTTCAGAGTTGTCAGAAGACCTGTATGGCGTGGCTGGTGGCGTTGGTATTACAATGCAAATGACGTGGAAATTTTAAACGGAACAACAAAAACAGATGATAAAGGCGAATTTTCCGTCAAATTTAAAGCAATTTCCGACCCTTCTATTAAGAAAAGCAACTGGATGACTTATTACTATACGGTTCAGGTCGATGTTACGGATATTAACGGAGAAACACAAAGTACCTCAGGTTCTGTGAATGTAGGCTATGTCGCATTAAATATAGATTTGCAATTGAGCAATGAAATCAACAAAGAAACTTTTGAAGATGTAAAAATAATTACGGAAAATCTGAATTATGAATTTATTCCTGCGCACGGTGAAATAAAAATTTATCAGGTTGAAGATATTCAAGAAGTGCTACAAACAAGACCATGGCCGCGTCCCGACATTAATTTGTATAATGCGCAGGAATGGCAACAGCTTTATCCCAGCAACGTGTTTAAAGAAGAAAATGATATACGGAATATGAAGGTGGGCGATTTGGTTTTTGATTCGAAGTTCGATACAGAAAAAGAGAAAAAAATAAATTTTAAAGGAATTTCAAAGTGGAAAGAAGGCCGTTATAAAATTATGATGAAATCACAGGATGCTTTTGGAAATGAAATTACCAATGAAAAGTTTTTTACTTTATTTTCTGAAAAAGGAAAGTCAATGCCTGTTAAAACTGCATTCTGGACTTCTGTTTTGAAAAATCTTTGTGAACCCGGCGAATTTGCAAAAATTCTTATCGGAAGTTCATCTGATGTAAAGGTCTTGTACGAACTGGAAGTGAAAAATAAAGTTATCAAAAAAGAATGGATTGATTTGAAAAATGAAGTTAAAAAAATAGAAATTCCAATTATTGAAGAATACAGGGGAAACATTACGGTTCACATTGCCTTTGTAAGCGAAAATCGTTTGTATAAACAAGATTTTTATATTTCTGTTCCATACACAAATAAAGTACTCGATATAGAATACATGACTTTCAGGGATAAATTGCAGCCCGGACAAAAAGAAGAATGGCAACTGAAAATTAAAGGACCCAAAGGCGATAAAGTAGCAGCAGAAATGCTTGCGGCTTTGTATGACGCTTCTTTAGATGCTTTCAGACCGAATTACTGGGATTTCAGCATAAATAAATATTATTATTCATCACTTTACTGGAATTCAAATACCTTTGGTATAGCAAATTCTTCGATGATCTATGTAAACAACGAGTACTTCTCATATCCATACATTGCTTATGATAGATTTAACTGGTTTGGATTCAGTTATTATATGGGAAGATATGACTATACAACTTATACAAAAAGTTCTAAAAGAAGTGCAAAGATGAAAGATACAATGGCAGGAGAAGCAGAGTCGTCTGTTGATGAAGAACAGAGCAAGGAGGATGCGCCTTCTCCAGCCCCTTTAGAGGGAAAAGCAATAGCTATGGAAGGCGATAAAAATATTCCTGACGCAACAGTTGCACTATCGGCAGGGCTTCTCCCGGGTAATGGAAGAGATAATGATGAGAGGGCTGAAAATGGTTTAAGCGAAGTTAAAACCCGCACTAATTTTTCGGAAACTGCATTTTTTATTCCCGATCTTAAAACCAACGAAAATGGTGAAATTATTGTCAAATTTACAATTCCCGAAAGCCTCACACGCTGGAAATTTATGGGTCTGGCGCATACCAAAGATTTAAAATACGGCATTACAAGAAATGAACTTATTACGCAGAAAGAACTGATGCTGCTGCCGAATCCGCCCCGTTTTTTCAGAGAAAATGATGAAATAGAATTTCCTGTAAAAATCAGCAATGTGTCTGATAAAGTGCTTTCCGGAAAAGCTCAGATTGAATTTTTCGATGCCATTACGATGAAGCCGCTTGCTTCTATTTTTAAAAATCAAAACGAAGCCACAACATTTGATATTTCAATTCCGGCAGGGCAAAACACATCTTTAAAATGGAAATTAAAAATTCCAGAGGGAGTGGGTGCTATCACCTACAAAGTAGTTGCAAAAGCCGGAAATTTTTCAGATGGAGAGGAAAATACCTTACCAGTGCTCACAAACCGAATGATGGTTACAGAAGCATTCCCACTGCCAATTCGTGGAAAAACAAGCAAAACATTCGAGTTTACAAAATTGAAAAATTTCAAAAACTCAAATACACTTCGCAATCATAAGCTTACGCTTGAATTTACGTCCAATCCTGCATGGTACGCCGTTCAGGCATTGCCTTACATTATGGAATATCCTTATGAATGCGCAGAACAGGTATTCAGTCGTTTTTATGCAAACAGCCTTGCTACGCACATTGCCAATTCCAAACCAAAAATCAAAAAGGTTTTCGACAGTTGGAAAAATACGCCCGATTCAAAAGCATTTCTTTCAAATCTTGAAAAAAATCAGGAGTTAAAAACGCTGCTTCTTGAAGAAACACCATGGGTTCTGAATTCTCAGGATGAGCAAACACGCAAAAAACAGGTAGGGCTTTTATTTGATCTGAACAAAATGTCGCATGAGCTGAATTCAGCGATGACAAAGCTTATTGAAATGCAGGTTTCTAACGGAGGCTGGCCCTGGTTCAAAGGAATGCCTGAAAGTCGCTATATTACACAACACGTTGTAATCGGCATGGGACACCTGAATCATCTTGGTGTAAAAAATGTGCTTGAAGATAAAAAGGTATGGGTTATGGTCGAAAAAGCACTTCATTACTTAGATAATGAAATAAGAAAAGACTATGAATACCTTAAGAAATGGTACAAACCTAAAGAATTAGAAGAAAACCATATCAGTTATATTCAAATACATTATTTGTATGCGCGCAGTTATTTCCATGATAAACTTGAGTTGAGTTCAAAGAATAAAGAAGCTTTCAATTATTTTAAAGATCAGGCTGCAAAATACTGGCTGCAACAAAGTAAATACATGCAGGGACTGATAGGTCTTTCGCTGTACCGCTACGGAAATGAAAAAGTTGCCCAGGCTATTGTAAAATCATTGAAAGAATTTTCAAATACAAAAGAAGAACTTGGTATGTATTGGAAAGATGTAGAAGCAGGATATAACTGGTGGCAGGCTCCAATTGAAACACAGGCTGTGATGATTGAATTATTTGATGAAGTTGGAAAAGATCAGGCAAGCGTGAATGATTTGAAAGTATGGCTTCTCAAACAAAAACAAACTCAGGATTGGAAAACAACCAAAGCAACTGTGGAAGCTATTTATGCGCTGTTATTGAAGGGAGCAGATT
>MEOG01000073.1:82396-92060 GCA_001769125.1 Bacteroidetes bacterium GWF2_35_48 | reverse complement strand
CAACTGTCCTCCTGAATTTGCGATTGGTAGCTGGATGAAACGGATTGGTATTGCATCAGAAGAATCAATACATACGGCCTGATTGGTGTAGGGATTAATACCATTTTTCACAACCCAGTAGAATACGTGGTTGCCATAGCTCTCTACATCTGCGCATGCATTTAGCGCATAAGAGTTCGGAGTAAAATCTGTTGTTCCGATATTATCTACCCATTGTCCGATTCCTTGCGGAGGCTGCGATGCATTTAAATTGCATAATTGCGGTCCACACTGTACTGAATCAATGGGATTCCATGTGTGTGTAGCAGGGTAATCTACATAAAAATATACGACTACTGTGTCATACCTAACACATTGAGCCGTATAATTTCCAATTAACGGTATCGTTGAATAATTTCCATTTCCGCCAATAAACAAAACGCTGTCATTAATGTTATGTATATGATTTACCCAAACATCAGGGTTATTAATTTGACTGGGATCTTGCTGCATGGTTATTGAATCAAGCCAAAAAACCGGAGCTACCTGCCAAGTAAAAAAATCAGCATTTGAATCATCAAACGCATGCAATTGTGCGGTATCTCCGCATACATATTGATCTACGCCTGCATTAAAATTAGGAGTTTCTACAAATTCAATAATAACAGTATCAGTTGTCCAACATGTATTATAAAAAGCATTTTGTTCTCTCCAGACAAAGGTGTAAACACCATAACAAGGAACAGTAATTATAACATTCGGGTCATTAAAAGGGGTAGGATAAATCTGACTCGTGAAGTTTGGAATACATTGTGTTGTTCCAATCGGTGGTGGGATAGTCAGTGTACTCCAGGTTCCAGTTCCCATCGCAATACTCGGAGTGGCGCGAAGTTTTGTTTCCTTCACACATTCAGCTTGATCAAGCCCTGCATAAGCTCTAGGCAATTCATAAAATGTTACATTTACAAGATCTGATGCAGTGCAGCCACCACTGTTAGAAACAGTAAATGTCATTGTTACAGTATACTTTGAAGAATCGCCATAATCTGTAACAGATGGATTGATACTTATTGAAGGATTCTCTGCATAGGGGTCGCTTATAATAACATTGCTTGCAAGAGTTGACCAAGTAGTAGTTGTTCCAGAAAGATAATTTGTTCCATTTAGAACAGCAAAAGTATCACAAACCGCGGTATCAAAACCTGCAACAACCTGTCCGGGACCGGCAAAAGGCTCGAATGTTATTACAACTTCATCAGAATCGCTGCATATTGCATTTGATTGATACCACCAGAAGCTGACATCTATCTGTGTTGTAACGGGAAGAATAGTAGCCGTAACAACATTCGATGTATCATTTGGCTGATAAAGCGTTCCATTGGAACCAACCCAGTGTCCGGTAAATACGCTGCCATTGGGTGTTCCTGTAAGATTTACCGTATTACCGCAAACTGTCTGATTAGGACCGGCGTTTGGTGAAGGTACTTCATTATATGTAATTTTTACAATATCCGTATCATTACACCCCTGATTGTTTTCAATCCAAATAAAATCATACGTTCCATACGGAACAGTAGTAGCCGTTGCAGTTGGAGATGTAGATGGAACAACAGCAATAAAGGGAGGGACAACCCATTGTCCATTTCCAACACTGGGCGTTGCAGCCAGAGTGGTTTGATTCCCGCAAATAATCTGATCGGGCCCTGCATTTGCATTCGGAATTTCATTAAAAGTAATTTGAACATAATCCGAGCTATCGCAAGAACCGCTTACTTCAGCCCACTCGAAAGTATAAACACCGGCTTGCGAAACAGTAACGGTGGCGTCTGCATCGTGTTCATCCGAATTACTAAAGATAGCAGTTCCTGGTCCACCTGTTTTTGTCCATGTTCCAACAGTGCTTGGGTTTACAGAACCATTAAATTGAGTCGTGAGTCCGCATACAGCGAAATCAGGACCGGCATTTGTTTCAGGATTTATACAACAACCTGCTATAACAGACGTTGAAGGGAAAATCTGTATCTGTTGTGTCGTTGTTGAAGTACAACCCGAAGAATTGGTTACAGTAAGTGTAATATCATATAATGTAGTACTTGCAACATCATTCCACCAAACCTGATGAGGTCCGATACTTGGAAATACTGAAGTTGAAGCACCGCCACCTATCTGCCACAAGAAACTTGCGCCTGGTTCATAAGTACCATTATAGGTTAAGGTGGCCCAGTTAATATTACTTGGAGGAACAGATCCGCAAACAGGAGGAGCAGAGAAAGTAGAAGTCGGGTTAGGATGAACAATTACAGTTGCCTGAGCCGTATCAATACAACCATGAACATCTGTCCCAGTTACAGTATAAGTTGTTGTTGTAGTTGGTAAAACAGAAATTGTCAAAGAAGAATCTCCGGTACTCCAATGATATGAAGCCGTTCCTGTAGGAGTGATCACAGGAGTAAGAGTTGCAGTTTCGCTAACACAAATATCATCTCCAGTCATTGAAACAATAGGATTGTCATAAATAATTACATCTGTGGTTTCAGCTGGACTAGTTTGACCATTTGCAGTAATAGCAACAGAATAAGTACCCGCGTGCTGTGTGCAGGCATCCGGTATTATTGGATTTTGTTGATTTGAGGTAAAACCATTTGGTCCAGTCCAATAATATGTTGCTCCAACATAAGAAGAAGTGTCAGCAAATAATTGCAAAGAATCTTCGCAGCATAAAGGTCCGTTATTTGCAGCAGGAGATGGCATAATTCCACAATTCGTAGAACCAGCACCCGGAGTAGTTGCATTTTGCTGGTCAAAAATAATATTACACGGATCGTTGGAATAATTCGTAATCAGCAAAATGTACCATTGATCAGAAATGGCACTGTTGATATGCACTGTTTCGTTCCAACTGGTTGAATAACTACAGTCCACCAAATTTCCTGAAGGATAAAAAGTAGGATTGGAAGTATTATTCGGGCAGGAAGTACAAGCTGCAGTAAGCTGAGCAGTACACGGACCATAAGCAGATGTGAACGGACCCCAGCAGGCAAAGTCAATATCCACCTGAGGAGTGCTGTGCATATAAATTACGATAGGACCAGAAGTTGCAACCTGCATATAATACCAAGCAGGATTTGGCGTAGAACCCAAACAACCATAATTCGGACCAGATTGTCCTGAACCTGCATCCACACCCGCGGGGAAATCATAGGTTGTACCTGTGCAAAAGGGGTCTGATGTTTCACAGGCATTATTTTGAGCCATTACATAGGTAAGACTCGCAAACAAAAATAAAAAAACAAATAACTTTTTCATATCCGTTATGTTTATTGAAAATTAAATAATATCAGAAAGTTTATCTATCTGGTATCCTATACTTTTAAATACAAATCTTTCAACATTAAAATCATACATTAACTTCTGGAGATAATGCTTGTCAGCAGTAATGTCTTTGTGAAGTTTTGATTTAATTGTAATAGAGATAAATCCCTGCGCATCTTTTGTATCAGAAAAAACAAAAGTTGAGTGCATAGAAAATTTTGCAGCAGCAGCTTTAATGTTTTTCATCTGATCATCTGTTGCAAGAATTTTTAAATTAACAACTGCCTGATTACTCTCATGGCTGATAACTTTATCATTTGAGCCAAAATCAGCAACAATACCACTTTTAATCTGTCCGATGCTTGTTAATGAAAACAACACGAATACTAACAATGATAAAAATTTTAAACTTTTCATATTACAATAGATTTTAGGTTTCACATACGATTCTTTTACAAAGACACTTATTCATAATAAATAGTTGCCTGACTTTTAAAATTTTTCAAAAATAATATAAAATTGTGAAAGACACAGGATTTGAAGTATTTTTTTCGTATTTAGTGTCAGCAAGAAAACTCTAGTGATTGATAAGAAAAGTTCAATTTCAAGGCTTTCGAAGCCTGAAAAAGCGGAGTTTACTGATGTAAATGAGCACTTTTCAGGCGAGAGTAACAGGGCGAACACCCAGTGGGTGTTTGAGCCAGCTGGTGCGAGAGCTGGACTTTTCTTGCAAGCACTATTTATAATCCTGACTTTTTTATCATGGATTCTGAATCTTATAGGCACCTTTACTGTCAATAGTTACAACCGGAATAGATTTATACTTCTCAAACCATTCATAAACCGGAAGCAGGTTTTCCCAAAAGGAAATAAATTTTTTATTATCCGAAAAATCGGTCTTTAGTTTATTGAAATTTTCTGCATTGAGTTTAGCAGGAAAAAAATGAACAGGAATATTTTTTTGCCCGGAAGCCTTTGCTTCCAATGCTAAAATATAAAGTTCTTTAATTTTATCATCAGTTAACGGAACACAGCCAATGGTTACACAATCGCCATGAATAAATATATCGCCGCCAAGTGATCCTTTTTTTCCTAAAATATTATCAGATTTATTCGGGTAATTTACCCCAAGCGACAAATAAAAATTACTGGTAGGATTGAAACGGTCAATATAATAAACTCCCTCCGGCGTTTGATTGTCGCCCATTTGCCGTTTGGGACCTAATTCTCCGGATGACGAACAAATATCATAATCTATAAGATGAGAGTAAGTCTTTACATTTTTATTTTTTACCCACACCTCAACAACTTTCTCTCGCTTAAAAACGCGGATAAATAAATCGTAAGAAGTTCCTGTTACATTTTTTTCCTTTAATAATTTTCTGATAAAAGCTTCTTTTTCTTTATACGCAGTCTTTACACGCGCCATTTTTTTCTGTTCTGCCAGAAAGTTTGCCTGTGGCGTTATACTATTAAAATTCATAAAAGGATTTATTCCGAAGATAAAGGCTATTATTAGGAGGTTTTGGGTCATAGGGTTTTGGTTTTGGTTTTGGTTTTGTTCGATTCGGTTCGGTTCGTTGAGTAAATACGATGCACTGCATCGTATCAACAATACCGAACCTTACATATCCAACGTAACAGATATTTTAAATGCAAAATTGTCTTCCGGTTTAGAAAAAGAATAAGGTCCATAACGATAAAAAATACCGGCACCATATCCGATAAACATTTGTTTCAACAATTTATTAAATAATATTCCGGCTTCATAATATCCTTTTTTATATGTTTGAACTGGTTTATCAAAATAACTGTTTGAAGATTTAAAATCAGCAAAACCGATATTGTGAACAAAGGCAATTTCAGGCTTGAATTTTTTTGTTTTAAAAAGCAGTGTACCGAAATCCTGTTTGAAGAAAAAAGAAATAAAACGATCCGAAATAAATTCATTCATACGCATGGTTGCAAAGCTGTTAAATGCTTCAAGAGAAAATTTATTATAACTTGCGCGACCATTATAATAAGCGGTATAGGGAACATTTCCGAAAAGATACCCTCCGGCAAGAGAGCAAAAAGTTTTTCCAAAAGTTTTTGTCAGAAACATTTTCCCGACTTTCGCTTCTATTTTCGAATATTCGTGTTTCCCATCAAGCAAGTTCAAACCTTGTGTGAAATTTAACCATAAAACAGGATAATTTGTACCAAGTGAAAATTTTCCATAAGGAAATTTTATAAATTTTTCATTATACGCATATTTAATTTTCACAGAAGCCTCTGTAAAAACAAAATTATCGAGCAAATCGGCTCTTGTTTCTGAAACGCCGTATCTGAAATGGTTTGTAACATTCAAATAATTTCTGCTTAATGAAAAATATGCTTTAAGATATTGAAATGCGCGGAACGAAAACTGAGCATCCATTTTTTCGACAGAATCCATTTCTGCAACTAAAAAATCACGGTAAAAATCAGATTGCCTTAAATTGACATCTTCGGCAAACCTGTAGCCATCCGATTCCAGCACATCCTGTGAATACGATGCCTTGAGCGCAACCTCATTATCTTTACTTAAATTAAATTGCAAATGCCCTCCATATTTCATCGCTTTGTCAGCACTGGAAGCAGCATAAAAACCACCCAGTGAAGCCCATTTTGTTACTTTCTCATTTGTTGATAAGCCCAAGCCAATACGGAATCCTTCGTATTCGTTATATTGTAACAACTTTGTAAAATCAATATCAACAAAACCCCATGGAATTGCGCCTCTGGCAAACGATTCCATAAGTTTAACTTTTAAATCCAATTTCTCTTTTTTCCCAATACTGTCAATTACATGGTAGGTTTTTCTATCTTTAGCAGTTAAAGAATCTACCCTGTATTTTTTTAAAATCTCCTCCCCTTTCGCAGCAGCTTCTGTTTCCATAGATAATTCCACTGAATTAAATTCTTTTTTATTCAGTTCAGGGTTCAGGCTAATATCCTGCAAATAGCTTTTCCCTATACCAATCATTTTCATTGTTTTTTTTCCTGCTTGTCCGGCAATATTCGTAAAAGTCAGATCTGTATTAAGCTGGACAGGAAACCATTGTTTCCCATCAATAAATTCATATTTTTGCTGCACTCTTATATCAACCATGCCGGATAATTCATAAGGTTCGGCTTTCACACTCTCAATAGCATAGCCATTTGTATTGATATTTAAAATTCCCTTAAGTCCCTGAAAATTTTTTCCTTTATAAGGTCTGAAAGAAATTACAAAAACCGTATCGCCCTTTTCTGAAAAGGTTGTATCTTCAATCTGAAAAAAATATTTTTTCGGGCTTCCTTTGCTGATGGGATTCAAATATACTTTTTCGTATAGCGTTATCAATTCATTGTAAAAAGAAAAAGACTGCATTTGTGTAGCAAGCATTGCAAAGGATGGATTTTGCAAACCTGAAATTCGCGTTGCCAGTACTTTCTCGCTGTTTTTGTCGGGGAAAATAAATTTTCGTTCACTTACAGATTCCGTAATCATAATATGTTGTGAGTCAAGAAATTTTTTTGCTCGTATATACGATGAATCGGGTTTATTTTTTCGGGTTGTATCTTTAGATGCTTTGACAGAATCAAGCAAACTACCAATAGTATCGCGGGGTTTCAGATCATCAATATTAAACGTAAAAATCATTTTATTATAAGAAGTATAAGAAAACGAAGTCATTTTTTCGGGATTATTTTTGTCGCGATTTTCTATAACTTTTTTAATTATCCGATGCGCGGGATTTTCTCCGGGAAGCACTGTTACTTCATTCAAGTCAATTGTTTTCTTTTTTAAAGTTATAAATACAGTTTTTTTTCCAGATAGTTTTTCAAAAGGAATTTCCTTTAGCTCATAACCGACGTAACTTATTTTTAAAAACTGCACTTTTGCGTTTGTCGGAATAATAAATTTGCCGTCAATATTTGTTGTTACACCATGACTTTTTTCATTGTAAACAATATTAACAAAGGCAAGGGGCTCTTTTGTTTCTTCATCTGATATTTCACCGGAAATTTGTGCAGAGATAAATGAGGATATTAAGAATCCAGAAATAAAAAAAAACAGCTTGAGTCCTATGTATATTTCACTCTTCACCAAAACGAGGATTTACAACATTATTATAAATAGAACCAAAAGTGTAGGAAAGACTGACACTTGCCCAATAGGAATAACTGGTTTGGAGCGCACGGATTCTTAAAAGAATTTCTTCGCTTGAAACTCCTTCCTTTGAAAGCGATAACTGATTCCGTACAAAAGAATATCCTGCAGAAAAACTCAAAGAAAGCCCTTTAAATATACGCATACTACATGAGCTGTAAATATCAATACTGTTTTTTGAGAAATCATGCAGATAATTAGATCCTGAAACCGATAAAGAAATAGTTCCCCATTTTTCAATATATTGAAAAGCAACACTCAAATCCTGCATAAAAAGCAATTCCTCTGTTTTGTTGAATATTGTTGTGTCGTTATAATAAGCCTGATTTACGCCAATTGTATATAAAAAACGTAATTGCTTTCTTGTAGATTCAGAATATTTAAAAAGATTATACTCCAATGCGGGAGCTAAACTTGCTTTGAATTTATAATTATTATAGGTTGATGTATTCAGAGATATACTGCCTCCTGCAGAAAAATGATCATTTAAACTTTTAACTGTAACATTCCTGAAACTGTTTGAATTATTGCTTGAAATATAACTTGTAGTATCATCTATTTTATAATAACTTTCATTATAACTTTCCGACAAGGAAAAAATCAATTTCCAGTCGGGCGTTATGCGTCTTGCAGAAACAGAACCCCATGCATTGGAATATTTATAAGAATCTTCTCCCTGAAACCAGCCCCCGAGGTTAAAACTGAAAACCCAGTTATCCCATTTATCTTTTACATTTTCTCCTGCTCCTTCATTGTTACCATTGTATTGTATCGAAATAAAAGAAGCCTGGGGCGTTTTTGCAATATAACGTATGAGTCCTAATTTTAGCACATTTAAAAGTTGCGCTCTTGTTTCCTCTTCTGTAGATGTTGGTTCTGTATTAAATTTTAAGGTGTCATTCGTTCCTGAAAACTGAAACTGACCAATAAAAAAAACCGAATATTCATAACCTCCGCTGCCTGTAGCCTGATTGTTGACCATGATGTGCACATACGCTTCTTTTCTGTCCCTGACATAATTCACAAAACGGATATTTTCTTTAATATGGTTTAAATCAAAACCGGGGCAGTCAATATAAATATTAACAGCATCCTTCTGATATAAGGTTGTTGTATCAGGAGAAGTTGATTCTTGCGCTTTAAGATGAAAAAAAGATGAAAAAAATATCAAAAAAACTAATAAAATCCTCATACACTATTAAGTGTTTTTTTAGACTATTTATAAGCACCAATCCGTAGCATATTTATTTCTTTTTCCGATAAAAAACGCCATTTACCGCGCTGGAGGTTCTTTTTCGTTAAACCGGCAAAATACACCCGATCAAGTTTTTCAACATTATAACCTAATGCGCCAAAAATATTCCTGACAACGTGATTCTGTCCTGAATGAATTTCAATTCCTACCTGTGTTTTATCTGCTTCATCAGCAAAATTAATTGCATCGGCTTTTACAAAACCATCTTCGGTTTCTACTCCCTCTAAAATCTGTTGTAAGTCAGCTTTTGTAGCACTTTTATTTAGAAAAACATGATATATTTTTTTCTTATTATAACTCGGATGTGTAAGCTTTTTCACAAGATCGCCATCGTTTGTAAGAAGCAGTACACCCGTTGTGTTCCTGTCAAGCCTGCCTACCGGGTACACCCGCTCCCTGCAAGCCCCCTCGATAAGTTCCATTACCGTTCTTTTGGCATGAGGATCATCTGTAGTTGTAATATAATCTTTAGGCTTGTTAAGCAGGATGTATACTTTTTTTTCAAGAGTAATTGTTTCATCGTTGAAACGAACTTCGTCTTCCGGTTTAACGCGCACACCCATTTCTGTTGTAACAACGCCATTTACCTTAACAAGCCCCGCCTTAATGTATTCATCTGCTTCCCTGCGTGAACAAATACCGGCGTTGGCAATATATTTATTCAGTCTGTCTGTACCGGCATGCTCTCCCTTTGGTTTTTTAAGTGTAAATGGTTTTTTATCCTCCTTTGAAAAAGATTCTGAAATCTCTTCTCTTTTTTGAAAATCTTTACGTGGCTTGTCAAAATGTTTATCCCCGCCCGATCTTTCATAAGCAGGCTTGTTTTCTTTTGAGTGAGGTCTATTAAACTTTGGGCGTTCAGAACTCTCCTGGCTTCCATCGTCTTTCTTCTTCCATAATTTTTTATCAGAATCAAACGGTTTGTCATCGCCTGTTCTTTT
>MEOG01000073.1:0-82387 GCA_001769125.1 Bacteroidetes bacterium GWF2_35_48 | reverse complement strand
TTTCTGAATGGTTTTTTATCGGGATCATAAGGCTTACTTTCGCCTGTTCTTTTTCTGAATGGTTTTTTATCGGGATCATAAGGCTTACTTTCGCCAGTTCTTTTTCTGAACGGTTTTTTATCCGGATCATAAGGCTTACTTTCGCCAGTTCTTTTTCTGAACGGTTTTTTATCCGGATCGTAAGGTTTGCTCTCTCCTGTTCTTTTTCTGAATGGTTTTTTATCCGGATCGTAAGGTTTGCTCTCTCCTGTTCTTTTTCTGAATGGTTTTTTATCAGGATCGTAAGGCTTGCTCTCTCCTGTTCTTTTTCTGAATGGTTTTTTATCAGGATCGTAAGGCTTGCTTTCGCCATTTCTTTTTACAAATGATTTTTTATCGGGATTATCTGACCCGCTACTTCTCCTTTTATATTCTTTGTTCTGCGAATCTCTGTTGCCGCTTTCTTTGTCCTTATAACTCTTACTCCCGGATCTTGTAGGTTTTGAGTTAAATTTCTTTTTTCCTGACCCGGAATCACGTTTTGTTTTAGCCTTAGCTTCCATAATTATTTTTATATTTATGGAGCAAAGTTATTATATTTGTTAATTCTTTAACAATCCTGTTCAATTTAAATGAAAAATATTTATACTTGTCATCAAAAGATACTAAATAAATAAAAAAAATATGACATTAATAAAATCAATTTCAGGAATCAGGGGAACTATTGGAGGTTCACAAGGAGAAGGGCTGAGCCCGGCAGATATAGTGAAATTCACAGCAGGATACGGCGCCTGGATAAAAAAAGCATATTCCATCAACAAAGGTAAAATTGTTGTTGGAAGGGATGCCCGGATTTCAGGAGAAATGGTTTATCAATTGGTCTCCGGAACGCTTATCAGTCTTGGCTTTGATGTTATAAATATCGGAATGGCTACAACTCCTACAACAGAAATTGCAGTTACTGAAGAAAAAGCAGATGGTGGAATTATTATTACGGCAAGCCACAACCCAAAACAATGGAATGCATTAAAACTTCTTAACAAAAAAGGAGAATTCCTAAATGATGCAGAAGGTAAAGATGTTTTAAAAATAGCAGAAGAAGGAAGAATCCAATTTTCAGATGTGGATGAAATCGGAAAAATCATCCAAAAATCAAATTATGATGATATTCATATATCACAAATAATTTCACTGCCAACAGTAAATTTGAATGCGATAAAAAAAGCAAATTTCAGTATTGCAATTGATTGTGTTAATTCTGTTGGAGGAATCGTAATTCCTAAATTACTAAAAGCACTGGGAGTTGAAAAAATTGTTGAATTATACTGTGAGCCGAATGGCATTTTTCCTCATAACCCTGAACCGCTTCCTGAACATTTGCGCGATATTTCTGAAACCGTAAAACAAAATCATTGCCATGCTGGTTTTGTTGTTGATCCGGATGTTGACAGACTTGCAATTATCAATGAAGATGGCAGCATGTTCGGCGAAGAATACACGCTGGTTAGCATTGCAGATTATATATTAAAAAATAAAAAAGGAAATACGGTTTCAAATCTTTCCTCTACAAGAGCCTTGCACGATGTTACGGTAAAATACGGTGGCATTTATGAAGCTACAGCAGTTGGAGAAGTGAATGTTGTAACAAAAATGAAAGAAATCAATGCAGTTATAGGAGGAGAAGGAAATGGCGGTGTTATTTATCCCGATTTGCATTATGGACGTGATGCATTGGTAGGTATCGCACTATTTTTATCGCATCTTGCATTATCAGGGAAAAAATGTTCTGAACTGCGTAAATCATACCCTGAATATGTGATTTCAAAAAATAAAATTGAATTGAAACCGGAAATGAATGTTGATGATATTTTATCAAAGGTTCAACAAAAATACAAAGATGAAAAAATCACAACTATTGATGGTGTAAAAATTGACTTTGCAGAAGGCTGGGTGCATCTCCGAAAATCAAACACAGAACCTATTATCAGAATATACGCAGAAAGCAGAACCAAAGAACAGGCAGAGGAATTTGCGCAAAAAATTATTCAGGATATTAATATGTTTAAATAGCATCCGCAAGAAAACGAATAGAAATGGAAAAAGAACAAGCATACGAAAAAATTAAACTTTTAGTGGAAAGGTTTAATGAAAATATAGATGATTACAAGAAAACTTCTTATAACGAAACTGAAACCAGAAGAGAATTTTTAGACCCATTTTTTCAAGCTTTAGGATGGGACATGGATAATAAGCAAGGAAAAACGAATGCTTATAAAGAAGTTATACATGAGTATAAACTTAAAATTGGAAATAAGACTAAAGCCCCAGATTATTCATTCAGAAACGAAAAAGGTAATTGTAAATTTTTTATAGAAGCAAAAAAACCAAGTATTAATATAAAATCTGAAAATGACCCTGCTTTTCAAATTCGTTTGTATGGTTGGAATAAAAAATTACAAATCTCAATACTTACAGACTTTGAAGAATTTGCTGTTTACAATTGTCAGAAAAAACCGAGATTGTCTGATACTCCAAATATCAGTCGTATAGATTATTTAACATACAAAGATTATCTGACTAACTTTGATTTTTTATGGAATAATTTTTCAAGACAGGCTGTATTGGAAGGGAGTTTGGACGTTTATACATCAAATACAATTGAAAAAGCTACAGATACAGTTGATAAGGATTTCTTAAATACTCTTGAAATTTGGAGAAAAGAACTTGCAACAAATATTGCTATAAGAAATTTGGAATTAACCGAAGATGAAATAAATTTATGTGTTCAACAAACATTAAATCGTATTCTATTTCTGAGAATTTGTGAAGCAAGAAATATTGAGCATGATGGGAATTTAAAGATTGCAATTACGCAAGGTAATTTTGCGGAAAATATTTATAGATTATTTTTAAAAGCAGATGAGAAATATAATGCCGGGCTATTTAACTTTAAAAAAGATAAAATTGCAAAAAACCTAGTAATTGACAATAAAGTATTAAAATTTATAGTTGAAAATTTATATCCTGAAAAATCAATTTATAAGTTTGATTATATCCCTGTAGAAATTCTTGGATTTGCTTATGAACAATTTTTAGGTAGTGTTATAAGATTAACTGCCGGGCATCATGTAAAAGTTGAACCAAAGCCCGAAGTAAGAGAAGCAAATGGTGTGTTTTATACCCCGGAATATGTTGTGAAATATATTATTGAAAATACCGTAGGTAAGCTAATTGAAAATAAAACTCCTGAACAAATTTCAAAAATTAAAATACTTGACCCAGCTTGTGGAAGCGGAAGTTTTTTAATAGCGGCTTATGATTACTTAATAAATTATCATCAAGAATATTATACCAAACAAACTTATTCAACAAAAAAACAAAGTAAATCAAATCCACTTGATAGTAATGGTTATTTAACTGCAAATGCCAAAAAACAAATTTTACTTAATAATATTTTTGGAGTTGATATTGACACTCAAGCTGTAGAAGTTACAAAACTATCTCTAATGTTAAAGGCACTGGAAAATCAATCAGAATCTACAGTTGAAAGTCAGTTATCTTTATGGCATGAAAGAGTTTTACCAAATTTAGACTTTAATATAAAATGTGGAAATTCTTTAATTGGTAATGATTTTTTCAATAATGAATTTTGTTTTGAAACAATAAGTGAAAAAAATATAAATGCTTTTGATTGGGAAAGTGAATTTAAACAAATTTTCAATAAAGAAGGTTTTGATTGTATTATTGGCAATCCTCCATATTTAAAATTAACAAAGAATAATACTAATAGTAATATTTTAGAATACTATAATCAAAAATATTTAAGTATTCATGGAGGTAGTTCCAAAAATTTATTTCAGTTATTTATTGAAAAATTTGCAAAATTTCAATCAAATTATTTTTCCTTTATAGTTCCTGAAGCCTTATTAACAACATCAAGCAATAATATTGTAAGAAATACATTAATTGAAAATTTGAATATAAAAACAATTGCAGTTTTTGACCATTTTGTTTTTGAACAGGCTACAATTGGGACTACAGTATTTGTGGCAGAAAATAAAAAACACACTTCATCGACAGAGTTAAAAATCATTAATAAATTCGGTAAAATTAAAGAATCAAAAAAAATAAATATCAAGTCAAAAAATGAAATTTGGGAGACACAAATTAATAATCAATTTGATTCTATTTTGAAAAAAATACAAAAGCAATCAACAATGATGGGAGATATGGTAATTATGAACAAAGGAATGGTTGTGCAAGATAGAGAAAGTGTGATGGAGAGTAAAAAGTCAAAAACAAATTATCCATTTTTGCTTGGTAAAAACATGAGTAGGTATAATCATTTCTATACAAATTATGCTACTTATAATAATCTTAAAATTATTGGTGGCACTAATAAACTAGAAAAGCATCTGCAAACACCTCGTTTATTAATACGTAGAACCGGTAATATACTTTGTGCAACTTATAGTGATCAGCAAGAATTAATTGAAAGTACAATCTATATAGCTACATCAAAATCATTAAATCTAAAATATTTATTAGGTGTTTTAAATTCAAATGTTTTAACTTTTTATTTAAAGCAAAAATTATTAACAAATGCACAAGGTTTTCCTCAAATATTAATGGGTCAATTGTCTCAATTACCAATACCAAATATTAATACTAAAAATAAAAATAAGCATGATCAAATTATTAAACAAGTTGATATTTTATTAGAATTACACCAACAACCAAAATCTGAACAAACACAAAGAAGAATAAATTATTTGCTTAATGAAATTGATATTATTATTTCAGAGTTATATGGGTTAAACGATGATGAATACAAAATGATTTCAACGTTTAAATAACCATTTGTTTTGAGGTCATTTAGCATTTGCTTAAATCTCACTCACGATTCCAAAAGCTAAATAAGCCTTTAAGGCTGACCCTCATATTTACGAAAAAAATATTGCAGTATAAATGGAGACAAATAATAGGATTGATTCCAATATTAGAAACAAAATATAACCAAACCCCACAATGCTCAACGAAAAACAAAGCATTCAAGCCATTTGCAGCATTTTAGCGAAAGGAGGAACTCAATTAAATAAGCCCTTTGAAGCCGATTGCGAGATTATTGAATGGGGAGATAAATTTCTTCTTTTTACAATAGATGGATTTTCGGCAGAAGATAAATTCAGAGAAAATGATCCTTTTATTTTAGGTTACAATCTTTCGGTTGCTGCAATAAGCGATGTTCTGGCTTGCGGTGGAAAACCGCTTTATTATTCACACAGCCTTGTAATAAGCAAAGAATGGGATGAGAAATTTTTAAATGAATTTACAAAAGGAATAAAGCATTCGTTACAAAAATTTAAAATAAATTTTATTGGCGGCGATTTTGGGACAGCAGAGCAATGGAGCTATACAGCAGTTGTGCTTGGAGAAACCGATAAACCCCTGATGCGCTCAGGAGCAAGTGAAGGAGACCTTCTTTATTTGAGTGGCTCGATTGGTGCAGGCAACTTTGAAGCAATGATGAACATTTATTCTGACAATAAGCTATTAGCGCCCTTTCTGAATACATATAAAATAAAATTAATTCCCAGACTTGCTGAATCTGCATTCATTAAAAAATACGCTTCGTCGTGCATTGACACAAGCGATGGTCTTTGTCATTCCCTTATTCATCTTGCGAATTGCAATCAAACAGGATTTCTTGTTGAAAATATTCCGTATCACAACATCGCGCAAAAAGCTGCCAAACTTTTAAGAAAACCTGTTGAAATGCTTATGATTGCTGAATGTGGAGAATATGAACTTTTATTTACTGTTCCGAAAAAAAATGAAGCAGAATTTTTAGCTGACACAGAAAAATCATTTTTGAAATTTTACAAAATTGGAGTACTTACAAAAGATCAGAATTTCCTTCTAAAAAAAGAAAAAAACATTCTTGATTTGAACCATTTTGATATTTCTGCACGGGATTTTAACAATGTAAAAGATTATATAAATACACTACAAAACTTACTAAAATAACTATGGAAAGAAAAAGAGTAGTAATTACAGGCATTTCTGCAATTTCAGGAAATTCAAACACGAAAGACTGCTTATTTAAAAATCTTTTAGAAGGAACTATTTTTGTAGCTTCTGTTCCAGATTGCTTTGAGAAAAATTATACCTTCCGTTCGCGTTTTTTTGTACCCTTTCCAAAAATAAATATTGGTGATTATGGTTTTCATAACAAACTGAATTTACTGATGGAAGAAAATGTAAAAATTGGAATCGTATGTACAAAAGAAGCTTTACTGGATGCAGGTTTTCAGTTAAAAGAAAATAATAAAACCGGTTTTCAGATTGAAGAAAATGAAAGCCCCGGAATAATAATCGGAGTTGGAATAAGTTCTCTTAAAACCGCTTTTACCTCCTACGTTCAGCATGCAGCGCATCACCTTCAAAATGAAGAATTAAAAGACTATCGTTACAACAGGATGGTTATTCCTCTAACAATGCCAAATTCTGTCGCAGCCTGGATTTCCATAATTTTTGGAACCAGTGATCAATGTCATACGATTAACGCTTCTTGTGCATCAGGAAATCATGCTATAGGAGAAGCATTCGGCAAAATAAAAAATGGAGAATCGAAATTTATGATAACAGGAGGTGTTGAATGCCTGATGGATGAATTCGGCGCAATGATGCGTGGTTTTGATATGCTTGGTGCACTCACGCTTTCAAAAAATGGACAACCTGAATCTTTTTCAGAAAACCGAAGTGGTTTTTTGTTTTCAGAAGGAGCAGGCTGTATTCTTATTCTTGAAGAAATGGAACATGCGCTTGCAAGAGGCGCTCAAATTTACGCTGAAATTACAGATTGTTTTTTTAACAGCGATCATCATAATATTTTGCAGATGGAAGAATCCGGAATGCAAATAAAAAAATTACTACGGCAAGCATCTGAAAATAAAAAAATAGATTATCTGAATGCACATGGGACTGCTACAACCAATAACGATTCCATTGAAGCAGCAGCAATAAAAGAAATATTTGGTTCTGTAAAAAACCAACCATTGATAAACTCAACGAAAAGCATACTGGGACACTCTATTGGTGCCAGCGCTGCAATTGAAGCAGCTGTTACAGCAATATCTATTAAACAACAATGTGTACATCTGAATCTCTCTGAAAACAATATTGAAGGATTAAACATCATTAACAAAAGTTGTTCTGCTGATATTAATTACGCTTTGTCTACATCATACGGTTTTGGTGGACATAATTCAGCGGTGCTGTTTAAAAAATTTGTATAGATTTATTAATATTTAATGACCAATTGCTTATGAATTTATACCTCAAAAAAATTGCTGTTATTTTAATATTGACAGTTTTATCCCTTACTCACATTATGGGTCAGGAAGTTCAGCTTAATGATGAATTTTATAATCGGATGTTCAGAAAAAATATTGTTGTTCCTACAACGTTGGACTCGGTAGCAGATAAAACCGGAAAAATTGACCCGCCGAAAAATTACAGGTGGGCGCTGGAAGCCCAAATGTTCTCAAAAACAAAATTATTCGGGGGCATGGTTGGAAGCGTGCCATTTGTAACAAAAAATTCTCCTTTTCTCCGTTTTTTAAATTTCGATTTTGGTTATCTTGCTTATAAAAGACCTTATGCGGGCATTACAGATGCGGACAATGCTGCGCTTACAGGCTCTGCAGGAGTAAGTATTCATTCCCGTTTTTATAAAATATTTTTAGGCGGTTCTTTCCGTGCCGGTAATAATCTTTTTAAAACAGTTACACCTGATACTACTATCTGGAACACAAAACGTGGTTTTACATTATCACCATACCTTTATATTGATATTCCTATTAAGAAATTTAGTCTTTCAGTCAATGCAATTCCAAGTTATGATTTTAAATCTCTGGCTCAATTCGGACTTTTTGCAGGTTTAAATTACCTGAAAATTTCAAGTGAGTTATATACAGAAAGAATTAAAAATCCATTTGGCTATGACTATGATACCGGATATGAATTTATCTATATCCTTGGTGATGCTAAAGATTTGCACGGTCAGATAAAAGCCAGACTGGGTAAGTATTTCAGCGTTGATGAAACAATTGGAGAGACACTCAAAGGTGAATTGAATAATAACGACAATGCTTATGTGCTTGCAGAAGTTGCATTTCTATATGGTGCTGGCTTATGCTATCACAAAACAAACGGTTTTGGCTGGAGGATGTGCCTAGATCTACCTTTCGCAAAATATAATTATGTTACAGTAAGCTATCTGCGGAACTACGTGTTACCAACGTCATTCACGCTACAGCCTGAAAAAAATATGTTTTATATTCTTATGAAATTTGCAATTTAAAATTCAATTAATAATTATGATATCTTATGATTGAATCGTTAATTTTGATTTAAAAAACAACAAAATATATTTTGCAGAAAAAACTAATCATAACAGGCGTTGCCGGATTCATTGGAAGCCATGTGGCAGAATATTTTCACAAAAGGAATGTAGATTTTGCATGTCTTGTTAGAGACCCTGAGGCTGTAAAATTTAAACAGGATATTGAATACATTAAAGGAGATATCAGCGACTATACAAGCTTGAACAACGCCTTTAAAAATGCAAATTTTGTAATTCATATTGCAGGCCTTGCAAAAGACTGGGGAAGATATGACGACTTCTATAAAACCAATGTTACAGGAACAGAAAATGTCATGAGAGCTGCAGTTGATTGCGGCATTAAAAACATTATCATAACAGGATCAATTTCATCTTATGGTGAAGAAAATTCACTTACTATTAAAAATGAAAATAGTCTCTGCAACTCCCACTACCCATATTTTCTTGATGCAATATTTCCTTCTGCAATGAATTTCTACAGAGATACAAAAACAGAATTAACTAAAAAAGCTATTGAAATCGCAGAAAAAAACAATCTTAATCTTACAGTCGTAGAGCCTGTTTGGGTCTACGGAGAACGAGAATTTAACACGGGATTTTTTGAATATTTAAAAACCGTAAAATCAGGAATGCCCTATCTTCCCGGAAGTAAAAAAAATAAATTTCCGGTAATTCACGCAGATGATCTTGCACGTTTTTTTTATATCGTTTATGAAAAACAACCCACAGGAATCAATAAATATATTGCAGGAAATTCAGAAACCGTATTAATGCACAAGATATACGAATTATTTTGCACAGAAATAAACAAAAAAAAACCGGCAGATATTCCCAAAGGATTAATATATCCTATCGGTTTTTTATTAGAACTTTTTTATACAATTTTTAAAATAAAAAATCCACCTTTGCTCTCCCGTAGCAGAATAAATATGTTTTACGATAATCTTGAATTCAGCGTGGAAAAAGCAAAAAAAGAATTAGGTTTTACAAGTGAAATAAGTCTTGAACAGGGCATAAAAAAAACAGTGGAATGGTATAAACAAAATGCCTATATATAAACTGTAACATCGCCCCATGGGGCGATGCCACAGTTTATAAAAATAAAACAAATGATACAGGAAAAAAATTTAACAGCAACACAAAAATCAAGATTTAATCTGAAAGTAAAATTCGTTGTTTTTTACACATTTTATTTCAAAATGATGCTTTTTATAATAAGTCCTGTTACATTCATCAGGGTGTTGCGGAGACTTAATTTTTTTCTTTCATCCATTCAGCATAATAAGTTTGCACGAACACGGCAGGGGACAAAAATTGATTTGTACGTGCCTGCTTTTCCATCAAAAGCATTTTTTACAGCCTGCAATAAATTTGCGGTTTTTAAAGATATCATGCCCTGCACAACCGTACTTATTTCTGTAACTTCTGCCTGTCGTTTCAGTTGTCCTCATTGTTATCAGAAACACGACATCGGAAAAGACATGGACATAAATATTTTAATTTCCACAATAAAAAAATTGCAGGATATGGGGATTGCTTTTTTCAATATTGAAGGAGGCGAACCTTTTCTTGTTTTTGAAAGGTTAAAGCAAGTATGCAGAGCCATTGACCATCGTTCAGAAATATGGATTAACTCAACAGGAGATGGCATGAGTATTGAAAAACTCAAAGAATTGAAACAAGATAATATTGCAGGTTTCATGTTTTCGCTTCATACCCCGGAAAAAAAATCATTTAATGAATTTATGGGCAAAGAAACCGCTTGGGACGATATGATTCAGGGAATACAAATGTGCAGGGAAGCCGGTTTTGCAGCAGCAATCAATACCTGCCTCATGAAAAATTCTTTTTTTGACGGAACTTTTGAAAAAATAATGGAGCTTACTAAAGACCGTGGAATAACGCTGATCCAAATCATTAAACCCAAGCCAGCAGGCGGATATTTATCAGGTATTGAAAATGATTTCAACGAAGAAGATCTGAAAACGGTAAAGCAAAAAGTAATGCATTACAATCTTGATGTTTCAAAAAATAAATATCCTTCAATCAGCGCGCAAATTATTGAAGAAAGTGAAGAAATGTTTGGATGTACCGCCGGAGGAACTGACCGCTTTTACATCAATGCAAAAGGAGATGTGCAACCCTGCGAATTTGTAAATATATCTTATGGTAATATTACAACCGGAAATTTTGACGAGATATATAAAAAAATGAGAAAAAGTTTTGCAGGTGGCGGTGACTGCTGGATTTGTGAAAAATATTCGTGTGAAATTTATAAAGAATTTAAAGAAAATAATTTGAAGTCATTACCACTTTCTCCCGAGAAATCAGAACATCTTTTTAAGAACTGGAGAAGAGGCAGACAAAGTAAATTCTACGAAAAAGTCTATAAATTATAAAGAATTTATACCATGCTAACATTTACGAAAGCCTACATAAAATCAATGCGCCTTTATTATTCTTTTATCACAGGGATAGCAGGCTTTGTGGGTGTTGCTTTTTACAGGCATATTGCTGAAAATTTTCATACGGTTGAAATCATTCCATCTACTCTTAAAACTTCTGTTATATTAGCAATGCTCTTTTTAAGTTGGGGTATCAATCAAATTGTAAATGATTATCTGGGATTAAAAGAAGATAAGATTAATGCTCCTAACCGACCAATGGTTACAGGGGAGTTGAATAAAAATATCGCCCTGCTTGTATCTATCGTTCTGATTACTACTACTGCTCTGATTACATGGTTTTATTTAGAAAAGCTGGCACTGATACCCTTATTTGCCGGTGTAATTCTCAATGTAATTTATGAATATGCAAAAGGCTACGGCATTCTTGGCAATATTATTTTCGGATTGATGCTCACACAATGCACGATATACGGCTTCCTTGCAAGCGGTCCAACCTCCGAACCCTATTTTACATCAAGCAGGGTTTCAGTATTACTCATAATTTTTGCATTGAATGCGATCATGACATTCTACACATATTTTAAAGATTACAAAGGCGACAAACTTGCGGGAAAAAATACGATTGTTGTTAAATTCGGATTACACAAAGCCCGTTATTTTGCGCTTGCATTTTCACTCGTTCCTGCTTCCTTGTTTTTATTTTTTTACTTTGGTGATTTTATTGTAGCACGAGCAAACAACGTATTTCTGATACTTTCTCTCGTGGCATTTTTTCTGCAACTCTGGACCGGAATTTTATATTTCAGAAATCCTGTTGGCAAAGAAGCGTATTATTCTCTATCGGTAAATTTCAGAGCTTGCTGTTGCAGTCAATGTGCGCTCATCGCCTTATTCAATCAGGAACTGGCAATGGTACTTTTCATCTTATCTTATGTGCTCGTTGAATTCCTGTTTAAACTTTATTCAGATACAAAAGCATAATGAAAGCCTTTGAAGAATCATATATTGGAAATTGCAGACTTACTAATCGTATCGTGCGCTCTGCAACGTATGAAGGCGCATGCAGTCCTGATGGTATTCCCGGCAATGATTATTTCAAAATGTATTCAGAGCTTTCTGCCGGTAAACCGGGACTTATCATTACTGGTTTTGTGCATGTCGCTCCTGATGGGAAAGCGATGCAGAATGCGCAAGGCGGCTTTGATAATCATGAAAAAGCCATGCTGTACAAAAAAATCACAGATGAAGTTCATCGTAATGGAAGCAAAATTTTTATTCAGCTTGCGCATACAGGTCGTCAAACCATAAATGAAAGGGTACAAAAAGTCAGAGGTGCCTCATCAAAAGCTTCTCCCTATTTTAAAAGCAAACCAGAGACTTTATCCACATCTGAAATTAAAGAAATAATTAATCAATTTGCACAAAGCGCCAAATGGGCTAAAGAAGCAGGATTTGACGGTGTTCAGGTGCATGCCGCACACGGTTATCTGATACATCAATTTTTATTACCTGCAATTAATAACAGAAAAGATATTTTTGGAATTGATGAAAAAACCAGACTGGGTACTGCATTTCTGCAAAGTGTAATAGAAAAAATAAGAATTGATTGCGGGGATGACTTCCCTGTAATTCTTAAAATAAGTGGCAGTGCTGACGGAAAACTCGCTTTTTCAGAGCAACAATATATTCATCTGATTCAATTTATCAACACAATAAATGTTGATGCATTAGAAATTAGTTATGGAACCATGGATGTGGCACTGAATATAATTCGTGGCGACATACCTCTCGATCTTATTTTAAAAATAAATCCTTTTTATAAAGGGCATGGAAAAATATATAATACCTTATGGAAAGTACTGGCAGCACCTGTTATTAAAAGACAAATAAAATCTTTTTCATCAAAGTATAATATTAAATATGCACTTATTGCAAGAGAACATACGAAACTTCCGATTATTTCAGTGGGAGGCTACAGAAATCTTGATGATATAAATGAAGCAATAAATGCAGGAATAGATTATGTTTCAATGTGCCGCCCCTTTATTTGCGAACCGGATATTGTAAAAAAAATTCAGGAAAATTTACATTATAAATCAAAATGTATAAATTGCAACTTTTGCTCCGTCATGTGTGATAGTGGAAAGATAACAAAATGCTATAAATTTAAAAACAAATAAATCAAATGACAATTAAAGAACGTGTAATAAAAGTAATTTCTAAAAATATGGAAAACCAGACAGAGGTTAAACCGGAAAGCAGATTGGTAGACGATCTTGAAGTGGATTCTTTCGGACGTATTATGCTGCTCAACGCTGTTGAAGACGAGTTTAACATCACAATAAAAGATGAAGATATTGATGGATTGGTAACGGTAAATGATATTATTGAAAAACTCGAGAAATACGGGGTTGCTTGATCCACGAATCCGGGGCTTCGACAGGCTCAGCCACCGGCTTCGGCTTAACTCTGCAACCCGCTTCGGCTTAGCTCAGCAAGCTCAGGTTCAGCCACTGGCTTTTGTCTTCCGACTTAAAAAATAAATACAAACAAAAACAAATCCATGAAAAACGAAACATTCCTGAAACGCCTTTATCTTGACTCATCTATTGTTGACAGGCTTGGTTTTAATCCTTACTATGCGGTTTTGCAATCATCACTTGGAAATACGCTTCTTATAGAAAACGATGAATTTATTAATCTTGCAACAAATAATTATTTAGGTTTGGCAGATGATATACGAGTAAAAGAAGCATCAATAAAAGCAATACGGGATTATGGACTCTCCATCTGCGCAACGCCAATTGCAGGAGGTGCATGTAAAATTTTTCAGGAGGCCGCTGTGTTACTTTCAAAATTCACTGGTGTTGAAGATTGCATTATTTATCCATCGTGCTATCAAGCCAACAATGCAGTATTCAAAGTAATCACGGAAAAAAACGATCTTATAATAGTTGACCATTATGCCCATTCTTCGCTTGTTGAAGGGATAAAAGCAGCGTCTTGTAAATTCAGACCTTTTCTGCATAATAACACCAGCCACCTTGAAGAATTGTTAAAAAAAGCAAATGATTTTGAGCAGGTGTTTGTTGTAACCGAATCTGTTTTTTCGACAGAAGGCTCTATAGCTCCTTTGCAGGAAATTAATGAGCTTTGCAATAAATACAATGCTGTTTTTATCATAGATGATTCTCATGGAATAGGCGTTATCGGAGATAAAGGAAAAGGTGCTATAAGCTGTATTTCTGATTTCAACGGTATTTATACTGCTTCACTCGGAAAAGCCATTGCCAATTCAGGAGGAATGATTGGAGGGAATAAAACAATCATAGATTTTCTTCGGTATAACAGCTCGCACCTTATATATTCTACTGCGATTGTTCCATCGGTGCTGGGAGGAATTATCAAAGTTCTTGAAATTATTGAAGAAGATTTTTCTAGCATTAAAGAAAGAATGTTTCGCCATAAAAAAACAATTCAGGAAGCACTGGTTGCAGCAGGATTTAGCATTGCACAAAGCGAAACTCCCATTATGTCCATAGAAGCCGGAAACTCTGAACAAACATTACGATTGGCTTATGAATTTTATAAAAATAAAATCCTTACAACCCCTTTTATTTTTCCATCAGTACCCGAAAAACAAGGCAGAATAAGATTGATAACAGGCGCAAATTTATCGGATGATATTGTTCAAAAAGCAGCAATGCTGATACGCTCTATGAAATAAACGTTGTTGCCGATTAAAACAAAACACAAGAAAAAACCAAAATGTCTTCCACACGTTACTTTTTAATCATCAACCCCGGTTCCAAAGGAGGAAAAAGTCAAAATAAAATTGATAAAATTCTTACTTTTTTCAAAGAAAAAAATTTACAATTTGAATACGCAATTACAAAAAATCTCGATGATGCGTACGATTTATCAGTTAAAGCAAACCAAAACGGATTTGATATCATTGTTGCTGTTGGTGGGGACGGGACAATCAATCGTGTACTGAATGGTTTTTATGATAAGGAAGGGATTAAAATTTCAAATGCAATCTTTGCAGTAATTTACACGGGAACCAGTCCTGATTTCTGTAAATCTTACAATATTCCGATACATCTCAATGCCGCTCTTGACGCTATTTACCAAAATAAAACCCGTAATATCCCTATCGGAAAAATTTTGCTGTGTAAAAATAAAAATTTTCAAAATATTGGTTGTGCAATCGAAGAAGTTCCTGCATCAGAAACGGAAGTAAATTATTTTGCATGCTGTGTAAATATCGGATTGGGAGCAGCAACCGCAAGTATGGCCAACAGCGGTATCAGAAAATACCTGGGCGATGCAGTCGGAACATTTATATCTCTTATTTCAGCAATAATAAAATATAAACCCAGCGATTTTATATTCGAACAAGATGGAGAAAAAAAACATATTGAAAAACTCTTTAATCTCTCAGCCGGAATCACACGATTTATTGCTTCAGGAATAAAAGTTAATCACGATTTGCAGCAAGACGATCGGCATTTTTATAATCTTACTATTAAGAAATTAAATTTACTAAACTTACCAAAAGCATTGTATTCTGTGTACAGCGGAAAAAAAATTAAAAAAAGTAAAATTATTGAACTGACTTATTGTACTTCTCTATCAATAAAAGGAAATCCCAATGCAGCTGTTGAATTTGACGGTGACCCTTATGGATTTCTTCCTTGTAAAATTGAGCTTGCAGATGATAATTTGAAAGTTGTTTCTTTGTGATAAGATTTTTTGATTTACTGAAAAGAATTATTATTAATTTCTCAACTACCGGCAAGCAAAGCACGAAGCGGATTAATAAAACGCATTATCAAACGTTCGTCTTCTGTAATGATTTCAGCAGTCCCTTTCATATCATGGCTGAACTCAAGTTTTTTTCCGTAGGAACTCAAAAGACCATTCGGCATGCTTACTTCTACCGCATAGGAATCATCTGAAGAAACTAATGAGATGGATTCTATTTTTCCCCGTAACATTCCGTATTCCATATAAGGATAATTGTCTAATTTTATGTTTACGCTCTGACCGGTTTTTACTTTCCCCGAACCACGTATGGGCAATTGAAGTTTTCCAATAGAGCGGCTTTCTGCTTCAGGAATGATAGTTACAACCTTATCCCCGGAAAGAATATTTTGATTTTCGTTCCAATATTTTGTAAAAGTTATGATGCCGTCAACAGGTGAAGTAAACACATAATTCTGCTCCCATATTTTTATCTGACCAATAAGATTTTCGTATGCCTGAGAAAGCGCCAGCTTTAATTGTTTGTTCTGATCTTCATGCTGCTGTTGCAAATCAAAAATTGACTGTTGCAATTGTGATATTTGTATCTGTGTATTAGAAAGTGTTGATTTAGATCCTTCAAAAGAATACCTTTTCTGTAAAAGAAAAGATTTCGATTTATCAAAATCTGCTTTTGCAAGAACACCTTTTGCGAAAAGATTAGAATCCCTGCTGAATTGCTGCCTGTCAATAGAAAGCTCTTCTGATAGAATATTTTGTTGTTTCAGCAGACGTGTGTAAAGTTGGTTGTACTTAGCAATCTGGTCTTGTACTGTAAATATTTTTTTCTGATGATAATCGGTATGTATAAAATGTGAAAAATCTGCCATACTTTTCAGAAATGCGCCATACCAGGTCTGCATTTCTCCAAGATTGAGATTTTCATCAAAAAATACTTTTTGCGTTGAATCTACAGCGTAAAGCGCGGTTTGCCTGTTTTCAGAAATCTGAATTTTCATAAGTACAACACGGAAGGAATCGAGCTTTTGTTTGAGTGTATAAACATCATTGAAATCTGTTGGGTTTTCAATCACAGCAATAACAGAACCTGATTTAATTCGTTGCTTATCTTTCACAAAAAGTTTTGAAATTTTTCCGTTCATTTTTGAAACCAATGTAACAGGAGGATTTTGTGTTGTAACTGTTACAGGAGAAATAATTATTTCCGGATATTTTATGAACCAGCTTGCAACTAAAAGAAGAATTACAATAGCTGAAATAACAGAAATTCCCCAACGGATAACACCGGGCGGCACATGACCAAGAATCTCTTGGACTTCTTCGCTGCGTAATTCTATATGTTCGCTTTCTTCTGACATTTTTTTGAATGCTGATTTTGTATATTCTGTTTTCTGTTTTTTGAACACTGATTTTGCGGATGCAGCAGATATTCGCTTATTTTTTTCTATAATTTTCTATCAGCGTAAATCTTCGTTTACCTGCGTCATCTGCGGCAGCTTCTTCTTTTTTTTCACGCTGATTTCGTTGATTGTTTTCTTGTGCGTTTATCTGCGTCATCCAAGTTCTAACTTCCAATCTCCAACTGATTTTTTACAAGTTCATAATACGCCCCTTTTGTTTCAATCAATTCTGCATGCGTTCCTTTTTCTACGATACGACCTTTTTCCAACACCACAATCTGGTCTGCATTTTTTACAGTACTCAACCTATGAGCAACCACAACAGCAGTTCTGTTTTTAAAAAATTCATCCAAATTATTCATAATAATTTTTTCATTATTTGCATCGAGCGCATTGGTTGCTTCATCGAAAAATAGAAAAGCCGGATCTTTATAAACTGCACGCGCTATTAAAATCCTTTGCTTTTGTCCCTGGCTCAATCCGTGTCCGTCTGCACCAATTTTTGTATTGAAACGTAAAGGAAGCGACATGACAAATTCATGAATATTTGCAGTTCTTGCAGCAAGCACAAGTCGCTCTTTGTCTATTGTTTCATCACTTACAGCAATGTTTTTTGCAATGGTATCACTGAATATAAAACCGTCTTGCATTACGGTGCCACAGTTTTGTCTCCATAAGCGTGTACTTATTGTATCTATGCGGAAACCACCAACTAATATTTCTCCTTTCACGGGCGGATAAAAACCTAACAGCAATTTTACCAATGTTGTTTTTCCACTGCCACTGCCACCAACAATAGCTGTGGTTTTATTGTAAGGAATTACAAGATTAATATCGTGCAAAACCATTTCAGAATGTGGGCCTTCGTACTGAAAAAAAACATTATTGATATTGAGATTGCTCTCTTCCGGAATCACAGTCATTCTGCCTTCTTCGGTTTGTTCTTCGTCTTCTTTTTTGTGAATTTCTCCAAGACGTTCCAGACTTATTTTTGCATCCTGAAGCGCATGAATAAAGCCAATAAGCTGTTGCACCGGCGCATTTAACTGCCCGATGATATACTGCACGGCAAGCATCATTCCAAGCGTGAGCTGTCCCTCAATAACTAATTTTGCTGCAATAAAAGAGATAAAAATATTTTTAAGTTCATTCAAAAATAAAGATCCTGCCTGCTCGTATTGCGCCAATGATAATGACTTTATATTTATTTTAAAAAGACGTGCCTGCACTTTTTCCCAATCCCAGCGTTTTTGTTTTTCACAATTATTGAGTTTTATTTCCTGCATTCCTGTGATGAGCTGAATTAAAGTGCTTTGATTTTCGGACAACTGCGCGAAACGTTTGTAATCAAGACTGCGACGACGTTTAAGGAAGATAAAAATCCAAAGAATATACAAAAGGGTGCCAATCAAAAATACTGCAAAAATTTTAATGCTGTAAACAGCAAGAATGGCTCCGAATATTAAAAAATTGACAAATGAAAATAAAAATTCCAATGTGGAAGTTGTAAGAAAATTTTGTATCCTCGAATGGTCTCCAATGCGCTGTAACAGGTCGCCAATCATTTTAATATCAAAAAAAGATATAGGCAATTTCATCAGTTTGACGAGAAAATCAGATATGAGTGAAATATTAATACGCGCACTGATATGCAGTAATATCCAGCTACGGATAAATTCAACGGAAGTACGGCTGATATACAATGTGAGCTGCGCAATTAATATCAACCAGACAAATCCAATATTATTATTACTAATCCCAAAATCAACAACCGACTGTGTAAGAAATGGAAAAATTAATTGAATAAGGCTGCCGATAATCAGACCAAAGAACAATTGAAGTAATAACTTTTTATGTGGTCGCAGATACGAAAACAAAAAGGAGGTATTGCTCTTATCTATGGTTTCTCCTTTGTCTTTATAGAATTCAGGTGTAGGTTCCACTAAAAGGCATATCCCTTTATTTTCTCCTTCTGTGCGAGTACTGAGCCAGCTTTCGAGAAATTCTTTCTGAGAATATTCAATGTGCCCAATGGCAGGGTCGGCAACAAAAACTTTATTTTTTTTAATTTTATATACTACAACAAAGTGATTTTGTTTCCAGTGTGCAATACAAGGCAGAGGTGCTTCTTTAGTAAGTGTTTCCCAGTTGATACGCACACCCATTGTATGCAACCCGATGCTTTCCGCTGCATCGCTGATTCCCATAAGAGAAACACCTTCCCGGGTGATATAGCATTTATCGCGCAGTGTTTGCAGTGTGTAGGAACGACCGTAATGCTTGGCTATCATGCGCAGACTCGAGGGTCCGCAATCCATTGCATCAAGTTGTTTATAAAAGGGAAACTTTGCCAAAATTGTGAATTGTTTTTATTGCTTGCGAAGATAATATTTTATTGGAATGCGGGTTTATTATTTAGTAGATTTATAAATGTTTTTGAATGCGGATTACGCGGATGAGGCGGATTGGCGCAGACAAAAACAATTATAACTATATTTTCATTTTTTCACGTGCAATAAAAGACTTATAGTATCTTTCCAAATATGAATAAATTATCATTTCATGCAGCCTTTGTTTTGTGCGAAATAAACGGTTGCAGTGCATGTGAAAATAGCTGCCTATTAAGTCATTCATCGGTATATTGATTTGCTGTATGGAAAATTTTTCGATAATTTCTGAAATTACAGGCTGTGCTCTTTTTTTATAATTTTCAAGAAATATAAATAATGGAAGGAGTTCATTATCCTCTGTTAAACTACAATTTAAAAAAACCTCTACCTGTTTTTTACTTTCTCTGTACTTTATGCTTATTTGCGGGTCCATATTTTTTTCTGTTCCGAATTCATTCATGAAACCTAAACTCAAAGTCTTTAATAGCTGATGTTTTTGTTGGAAATCAAATCCAAATAAATTTAATAATTCATCAAGCGTACGCAAACAAATTTGCCACTTTATCTGTTCTCCTTCTTCTCCTTCCGTTGAAGAAATAATATTCGCGATAAACTCGCTGTCATAATAAAATAAAGTTTCAAGATGCTCAATACTGTTTTCTCCGTAACGTTCAATTTCTCTTTTATAGGTATCAGTTGTAATAGAATGAACTATTAATTTTTCGACATAGGGCAACAAATATTCATATACCATTTGCATAACAAGTCCTATTTAACAACGGTCATTTAAAAGAATTCTGAAACGTAGGTGAAGATCTGAATCAGAATAACGGATAAAGAACCATTTTTTTATAAGGCTATTTTCAAAAAGCTTTGAGCTTACCGGAAGAAAAACATTTTCGATGATTGTATCTGCCGTTTTCGGACCGCAGTAAATTTTATAATACAGCCATTCACTACCGGGGATGAAATATCTGCTTGTTTGCATTTGTATCAGCTTTTATAAAATGTGAAAATAAACTGATTGGTATAAGTTCCTTCAAGACCCTGCACAGGGCTGTTCTCCCGTGAAAAAAGAAACTCTTCTAATTTAAAAGACATCCGCTTTTTAATTAAAGACAATAATGTAAATACCGATATTTTATGTTCAGTATCAATAGTCAGTTCATTATCGCCATCAACAAGTGAAACAAGTTTCGGGATGTTCATTATCTTTCTCCAATTCAGCCATGCTTCAAACTTTTTTTCTTCGGTTTTTTCGTCTATAATACTTTTTAATTCTGATACCTGAATATTCCATGTTGCCTTAGACAAAATAATATTTTTATAAACTACTCTTGGTAAAAACCCGTATTGATTCGATAAAAATCCCCAGTTAAAATAAAAACCTGTTCTTAAATCCTGCGCTTGCATATCGCATAAAAATTGATATGCCGGTAAGGCATTAAAAGAATAATTATGCGCATTGGTAAGGCGTGGTATGATTTCTGAATTAAATAACTTTGACCTTAAAACAATTTTATTATTTCTTACCGAAATGTATAAATCGTCTATTTGTATTTGTTTGTTTTTTGGTACGCATGACTGCGCTAAATAAGGAATTTCATATTCTCTTACAACAGGTCTGTAAAGCACGTTTCCCGTTCTTGTTTCCGGCAAATGAACAATTTCTGCTACTATTTTATCTTTGTAATATTCTGCTTCAAAATCTGCAATCTCTTTGAGTAAATCAAATGTTTTATCATCAGCATGCGCAAAACGACCGATAAGGTTACCGGCAGAGCTCCCTCCTAATGAATTCAAATATATTTCATTTTCTTTATTTTCTTTGCAGTACACCTCAACCATCGAATAAATCGTGGGAGGTAAATCTGACCATTCCGGTTTCATTTCTTGAATATCCTCATCGCAAAGTGTGATTACATGCTCTTTGTTTTGAAAAGCAAGCAAGAATTTTTTATAAAGAAGATTTTGAAAAGCCGTCCATTTAATTTCTGTTTCACCAGTTTGTTTTCCAAAAACATGCAGCTTTGCAACTAAAGGTGAAATATCGCCTTTGTCCTGTCCTGCGCTTTGTGCATAGCCAATGCCACTTTCAACATCCAATGCCTGTAATAAAGGAATTTCCATTGTTTCATATCTGGCAAAGAACGCTTCTTTAAAATTTTGCAGATTTGTCTTATATGTTTTTGTAAACGCATTTAAAAATGTCAAGGCTTCTAAAATATTTTGAGCAATGCTTTTATTGATTGTAAAATCTTGTGCAGCATTTAATAAATCGCACTGAAACAAAAATTTTTTCTCGAATTTTGTTTCTTTTTCTGATAAAAAGTTTGTTATTTCATTGTATCTTGAAACAGGAATACCCAGCACTTGTTTGTTTATTTCACTTAATTTAAACTGTAGCTCTTTCAAATTGTTTTTTATATCATCAAGCTCCTCAAAATTGTTTATTAAATTAAGAACGCGGTCAAAAAAATCAGGCCCTGTAACAGTAGGCTCCAGTTCGCTGACAAGCACCTGTGATTCTATAAGAGTATAAACATATTCTGTTGCTTCTTCTTCAGAAATATCATCGGTTATTAATTCCGCAACACATTCTGTAAAACAGACCCCCACTTTTGCTTTATCAATAATAGCTCTAAAATAGGGCGTATCATCAAAAGAAACAATATAATGTTCTCGTTTTGCATTTCTATATCTGTACTCAACCATTCTAAAACGCAAGCCATCAAAATAAAGGCTGTTATTTGTATGATAGGTAAGCTTATTTTTTAATTTTTCATCTTTGGAAAGATTAGAGGCAAGCGCACACAGATAATTCATGTCTAATCGCGTATGTCGTTTGTAATTTACTACTCCGGTATTTTCAATGATGGATGTTTGATCACTTAACAAGCCACTGGAAAAGCCTGCAAAAAGACCGAATGGCGTGCATCTTGTTGAAGCGCGCGACAGATATTTATATAACGAAAAAATAATTTTGTTCCTATCCTTTACTTGTAAACTTTCCTTATTCAACTTTAACAATTCCTGATAAAATTCTGGGGATGCCAGAAAAAGAGCTTCCATAATAACAAGGTCATCAATAAATGAAGAAACGTTATTATCAATGGAGTTAAACAAGTTTAAAAATTCCTGATATTTTTCTAATGAGAAAAGAGGCGTTCTGAGTATGCAGGTATTAAATGCTTTATATGGATTCATGCCTTACTTTTATAAACCTTAACTCAACAATAAACATTCATCCCACTTAGGTTCTGTGCCTGTTATATAAGAATGCATCGCCAAACCAATGCCCGCAATACCTTCCAATATTCCATATTCGCTTACCCAGCCTCCGTACTTTTCTGTATGCCATGCTTTATAACCGGCAGGCCCATCATCAAATGTTGCCAGTTTTAGTGTTTCATCAAACCAAAAGGCTGCTGTTTCTCTAAAGCTTTCAATACCTGTATTAAAAAACATTCGGTAATAAATATGTGCAATACCTGCAGAACCGTGGCACAAACCTGCATCTGCCACTCCGGCTTTTTTTAAGTCCCTTGTATTTGAGTGATACGTTAAAATTTCAACAGATAGTTTTTTTAAGGAAGCATCTTTAATTACATCACTTACCCAATATAAAACCGCAGCAATTCCTAAATCATTATAGCACCAGGCCATTCTCCCACCTTTTGGCGCAATATCATTTTCATCAACCCAAGAGGGAAAATAAACAATATTTTCAAGGGGGTTCTTTTTATGTTTTAATAAATATTTTAATGCACCATCTAAAATATTCAGTGCTTTTTCTCTGCAAATATCTTCTTTTACTAATTTTGCTGTAAAAGCAATAATACTGGTAATACCATGAGACAGGCTAAGGTTAAAAGCTTCCTGTCCCGTTTCATTAATAACAACAGATTTCCATTTTAAGCTTCCATCTGCTTCTTCTATACTTACCGCTTTTAAAATATCAAGAAGCTCGTCTAAATAAGAAATTACATTTTTATCTCGTTTACTTCTCTTAATAAAATAAAGACCAACGCCTACAGCTCCATGAAGATAGTCATAGTTTTTTTGTTGAATAAAGCGGATCATTTGATTGTGAAGGTATTCATCAAAATTGTTTACTATTTCAATATCTGCATTGTCAACATAATCATTCTGCGCTAAATATTCTAAAGTCCAACAAAACCCGGCAACACCGTTACAATAAGTTGGAGAAAAGTTACCTGTATTTATTGAATTTATACAATTGTATATTTTTTCAGTAGCATTTTCCTGATGGTTTGCATCAGAATATTTTGACCCGATTTCAAACAAATAAATAGCAAACCCACTATTCCCGGTAAGAAGCCCGATTTCTTTTTTTTGATTATCATCATCATTTATTAAGCTACAAATATTATATATTTTATTTTCTATTTGCTTCATATTAGTTGATATTTTACAATTCTTATATTACATTTTCATATCTTCACAATTCTATCTACCCATACACCGTTTGCATTTTTCAAACGAACAGAATAAATACCTGTAGGAAATTTTGATATATCTATTTGTACAATTTTTTCTTCTGTTATTTGAGTAAAAACTTTTTTCCCTTCCATATTGTAAATATCTATGCTTGATTTGCAATGGCAAGTGTTTTCAATTGTTGTAATATTCGATACAGGGTTAGGATATATCCTTACGTCTTGATTAATTAATTTTTCATTTATATTAACAGTTGAATTCCCTGTATATTTAATAATATTTCCCGCAAAACCAACTGCATATCCAACATTGTTACTGGTAAATTGTACTGCATTAAGGTGATTTGATGTGCAACTATTATCATTTGACCAACTATTGCCTCCATTTGTCGTTTTCCATATAACACCATTTATTCCGGCAGTATAACCTGTATCATTATTCAAGAAAAAAACTGAAGTAAAATAATCAGACATACTTGGGAGTTGCGCAACAGTTATACTTATCCAATTATAACCCCCATCTGTTGTTTTCATTGTTTTATAACTTTCTCCAACAGCAAAGCCTACGTTTTTGTTTACAAAAAATAATGAATATAAAATCTTCCCTGTATTTGTATTATATGACTCCCATGTAACACCAGCATCAAGCGTTTGCATAATCATACCGCTATCGCCACAGGCATAACCTGTTACTGGTTCAATAAAATATACAGATCTTAAAGTACCTGTAAAATTGCTAATTTGCAGCGTAAGGTTAACTCCATTATCAGAAGTTTTATATATTTTTCCATTATCCCCAACAATAAAAGCAGTACTGTTATTTGTCATGCAAATGGAGTTGAGATTAACCTGAACAGTGCTATTTGCAATACTCCAGTTTTGCCCACCATCTTCTGTAGATAATATTGTTCCTGCATTACCTACAGCCATTCCATTTTGGGGATCACTAAACCAGATTGAGTTAATGCTATTATTGCTAATTCCAGATGATAAATCCCATGTATCGCCACCATTTGTTGTTTTAAATATTTTTCCATTTTCTGTTCCGATATAACCCATACTGTCATTTAAAAAAAACAAACAATTTATTTCACCAAAAATAAGCGGAACCGAAAACTCCCAATTTAAACCTGCATCATGTGTTATGACTACACTCCCGCCATACCCGACTGCAATTCCATGCGTGTCATCAGGAAAACAAATACTAAACAAATCGTAATAAGATGTTTGAATAAGATCCCATGTAGCTCCTGAATTTGTTGTTTTTATAATTCTTCCAGTTTCTCCTGTAGCAAACCCTGTTGAAGAATTGATGAAAAATATCGAATAAAAATTGAAATAAGTATTTGTAATTTGTTGTTCCCAAGTATCACCACAGTCTGTTGTTTTTAGAATTGTTCCGTTTAAACCACACGCAAAACCTGTTATTGAATCTGTAAAAAATACAGACCATAATTGCTGGTTAGAAACATTCAAACATGTGTTCCAAGTCTCTCCGCCATCTGTAGTTTTAATTATTCTTCCTTGATCGCCAACTGCAAAACCAATTTGTTGATTAACAAAAAAAACTGAATATAAATGATTTTGTGTGCCAGTTGGTTTATACGTCCATGTTACACCAGCATTTGTGGTTTTATAAAGCCTACCATTTAAACCGGATGCAAATCCTATTTCTGGTGTAATAAAATAAACAGACCATAACCAATAAGGACTAGATACATTCGATATACTCCATGTTATACCTCCATCGGTGGTTTTAAATATTCTCCCATTGGCTCCAACACAATAACCGGTTTGTTCACTTGTAAAGAATATTGAATTTATATCATAATTATACCCATTTCCTAAGTTCTCCCATACAACGCCGCCATCTGTTGTTTTTATCAGTGTACCATTCACTCCGGCTGCATAACCTACGAGTGGTGACGGAAAATGAACAGAACTAAGATAATTCCCTTGTGGTTTTGGATTTAGCCACTGCCATTGCGCATGTGCAAAAGAAACAAACACGATAAATCCAAGTAATAATAAGTTTTTTTTCATTATTTTTCATATTATTTTGATAAAAGAAAGGACATACAAGATGTCCTTTCAAAAAATTTGTTTACTTACAATAACATGATGGATTACATGTTTGTAGAATTGTTTCGATACATGGATAACAAGTGTTGCAAGTGTTTCCGCAAGTTTGACAAGTTACACAACCGGAATTGCAAACTGTAGCGAATGTATTTATAGTGTCTGTCCCACCTTTAACCTCATTCATTTCTTCCCCATTCAGCTTCGCAATGGTTTCCTTGTTTAAAACAAGTTTTTTGTTGAATTTTTGTTTTTTCATACTCTTTCAATTTTTTATTTTGCCTACTCTGATTAAGCTTTTCGGCATCCGCTATTGGTTTGGCCAAACCTTATGTAAAAATACAATAAAGCATCCGATTTTACCCCCCCCATATATGTTTTATAACATATTTTATGAATGGATACTTTTATGTTGTCAAATGTATTGGAATGTTTGATGAACGGATAATTTTTGGGGGCGAATGAAAAATGTTGCATCTTTGCACATGAACTTTCAAACAAGTACTATATTTAAAAGCTATTCGTTATTTGCATGTACATTTTTTACAAATTTTAAAATCTTTGTAATGATAACAATTGAACTGACTGTTTAAAATAATGATAAAGCAATTCATAATACTCCGAATACAGCAGTTGAAGAGGCAACTCAAAGGAATGACCCTCGTCCACTATTTGTTTTTATTACTTGTTCTGATTTATCTTGGCTATAACTGCTTTCATAATGCAAAAAAATTTCCGGAACAATTGATTCTTCTTTCTTTAGCATTTTTAATACTCTTTTTTATTCATATCAACAGAAAAGACAAAAGGTTTTTATCGCATATCACACAGCAAAAAAATATAATTTATTTTTCTGAATACCTTGTTTTTTCAAGTCCTTTATGGATTATTCTGATTGCATCAGGAGTCTGGTATCTAAGTATGCTCTGGGCTATGCTTTTATTTTTTCTCAGTTTAATTTCCTATACCCCTGCCCGTTTAAAATCTACAGCACCTTTGAACAGATTTATTCCTGACAACAATTTTGAATGGAAAGCCGGTTTCAGAAAATATCAGATTTGGATTGTAGTGCTCTATGCTGCTTCTTTGGCATTGTTATATTATCCTTATGCAAGTCTTTTTGTATTATGGTTTCTTTTCATGATCATTTCTGAATTTTACAATCATGGCGAATCCTTTGAAATATTACGCGCCAACGAAATTCCTGTAAAAAAATTTCTTCTTCAGAAAATTAAAAATCATTGTAAATTATACCTGCTGTTCATTAGTCCTGTTATAATTTTAAGTACGCTTATACATCCTGAAACATGGTGGGTAGTTTGCTTTTTCGTGTTATTTACATTTATTATCATGTGCTATTTTATTGTTTCAAAATATTCTTTGTATGAAGCAGGAAAATCTGTAACAGGAAATGAAATCATGAAAGCTCTTGTATTAATAAGCATTGCGCTGCCGTTTTTTCTTCCTGTACCGCTTCTTTTAACCATTCGTAACTTTATAAAAGCAGGTAAAAATCTTAATGTATATCTCAATGCTTACAATAAATAAACTTTGTGTTGCTTACGAAAAAAATCTTGTGCTTGAAAATCTTGATCTAATTTTAGATTCAGGATTGATACACGGTCTTGTTGGTCTGAACGGCTCTGGTAAAACAACTTTGCTGAATTGTTTTTTTCAATTTGTGAAACCTGTTTCGGGAGAAATTTTATTGGATAATAAAAAAATACAAAGAAAAGATATATCGTTTCTTGAAACCGGAAATTATTTCTATCCGGGCATTACAGGAAAAGAATATCTGAAAATTTTTCCAAAACAAAATGAAAAATTCAAGATTGAAGAATGGCAGGAATTATTTCAGTTACCCTTAAACGAGTTGATAGAAAATTACTCTACCGGCATGAAAAAAAAACTTGCAATATTCGCACTAATGAAGCAAGATAAAAAAATGCTGATGCTCGATGAACCCTTTAACGGATTGGATATTGAAACAGTGCAAATTCTGAAAAATATTTTATCGCGCATGAAACAAAATGGAAAAACAATTATAATAACCTCGCATATTTTCGAATCCCTTGAATCGGTCTGTGATAAAATTTACCGTCTTGAAAACAAAAAAATAACAGGTACTTATGCAAAAACTGAATTCGATATTCTGAAGCATACAATGTATGAATCCATAAGAGAAAAGACAGAGCATCTGATTGAAAAAATAATGTAATGCAAGGACTAAGCCCTTGTATTGTATAATTTAATCTTGGTAAAATTCAGTCACATTGTTTTTACAACAAATCCTCACGTTTCGGTCAGGTTATACCATTTTTCGCAGATTTGTTTTTCAGATAATTTTTAATATGTAGTAATCTGTATTGTCTGTTACAAAATCAGCATCGCTAAATGTAAAGCTGAATTTTATAAATTTTGTTTATTGTATTACAATTCTTTCAATATTGATTTTTCCCTCATCAAAAAATTTCACAAAATAAATTCCTCTTGAAGAAGAAGAAATATCAACATCGAGCATTGATTTATCTTTATAAAAAGCATAATAAACTTTTTCTCCGAGTAAATTGTAAATTTCTATGATTTGCTGATTATTGTTTCCTTGCAAATTCCGTATAGAAAAAGCACCGTTTGATGGATTAGGAAAAATTGTCACGTTGCTTTCTTCTTCGAGAATCTGTTCAACACCTGTCGGAAATACAAAACTTGCATCATCTATCCAGAGTACGCTTCCGCTACGGGGACTATAATCGAGAGATGTGGAGCTAAACAAAACATATAAAGTATCGGGCGTTAATCCGCTTATATAAGTAAAATCAATCACGGCCTCTTGCCAGCCCGAACCCGCTGTTGCAGTACTTGTTTTAAATGCACCACCTGCTACCAGCGAGTCGCCACTCATTAACGCAACACGACATTCTGCTGTATCATTTCCATTTGGGCGATATTGATAATAAAATTTAAATTGAGCTAAATTTTGAGGACACGCTGTTCCCGGTATAAAAGTCTGGTTTGTAACATTAAGTTTTCCATTAAACAAAATTCCCAAAGTATCATTATATTCATGACCTATAAATGGAATGCCCCAGTATTTATAAATATTCCACGATGTTGGTGTGTAAACCTTACTTTCTAAACGAACAGAGTAATTCCCAGTGCGTACAGTATCAGTACATCTTGTAACTGTAATAGGACTGTTTCCTGCTAAAGGACTATTAAAAAAATTATAATCACACCATCCATACGTATCATTACCACTATTAGGATTCATAGCTGCTGGAACAAGAATATCGTTTGTCCATGTTTCAAATCCCGGGTTAATAAGCTGAGCATTTGCAATACTCGTTATCAATGCCAGAGCGGAAACTGATAAAATAAAAAATTTTGTTTTCATATAAACTTTTTTTAATTGTTATACATATTTACTTTACAATAAAAATCATTCTTTTATATTCTTTATTTTCATTCTGCACTTTTAGTATGTAAATTCCGGAATCAAACATTGAAACATCGAGAAAAACTTTATTTGAACACGATTTTGTGAATTCTAATATTTTTCTACCAGATAAATCAGATATGCTTATAGAAATTTCTTTTGCGATTTCATCTGAAATAAAATCAAGCATAAGTATTTTATCAACAGGGTTCGGATAAATTACAAAATCAGTTTTTTCGCTATTAAAATCTACATTAGAAGGCAGCACGTTTATATAATTCGTTTTCGTTTCAGTAAGATTTTGTGTGGAAAAATAACTTGTTAATGCAACAGAATACAAACCGGGACTTGTGTACGTAAAAACAGGATCCTGCTCATAACTGTCAATGACACCATCATTATCAAAATCCCACTCCCATGAGAGAGGGCTGTTGTTTGAAATATCAGTAAAATGCACTGTCAGAGGTAAATTTCCGGATGTAACATCTGCTGTAAAATCAGCAGCATCAGCAAGATTTGGTTCAACAGTGAAAGCCTGATCAAGCGACCAATTGCTCCAGCGTAAATTTTTATCACGATAACGAACACGCCACCAGTAAGTCGTACCACTTGTGAGCAATCCGGCTGTAACAGCACAACGTTGGATGTCTATATTGGTATTCATATCCACAGGATAATAATCAGGATTTCCTGTAGAACCGTAATAATTTTCCATATCGCGAATTGAATTAAAAACAGGATTCAACCAATTCCCCTCGCTTGCGCTGATTTGAAATTGCGAAGAAAAAAGTGTATCAAGCCCTGAAAAAGGCGAAGCAATTAACACGGGTGCTGTATTTGCTGAAAGATATGGATATAGTGCCAGCGGTGCTTCCGGGGCTGCCTGATTCGCTTTTCCATGCCAAAAATCTACAAGCACATTTGCAAGCGACTTCTGTGGATGCCCCATGCTAAAAGTTTTACCTGAGTAACTTTTTGAATCAATATCCACATCAATTATTACATAATTATAATGATCCAGTGAACGATGTGTTGTCTGATAATTGGTCTGATTTGAATAATCGCCCCAACGGTCGAGCGTACCTCCCATCCCACCGCTGACAACAGTCCTGAAATCGCGCTTCTGGGTGCTTGTTCCATAATAATAACCCCGCTCATAACAATGGGAATGCCCGCCAAAATGAATGGTTGCTTTCGGATATTGCGCAATTGCTCCCATTACATTACTCCAGACGTAAGATGTATTTCCATCAGGCCACAGCTCTGTCAGTCCCGGTTGGTGAGAAAAAGTAAACACAAAATCTATGTCAGGATTTACATCTGAAACCGCCAGTTTATTTCCCAGCCATGTAGTTTGCTCTGTAGTATTGTATAGACCATTTGAATTTAAAATAATAAACTGAGCGTTTCCTAATGTGAAAGAATAAAACTTTTCATTAAGAATATTAGGGCTTGAATAATCAGAGAAATCTTCATATTTCATGAATTTATAAAAATTTGCACTTTCTTCTTCATGATTACCTATAGAAATCATTACAGGAACAGAGCATGAAAGATCAGCAAAGGTGTTGAAAAATTCAGCCTGATAGGAATTAATAGTAGAGCCAACTCCAACAATATCGCCTGTATGCATAATACAATCCACCTCTTTATACCAGCTTGTTCCATACAATTCAATCAATTTTGATTTTAAGGAATCAGCTAATGGTTTGGAAATATTGAAATGTGTTTGAGAATCGCCAAGCTTAACAAAACGAAGATGTTTGCCGGATGTGCTGTTCAGATGTGGCGTTTGAAAGGGATAAACAACAGAAGTATCATTCCCGCTGATACAACGGTAATAATAGGTTGTATCGGGGAGCAATCCTGTTAATTTTACAGTGTGCCATAAATTTCCCGAAATGTCTTCATAGGTTCCGGAAGCAAGTAAGCCAAGCGAATTTGTTAAACCATACTGAATAAAAGTTGAAGATGTTTGTGCGGAAAGCCATGAAACGTATATTGAATTCGGTGTGGGCGATTGCAAATAAGGATGAAGGAGCGAAGCATTGAAACCGCCTAAATCAAACACTTCCTGTGTTGATAATGCAGTATTGAATAAAGCGATCTGGGACACATGAATTTCACCATCTTCAGCATTATCATCAGCAAAAAATAAAAGCGTGGGATCTAAAGAAAACCTCCCATCGAGGCTCTGACTGGTTGCTTCACAAATAAGTTTTCCATCTAAATAATATCTGAAAAAATTTCCAAGATCAACTGTGATAAGCAAACGATGCCATACATTTCGCATTACCGCAAACCCTGAATAACCGGTTGTTGATAAACCAATATTTCCATAAGTATTCATGAAAATTTCACCGTCATTGGAATTGGCTGCATTGGTCTGATAAAAGCAATGCCAGGCTGTAGCATCCGGAATTTTAAAATCAATAAGAATTGAATATTCATTCACATAGCTTCCGCTTCCTCCGCCATTAGGAGCAATCCCATGCTGGCACTCATAATAAGAACCTGTACTGATTGCATAAGCGCCATCCATTGGTTCGGTTCCGGAAACATTTATATGAGAACCATGCAAAACAAGATTTTGTCCCACTGTAGCCTGAAGTGGATTTGAAAGCACATCAAACTGCCATTGTCCTGCAAGACTTGCCGGCCACACCTGAGATTTTGCAGATTGCAAAGAGATTAGTAAAATTGCAGGTAAAAGAAAAAAATATTGTTTCATAAATCAAATTTATATATTAATGTTGTTCTATTTGTGTAAAATGTTGTTGATGTCCTCAGTCCTCAGTCCTCAGTCTGCCGACTCTTTGACTGCCGACTGCCGACTGCCAACTGCCAACTACCGACTGCCGACTGCCGACTGTAGACTGCCAACTGCCAACTGCCGACTCTTTCGACTGCCGACTCTTTGACTGCTGAATGCCGACTGCCAACTGCCAAATACCGACTGCCGACTGTAGACTGTAGACTGCCAACTGCCAACTGCCGACTCTTTCGACTGCCGACTTTCGATGATTTAACAAAACATTTTGCATAATAAGTTAAATTATATCAAAGATACATTCTTTATTCATTAATAACCATTTTCAGACAATATTTTTTCTGATATTTGCAAACACATGAAATCACGTTTAAAAATATATTTCTCTTTGCTTCTTTTCTGGTTGTGCTTTTTTTGGTTGTCCAAACTTCTGTTTCTTTTTTTCAATTTTCAGGAAGCTTTTGCGCAATCGGGCACAGACTGGATAAAAATTTTTGTTTACGGTTTCAGAATTGACTTCGCAAGCGCAGGTTACTTCATGCTTTTCACAGGTTTAATCATTGCATTTTTAACATACACACATTCAAAATTTCTGTATCACATAATGAATGTTTATGTAATCCTGATTTTATTTATTAATATTTTATTGCTGATAAGCGATCTTGAACTGTATTCGCATTGGAAATTCCGCATGGATAGTACACCTCTGCGCTTTCTCGGAAATCCGGGAGAGGCATTTGCATCGGTTACATGGACTACAATTCTTCGTCAGATAATTTTAGGTTCAGTGCTGTTTGCTCTTAGTTATTTTTCATATAGAAAACTTATAGGAAAACAAATCAAAAATCTGCAAAAAACAAATTGGTCTGCTTCCCTGCTTTTTCTTGCATTAACGGCATTGAGTTTTATTCAGATGCGCGGAGGGCTGAGCATTGTTCCGATTAACATCAGTGCGGCGTATCACAGTAAAAATATGTTTACAAATCATGCTACCATAAATCTTTTCTGGAATGTGGGACAATCTTTAATTGAGCAAAAAAATATCAAAAATGATTACCTGTTTTTTAAAAATAAAGATGCAGAAAAAATTGTCGCAAAAATGTGTCAAAAAAATGACAGCACAACAAATATCTTTACAACCGAAAAACCAAATATTGTTTTTATTATTCTTGAAAGTTTTACTGCAAAAGTAATAAAACCCTTAGGCGGACTTGACAGCATTACTCCCAATTTCAACGCGCTTGCTAAAGAAGGAATTTTGTTCCGCAATTGTTTTGCAAACGGGGACAGGTCTGACAAAGGAATTGCCGCTTTACTCAGTGGTTTTCCTGCGCTGCCCAACGTTTCAGTAATGCAATATCCCGGAAAAACACAAAAGCTACCTTTTTTTAGTAAAGAACTGAAACAACTTGGGTATCACACTTCTTTTTATTATGGAGGGAATCCCGATTTTGCAAACATCAAATCGTATCTTTTAACAGCAGGATTTGAAACATTAATATCATCAGCAGATTTTGAGAAAAAAGAGAATACTGCAAAATGGGGCGTACACGATCATATTGTTTTTGAAAAATTATTTCAAGATATTGCATCTTCCAAACAGCCATTTTTTAAAGTATTTTTCACGCTGAGCAGCCACGATCCTTTTGACATTCCGAAACCGCATCACTTTACAAACCGCGGCGATGACAGCAAATATCTTAGCTCTGTTTATTACGCAGACAAAGCACTCGGGACATTTATTGCAAAAGCAAAAAAAACCAATTGGTGGAAAAATACAATTATAATTTTAGTTGCAGATCATGGAAGCCTGCGTCCGGGCAATTCAGGACATTTTGCAGAGGAAAGTTTCAGAATCCCTTTATTGATTTGCGGTGGCGCAATAAATAAAAAAGATACTGTTTTCACAAACTATATATCACAAACAGATTTGGCTTATTCACTACTTTTGCAACTTCATGAAAAATGCGATTCATTCAAATACAGTAAAGATATTTTTACACAAAACACGCCATCTTTTTCTTTTTACGCATTTAACAACGGCTTTGGATTTTTTACAGATAGTTCAAAAGTTATCTGGGATCACATTTCAAAAAGCTATATTACAAAATCAGGCTCCGGAGCAGAAAAAGATTCAGAAAAAGGAAAAGCATTTATACAAGTGGTTTTTGAGAATTTTTTAGAACAATAAAATTTATCAATGCAACAAAAAGGATGTTATTATAGTCTATGGTGTATAAGGTGAAAGATGTTGCAGGTTGCAGGTTGCAGGTTGCAGCAGACAGGAGCTGGCTTCGCCCACTGCGACGGAAGCAGGGGAGACAGGCTCAATCAGCGAATCTACCTGCAACCTGCAACCTGCAACAAAATTAAATTATAATCCTATCGTTAAAGCCCCCAAATAGATGGAACAACCCATAGAATATAACAATCAGGATGCAATAGATTTCTTCAGCCAGTTACCTGAAAATTTCATTGTTTTTGAAGAGCAGGTGGATGTTCAAAGTCAACTTGAATACTTTGAATCATCAAAAAAATGCAGAGAAGAAAAACAGAAAACAGAAATATCTGAAAACATTAAATTTCTATTTCAACCAAATGTAACAATTGAAGTCAAAAAAGATATTCTTGTAAACCTTGCATCCCAAGAAAACATTGAATCTTTCAGGATTATAGAAAAATACAAAAATAATCCCGACCCCGGCATGAAAGACTGGGCAGCACTTGCATTTATCGAAAGTAAAACATTGATCGAAAATTCGCTGACAGATGAGTCGTATGTTATTATTTCATCAGGGCTTGGAGGGAAAGGAAGCTGTCTGCGTTTTTTTGTTGTTTTATTTTGCAGCAATGAAATTGGGTTTTCAGAAACACACCAAAAAATTGTGAAAACTGAAACAGAAATAAAATTTTCGGAATACACTGCTGAAATTGAAGAAGTAGATTTTAATGACATTTACTGCTCTGTAACCTGCCTTATACCGGTAAAAACACCTGCTCACCTTATGTTCCGAAGCATTATAGACGAATGCAACGAGTATGGAAATTTTTTAAAAACAAATTTTATTGTTACTAATATCAAAAAATTAACCTGGGAGGAAATTTTTCAATTGAAAGAAGAAAATAAATGAAAATAATGAATTGATACTGTAAAAAAAAGCCCAAATAAATGGGCTTTTTTTTAGTTTTCTTCTTTATCTGTATCTCCGAAAGGAGGATTTGATGGAATATCAGGATTCGTTTCGCTAATGTACTTCATAACTTCATTGAGTCCCTCTTCAAATTTTTCAAAATCTTCTTTGTATAAGAAAATTTTGTGCTTTTCGTAGTGGTAATTACCATCCCTGTCAAAATTCTTTTTACTCTCTGTAATGGTCAGGTAATACTCACCTTTTTTTGTAGATTTTACATCAAAAAAATACGTCCTTTTCCCAGCCCTTACAGCTTTAGAAAAAATTTCATCCTTTTCTTTCTTTTCGAATTCTTCCATGGCATGTTTAGATTAATTTCTGCAAATTTATAAAATAATTTTGTAAAAATAAAAAAACACATGCAATAATTAAATTAAAGACATATTAATCAATAACTTATAAGTAAACATTTCTTTCAAAAAATAATTCATCATGAATATTTGCAATCCATAAGGGATGAGCAATGAAATTCAATGCTTTTCAAAGCAGATTTTTAGGTATAAAAATTATTTTTCTACCCTAATATTTTTCCACTACAAACAAAAAATAATACAAATAATTGATTTTTAGCGAATTAAACTTATTAACATTGACCACCGATATTTCAAATAATACATATATTATACACCATAATTTCCAATAAGTTGATTAACAGTAATTTAACATATTTGCGTTTGTTTTTTTTCTGTATTTTATCAACAATTTGTTTATAATTACTGTTAATAACTTGTTATTATATTAATTTATATATATTTTTGCCCTTAATCAGAATTTTTAAACAGAAAAAAATATGATAAAGTATTTTGTTCTTTTATTTAACATGATGGGTTTATTAATCTTTAATTTCTTCTCTAACGATGTTACTGTTGAAATTAAAGCCCCTGAAACCGTACAGGCAGGAACAGATTTCACTATTGAAATTGTTTTTAATAAAGGAAAAGCAACCGGTCTTGCGCGTTTTCAGCAGGATTTACCCGAAGGTGTTACTGCTGTAACAGATAATAATTCGCAACTTTCTAATGCGGATTTTAAGTTTCAATACCAGAAACTGCGTTTGATGTGGCTTTTACTTCCTGCAGACGAAGTTATTACGGTAAAATACACCATTCATGTAGACCCGTCTTTTAAAGGAAAATTAAAACTTGGCGGACAGTTTAATTACCTGAAAGAAAATCAGCGTATTCCGGTTGATGCCAAGGAAGTAGTTGTTAATGTTACCGCGGGTAGTGGTGTTGTAGCTGATAGTACACATAATAAGCAACCCGACCAAACAAATAACACAGGAGTAGAATTTATGCTGCCTTCTGATAAGCATATTACCTGCATAAGGCAAAAACCTTATAAAAATGAAGCTGGGGATGCATTGATTGTTAATATTTCTGTTGATCAGGATTTCGGAAATAAATATGCAAAAATAGATGAAGATATTCCCTCCGGCTATATTGCAGAAGCAATAGATACCAAAGGCGGAATATTTACATTTAAAGATAAAAAAGTTAAAATTTTATGGATGAACCTTCCGGCTGAAAGTAATTTTTCTGTTTCATATAAATTAAAACCGGAAGATAAATACGTAACACTCGGGGACGTAAATATTAAAGGCTCCTTTTCATTACTGGATATTGAGAAAACATATAATGTTCCGGTTAAACAGGAAGGTTCTTCAAGCGATGTTGCAGAAAACAAAGACCCAAACAAAGATATAAAGAAAGAAGATAAAAAACTTGACCCGAAAGAGCAGAAAAAACAGGAAGAATTAAAAAAGCAGGAGGAGAAAAAGGAAGCGCAACGGAAAAAAGATGAAGATAAAAAAGAGGCGCAGCGCAAAAAAGATGAAGAAAAGAAAGAAGCCCAAAAATTAAAAGAAGAAAAAAGACAAGAGGAAAAACAACGTCAAAAAGAGTTGGCCGAGCAAAAGAAACAAGATAAATTAAACAAAGGCAACCGCGTTACAAATCCCGAAAAAGGCGTTGTATACAAAGTTCAAGTGGGAGCCGGACATCAGCAAATAAATGCAAGTTATTATTTCAGAAGGCTTAAAGTTAAAGACCGCATTTCACTTGAACATCATGAAGGATGGCGTAAATATACGGTCGGGGCTTTTCCTCAATACAAATCTGCGCGGGATTACCGTGTTTATATTTGGGATTCTACTCCGATTAGCGATGCCTTTGTTTCAGCATATAATGATGGCAACAGAATTACTGTTCAGGAAGCACTGATGATAGCCAATCAAAAATGGATGAAATAAATTAAAAAAAAATATTATTTTTACGATTTATTTCGTACCGGATGAGATTATTTTTCGCATTACTGATTATTTTATTTTGTTTGGGAAAGGCGTATTCACAGGAACCGGATACTTCCCTCTCTCCAGCATTTGCTCCCGATACTAATTCGACAAATCCAGCAATAACTCCAGACTCGAATCCGACACCAGATACAACTACAACTACACCTAATACTTCAGACAACCCCAGTATTTCCCCGGATACAACTATAATTCCTTCAACCGATACAAGCGGTTTTAACTATTTCTACAACGAGGAAGAAGAAACAAAATATCTTGAATATAAACCTATAATAATTGTTGGAACCGGAATTATGTCGTTTTATGGAGAAGTATCTTCTACTCCCAAGGCGCACCCGGTAATTGGGCGGGTTGGTTTTACACTTGGTGTATCAAAAAATCTTGATGAATTTCTTTCCGTTGGTCTTTCTGCAATAATGGGAAAATTATCAGGACAAACGGTTGCCGGAGATATGAGATACAATTTTCAAACAGATATTTTTTGCGGAAGCGCTAATCTTACATACAATTTCGGCCATTTTCTGAAAAAAGAAGGCTATCTGCTTGCCCTTAATAAACAATATCAGGTACTCCCGTTTATTTCTATTGGGATTGAAGCCAATAATTTTAACTCAAAAGCAGATATTAAAGACAAAAACGGAAATATTTATAATTATTGGTCAGACGGAACAATCAGAAATTTACCAGAAACAGCACCCAATGCAGCTACCAGTGTTATTTTAGTTCGCGATTATAAATATGAAACAGATTTACGCGATCAGAATCTTGATGGATTAGGAAGATATTCGCAAACAACCATATCTGTTCCTCTTCATGTGGGATTTGACCTGAATGTACATGAAAGAATAACAATGAGACTCGGCACTTCCATCCATTACAATTTTTCTGACAATATTGATAATTTTACGTCTAAAGGAAAAGGCGTCAGACAGGGAAGATCGGGAGGAGACACTTATATATTCTCTTATGTTACATTCCTTTTGGACATTTTCAGTAAAGAAAAAATTGTTAATTACGACAAATTTCTGGCTGATAATCCAAATATTTCTGATTTTGATAAAATTTATTATGCAGATGAAGATAAAGATGGTGTAACCGATTTCGATGATCAGTGCATAGGAACGCCGCTTGGCGTACCTGTTGATAAATTTGGATGCCCGATAGACTGCGACGGCGATGGTATTCCCGACTACCTCGAAAAAGAAGAATACAATTCTACTCCGGGTACGGTAGTTGACCTTTACGGGAATGCTTATACAGACTCGATGATGTTGGAAATGGCCGCCGATACTGCTAAATTCGGAGTGGAATATGACTTTGTTGAAAAATACTATCCAAGTCTTGTTTCTTCAGCAAAATCCTTTGAATCTTTTGCAGATGATATTCCTCAAAGATTTATTCATGTTGATGCCGACAATGATGGTTTTATTTCACTGGAAGAATTCTACAATGAACTCGACCGCTACTTCGATGGTCGCTCAAAATTCCAGTTTGAAGAAATCATAGAACTCATGGAATTCTTCTTCATGCAGGAACAGTAAATCTTTCATGTCATTAAACATCAGTTTTAAACAATGCTGCTATTTTGCATGCGGGATCGGCATTAAAAGCATTACCTGTTAAAGCATAACTAATACATTTTGCTCCGCCTTTGCAAAATACATACCATGAACATTTTTCACATTCTTCTGCAATTTGATTTTTATCTCTGAGTTTTTTCAGGAAGGAATTATGAAAGTACAATTCAGATAAATTTTCCTCAAAAATATTTCCACAGCTAATCGGGAGTCTTCTGCACGGGAAGAGGATTCCATCATGTAGAATACAAATCAGCGTATCTCCCGCAGCGCAATGGTAGGGCTTTTCTCCTGTTTCAAAAAACATAAGTGCTCGCGACATTTCTATTTTGGTTTTTGAAAAAAGATTCTTTTTCTTTTTTTCATAATTCATGATTCTGAAAAAATCATTACTCTCATCAATATTCAATGTTTTTAAAGATTCGGATGCTGTGTTGAAGGGAACAAATCTGTCTGCCCATACCTTAGCTACATTGTATTTTCTTCCTGTTTTTGCAACATCAGGAAAACATTTGTAATTCTCAGAATGTGCAGTAAAAGATATGTAGGTTTTAATTTTATGCTTATTAAGAATTTTTATAGCATTCACAACTGTTTTAAAATTGTTTTTGCTACGAATACGGTCGTGCATTTTTTCATTCCCGTCTATGCTGAGTTGAATAAATTCAGGCGCAGCAATTTTTAATCGCACAGCGACTTCATCAGTAATGAGAGAGCCGTTGGAAAGTATCGCAAATGTAAAATGTTTTTTATACGCAGAAAGAAATTCTAATAGTCGAAAAAAATCAGGGTGCAGCAAAGGCTCTCCACCTGTTATGTTGATATGCCCTTTATAAAAACGGTTATTATATTTTTCATTAAAATCTGTTACGAGTTTTTTATAAGCATGAATTATTTCTACAAGTTTTTCGAATTCAAACCCGGGATGTGCAAATTCGCTCTGGTAGCAATGTTCGCAATGTTGATTGCATACTTCGTTGATATGCCATTGCAGGGTAAGACGGCCTTTATCCATAGTGAAAAGTTCCAATAATAAAAAATATGGTAATTCGACATTTTAGTGGATGATGATTTTAGTATATTACAAGTTACAGGTTGCAGGTTAAAAACAACTTGTAACTTGCAACTTTTATATTTAATCTGCCCATTTAAAAACTTCCACTAATTTAGCGAATTACCAAAAATATGTTTGATGAAGAAAAGATTAATCTCCGCCTCCACCGCAGCCACCACAGCCCCCTCCTCCTCCATCACCACCGCTGCAACTGCTACAGCCTCCTGATGAAGTGCTGCAACTGGTACAACCGCTGTAATTCGATGTCTGGTTGGGATATTGTTTCTCAAGCGCAGAATATTCAGGAAACATAAACAAAGCACCCATTCCGAAAAGAGCTCCCACCATCACGGGATCCATTCCTGATGGCAAAGTAGCTTCATTGGGTTTTGCATTTTTAACATCTGAAAACTTCTCTGCAAGCCCGCGCATAAACATTTTTCCGTTTTTTGAAATTCTTCTGGGAAAAGAAAACAAATAAAGGAAGAAAGCGAATAGCAGCAATATCAGTAAAAAAAGCACCGGTTTGTCGTAGTTTAATCCCATGCTAAATTTTATTATTCCGAATATCATCAGAAGACTCCAAAACAGAATCCACACGAGCCTTTGTTTTGATAACATAGAAGTTGGCTTCAATAAATTCTGCATACTGAGACTTTCTTTATGTTTTTCAATTTCATTACGCAGCGTCGCTTTAATGCCTGCATCTTTAAACACATCCTGAGCTTTCTGTCCGGAATTAAAAAAACGCAGAACAACTTTTTCTCCCTCCGTTAATTTATTGCAATCTGAATTTTCTGTTTTAATAATAGTACCGTCTTCTCTTAATACAATCAGTTTTTTATCATATAAACTGATAAGAATTGTTTTCAGAAAATGAGGAACATTGCCCTTCCCTTTTAATACGGCGAGTTCATAGGGATTAATCTGTTTAGAGGGTGAATAAACATCTTCCCTCAAAGCGTCACTTGTTTTAAGATAAACACGATACAAAATATAGGAAACAAAAATCGCTGTCAGAAAAATTAATAAAAATTGTGGCCCCTGTATTTGATGTATTAGTTCAAACATAATCGTTATTTTTTAATTGTTTTTATTTGAGCCTTGCATAAAGTTTTTTTTGTACCAATCATACCCTGCGAGTAATTCCCATCTTCATCTTTAACATCTTTTTCTGTGTATGTTTGTTTTTTTAGCAATCCCTTCACTTCAATTTTTGTATTCAGAAATTCAGGCTCCCATTCTTGTTTTTCATCAATATAAAAAGTATTACCAGTGTCAGTAATAACAACAGCACCCCATTTCGCATTTTTCGCAGTTCCGGTAATGGTTGTGTCTACTGACTGATAAGAAAATTTTGTTCCTGCGATAATATTAAAACTGCAACAGATAATAAAAAATAAGAAGATTAATTTTAGCATAAATTAAAACACATTAAAACTGGTTTTGCAATCAAAAAATTGTAACCGAATTTATTATTTTCTCAAATTGTTCAATATGCTTATCGGTAATGTCGAGATGCGTTACAAAACGAACAGCATGTTTATCGAAAGCAATAGATAACAGGTTATGTTCAGCCATTTTTGAAACATAATCCTTTGCAAGAATATTTTCAGGTAATTCAAAAATTACAATATTCGTTTCAATAGGAAAAATTTCTTTTACATAATTTTTTCTGCTAAGTATTTCTCCGATTATTTTAGCTCTTTTGTGATCCTCTTTTATTCGCTGAATATTATTATCGAGCGCATAAATTCCAGCGGCTGCAAGATAACCTGCCTGACGCCAGCCTCCTCCCATAACTTTTCGGAATCGTCTTGCTTTTTCTATTAAATCGTTCGAGCCCAACAGCAGCGAACCAACAGGACAACCCAAGCCTTTTTATAAACAAATAGAAATGGAATCAAAAATATTTCCAAAATCTTTCATGCTTTCTTTTCTTTCAACAAGTGCATTAAAAAGTCTTGCTCCATCGAGATGCAACGACAAATTATTGTCTTTACAAACCTGCTTGATTTTAATTATTTCCTGAAAGTCATAAATGCTTCCCCCTCCTTTATTCATGGTATTTTCCAATGCAACCAATCTGCTTACAGGAAGATGAATGTCATTTGCATTATTAACAGATGCAGCAACCTGACCGGCTGTTATTCTTCCCCTGTCACCATTTAATGTTTTAACAGATGAAAAAGCGTTAAGGGCAATACCTCCGCCTTCGTATAAAAAAACATGAGACAATTTATCGCAGATTACTTCGCTGCCGGGGGAACATAAAGACCGGATTGCAAGCTGATTCGTCATTGTTCCGGAAGTGCAGAACAAGGCAGCTTCCATTCCAAACATTGAAGCGGTTTTTTCTTCAAGTTTATGAACCGTGGGATCGTCTCCAAAAACATCATCGCCAACTTCAGCAGCCATCATTGCTTCAAGCATCAGAGAAGAAGGTTTCGTTACTGTATCGCTCCGGAGATCTATTTTAGATTGGTTCATTTTGCATATTTTTATTTACTGAAGTTTTGCTTATTCAAAAGTCTGATATTAAGAAATTTTCGCAAAAGATATTACGGTGCTCTGCACCTTGCTTTTAAATTTCATTTGTTTTACAAATATTTCGCAGCTCTGCTGCTGCATTTTAATATAGCAGCAGAGCTGCGATAACATTTGTAGCAGCGATAGCTGCGTTGTTTATAAAGGTGCAGCGCACCGTAATAATATAATTTTCGCCTATAATAAATCTTTTCATTCATTATTGAAAAGAAAATATATTTGAAACGAAAATGTTGAAAAGTGCAATAATAAATATTAATCAAAAATCAAGATTGTGCTAAACTTGAGTTATTTATATAAAGGCTGTGCGTAAGCTAACACATCTTTATCTGTTATTTTTTCAGTACAAAGAATAATAAGCCGTTCAATAACATTTCTGAATTCGCGGATATTGCCTGTCCATTTAATTTTTTGCAATTCAGCAATCGCATCATTTGTGATTTTTTTCTCCGGCATTCCGTACTCTTCGCAGATAAGTTTTATAAAATGATTCGTGAGCAGCGGAATATCATCTTTCCTTTCATTTAAAGAGGGAACGTGAATAATAATCACACTCAACCTGTGATAAAGGTCTTCTCTGAAATTTCCTTCATCAATTTCTTTCTTGATATTTTTATTCGTTGCAGCGATTACTCTTACATTAACAGTAATATCTTTATCGCTTCCCACTCTTGTGATTTTATTTTCCTGCAAAGCACGTAAAACCTTTGCCTGTGCGGAAAGACTCATATCGCCTATTTCATCAAGAAATAAAGTACCTCCGTCTGCCTGTTCAAATTTTCCTTTACGTTGTTTGATTGCTGATGTAAATGCGCCTTTCTCATGCCCGAACAACTCACTTTCTATAAGTTCAGAAGGAATGGCAGCGCAATTTACTTCAACAAAAGGTCCAGAAATACGATTACTCTTTTCATGCACCCAACGCGCTACAAGCTCTTTTCCAGTTCCGTTTTCGCCTGTTATAAGTACACGCGCATCTGTAGGAGCCACACGTTCTATCATTTCCAAAATTTTATTTATTGCTGAAGATTCTCCAACAATATCATAGGTTTTATTAACCTTACGTTTCAGTATTTTTGTTTCTGTGATAAGATTTTTCTTATCCATCGCGTTGCGTATGGTAATAAGAATACGATTCAGATCAAGCGGTTTCTGAATAAAATCAAATGCGCCCTTTTTTATCGCATCAACTGCTGTATCAATATTTCCATGACCTGAAATCATTACTACCGGGGAATCAGGAGAAACCACGAGTGCTTTTTCAAGGACTTCAATGCCGTCCATCTGGGGCATTTTTATATCACAAAAAATAACATCGTATTTACTGTTTTCAATCATGGTTAAACCCTCTGCCCCGTCTATTGCCAGATCAACAGAGTGGTTCTCATATTCAAGAACTTCTTTCAATGTGTTTCTTATGCTTTTCTCATCATCTATTACTAAAATTTTTGACATAAATTTTATTTGGTTATAACAAACTTTTTAATCGTAATCGTGTTTCCGTATATTATCTTACAAAAATAAAAACCCTCATTCAATTCTGATATATCAATATAAGAATTATCAAAATTATGGAGATTCAAGATTTCTTTTCCATTAATATCTGAAATTATTATTCCTGCTGATTTCAAATTGCTGATAAATAATTTATTTTTTGCAGGATTCGGATACAATTCAATTTCATCGCTATCAGAAGCAGAACTTATACCGCTGCATGTTTCAACAATAGCAGAAACAGGCACTCTCGGACTCACACAAACCGGCTCTTGCACTTCCCAGTCGTAAAAGAAATAATAATACCTTGTATTGTTTGCATTATTTCCTGTAATACGTATCACATTTTCGATGGTATAAGGATAAGGCAGAATTGGTCCATTGGTGGAACCGTCTCTCCATAAATTATTAATATTTTCAAGAGTGCGGAGCTGATACGCATTTCCCGGTGTAAGAGAAAAATTAAGCGTTACACGCGATTCTCCCTGTGGCACAATAACAGTAGTTCCTGTAACAACCGCTAAAGTATTATCAACAACCTGAAATGTAAGTGTTCTTGCAGTATTGCTGTAAATTTTAACAGATTTAAGATTAACGGAAGATAAAACATCAAAAATCAAAGTCCTGTTCACGTCATTTTCCCAATAGTTTCCTGTTGCAGTTTTATCTGTTGCTCCGGTATAGGACAAGGGACTGTCAACCGAATCTCTCACAAAATACGTAACATTATTTGAAAGAGTACTTGTTGTGAAGCTCGAACCAATGAAAAAAGGTACTCCTCCTGATTGATTTTCATACCAGGAAACAATTCCATTACCCAGCGCAGTGAGTAAAGCTGTTTCATCGGTACAAATAGTATCATTTGTTACGAATGGGGCATCTGCGAGATCAATAGCAACATTATTATTTTTAATAATCGTATCCGATCCGTAAGAATTTGCTGAAATAAGCGTAACAGTATACACGCCATCGTTTGAATAAATATGCTGGGGATTGTTTTGTGTGGATGTTGTTCCATCTCCAAAATCCCAATGCCATGAATCGGGCGCGTTTGAAGAAACATCCGTAAATGAAACCAATCCCATACAGGAAGATATTACACTGCTTGAAAAATTCGCAACAGGTGGAGCATAAGGCACCGAGCATAACCAGTCAAGTTCAAAGCCCTGCCCGATTACTCCTTCATCGCTATATTGCCTGAGCGTAATGCTTCCGCCTGAAGATGTAATAACTCCGCCGTTGGGAAGCGAAGTCCCGTCATATTGACCAATCAGAGGGCTTGAGGTATTCGGTCCATCATAAATATAAAGATAATCGTAGCCGGATTCAAAATCAAAAGAAGAAAATGTAAGCGTAACAGAAGCTGCTCCCTGTGGTGTTATTGTAACCGTAACATCTGTGCTATTCTGATAAGCACTCAATCCTCCACTGTCGTAAAGCGTTCCTGAACATTGTGTGATAGTTGTTGAACCTATTTGTGGGATTATTACAATGCATGGATTCGCAGGGCTGATGGATATATATTGATTTTCCACGTGAGAATCGGTACCGCATGAGCCACCATCAACATTAAGCGTAACTGTGAATGTTCCCTGACTTGAATACGTGTGTGAGGGATTGATATCTGTGCTTGTTGTTCCATCGCCGAAATTCCATAAAAAGCTTTGCCCGTTTGCGCTTTCGTTAATAAAATTTACTGTTGCGGGCGCATCGCAAAATGCTGTGAAATCGCTCGAAAAACTGCTTACAACATAGGGGACATAAGCATTTCCAACTCCTACGGCATACCATGCATTGGTAACGGCTTCTACTTCATTACTGCATGCTCCGTACAAATCTGTAGCAGCGATGATACTGTAAAATCGTGCATCGGCAAAAGTAGATGATGGTGGTAAATAAGTTACCAATGTCCTGAAAGCAATCTGCTCAGCTACTGAAATACTTTGTCCTGTTACATTAAATGTATTTCCAATATCATTGGTTCCGGAAGCACCTTCTGATAAAATATAAAACCAGTGGCTCATTACAGTTGAATTATGATGTACCTCCTGATCAAAATCCCAGTTGGCTCCCTGATAAGTATCGGGATAACCATTTGAAGAAGGATCTTCCATAGAACGAAACCAGCTTCCGATATCCTCACCCATTGTCCAGTTTGCCATTGAAGGCTTTGCATAAAACTCAATAGCCGTACCAAAAATATCACTAAAACCTTCGTTCATTGCACCTGATTCTTCAGCATAAACAAGTTCGGCAGTATAACTTGTAAGACCGTGTGTAATTTCATGACCGCAAATATCAACCGTTGTAAGAGGAGAAATATTCGAATTGCCATCGCCATACGTCATACACTCTCCATTCCAGAAAGCGTTGGCATTATTTGGTAAACCAAAAGCAACAAGATCTGCGTGAATATAACTGCGCAAAGCAAAGCCATTACCATCAATACTGTTGCGCCCATGCAATAAATAATAATAATCATAAGTTTTTTCGGTTGCCCAGTGCGCATCGGTTGCAACTTCATCCAATTCGGTATTTACATTGTTCCAGTAATTGTCGTCATCTGTAAAATCTGTTGCATTCTGATAACTGTCTCCCATGTTCATATCAAAAGTCTGAATCCCATTTCCGCGACCTGTTTCACGAAGCCTGAAACTACCGTTGTAACTATCGCTTGTTATTGTTTGTGTTCCGCTATATTTGGTAACAGCAGTGCCTTGTACGTCTGTAGCATGCAACAAGATATTCTGAAATAATAATTCTCCATTTGTTGCATCAATGTATATCATTGCACGCTTTAAAGGATATTGGGCATAGATATTAAATTTATACGCAAGAATTAATTTTTCATTTTTTTGCGGAAAATACACGAGCTCTCCTTTTGGAAAATAGCTTGCATCGGGGTTTCCGGTAAATTCTTTCAACCAGGCATCTGCTCCGGCAACCTGCCACATATAAACAGAAGCAGGATAATATGTAAGCGCTTTGCTCAAGCCTTCCTGCTCTGTCAAAACAGGACTATTTGTGTCAGGGGATTTATTATACAAAACACCACTGCATGATTGCACTTTGTTTTCAATAATATGCGCTTTATAAAAAGCATATTCAACCGGAATCTGATTAATGCACTGCTGGTATTTTTTATGAGTCCGGGACAATTTGTCTGATTCGGTTTTCACAATTTTAAAATCAGATTTCTCTGCTTTAGAAATATTTTTTTTCATGACTGCAAGAAAAGCAGCTTCGTCCATTTCACTGCCGGATTGAAATTTTATATAAGAGGGGACGCTTGCTTTATCAGCAATACGAACCATTTCGGCATTATCAAAAAATGCACTTGCTTCTTTGCCATATAAAATCTTCTCCTGTCCAAATAATGTTACTGCTAACGCAATTAAAATAGTTGTTAAAAATATTTTTCTCATGATGCGGTATGTATGAATTTACATTTTAAAGATAAAAAACAAATTATCACTTGTAAGACTTATAAATAAAAAGAATAGTTGCATTTGGGGTATTGTAGAATCGCTCCATACTTCGACAAGCTCAGCACAAGTGGAGCGATTTTACAATCTCATTCCACAATTTTCATTTCATTTAAAAGATGTCCGGCTCCGGCAAATTTATCAATTATAAAAAGGGCGTACCTTATATCGAGAGTAATATTCCTGCATTGATTCGGGTCATACATAATATCACTCATTGTTCCTTCCCAGTTACGATCAAAATTAATACCGACCAACTCACCATTTGCATTTAAAACAGGACTTCCGGAATTACCACCGGTAGTATGATTTGAGCCAATAAAAGCAACTTTCATGGTTCCGTTTTCAGCATACCTGCCATAATCTTTTCGTTGAAATAATTCTTTTAATTTAGCAGGTACTTTGTAATCATAAATGGCAGGATCGTCCTTCGCAATTATCCCATCAAGAGAAGTGAAGTAATTATAAAAAACACCATCCATTGGCTCATAATCATTAACCTGTCCATAGGTTATACGCATTGTAAAATTTGCATCCGGATAAAAGATTTTATCTTTCTGAAACTCCATAAGACCTGCAACATAATCTCTGTACAATTTATCCAACCTCACATTCATACCGGAAGATTTCAGGGAGATATATTCATACACATCCATAAAGCTTCTGTACATTTCAAGCATAGGATCTTTCATTAATTTTTTTCTTTTTGATGCATTGTAATCGGATAAAAATTCCAAAGCTTTTTTCTCATCAACAAAAACCGATTTTGAATAAATATGATCCGCAAACTTCTCAATGCTGCCTTTAAATTTTTTGTCTATTATTTTTAAAACCTCTGGTTGAAATTCAGCTCCTGCATTTTCTCTGTATGATTTCAACATTGCAATAAATATTTTTTTATCTGTAGAAAGGTTGTAATCTTTAAAAAAATTCGTGGTTACAATTTTTAATTTTTCGAGAGAAGTCGCTAATTCAGCTTCAGTAGGAGGTTTTTCAGCCCCAAGCAAGTTATCAATATCTTTAATGTAATCATTAATATCAATACCAAAAAAAGCTTCGAATATGTAATCTTTTGCCAATGAATAGGGCGTAATTTCTTTATAAATTTTATCAAAATCTTCTAATAGGTTGCCGTATTTTATTTTCCTTTCATTACTTGATAGTGCCCATTCTCTGAATTTCAGTTCGAGTGCTCGTTTTTTCTGAATTGCATTTAACTTTTGCAAGCCTTTATTTTCGCCCAGCCATTTTTTCCAGTAATTTGCAATACCTGCATATTTAGACGAATACTGAATCCGCACTTTATCACTGGCGTCCATATCTTCACCCATAATGTCAAGAATTATTCTACGAATAGCAATCATGTGGGGGTTTTCAACCTGCGAAATCAGCTCTACAGCATGCGAGGTAAGAAATTGCTGTGTTCTTCCAGGATAACCAAAAACCATTGTAAAATCACCCTTTTTAACACCTTTGAGTGAAATTGCCAGAGATTTTTTTGGTTTGTACGGTACATTATCGAGAGAATAATCAGCCGGTTTATTATCTTTATCTGCATATATTCTGAAAAGCGAAAAGTCGCCGGTATGCCTTGGCCACATCCAGTTATCGGTATCGCCACCAAACTTTCCTATTGAAGATGGAGGAGCACCAACAAGACGGACATCTCTGAATTCTTCGTAAACAAACATGTAATATTGATTGCCATAATAAAACGGTCTGATCAGCGCTTTGTAATGCGTCCCCTCTGTTACAGCTTTTGAAATGACCGATGCATTTTGCCTGATCATTGCAGCACGAGCCGCTTCATCCATTTCATTCGTAACTCCTTCAAGAGTTTTAACTGTAACATCCTCCATGCGAACCAAAAACTGCACCGTAAGACCGGGATTTGAAAGCTCATCTTTTCTGCTCATAGCCCAAAAGCCGTCTGTAAGATAATCTTTTTCAACAGTGCTGTGTTTTTGTATCTGACCATAACCGCAATGATGATTTGTTATAATAAGACCTTCGTCAGAAATTAATTCTCCGGTACAACCTCTTCCAAAAATCACGATAGCATCTTTAAGACTTGCTTTGTTTATACTGTAAACATCTTCTGCCGTAAGCTTAAACCCTTTTTTCTGCATATCGGCAAAATTATACTTTTCGAGCAGAAGAGGAATCCACATACCCTCATCGGCACGTGAGATCAGGGAGGAAAATAAAACGACAAAAACAATAAAATACTTTAATATCTTCATGGTAAAAAGTTTTATTGCAAACCTAAAAAAAAATGTAATAAATACAAGTAAAAAAATGGCTTTTATGTTTAAGAATTAAGATTGTTTAATTAGGAATTGCCGACTGCCGATTGCCGACTGCCGACTGCCTGACTGCCTGACTGCCTGACTGACGACTTCTCAGACTGCCCGACTGTGAATTGCAAATTATGAGTAAAATATTCTGTTAATTCAGCTTATCAATTTCTGCCTGAATTTCCCATGCTTTTTTGAGATCATCACGGGTTATGGTATCTTCAAGCTGTTGTACTAATTTTAAAATTTCATCTTTATTTGCAGAAGAATTTATTTTCTGAAGCTCGCTGTGTAAAACTTCAAAACTCGAAGAAGCCTGATATTTAAAAGTTGCATTTTGTTGCTGCTGTATCAGAGCATTCGATTCATTGGAATTATCAGAAGTATTTGGTAATAATGGATTAATTACAGCCGTTTCATTATTTGAATTTGAATTTTCATTGTTCGTATTTGAATTTGCATTTGTGTGATTTTCCTGTGTATTGCTTGAAGTATTTGCGCTTGCAGGCTCTGATTTAAAAACATCCTGATCTCCGTTCGGATATTTAATTTTAAAAATCTCAGATTTCAACAAAGAATAGGTTGGTCCTTTCAGATTTGAAAATTTCTTGTACTTTACCTCATTTGTTAATATTTCAAGCACCTTGGCTTTTATTTCTTCTCCGTTTTTAAGAAAAATAATATCCTGCCCCAGAACATAAGTTCCAAAAAATAAACTCAATATGATTAATAAATGTTTCATATTTTTTTTTCAAAAATACTATAAATTACGATACATTCAAAATAACAGATGTCGTAAAATTAAATGATTTATTTTATATAAAAAAATTATAAATAATAATAATAGAGAAGAAATCAATATTATCTTTGTCGCAAATATATAAGCAGTAATGAAGTTATTATTTTTAATATTATTCTTTTTTACAGTTTTACCCCTCAAGGTTTTATCTCAATTTGACCTTAAAGAATATGCTACCAATAAATTAGGTATCAACAAAAATGTTATTACCGGCGCTGAAATGATCGGAGGCGCTTACCAAATGTATAACAGCAATATTTCTTACCAAAACCGCATACAGCAGATTTCCAATTTTGAAATAAAAACAAAAGATCCCGAGGAGCTGATTCGTTACTACAAAAATAAAATTGAAGAAATCAAAGCCGAAGCAGACAGGCAGCGTGAAAAGAAAAAACAGGAAATTGACGCCATGGCAAAAAAGCTTGCAGATGAAATTGCAGCATTAGCAAAAAAAGCAAATGTTTCTACCGGAAATGCTTTAGCCGATATGGCGGTAAAACTTGCTTTCGAAAAAGGAGGAGCTGCAATAGCAAAAAACAATGCAGATAAAAAGATTAAGGCCGAAGAAGAAAAAGCAAAAATAGAACTCGAAAAGTTCATGCAAAAAAATATGCTCCAGATTAAAGACGACCTGATAAAGGAAAATACGGGAGCAAAAGAAGAATATCTTGTTGCAGCAGCAGAATCCTTTGCTGAAAATGATGAAAAAAAGTATTTAGATTATTTGATTTTTCACGATTGCATTATAACTGAAATTGAAAAAAATTACACATGGCAAAATGCAGACTGGATTAAAACAAGCTGCACCCCTCCTCCCCGCGTTTATTCGTTTTCTTCTTTCTCAAAGCCCAGCAACGATTATATGGTTGCAGCAAAAAGAAAATTCAAAATTTATAAAGAACAATACAATCATCAGGCATTTCTTGATGCTGCAAAAAAGTTTACAGAAGCAGCTCTGGCTGAGAACAGAAACAATCCCGATGCTTATGCTTTTCTTGCATTCATGACAGATGACATTATTGATAAATATATGTACATCAGTTTTGCCCAATACCTGATGCCTGACAATAAAGATTTGGTTAGAGAGAAAAAAATTGTTAAATTTTATTTTACAAAAGATTTCTTTAATGCAATTGAAAATAACAACATTGATTTTATCAGTAAGAGTTACAAATTAAAATTTCACAGCGACCTTGTTGACAAAAACAATAATTCTGCCGTTGCTGCTGCTATTAACGCAGATCGGGAAGAAATAACAGCGCTGCTTCTTTCTAATGTGCCTGCTACTGTTATCAAGGAGTGTTACAATTACGCGATTACAAAAGATGCTGAAAAAACAATGGCGAAACTGGCTGAACTCGGTTACAAAATCAATCCTGAATCTACCGATGCAAACGGAGTTCCACTTCTCTACCTTGCTGTTGCCAATAATGCCTATAAAGCAGGAAATGCTCTCGTAACTCAGGGTATAAACCTTGAAACAAATCTGTTCTTTGCAAAAAGCAAACAAATGGATGCGCATTTAAAAACAATGGCTAAAATTATCCTCAATAACGCGATAGAATTAAGCTCTCCGGAAAAAACCACTTTAGTTCTGGATTATTATCCTGAAATATATCTTGAAGCAAATAACGATGGCAAAAACTTTCTCGAGCTTGTCGTGCAAAAAAATCAGAAAGATATTTTCAATCTCTTTGTTGGAAAAGGAATGAACCTGAATTCCCCTACAATAAATGGAACAAAGTTGATGGAGCTTGCTATCACAAATAAAGCAAATGATGTTGCACGAAAACTTATTGAACTGGGAGCTTCTCTCAATGCGCCTGTAACCGGAGGTGGAAACCTTATCAATCTTTCCCTGTATTTTAAAAATTTTGAATTGGTGCCCGACCTTATTGCAAAACAATTATCAATAAATGAAATTGACAATCAGGGTTGCTCGCCTTTGTATTATGCCGTGAATTTGAAAAATGTTCCTACTGCCGAACTTCTTGTTAAAAATGGTGCTGCCGTTGATTTTAAATTACCTTCAGAAAATGGCTCATTAATGCATCTGGCAATTGATAATTATTCAGAACCAATAATTGATTTACTCTTGTCGAACAAAGTTCCTCTCGACATAAAAAATAAAAAAGGAAATACAGTGCTGATGCATGCTTTACTTCTGAATGATCTTGGTACTGTTTCAAAAATTCTTGCATCAAAACCCAATGTGAATATTGCGAATAATAAGCTCTGGACACCTCTTCATTATGCTGCTTGGAAAGGGTATAAAGATTTGACTGCTGAACTGATTTCTTTAGGCGCAAATATTAATGCACAGGGAGAATTCGGGTGGACGCCTCTTCATTATGCTGTAAGAGAAAACAGGCTGGATATTACCTCACTGCTCCTTGAGAAAAAAGCGAATAAAACTATTAAAGATAATTGGAAACGCGCTCCCCTTAAAATTGCAAGAGAAAGAGAGTTTAAGGAAATGAAAACGCTGATAATAACCGGCAAAATACCTCCGAAAAAAGCATGAGAGTAGCTTTAATTATATTTTCCCTATTCCTCTTCGGTTCTACATTTTCGCAAGATTTGCCTCAGGATTATTATGCTCCCTACAAAACTATTCATTATAAAAATTCAAGTTCTTTTGGGTATGCATTATTTAACCTTTCCCCTTCTTTTTTCTCAAGTCTCAAAATGTATACAAATAATGATTACCCTGAAAAATACAGAAAATATAAAGAAGAAACTCTTAGCGGATTTTTAACAAATAAATATTTTGAAGTATATCAATACTGGAATACGAAAGAAAAAAGAGGGCTGGAATTTTCTATTACACGGGATGTAAAATATTCTTCGTTTTCATTTTCTGAAGACTATTTATTAAATACAACTCCGTCTTTTGTTTATAACAATTATTTTAATTTATACAAAACAAGTTTTGGCTTACAATTTGGACTTGTAATAAAAGAACCCGTAACACTTGGAATGACTTTGTCTTATGTTAATTTTCAGCCTGAATCAACAAATCTTAATAATGATCTGGCTTTCAAATTTAATAATGTACCGGGTTTTTATTTTAAAGTAGGTACTGCATTTGTTAATGGAAAAGACAAGCGCAGATTCGGTTTCTTTGAAACTTTTGGTTTTCAATACAAAGGTGAAGGGGAGAGACTTAAGCCATATCTTGAGAGTCCATCTTACTTAAAAGCATACGGGGGCTTGCGTTTCTTTTCCACATCAAAACCAATCAGGAAAATAGGACTTATATTTACTTTTGCAGATATCAGTGTCAGCTTTGAAAATGTAAAATTTGAAACTAAAGGTATTTCTCACAACTTTTTAGATTTTCCCTTTCGGTTTGGGATGGGGCTTGCCTGGTAAACTAACTGAACTTTTCCCAATGAACAATTTCCTCTATTTTTTTTCTTCCTTTATCATGACGATCAACATCTGCTTTATCGAGAGGATAACCTAATGGCAGTAAAACAACAGGTTCGATATGTTCCGGCAGATTAAAAATTTCTCTGACTTTTTGAGGATTGAAATTGCATATCCAGCAGGTCGCTAAGCAGATTAAAAGCATTACAAGATGTTCCGCATCTTGATAGCATAGAACATTCTGACAGCCACCGATGTAACCTTTTTGTTTTTTTTTCGTAGAAAAATTTGTTGAATTGAAAAATTCACCCAAACCAAAACAATTTTTCCATACTTTTTTCTATAAGTTTGGGGCTTTACAAAGTATAAACTTTAATTTATTATACATTATGAGAAGCTGCGCTACCCCCCCCCATGTTCGTTTAGCGATATTATTCGCTTTGTTTTTCACCTTCATTAATATGTCCGCATTTTCGCAAAGCGGCGATAAATGGGCCACCGGAGGAAACAACCTGTCATCCGGCGATTTTCTGGGCTCAAAAAACAACCAACCTTTAGTCTTAAAAACAAATAACACACAAAGGGCTGTATTTACCGCAACAGGCTGGTTTGGTCTTGGTCTTGCTGCGCCCTCGTGTATGTTCGATGTGGAAGGCGATGGACGTATTAATAATTTTAATATTCTCGCAAATATTACTGTTGGGAATAGTCTTTCTGTAGCTAAAATTTTCTCGCCCACTGGCACTGTAAATTTTGATGGAAGTAATATTATTACTACTGCCGGAATTAAAGGAGCAAGCCTGAATATTTCAGGAACAGGCACGCTGAATAGTTTACACATTGGTCAAAATGCAACAATACTCGGTCAAATCAGCGTTCCGGCAATAGTATCGCCAAGCGGAATCCTTGATTTTATTAATAACAACATTCAAACAACAGGTACAATTTCGTCTGGTAGTCTTATTACGGGCGCTATCAGCAATACAAATTTTGCCGGAATGGGAAATGGAATTGTTACATTTAATGAAACCGGAGTCTTTCAAGCGTTGGAGTATAATGGAGATGCAGGAACTGTGCTGTATGGAAACGGCACATTTGGTTCTTTGCCCCCACTTGATTTAATTGCAGGAACAGGCTTATCTTTTGATGGGAATGTATTAAACAGTGTATGGGTTGAAAAAGATGAGTATAGCTTATTTAGCAACACTCACAAATATTATGGGCTGGGTACTAATAACCCGCAAACACATTTACATGTAAAAGGAATTACCGATTGTTACGTGCATCCTGATTTGCCACCGGGACCAGGGCGTCGCTCTACAGTTTTAAGGCTCGAAGATGAAGTTATTAACAACATGGTTTTAGAATTGAACCGTACTATATGGTGGGATGTTACAATAAGCGGGGTACAGAAAAAATTATTGTTCACTAATAGCGTAGCAGGAGAAGATTATCCTGTTTTAACCTTAAAAGAAATGGGTAATGTGGGTATTGGTATTTTAAACCCTGAAGCCAAACTGCATGTTGCAGGCAATGCTATTTTTGATGGAGATGCCGCAGTTACCGGAAACATTACAGCAGGAATTATTACAGCAGATTCGTTAAATATTGCAAACACGGTTTTAACATCTGTTCATGTTTCCGATACGCTGAAAATTGGTTCCGGCACAATTTATTTAACATCTAATAGTGATGGTCTTGAAGGCAGCACAAATGAAATTTTCACAAAAGATGAAGCCTTACTGATACAATCGAATTCAGCCATGAATGGACAGAATACTATTATTAATGCTTTGGATGGATATGTGGGGATTGGTATACAAGATATGAACCCAACAGCAAAATTAGATGTAGAGGGGACTTTGAGGTTTAGGGAAAATGGGGAACAACAAAATTATGTGTTAACTACAGACAATATGGGTAATGCAAAATGGAAAAAGAATATTTCTTATTCAGTAGGAACAGGGCTTTCTCTTTCCGGGGATTATCCTAATTTTATCATTAGTTCAACTGCTCAGAACTATTCTGCCAGTGATGGTCTTTTATTAAACAACAATAATTTCACAGCAAATTTTGGTTCTGTTGCAGGTACTATTGCAGAAGGCAATCACGTTCATTCCCAATTGCATAACCAAACACATTCGATAACTTCTGCCACCGACCATACTGCAAGTAATTGGAAGCTGTTTTATTCAGATAATAATGGACAAGTTCAGGAATTAGGTTTCGGGACGATGGAGCAAATTCTTAAATCTAATGGACCCAATAGTGCACCTTCTTGGACAACATCACCTGCTGGTTCTGTAACAAATGTTCAAGGTATGTTGCCGATTTCTGTTGAAAATAATTATACAGCCCCAGTTATTTCAGTTGCTACGAATTCCCTCAATAGTGCAGGTGTTGTGACTCAAGGTGAAGGAAATCCAAACAAAATATGGAAGACAGATGGTAGTGGCAACCCTGACTGGCGAGATGAAAATTTACTTACTGAAGGAACAGGTATTTCAATAACGGGTAATGTGATAAACAGTGTTTGGTCAAAAGCAAATAACGATGTCTATTGTAATAATTCTGGAAAAGTTGGTATTGGCACAGAAACGCCACTGAAAAAACTTCATATAAAAACTGTTAATGATCTCTCTACAGCGGACAATGAAGGAGGGGTAAGCGGTTCAATGCGCATTGAAAATGAAGTTATCGGCGGAACGACTTCGATGTGGGATATCGAACCATTTGGCGGTGGACAGGGCTTTAAAAATCGCTTGCAAATAGGTTTGCCCGATCAAACACCAAATATTTCTTTTACTGATGATGGAAAGGTAGCTATTGGGAAAACTTATGCCGGAGTTGGTTGGGATTTACAAAACGATGTAGGTGGTTTAACACGACTCAAACTTGATGTAAATGGCGATGCCCGGTTTACCAAAGTTAACGACCCTCTAAATTACCTCCGAATAGGGTATAATGGTGTTCACGCTATAATGGATTGTTATGGGCCTACAGATGATGCTTTGCTGATAAATTGGTACAGTGGAAAAAATGTTATTGTAGGAGGTAATCCCGAAGCTACCAATACTGGTAATTTTATTACATGTCACAGTACATTTTTGGCAACAGATAATGGAAATGTAGGAATAGGCGTTAACTCAGCTATCGAGAAACTCGAAGTCAACGGAGCCATAAAAATTTCGAATTCAACAACTCATACTGATGGTTCAATTACATGGGACGGCACAGATTTTATGGGCTGGAATAACGGAGTATCAATTCCTTTTTCAGGATTTTGGAAGAAAAACAATACAAATTTATTTTATGAAACTGGAACTGTTACTATTGGTAGTATTGCGGCTATTGAAAGTGGCGTTTTAAGCTTGAAAAGCGGGTATGGTAATTGGCTTACATTTGGCAGAACATCTAACAATGGTGTTTGGAAATTTTCAAACCCGGCAAATCAAAATGGCTTTATGCTATCGTTTAAAGATAATGCCGGACAAAATCATGATGGTTATCTGACTATTACAGATAACGGATATACTGGTATAGGAACAACTAATCCGATTGCAAAATTACATATTAAAGGTGACAATAACTTAAGCCCAGCAATGATTATAGAAGGATATACTAATTCTTATATTGGATGGTACCCACAAGGTATCAATGCACCTAGAAGAGCCTGGACAGGATTTTCTTATGATAATCCTGTTTCAACTAGCTTTGTAATATGCAATGAGTATGATGAAGGGGATATTCTTCTGATACCAGACGGCACAGGCAATGTTGGAATAGGTCTATGGAATCCTACCTATAAATTGGATGTAAACGGTACAATCCATGCAAAAAGGGTGCTTGTAAATAACAATTTTGCCGATTTTGTTTTTTATGATGATTATAAATTAAAAGAGCTAAAAGATGTTGAAGCTTTTATTAATAAAAACAAACACCTGCCCGATGTTCCCTCTGAAAAAAATATCCTGAAAAATGGCTTAGACCTAGGCGAAATCAGCAAAATACAAATGCAGAAAATTGAAGAATTGTTTTTGTACATTATTGAACAACAAAAACAAATTGATGAGTTGAAAAGACAAATTGAAAATAAAAACAAATAATTGAAAATATGAAATACTTTTTATTATTACTTATCCTTACCTTTTTAGTTGAGTTTACATTCTCGCAAAACAATTCAGATAGTATTATTATTATTGAGGACGTTTATGCTCCAAAGGGATATATTACTGGACGTAAAGCAACTTTCCCAAATGGTAGGATTTTATCCTATGAACCAAAGTTCCGACTTGCATTGTCCCCCAATAAAAAGCTACTCGGTGTTTTAGAAGCAAAGGTAAACGATTCAATTACTAATGTGATTATTTACAATAATGAAGGGAATCAACTTAACAAACATATAATTAATTATCATCACAAAGAAGACTCTTTGTTACAATTAGAAAAAGAACGTCAGAATAAACTTCGAACCTTAGCCTTATCTTTTTTATGTCTTTCCAATGATGGCCGCTTTGCAGTATATTTTCCAAGTCCTTTATGTTATAAGTTTTTTAATAATAAAGGAGAATGCATCAAGCAATACAGCAAAAAAAAATTTAATAATTATTATGCAAGCTGTTCGTTTGGAATTTATGATAACAAATTTATTATCTTTTATATTAAACAAAATACTTCATTCCCTAAACCCATTTTTGAGGCTTGTATTTTTGATGAAAATTATATAATTGAAAAAGATTTCACATTGGTTGATTTCCCTATTTCCTTTAAAATTATTGACATAAAATTGTTTTCAAATTTTATAGAATTTGTTTTAAAAACGAAAAATATTGAGCGTGAAAATTTAAAATTTAATTTTGAGGGGGTAAGGCAATGAGAAATATATTAATACTGATTTTTGTGTTGTATTTTTATATTGGATATTCACAGAATACAATACCTTGGCCTTGTTCTAATGATTACATTAGTTTGTCTTTTGCATCAAGGCAGAGGGATATTCTGCTAAAGAAATTGAAAATAACGGTACAGACTTGCAAAAAATGGACGGTATCCTTTTACAGAAAATTGAAGAACTTACTTTATACCTAATTCAATTACAAAAAGAATTAGAGGTTGTTAAAAAGGGTACAAATAAATAATTTCAGCACAATGAAATTTACTATAAAGTTAGCAATAATTGGTTGTATCTATTTTTTTTTGATTTTACTGTTTTCTTATTGTAAAGAAAAAACAAAAATAAATTACCAGGAGGTAGTTGGATTTAATTATCAATTTTCTGATACGACAAAAAGGAATATGATAATAAATGAATTTGATACTGTTTTAATTTATTCTTTCTCAATTTCTATACACCCAATTGGAAAAACAGTAAAAATTGAAACGGCAAGTTTTGACATTATAAATAAATGTTATGCTATGAACATAGAATTTAAAATAATTGGTAATATTGATAGTTTAGCATTAGTTTCAGATGAAAAATTCAATAATAATTATAATGCTCATACTTCATTGAATAATATTATTAAAGTAAGGTATTCAGAAGAAAATGGAAATATAGTTGACACTTTTGAGCCATTTACTGAATTTATCAAAAGAAAAAAAGTTTTTCCATGGTTCTTAGAAATAAAATTTACAGAACCACCTGATTCAGTAAGATTACATTATTTCACTTTTAAATATTTTGAAGTTGGTGGAAAGATAACTGAAATCCGAATGAAACCAATTTATATAAAACCATGAAAAAGATTATATTTCTATTATTTTTTCAGATATATGGACTGATACTATTTTCAAATCCGGTATCTGTAAGTTATGCAACGCAAATTGCTTTAAATTATTTTGAATTTTTATCTGGTAAAAGTAATTTATTGGTTGATACAACACACGTAAAGTATTATAATGGTAGCATAAGCTATTATATTATTTGTTTTAGTGATGGCGGTTATGTTTATATATCTTCTGATAATGCAGCTGTCCCTATTCTGGGCTATTCACTTGATGCTATATACGATGAAAGCGATTTACCTCCTGCATATCTCTGGTGGATGGAGAAATATTCTAAAGAAATAGAATATATTAAACAAAATAATTTACCTAACGATTCTACTATTTTAGAATGGACAGATATTGAAACAAAAAATTTCACAAAGAGCATAAATAGCATTAACCCATTAGTTACATCCCTATGGGGCCAGTCAACAAATAATAGCGGCAACTGTGGTAGCAATAATAGTATTGCATACAATAAATCCTGCCTTTATTTTGGTGGATGTAACTGTAATCATTGCGCTGCCGGATGTGTTGCTGTTGCAATGGCTCAGGTCATGCGTAAATGGCAACATCCTGCATATCCTACATATAGTGATTACGATTGGTGTAATATGCCCAATGAATTATATTATTACTCGGATAATGATTGTTCTGATATTATAGAAGCAGATGCTATAGCAAAATTAATAGCAGATTGTGGGGATAAAGCGGAAATGGGCTATTGTGATGGCCCAGATTGTAGTTCTTCTTCTTATCCTTGGAAAGCTAGAAACGCTTTTGTTGATCATTTCGGATATAGCTCAGATGCTGATTTAAAATGGAGAATATATTATTTAAAGAAGAAATGGATTAAAATGTTAAAAGATGATTTAGATTTCAGTTACCCACTTATATATTCGGGTGGAGAAACAACAGGTGGCGGGCATACCTTTGTTATTGATGGTTATAGCGATAATAATTTTCATATTAACTGGGGCTGGAAGGGGTACTGTAATGGATATTATGCAATGGGTGCTCTTAATGCTGATAATAGTAGTTTTAATCAATATGAATCTGCAATATTCAATTTACATCCAAATGCAAGTATTGATTGTTCGGTAGACAGATTTATTTGTTTAGCTAATACAAATAATAATCCTGTAGGTAGAATAATAATATCTCCAGCCGATCAATATTGTGACGACATTACTATATTATCTGGTGTTACTGCAAGTTATCAAGCATATCAGGAAATTATTTTACAAGACGGTTTTTCTGCAGAAGCCGGAAGCGATTTTACCGCTACAATTATTCCGTGTCCTATTTGTCCTGGGCTTAATAATTTAAAAATATCACACCAAAACACTTCTGACAATAAATTTAAGGATGCTCATTCTATGCAATCAAATGAAAACGAGGTGTCTAAAAGCAGTTGTTTGAACACTGAATATTCTATTTTTCCTAATCCTACAACAAATTATTTCATTATTAAACCAGATCCCACTCTTTTGGATGTGCCTTATACTATTGAAGTTTGTAATATTTACGGTAAAAAATTAATTTCCAAAAATTGTAGATTTCTTTCAAAAATTGAGATGCTTGGTTTTGCAAAAGGTATTTATTTGGTAAAAATAAATTCTGGAAGTCTAATAATTTCTAAAAAAATAATTCTTGAATAATTATATATACCAAAATAAATTTCATTTTTATGAAAGCAATTTTGTTAACTATTTTATTATTGAGTTTACATAAAAATATGTTATTTGCACAACCAGAAACAATGTGGCAATTATTAACAAATGGAACAATTATTAAGTGGGCTTATGCAGATGGGGATGAATTTAGTGGAAATTCATTAGATGAAAACAAATGGCAAAATTGTTTTCCATGGGGTAGAAATTATAATGGTCCTTCTATAAACCAAGAATATATGACAGATGGCAATAATATTGAATTTGGATACAATTCAGATGTTAATAGTGGGACATTAAGGTTAATTGCAAAAAGAGAAGATATATACGCTAGAGGTGTATGGTATGACACATCGGCTACATCTACATTAAAAGATGGCTCTCCAAATTTACAAACTTGGCATTATACATCAGGCATGATTTTTTCGAAACAAAAATATAAATATGGTTTATTTGAAATAGGTGCAAAATGGCCAGACGGCAAAGGTTTTTTTCCTGCTTTTTGGCTATATGGTGCTAATCCCGATGAGGAATTAGATATTATAGAGTATAAAGGTGAAACCCCAAACAGATATCATGTTGATACTCATTGCCCAAGTGGTTGTGAGGATTATTATAATTTTTTTGGTATTGTGGATGATTATGGCGGATGGGTTCCATTAATTGGTAATTTAACTGAAAGTTTTAATACCATAAGAGCAGAATGGGGCAATGATGCCTGTTATTTTTCAATTAATAATTACGAATTTGCTATTTGGCTTGGTGATTTAAACTATCAAGCAAATATAATCGCAAATTTTTCTATTGCAGGTACTAATGCCCCTTTTCCTCCTGCGGCAGATAATACGACCCCTTGCCCTACTACTATGGAAATTGATTTTATTCGTGTATGGACAAGATTAGATTGTGACCATGATATTACAATAAATAATTATAATCAAACTATAACAGACGAGACCGCAAAAACTGGAAAAAATATAAACGTTTCAAATACGACACTTTATCAAGACCAATCCTTAAAATTGATAGCAACTGAAAGTATAACTATTGAACCAAACACAGTTATTCAAGGTAATTTTGAAGCAAAAATTGTTGACTGTCCTAACTTGTCAAAAAGTAATTCAAATTATGTTGGACCAGTACAAGTAGAAAATAATGGGCAATCAAATAAAAACAGTAAAGATACAACCCTGTTGAGTTCAAGTAGAGAAAAAAGTAAACCATTATTTTATACCAAAATCTTTCCAAATCCTAGTAATGGTAAAATCACTATCGAATTCGAGGGAATAATTGATAGAACGATAAAATTAGAACTATATAATTCATCTGGTAATACGGTTTTTTCAAAAGAAATTCAAACACTTAATAAAATAGACATTGATATTTCAAATCTTTCAAAGGGAGTATATTTATTAAAAGGTTTTTTTGGCGATAAAACAGTTTCAGAAAAGATTATTTTGAACTAATAAATATAATCCCATGTTGAATTATTTGAGAATAATTATTTGTGTTTTAATTATAAAAAATGGTTTTAGTCAGATAAATAATAATGATAAAAAAGATTCATTGAAAAGTGTCTTTTGTGGAACTCAAGCAGTATTCAATTACAGCTATAAAACAACTCATTTAGCGATTACTTTTAATTTATTTCTAAAAAAACATTGTATTTATCTTGGTCCTGAATATACAAAAATTCTTATTAATCCTCCAGTTGGTGATCCAGTAAATAAATATGATACTAATTCATTGGGTTTGAATTTGGGGTATCGTTATCTTTTCAATACTAATTTTCAACGACTTTTTGGATTTCTACAATTTAATTATGCAATATATAAAAATAGTTATAATGAACATCAATTAGGTCCACCGGGTATTACAAAAAGAAATAGAATTCTTGTAGAAAATACTGGTACAATAGGATTGAACTATAAACTTAACAAAAAAATATTTATAAATAGTAGTATTGGAATAGGTTCGTTTGCAGGATTTTTTTTAATATTTGTGAATGTAATACCTAGTATTTATTTTGGGATAGAATATAGGTTTAATTAGTTATCCCCGCATTTTGCACTTACAATTTAAAGTGATAACTTTGAACATTACACAAATTTTATATTCCATTGTTAATGCTCGTTGCCCCAAGGTTTGCGCTCGTCTCAGCGCAGGCAAATTTACCTATAGTAAACAGGCAGGCAGGTGGTCAAGTGCAGGAATAGAGCTATTGTTTTTGAAAATAAAAAATTAGTACCAACAAACGCACTCGTCCCCTCCCCACAAAGCATTACCCTGAAACGAGCGCGAACGGGTGATTTGGATTAGGGCTTGCCTGATAAATATACAAGGTCTTCCACATCTTGACATTGTAGCACAAGCAAACTCTATTCACAAGATGAGCTCCATGCCAAAAAATCAATGAGTATTTGTTATAAATTGATGAAAATTGAGTAAATTTGCAATAAATAAGACAATTAAATGAAATAATCATGTTTTCAAAATCAGAGATATTAAATTTTTTAAGAGAAAATAAATCATTTTTCAAGACAAAATTTGAAGTTATTAGAATAGGTATATTTGGTTCTTATGCAAGAGACGAGCAGACAGAGAAGAGTGATATTGATATAATTGTTGAATTTGAAGAAAATGCTCAAAATTTATACGATAAAAAATTTGAATTGCGTGAATATTTGATTTCTCATTTAAAAATTAAGATAGATTTATGCAGAGAAGGAGCAATAAAACCGATTTTTAAACAAATAATTTTAAAAGACGCTATATATGTATAGTAAAGACGATCTATTATGTTTTAATATATTAGAATCTGTTAAAAAAATTCTTGATATTTCAAATCAATATTCGTCAATAGAAGAATTAGCCAGCAATTATATTCCATATGATGCTGTATTGATGAATTTCATTGTTATTGGAGAAATAGCGGGAAAATTAAGTGATGAATTTAAAGACAAATACTCTCAAATTGATTGGTATAAAATACATGGTTTTAGAAATATGATTGCCCATGATTATTTTGGAATTGATGACAAAGTTGTATGGCAAATTATTCAGACCAAACTTCCAGAATTAAAAAAAATCTTAGACATTAATTTGAATTTAGCTTAATAAGCACAGGAGCACAACACCAAATAAGCCCCCCTCGTCGTTAAAGGGATAGAGCTATTGTTTTTGAAAATAAAATTAGGTACAACAAGCGCACTCGTCCCCTCCCCACAATGCTTTACACAAAGACGAGCGCGAACGGGAAGCAATGAATGACCGGGCTTGGTATAAAATTAAAACTTTAATGTTTTCAAATATTTGGTAACTTCCAAAGAGTGCTTCATTGTAAGGAAAGTCTCGTGTTTTCCTGTTCCTGCATTATCGCTTTCCCAAACAAGAATACTCGCACTTCCTTTTTTCTCCCTCTTTGCATGAACATCCGCGTTATGAGACAATAATAATTTTATCATGTCAACACCTTTTGCTTCAAATAAAGCAGTAGTAAAATCTGTATCGCCGTAAGCCATCCATTTATAATTTACATCAGCACCATGTGCAATCAATTCTTTTACCAATTTGACATCATCTTTTAAAACTGCTTCAATTAACTTTTGATTCAGCTTTGAATGATTTACAGCAATATCTAGGTCTTTCAGTTTAGGAAGTTTTTTAATTGCGTCAGGAATATCGGAAATTTTATTCGACCAAATGTTGAGCTCTTCTAACTTTTCAAGATAAGCCATTTCAGGAGGAAGTTCCGTTAGTTTGTTCGACCATAAATTTAACTTTTCCAAATCAACAAGATTGCATACTGCTGATGGTACTTTTTCAAGATTGTTCGCACTTAAATTTAATTCTTTAAGATGTACGAGCATTCCTATTTCTTCGGGCAAGGTTTTTAACTGATTGTAATATAAATTCAGTTTTTTCAGATTTTTTAATTTTCCTATTTTTGAAGAAAGCGATTCCATTTGATTGCTCTCCATTTCAAGCTCTTCTAAAGAACGAAGAAAAGCAAGTTCATCAGGAAAAATCTTAAATAAATTTCTTGATAAATTCAGAACTTTCAAATTCGTAAGATTCTCAATTTCTTTAGGCAGCTTTGATAATTTATTCATGCTTAAATCCAGCTCTGTGAGATTGTGTAGACTGCCTATTTCCGAAGGAAGCTTATCAATTTCTTTTAATTTAAGATTTAATTTCGGCAACTCATAAACCTTTTCGGGTTCTTTAGGTAAATTAACTCCTTTTTTAGAAGCCCATTTGATAAAATCATTTACAGCAGATTTGTTGAATGTTCCCATAATAATATTGTGTTTGTTTTTAACAAAAATAAGAAAAAAATTAATAATTGTAAAAAAATAATGCGATGTCTGAGCGCAACATGCGATGTCTGAGCGCAACATGCGGTGTCTGAGCGCAACATGCGGTGTCTGAGCGCAACATGCGGTGTCTGAGCGCAACATGCGGTGTCTGAGCGCAACATGCGGTGTCTAAGCGCAACATGCGGTGTCTAAGCGCAACATGCGGTGTCTGAGCGGAGTCGAAGACACCGACCTCAATACTCCCTAGGTTCAATCTCTCTGTTCAGCACAGCCAAGCCCGCCATAGCAAGTGCCTGCATTTCGTCCTCGCCGGGATACACATGTACCGGGGCTATTTTATAAACCCTTTCAATAATCTGATTAACACACCACTTGCTGTAAGCAATGCCTCCGGTAATTAATATCGCATCCACTTCGCATTTCAAAACCGATGACATTGCCCCGATTTCTTTTGCAACCTGATAAGCCAATGCTTCAAAAATAAACCCTGCCTTTTTATCGCCGGCAAGCATTTTTTGTTCTACCTCATAAGCGCTGTTTGTCCCGAGATACGCAACCATTCCTCCTTCGCCCTTTATCATTTCTCCAACCTGCTCTTTGGTGTATTTTCCACTAAAACATAGTCGTGCCAAAGCCCCAACAGGCAGCGTTCCGCTTCGTTCAGGAGAAAAGGGTCCATCGCCATCCAAGGCCTGATTCACATCAACAACTTTGCCTTTCCTGTGAGCTCCAACAGAAATACCTCCGCCTAAATGAACAACTATAAGATTCAGGTCTTCATATTTCTTCATTATTGATTTTGCATGAGCCTTTGCAACAGCTTTCTGATTCAATGCATGAAAAATTGAAACCCTTTCTAATAGCGGATGACCCGAAATACGTGCAATATCGTCCAGTTCATCAACAACGACCGGATCAACAATAAAAGCTCGTGCCTCTGTTAATGACCGTGCAATGTCGTCGGCTATAAGCCCGCCAAGATTGCTTGCATGCTCGCCGAAAGGACTGTTCAGCAAATCTTTTTTCAACTTTTCATTCACTGAATACACTCCAGACTCAATAGGTCTGACAAGCCCTCCCCTTCCAACAACAATTTTTATTGCATCAAGACTGATACCTGCTGAATCAATTTCTTCAATTATAATATCTTTCCGGAATTGAAACTGTTCTGATATTTTTTTAAATTTTGAGAGCTCCTCTGTTTTATGTGATAAATTCTTCATGAAGACTGATCTTGAATCTTGAAAAACAGCAATCTTCGTTGAAGTGGAACCCGGATTTATCGCAAGAATTAAACTTTCGGACATAATTTTGTACTATATGAAAAAATGATCTGTTGTTGAAAAACACCAAACCTTGTCCATTACTTAGCAATCATAGCAGCAAGTGCTATAGAATACAATTTCGTTTTTTCACTATCGCCTCTTGATGTAAGAACAGCGGGAACTTTTGCTCCAAACACTACAGCGCCAAGCTCTGCATTACACAATTTTGTATTGGTCTTAAAAAATACATTCCCTGATTCAATATTAGGAAATACCATACAATCTGCATCACCGGCAACAGGACTTTTCAATTTTTTTATCTCACAACTTTCTTTATCTACAGCAACATCAAGAGCTAATGGCCCATCTACTAAAGCACCTTTTATTTGCCCTCTGTCTGCCATTTTTGAAAGAATTGCAGCATCAACACAAGCGGGCATCCCCAATGACATTTGCTCTGTAGCTGCAATTAGGGCAACTTTTGGATTCATATTCCCTAATGCGTGAGCAGTCTGAATAACATAATTTGTAATCGCAATTTTCTGTTTCAAATCTGGAGCAGGAATAATGGCAACATCGCTAACAATAAGCAGTTTGGGATAATTTGGCGTTTCAATAACTGTAACATGACTCAGAATTGCATTTGAATTCGGCATCAAACCTTTTTCTTTATTGAGAATTGCCCTCATATATTTATCAGAGGTAACAAGACCTTTCATTAAAAGATTCCCTTCGCCTGCATTTATTAACTCCACTGCTTTTTCAGCAGCCTTCATTTCATCAGCTTCCTGAACGAGTTTGAATTTTGTAAAATCAATTTTTTCTGCAGCGCAAACTTTTTTTATGGTATCAATATCACCAACAAGAGTTGCTTCAACAATGCCTTTATCTACTGCCCCGCTGATAGCTCCAATTGTATGAGAATCATTTGCAAAAGCAGCTACTAATCTTCTTTTCGGCTTGCTCTTGAGAGCATCAAACATTTGATCTAATTTTGTTATCATAGTTTACAATATTTATTTTATTATTTATGTTATGTGAAATGCTTTTTTTCAGCCAGGCCACAGGCCACAGTCCTCAGTCCTCAGTCTACAGTCCTCAGTCTACATGACTGCCGACTATTTTGACTGCCGACTGCCGACTTTTCAACTGCCGACTTTTCAACTGCCGACTTGTTTGACTGCCGACTGCCGACTCCTACACCAACTTCCACAAAAAGTAATTTTCTTCAGAATTCAAATATAAGTACGGGCATTTAATAAAATTCATTTTTCAATATAATGTATAACATATTTTTATATTTTTGGTGAATGAAATTAGGAATTAAGAATTAGGAATTGAAGGAAACACACATCACATAAAATTAGACAAATGCAGAACGAAAAAAACTACACACCGGAAAACCACATCAGAATAGTAACAGCGGCTTCTTTATTCGATGGTCATGACGCTTCAATTAATGTCATGAGAAGAATCATCCAGTCGTCGGGAGCAGAAGTGATTCATCTCGGGCATAACAGATCTGTGAAGCAGATTGTAGATTGTGCTGTTCAGGAAGACGCACAGGCAATTGCTGTTACATCCTATCAGGGAGGGCATCTTGAATTTTTCAAATATATGTTCGACATGCTCAAAGAAAAAGGCTTTGGAGATGTTAAAATTTTTGGCGGCGGTGGTGGCGTGATTCTTCCTGAAGAAACAGAAGAACTGCACAAATACGGAATTACCAGAATTTATTCGCCTGATGACGGAAGAGCCATGGGATTGCAGGGGATGATTACTGATTTAATAAAAAAATCTGATTTTCCCCGAGGAAAAAATATCCAATTCTCTATAAAAGATATTGAAACCCAAGACTACCAAAGCATTTCAAAATTTATTTCTGCCGTTGAAAATTTTCCTGAAGATATTAAATCAGATTTAGAAAAAATTAAAAAAATTGCTTCTGAAAAAAATATTCCTGTGCTTGGTATAACCGGCACCGGAGGCTCTGGCAAGTCTTCATTGGTGGATGAATTTGTACGAAGATTTCTTCTTGATTTTCCTGATAAAAAAATCGGAATCGTTTGCGTGGATCCCTCGAAACGTAAAACCGGAGGCGCTTTGCTGGGCGACAGAATACGTATGAACGCTATTAATGATGAACGAATTTTCATGCGTTCTATGGCTACACGACAATCAAATCTTGCATTATCTAAATTTGTGAAAGACACGCTCGATGTTTTCAAAGCTGCAAATTTTGACCTGATTATTCTTGAAACTTCAGGTATAGGGCAATCTGATACGGAAATTGTTGACCACAGCAACATCAGTGTATATGTTATGACTCCCGATTATGGCGCTGCCTCGCAATTAGAAAAAATTGACATGCTCGATTATGCCGATATTATCGCACTTAACAAGTTTGATAAAAGAGGCGGTCTGGATGCGCTCCGCGATGTAAAAAAACAATACCAGCGGAATCATAAACTATTCGATCAGGACTTCAACACTATGCCTGTTTATGGAACTATTGCCTCACAGTATAATGATTCGGGCGTAAATCAGTTTTATAATGGATTGATTGAAATCATCAGAAAAAAAACGAATATACAATGGGAATCGCACGTTTCATTAACAGGTGAAATTCCCGATAAAATTCACATCATCCCACCACAACGCACACGTTACCTGGCTGAAATTGCAGAAACCATACGTTCTTATAATAAATCAGCCGAAGAACAGGCTGCTGTTGCGCGTACACTTTTCAACCTACATGAAACGCTTCAGCTCCTGAAAAAAAATAATAAAACAGAATCTCAGACTTCAATTGCCGAGTTGGAAACAATATATTCAGAAACAGAAAAACAACTTGAAGCGCATAATAAAAAACTTATAGAAGAATGGCCTTTGAAAGTAAAAAAATACCAAGATGAATTTTTCATTTTCAAAGTACGCGATAAAGAAATAAAAATTAAAACACATACAAATACACTCTCTCATTTAGAGATTCCAAAAATTTCTTTGCCAAAATACAAAGACTGGGGCGAAATTCTCAACTGGAATCTTACAGAAAATGTGCCCGGTGAATTTCCATTTACCGCAGGAGTTTTTCCGTTTAAACGCGAAGGAGAAGACCCAACCCGCATGTTTGCAGGAGAAGGAGGTCCCGAGCGCACCAACAAACGGTTTCACTATCTTTCACAGGGAATGCCAGCCAAAAGGCTCTCAACAGCTTTTGACTCTGTTACGCTTTACGGAAACGATCCCGATTTGCGTCCCGATATTTACGGAAAAATAGGCAATTCCGGCGTTTCAATTTCCTGTCTTGATGATGCAAAAAAATTATATTCCGGATTTAATCTTTGCGATCCCTCCACTTCTGTTTCTATGACGATCAACGGTCCCGCTCCTATTATGGTCGGATATTTCATGAATGCAGCCATAGATCAGCAATGTGAGATTTATATCAAAAAAAATGGATTGGAAAAAGAAGTAGAAAAGAAAATTCAGGAAATATATGCGAAGCTGGGAACAGAACGTCCGCGCTATCAAGAAGAATTGCCGGTGGGAAATGATGGACTGGGATTATTATTACTGGGCGTTACAGGCGATCAGGTGCTGCCAAAAGAAGTTTACGAAGAAATTAAAACATGCACAATTTCATCTGTCAGAGGCACAGTTCAGGCTGATATTTTAAAAGAAGACCAGGGGCAAAATACCTGTATTTTCTCGACCGATTTCTCGCTTAAATTAATGGGCGATGTGCAGGAATATTTTATAAATAATAATGTACGGAATTTTTACTCCGTATCAATTTCCGGCTATCACATTGCAGAGGCAGGAGCGAATCCTCTCTCCCAGCTTGCATTTACACTTGCTAATGGATTTACATACGTGGAATATTATCTTTCCCGCGGGATGGACATTGATAAATTTGCTCCGAATCTTTCATTCTTTTTCTCTAATGGAATTGATATTGAATTTTCTGTAATCGGAAGAGTAGCACGTGCTATCTGGGCAAAAGCTATACGTAATAAATACAAAGGAAATGCACGATCGCAACAACTGAAATATCATATTCAAACATCCGGACGTTCGCTGCATGCGCAGGAAATAGGCTTTAATGATATCCGTACCACGCTTCAGGCATTGTATGCTATTTACGACAACTGCAACTCGCTCCACACAAATGCGTATGACGAAGCAATAACAACGCCTACAGAAGAATCTGTAAGAAGAGCCATGGCAATTCAGATGATTATAAATTACGAACTCGGACTGGCAAAAAATCAGAATCCATTGCAGGGTTCTTTTATCATTGAAGAGCTCACGCAACTCGTAGAAGAAGCCATCATGAGTGAGTTTGAAAAAATTTCAGAACGGGGCGGTGTGCTTGGCGCGATGGAAACAGCTTACCAGAGAAGTAAAATTCAGGAAGAGTCTTTATACTACGAAACACTCAAACATACGGGAGAATTACCCATCATGGGAGTTAACACGTTCCTTTCATCAGATGGCTCTCCTACTATTGTTCCCAGCGAAGTTATCCGTTCCACAGAAACAGAAAAACAGTACCAGATTTCCATGCTCAAAAATCTTCATAAATCACAAGCAGATAAATCAGAAAAACTTATGCTGGAATTAAAACAGGCTGCTGTAAAAAATGAAAATATCTTCAATAAAATAATGGAAGTTTCAAAATACTGCTCCATCGGACAAATTACGAAAGCTTTGTTTGATGTTGGAGGTGAGTATAGAAGAAATATGTAGTGTTTGGGATGTTAGTACAGGAGAGAAACTTTGCTGTTGGAAGGATATTGATAATGCCTAAAGATTTGATGAGTTTTATAACGCGCTCGGATTGCTTCGCCTCCGCCGCGGCGGAGCGAATCCGAACTAGCGGGGGACAGCGACACCTTACATGGCAGTATAGACAAGCTTATACGCAAGCTGCAAAAACAATACGAATACTTTATAAATGCCCAACAGATAAGACAAAGCCGTTTAGCACTATGGATAAAACACTATGACATAAGACAAGTTCAATACGTGGCCGGTCATAAATACGTAAGCAGTACCTAACGTTATCAAAGCACCAATTTAGAGGACTTACAGAAAGAATTTGAAAAACATCATCCATCGGTAGAATAAAATTGGGTATCGTAAATTGCGACACCCAATTTTATATTTATATTTTTGTAACCTAGAAAAAAGAAATATGACAAAGAATAAAGAAGATAAATTAATGATACCGGAAGAAATGGTAATCTCAAAAATATACTTGATACGAGGGAAAAAAGTAATGCTAGACCAAGACCTTGCAGAACTTTACAATGTTGAAACCAAACGATTAAATGAAGCGGTAAAAAAAGAATATAGAAAGGTTCCCTGAAGAATTTATGTTTGAATTAACAACTGAAGAATTTAAAAACTTGAAGTCGCAAATTGCGACCTCAAGTTGGGGCGGTCGCAGAAGTTTACCCAATGTATTTACAGAATACGGAGTGTTAATGTTATCAAGTGTTTTAAACAGCGACAGAGCAATAAAAGTAAATATCCAAATAATAAAAGTATTTACAAAAATGCGTGAAATGTTGACTACACATAAAGAAATACTACTTAAATTAGAACAACTTATAAAAAATGATACAGAACAAGACAAAAAAATAATGTTGATTTTTGAATACCTGAAACAGTTTGAAGAAACCAAAAAACAGCAATTTGAACAGGAAAACCGAATACTTATCGGATATAAACCCCCGCTGGGCGAATCTTCCGAGCTTCGTCGTTAAAGAATAAAAGTAAAATGAAATATAGATTCCTATTTTGTAATGTTATATTTTTTTTCTTCTGCTATGGCTGCCAAAGAATGGCACTAAAAGAGAAAATTACAAGAGCGTATTATTTAACAGCAGCAGATGTGTTAGACCAATGTGCATTGAGTTATAATTATTCTGAAGAAGAAGGTTGTTTTGTAATTGTGCCTCGAACAGTTTTTGCCGTTGGCTTTAATGACAATTATATAATAGTAAAACAGCACCCTGATAATAATAAAAAGCATACCAATTATTTTATAGTTCCTATTTGTACATCAGACTCAATAGATATTATATCGAGTGCAATAGGTCTCCTTACTTTAAATGAATTTAACGCAAAAAAACAAGAACTAAAAATCCCTGAAAATTTAACATTTACGATAATTAAAAAAGCATTGCAATAATATTTTATAAACCAAAACCAACCGCAACAACAACCATTAGGGGTCATTTTAAAAGAGAGAGAAAATCAACACCCCCCCCTCGCTCGGCGAAGCTTCCGAGCTTCGTCGTTAAAAGTAATAAAAACAAGAAACGCCAGTCCGCCAAAGGTCGGATTGGCGTTTTGGTTTTACAGAGAAAAAATGTTTTATTTATTTTTCAAGGCATTAACTTCAGATACAAATTTTTTCAAATCAGCATCGGTAATATTTTCTTTTTCGGATTTATCGAAAATAGACATCATGTAAATTTCTTCATCCATTTGATACACGCATGAAATTACACGTGCGCCACCGCTTTTTCCTTTACCTTTGCTTGAAATAGCCATCCGGATTTTATACACATTGTTGCCTAGATGGACACCCTTTGTAGGGTTTTTCATAAGTCAGTTCGAAGTTGAACAAGGTCAGATTTTAATGATCTGTGTTTTTTAGCAAGCTGTTTAGCTTCCTTGTTAAAATTGTCAGTAGGGATAATGTTATAACTCATTTAGCAAATCATCAAAAGAGTTAGGTTTTTTCTTACCTTGTTTTATCATGGCTACTTCGGCAAAAGCATTGCCCAACCCTTCAAAAAAGTTTTTTTTCTCTTTAAGTTTTTCAAATTCGTCAAGGTCTTTCTGAATTTTTTCCCAGTCTCGCAGGGGAAGGAGTACCCCGCTTTTATGGCCATTGGTATCTGTAACATATTGTAGGTTCATAGTTTTTATTTTTTGGATATAGGTCTGTTTTGTTTTAATCTTTCATACAAAATTAACATTCTTTTGCATTCATGTCAAGTTTTTTAGAAAGATTTTATTTTAGTCTCCCCTTGTTCGGCGTAGCTTGTAGCTAAGTCGTTTAAACAATAATAAACAAGAAACGCCAGTCCGCCAGGCTGTAAGTCTGGCGTTTTTGTTTACAAAATATCTTGAATAAGATTTTTAATTTCCTGCGGTGAAATATTATCTTTTTCACCTTTGTTAAAGATAGAGAACAGGAAAACTTTTTCATCAATGATTTTAACGCAAATAAGTCTCCCCTGCATCATCCACGATAAAAAGGGATAAGCTTTACGGATAACCAGAATATTAAAATAAAAAAGAGAGGTTGTTAGAAAATGAAAACAAAACGCCAGTCCGCCAGTAGTCGGATTGGCGTTTTTGGTTTTATTTAGTTGTGTCATCCCATATTTGGGGGCTTTGGCTTGTGTGCAGTACTGCGATAACGTAAATATTTTTTTGCGTATCGTCAATAGTATAGTGTACCATATATGGGAATTGTTCGACAACAGCGGTGTGTACTTCAGTATAACGCACCTGACAAACAAACGGGTTTGGTTGAATGCTGTGGACACGTTCTCTGATCCGTTTGCTAAAATCTTTTCCTAAACCTTTTTTTTTCTTGTTATACCAAAGAGCAGCAGAGCGCATGTCTTCTTTAGCTTCCTGTAAAATAATAGGTTTATAATTCTTTTTCGATTTCATCACAGGCCTTATCAAAGTCAGTACAAACAGCAGTATTATTTTTCAAAGAGTTTAAACGTTTATCAAGTATTGATTTATGCCAGTCGGGAATACCGACAAAATTTTCTTCTGTTTTTTCCAACTCTTTATATATTTTTTTTAACTGGTTCCAGTCCTGAATGGGAATGAAAACCCCAGCTGTTTGTCCTTTGTTATCTGTGATATATTGTAGGTTCATGGTTTTTAAATTTTAATGGGCGTATGCCTGTTTATTTTTTATCCGTCATACAAAATTAACATTCTTTTGCATTCATGCCAAGTTTATTTTAAAGATTTTATTGTAGTCTCGCTTACCCGTTTAGCTCAGCAAGAAATTACGCAGAATTAAATTTTTATATAGATGTGATTGTTGAAGCGAAAAAATTACTAAAGATTTGATGAGTTTTATAATGCACTCGGATTACTTCGCCTCCTATAGCGGAGCAAATCCGAGTTAGCTGCGGGGTCATAAAAGCAATTAGAAATTACAATTTGATACGAAAAAAAGCGCCCAAGAAAGAGCATAAAATTATTTAAAAATATCGTTTTCTTTGACAAAATATTCATCGAACAAAATAATAAATTAGGGGCTTCGTTATTTATCAGATTTTTGACTTCAATTATTTAAAACCACAAATTAATGAAACTAAAACTATTTTCAATCCGTCATCTTCTTGAGAAAATGCTTGAAGCATTTCATCGCTTTCCTGTAACAATATTGCTTGCAATAGGAGTATCGGGAGTAGCAATTTATTTATCAGAACTTCATTATCCCGAAAATGCGCAAGCCTGGAAATTCTATGCGATGATGATTTCAGGATTTCTTGCTGCAATTGGCTTTATTGCTCTAAATTTATTTATCGAACAAAAGCAAATAAAATCACCAAAGAAAGATATTATTAATGCCATAGCCCTGCTGCTTTTTGCATTATATTTTATTATACTTCCTGAAAAACTTACGGCTTTAGACTATTTACGTTTTGCATTATTAGCAATAGGAATGCACTTGCTGGTTGCCTTTGCGCCGTTTATTAAAGCAGGAAATATAAATGCATTCTGGCAATTCAACAAATCTCTTTTTCTGCGATTATTAACAGGAGGAATATATTCTGTCGTACTCTACATTGGTTTGGCACTTGCACTGCTTGCAATAGAAAATCTTTTCGGCGTTCGTATTTCATCAAAAACTTATTTTAAATTATGGATTGTAATTACCGGTATTTTTAACACGTGGTTTTTCCTTGCAGGAATTCCCAAAAATCTGCAATTGCTTGAGCAGGAAACATCCTATCCCAAAGGGCTGAAAGTATTCAGTCAGTATGTACTTATAAGTCTGATTTTAGTTTATTTTATTATTCTGTATTCCTACAGTATAAAAATATTAATTCAATGGCAATTACCCGAAGGATGGGTATCCTATTTGGTTACAGGCTTTGCAGGGCTTGGAGTTTTCACGCTGCTCCTCCTCTACCCTGTTCAAACAACAGAAGAAAATAAATGGATAAAAAGATTTTCACGATTTTTTCACATAGCATTATTGCCTCTGCTTATTCTTTTATACATAGCAATTATCAGAAGAATTTCCGACTATGGAATTACAGAAAACAGATATTTTGTTTTTGCTCTTGCTTTATGGTTAACCGGAATAACGCTGTATTTGTTATTTTCAAAAAATAAAAATATTAAATTAATTCCACTGACACTTTGTATTATAACATTTGCAGGCTCTTTCGGTCCCTGGGGCGCATTCTCTGTATCTGAAAAAAGTCAGTTGGGACGATTTGAAAAATTATTAAAAGAAAATAATCTTCTTGTTAATGGAAAAATTTCCAAAACAGAAAAAGAACTTCCTTTTAAAACAAGACAGGCAATAAGCAGTGTGGTGGAATATCTCACTGAATACAGAAATTATAATATTCTACAACCTTATTACAAACAAAATCTCGATTCTCTGTTTCCTGATACTGCGTATAAATCGAAACCGCAGGAATTACTTTCTATCATGGGTGTATCTTATGTAAGCAGATGGGAAAGGGAGGAAAATTATAATGAACATTTTTATTTCAGTACAAACAGGGATAATAAATACAATATTATCAAAATTGACACTTTTCAATACATGATCAGCTTCAATGAATATTATAACGATTATTATAAAGACAGCCTTTTTTCAAACAAGTATTCGGGAGAAAATATCAAAGCTGTAATAACAAAAAAAGCAAAAGAAAACTTTTTCCGGATTTGTTTTAATGATACTGTTTGCGAAGATATAAGATTGGATACAATCATAGATAAACTGAACAAAAATCCCCAATCATACACCTACAATATTGAAACAAAAGAAATGACTCTTATAAAAAATACAGAAAATATATCCATAAAATTTGTATTCTCAAATATTGGAGGAATAAAGAAAAATGACAGTATTATAATCAATACTATGGGAGGAGATTTGTTTTTTAATTTGAGAGAGAAAAAATAATAATAAACTCAATAGTTCATAGAATTAGGAATTAGGAATTGCGAATTGGACATTGCAACGCACTGCGCTGTGTTGAGCCTGCCGAAACAAGCTTGTCGCCACGGCGACGAAATGTACGAATTAGGAATTTCTTCTACTTCTTAATCCCATAAAATAAAATAACCAAAAATTCATGATCGCCTTTGTCGTGGCAAATAGCGATATAACAAAGAGTACAAAAGGTTTCCGAACCGCTCTGTACCTGTCATCCCGCCTTGCTGGACAGGTGCTTTACGTGAGGAGCGGAATAATATTCGGTTAAGCTATTGTGCATCCTCACGTAGAACGTGACAAGTACGAAGTACATTTTTACAGACTTCATCACTTTATTTTCGCTATTTCGCCTCTACGAGGCGGTTGTTTAATGTTTTAACTTGTACTACATTACGAATTTTTTAAAATGATAGTCGGATAACATACCTAAAATATCTCCAGAAGTACTGTCATTTATGGATTTAGAATAATCACTAAATGAATCTTAACAATGCCTGTAAACTCAGGGCATTCAAATAATTTTCAGGTATAGAGTACGACAATCATTTTTTTTAATTATTTATAATTAGGAGGAAAGGTAGCTACCTCATTCATAATATATTTTAAGGAAATACGATTTCTTTGTCTTGGTCTAAATTAACTGTACCCGATTTTTCTGTGGGATATAGTACATATCCTGATTGTTGTGTTACTTTCCAAGAATAAGTACCTTTTGTAAGTTTATAGTCTTTATAGGTATTTCCTGAAATTACATTACTATTTCCATCAACTTCAATTAGATAAGGATTACTTGACGTACTAGTAAAACGTAAGTTATAAGTAGCAGACAAAGTGTCTCCTTTTTTACAACCAAAAAAAGAAGTTGCTCCCGCTACAAGGATTCCAATTATAATAAATTTTATGATTTTCATTTTGTTTGTTTTTAGAATTATTCTCTTACTCGTATGGCTTTTCAGAATCCGCCCTTTACTCTTTTGTTGGCACCTATGGGATTATACTCTATTGTATTAATCACAAAATAGAAAAAACTGTTTAAATTTCATTCAGATATTTTTTTTGTTAAAAAATAGCTACCTACTCAAAGGGCAATGAATACTTATCTTTATTATTATTCGCAAACCTTTCACTACTTTCAAATATTGAATTGAATTGAATTTAAAAACAGTTTCTAAATATTAAAATCTATAATACCCATAATTTACCAGCAATATAATAAATCTTTAGTATTAGTGATATCATAACCATCTGTACATTTACAGTAAACATCTTTTGTTATGCCTTTATCAAGAATATACTTATAGCATACTTTTTCTAAAACAAAATCTTTATATAAAACGGGAGTCTTATTAATAAATTTTGCTTTAAAAGTTCTCTTTTCATAAGATACTTTACCAAAAACAGTTTTGAATTTCCAAGTAAATTTTCCTGAAACAATACACAATGCATTATTATTATAATATTGAGTATTAAAAATCTCTACATTACCAGCAAAATGGTCATTTTTTATATATTTTAATTCATTGGTAATTTTTTCTTTAAACCAATCTTCTTTGGGAGGAAGCAAATTCTCTAAAATATTTTGAGTGAAGCAATCGCTCAATCCAATTAAGGAGAGCAAAAAAAAGATAGTAAAAAACTTTTTCATAAAATTTTAATATTTATCTGCCTCGCAGTCCTCTTTGGCGTTAACTTTTTGAAAATAAAAAGCGTGGACTGTCGCTTATCTGTTGTGAGGTACTGGTATACCCTGTATGCAAATAAGTGTAGCCCACGCCGTAGCGTGAGCGTTTCACTTATCATTTTTGCATACAAGAGAAAATTACCAGTTTTCACAACAAAAATAATAGCTTAACGCTTCTTATGATTTGTTATCCTTGTTATCTCAAGGGTTTATTTTTTTCATGTAACCTCCTTTTTAAAAGTTTAACAAATATAGTTATTTATCAAGAAATTTTCAAATTCATTTTTTTAACAGAAAATATTTCAATTTATTATTTTCATCTTTTCTCTCCCTATTATAGTCAACGACTATTTGGATAAAGTTTTATTCCCATAACAAGAACATCATCAATCTGGCGTGATTTTCCTTTCCATGTTAATAGTTCATTTTTCAGAAGTTCATTTTGTTCATCCATAGAAAAAGTATGAATATTCAATAAAAAATTTTGAAAACGACACATCGTGTATTTCTGATCATTATCCCCACCAAACTGGTCTGCAAAACCATCAGAGAAAATATAAATACTGGTTTCTGTATCTATTATGATCTTTTTTTCTTTGTAATCATTAAAACACTTTTCATCCTTAATTTCACCAATAGAATATATGTCTCCCTGAATAACATCAAGAGTATTATTTTTAATAATTAGCACGGGTTGATTTGTATTAGCAATGAAAAGTGTATTATTTAAAGGTTCATAACAGCAGAAAGAAATTTCCATTCCATCATCCTGCATTTCGGAAGAAGAAGTACCATGTTGGTGCATGCTTGTCATAAGGCGCGCATTGAGCATTTCTAATACCAACGAAGTTTTAAATACTTTTTTCTCGTTCACTATTTCGTTCAGCAGGGAATGACCAATCATACTCATAAAACCACCGGGAACGCCATGTCCGGTACAATCAACAGCTGCAAAAAACAGTTTATCCTCTTGTTGGGAAAACCAGAAAAAATCACCACTTACAACATCGCGCGGATAATAAAAAACAAAAGACTCGGGCAAGGCTTCTTTAATAACTATTAAGCGTGGAAGTAGCGCTGTTTGAATTCTTTTTGCATATTCAATACTATCTGTAATCTGTTTGTTTTTATAAGATAAATCGGAATAAGCATTTTCGAGCCGGTCGCGCTGGGTCGTAATTTCTTCTTTCTGCTGATTGATTTCAGATGTTCGTTCCAAAACAATATTTTCGAGATTTTTATTTTGGAATTCAAGTTGCACAGTGAGGTCTTCGTTCTCATTGTAAGCTTTAGAAAATCGTAGCGATAAAACAAATGATTGGCATAAAATAAAAAGAAAAAGTCCCATTGGAGTCAATTCAATAAATTTGAACACCTCCTGCATAAACAAAATATCATTCAGAGTTGTTACCAGCATGATAATAATCCCAATCATCAACACAATAGACCCCACTCGCTTTCGTCTGATAGCAATGAAAAGAACATATCCTGAATAAATAATACCAACGAATAAAATTATCTGATATGGAAAAGATAGATGGGAGAAAATTCTAGGTTGCGTAAATAAAATGATTAATGAAAAAGCCAAACCAATAAGTTGAAAAAACAGAATTACACGCTTATTCACTTCATCTCTGAAAATGCTTTGTAAAAAAGTGAGGAATGCTACAGGTGCGAGCATAAAAGAAAAATATTCAATTTTATAATTCAAATCCCAGCTCAGTGTTGGAAAAACAAAAGAAAGAAATTGCTCGCGGGTAACTAAAATACGAAAAGCAACCAATACACATAAAATACCAAAATACAGTGTTGACTTTTCTTTTCTGCGCTGAAAAAACAATCCAAAATGATATATACCCATCATCAGCAAAGCACCAAAAAGAAATAAGTCGTAAGCATTCATTGTAATTCTGTCCTGAAAAATTTTCGTAGGAGTTCCCAGTTGAATTTCATCAAAAAAACCACCCAGCTTATGATTAAAATTGGATGCCTGAATAACAATTTCACATGTATCTTTGTCTAATAATATTGAAAGAGTTTGCGGAATATATTCCGGCCTCATCTCTGTAAAACTCCGGCCTACCTTACCATTTTTAGCCATAGGTTTGGAATTGTACCATAATTTATAAGCGCTTTGTACTTCTTTAAGACTTATTGCAGCAAGATGATTGCTTCTGTTTGGAAGAATCCGTATTCTCATTGTTGCATAGCCACTCCCCTTTAATTCAACATTGTTTATTATTTTATTATTCCAGTAACCGGGAAAATTAAAGAAACCGGTAAGCCTGCATTTATGGTTGTAAATATCCAATGGGTCTACAAATTGCTCCCAATAAATTTCCCATTCACCATTCAGAGAAATGCTTCCATCTGTCCTTAAATCCCAATTTCGTAAATCTAAAATTCCTTTGATTGCTTGTGGCTTTTCAATTTCTTTTGCAATAAGATTTATAGAAAAAAATAAAGAAAGAAGTATAATCAGAAAAAAATTGCGATTCATAAAGGGTTAAGTTTAGTAGCGTGCAAATATAAAAAACAAGCGTAATTTTTATAATGATTTTTAGCAGATATATAATATTAATTCGGTATGAATAGATCTATCAAAGGCTTTCTTGTTCTTTCAGCAAATTCAGGTTCCATTTTTTTCAGATTTTCAGACAAGTGTTTAGGCTTGCCTCTGTAGCCAACAGCCATAACGGTTATCGGATTATATTTTTCAGGAAGCATTAAATTCTGAATTAATTTTTCTTTGCTAAATCCGGCCATTTGCCTTGCATGCAAACCCATTGCAGTAGCCTGTCCCAGCAGGTTTCCCACTGCCATTCCTAATTCAAATGCAGCATTTGGGTTTTCACTGTCTTTTGTTTCATACTTTTTTAATGCAATATTTACAACAAGAAGTGGCGCATTTTTTGCCCAAACCTGATTTTGCGGAACAAGGCTGTCGAAAATTTTATCAAATAATTCAGATTTGTTTTTTTTATCCGCAAAAATAAAACGCCAAGGCTGATTGTTAAAGGCAGATGGCGCCCAACGAGCTGCTTCAAAAAGCAAGCTTATTTCATCTTCTGAAAGTAATTTTTCGGAGAAAATACGGGTGCTAAAACGGTTTTTTATAATATCAATTAACTAATGTTTCGGACTTCATATTTGTTTAATAATGAATGATATGCAGTTAGAAAATATTTCCATTTTGCGTTGTTTTCCTATTTTAATCATCAGA
>MEOG01000072.1 GCA_001769125.1 Bacteroidetes bacterium GWF2_35_48 | reverse complement strand
ATTTCTCAACTGCACACTCTTCTGCCAGGGCAAAGGTAATATCGCCGCTTGATATTTTATAGATGTAGTTTGCCGGACGCTTACGCACAAACTACAAGTGCGACTACAGCAACACTCACAGGAAATATTTTAAAACTTGGTGTGAATACAATTACTAATCATGGTTTTTGTTGGTCGTATTCGACTTCATCACCTGATATAAATTCTACAATTGTATTAATGGGTACAACAAATCACACAGGAAATTCCACAACGATATTAAATAATTTATCACAGGGAATCACTTATTATTACAGGGCTTTTGCAACAGAAGGAACAGTAATACGATACGGAGAAGTAAAGAGTTTTACAATCAATTAACCGAAACAATGTTAAAAATTTTCAAACAAGATTATTTTATTCGAATGGAAATTTGATGGAATTTTATGATAAAAAAGCAGGATTCCGGAATGATAGAGATTATTGAAGTTATTAATGCAAGAAAACATTTAACGAAAGTAAATTCAATCTATATAGCGTTATCATAAAAAAAAAAATGTGCTACGCGCAGTGTTAGAGTTTTGTTGCCATTCATTAAATTATTTTTTTTGGTAACTCTTTTTTTAATATATTTTCAAAATTTTCAGTGCGACAAAATCCTTTAGTTTTATTATTTAGATTAATTATTTCAAGATACCCTCTATTAACCAATTCGGTTAAGTCGGTTCTAGCTGTCTGGTTTGAAATTGTTAATCTATTTTCAATTTCTTTAACACTAAACATGAGATTTGGTTCTTCAAATATCCATTTTATAATTTCTGCTTGTCTTGTATTAATCCCTTTTATTCTTTGGAAGTTTATACCTTTTCGCTTTTCATTTATTTTTAGTTGAATATATTCTCTTAGGCTATCAAATGCCATTTCCATAGTTTTAATCTTATAATTGATAAAATATGTTAAATCATTATCATCCATTTCTGTGTATTGGTAAGCTCTTGCATATTGTGCCTTACTTTTCACAATTAATCTTGATATCGATAAATATTCAGTCAACCAATAACCATTTTTTAATAGATACCAGTAAAATAATGCTCTAGCTGTTCTACCATTCCCATCAACAAATGGATGTATAAATCCTATCATAAAATGAATTATGCAACCTTTAATTATAGGATGAATAAATTGGTCATTTTTGTCATTATTAAAAAAAATAAAGACGTCATTTAATAATTTTGAAATTTCTCGATAATCAGGGGGAGAATGAACAATGTTTCCATTTACAACATCAATTACTTTTATTTCATTATCTTTCCTGTATTTTCCTTCATATTTCGTATCAGGCAAAGTTTGACTGGAAATTAATCGATGTATTTCAAGAAATCTTTCTGTTGTAATTGGTTCATCTTTTATTTCAACAATATGCTTGATTGTGATATAATTATTTAAAATCATTTGCTCAGATTTATTTTTAGGTTTAATATTCTTCCTGAGCATTTCTTTAGCTTGCTTTCTTGTCGTTACAGCACCTTCAATTTGACTTGAAGCAATAGCTTCTTCCATTATAGAGCTTACCAAATATCTTTTCTTATCATCTTCAGGTATTAAATTTCTTGTTCCCAAATGTCCTCCAATATGCAAATCAAATTCATGTAATTCTTTTTGTATAAAATCTGTTAAATTGTAAAAAAACTTATGCTCTCCAAATTGAATCTTTTTAGCATTAATAGTCCTGCTTAATTTAATTGCAGCCCATAATACTTTTGGTTCAGATACAAGATTAGTAGCGTTATATTTAGCTTTATCCCAATATAAATATTTTTCATTTATATCATTTACTAATGACTGAAACTCATCATTTAATCTAAGTTTATGAACTTCTTTATTGAGTTGTTCATTAATCCATTTTGGCGCACGTTCTATTTGTTTCATTTGTAAAATCTCCTAATTATTATAAAATTTTGAAATCATACAAACATATTAAAAAAATTCCAAATATTTCCTAATTTGTTATAAATATTGAAATATTTTGAAATATTATCATTTGCTTTTTTGTGTACGGATTTTTTTGGCAAGTCGAGTAGATAAGGGGATTTTCACCCCAAACCTCTCACAGAACCGTACTTGATAGTCTCCACTCATACGGCTCTTGTCATTCAAGCGATGCCAATAAATCCAGCTTTCCAATGAACAAATTGCATGGGCTTTAATTTAATTTGCCTATTCAACCAGTCAAAAGTTTGATGCCAGTTTAATGACTTATACCTACTATGTACCCAATGTGCCAGCCTTTTGTTCAAGCAAGTAAACACGCCTCTCATCTCATATCTGCGAAACTTACCATAATAGTTCAACCAACCTCTTATTCGTGGATTTAGCGATTCTGCTAATTCCTCTATTGTAGATGTGGTCGCTCTATGAAACTTTGTAGCTCGTAACGCTGCTTTTATTTTCGTTTGCTTCAACTTACTTATTGCACAGTCAAAGCTGATGAAAATCCCTCTCTTTGATTTCGATTCGCATGGTTGAGATGATGTCAGATAAATTTACAGAGTCAATGAAAGCTCACATTCGATTTATTTATACGAGTTTTGATCGGATATTATTACGCGGATATTTACCGAATCTTTTTGTTGAAGGTAGTATCATAAATTTGTTACGCAATCTTGGTTTTTCCAAGCATACAAACGGAGTATTAAAAACTCTAACAGATCAATTAAATTCACATATAAAAAAAGCAGCAGACAATTTAGGAGTTGAAGTTCATTGGTGGAGCTCAGCAGAGAGTGCGAAGTATCGTAGTAATATTGATTTTGTAGAAGAGCGATACTCAAAAGAATTACAAGAATTGAGTGTGAAAAGTAAAGTTATTTGCATTATAAAGTCATTAGAAAATGTGAGGACTTTTGCGAATAAAGAAATTAAAACAAAATCAGGAAAAGTTTTCACAAAGATGTATCCCTGTAATAAATTTGTGAGCCAATACTACATTTACATTTACGATCAAGATTTAGGATTATGTTAATTTCTTATTTTTCTTTTGCATACTGTGGAATAGCTCCCGGTGTTAAAGGAATACTTGTTGTTTCTTCAATTAAGCTCTTATACTGTGGTGTGAAATTCAGCGTTTTTGACTGATTTTCTGTGAATGGAAGTGTAAAATTCCCTGTAAATGGTGAAGAATAAGTTGTGCCTTGTAATAAATAATAGTAATAAGTTAATCCGTCAGCAGGAACATAAGAAATTTTAATATTTGAATTTGTCCATGCTCTAAAATAACCGGTTTCATAAGTAGGGCTTGAAGTTGAGCTCCATGGGAATGTTACAGTGGGATAATTTAATTCAGAAGCTAAATCTTTATTAACCCATAAATCAGTTAATGTACTATAGCCTGAATTCTGTATTTTCAAGAAGAAATAAGAACTGGAGGTAATAAGGTCTAAGCTTTGTGAGCTGCCTGATAAAGTAACACTATTAGCCCAAGTCATTTCAAGACCAATTAAACTGCCACTGCTGGTTGTTCCTTTTGTGCTTGCAGTATAATTTACTGAAGTACCTGTTATTGCATACGAAACAGATCCTCCAACTGCAATCGTTTGAGTTTCATTGTTGCAAGTAACAATGATAGGTGTGAAAATTTTATTATTAAATGTTAAATTAGTTGTTGGTAGAGGATTCGTGACTGTAATAAAATTATCTTTTGTAATTGTGTTGGTACCATCAGCATTGATAGCTGTCAAGGTAACACTATATACTCCAGCTGTATTATATTGAACAATTGGGTTGGCTGCATTTGATGTATTAGGAGTACCTCCATCAAATGTCCATGACCAAGAAGTAGGGTTTCCAGTAGATAAATCAGTAAAATTTACAGATTGCCCAACTATAATATTTGTTACATTAGAATTAAAATTTGCAGTTGGTGGGTTTTTAATACTTTCTTTCTTGCAACCATTCCACAATGATGCTCCGGCAATCATAATGCTGATAATAATTATCGAATATTTTTTCATGATAAAATTTTAAATAAAATTTTTGAACTAAAATAATAAGAAAAAAAAGCCACAGTATTCTGCGGCTTTTTCTTTAACAAAAATAATTTCTTATTTTTCTTTTGCATACTGTGGAATAGCTCCCGGTGTTAAAGGAATACTTGTTGTTTCTTCAATTAAGCTCTTATACTGTGGTGTGAAATTCAGAGTTTTTGACTGATTTTCAGTGAATGGAAGTGTAAAGTTTCCAGTAAATGGGGATGAAAAAGTAGAACCCTGTAATAAATAATAATAATAAGTTAATCCGTCAGCAGGAACATAAGAAATTTTAATGTTTGAATTAGTCCATGCTTTGAAATAACCAGTTTCATAAGTTGGGTTTGAAGATGAACTCCATGGGAAAGTAACACTACTGTAATGAAGTTCTGAAGCTAAATCTTTATTAACCCATAAGTCTTGTAAAGTACTATAGCCTGAATTCTGTATTATCAAGAAGAAATAAGAGCTTGAAGTGATAAGGTCTAAACTTTGTGTGCCACCTGATAAAGTAACACTATTATCCCAAACCATTTCAAGTCCAATTAAACTGCCACTGCTGGTTGTTCCTTTTGTGCTTGCAGTATAATTCACAGATGTACCTTCTATTGTGTACGTAACAGAGCCACCAACTGCAATAGTTTTAGTTTCACTGTTGCATGTTATTGTAATTGGAGTAAAAATTTTATTGTTAAAAGTAAGATTGGTAGAATCTGTTTTGGCAGTATCTTCTTTCTTACAACCAACAAAAACAACTGCAGATGCAATAATTACTGATAGAATTAATAAGCTAATTTTTTTCATAGAATTTAAATTTAAATTAATACTAAAGATTTTTCGGTTTTATTATTTAACAAAAATATGTATTTTTTTTTAATATTTAAAAATAAAATTGTTCATATTTATTGTAATTAGTTAAACAACAAAAGGTAATTCTTTGTTTTGGAGTACAATATGATATGTTTTTTTCGTAAAATTGGGTAAAAATACCCAGTTGATTCAATACCTTATAGTATAATATAAAATATTTTTTTTGATTTTTGTTAAAATGTATTATTTTTATCTGATGAAAAACTATTATTAACTAATGGTGCGCAAATTGTGGAAATGTATAAGTCCGACTCTATTTCTAACAGCGTGCGTAACCATTTAAAACTAAATAAATGAAAACTATTTTAGAACGTTACGGATGCCTTACAAAGGTAGAACATTTGTGGTGTCTTGAGTCTTTTGGAATTCCGAATTCCTGTATTTTAGAATCATTTGATATTTTCCCCGGTTATTACGGGCTTGTTCCTTGCGAATCAAAGCCTAAATTCGTGTATATAATTGCCGATGAAAAATATTCTCTTGAAGAAATTATGCGTTTTACTAAAAAAGTTAAAAATTCCTTCACACATTCTTTTGATGGCGCATATACCGAAATTACGTTAAAGGGTTTAACTTGTTGTGGCGTTCGTGTAACAGGAATCGAAGAGTATGCTTACATAAGAGAATTACAAGAAAAATATAAAGAAATAGGATTTGCGATTAAAAAGAAAGTTAAAAAAATTGAAAATGATGAGGCATTGATAAAAATCAGAAAGTTTTTCGAATTGAATGTTATTGATAATGAGATTTTTCTTGATAATAAAACTCCTGATATTGGCTATTTTACAGTTAATAATGATATTTCATGGGATTTGTTTGCTAAAAATATTCATTTGCTTCACAATAATTTTCAGAGGGTTTCTTTTGATGCTGCAAAATGTTTCATTTATCAAAACGCCGAAATTACTGACATGATTCGTATTTTTTCAAAAGGCTTAACGCCTGAATTATTAAAAGAATTAAAAGAATTATATTGCAGGTTGGCAGAAATGTAGTTTTAATTAATAAATCTAAAGAAAAATTTATTATTAACGAAACAAAAACAAACATGAAAACAATGTATTTATTTGTATCTGTTATCTTCATCCTTATTATCGGGTGCAGCAGCCAGATGGAAGAAAAAGCAAAAACAAAGTTAGGTAAAACGGATGAATTGGCTAGTTCATTTGCAAAAGATGCAGAAGAAACAGAAGGAGACATGGCGCCACCGCCACCACCTATCGTAAAAAAAGCGAATGAATTTAAGGAAGTTCAGAAAAAAGATGTTCGCAAGATAATTAAAACCGCTGATGCCAGTATTGAGGTTGAGAAATTCAAAGAAATGAAACCCGAAATTACGAAAGTTATTCAAAAATGGCAGGCATACATTTCTAAAGAAAATGAAGTTAATAATAATTATAAAATATCAAATACACTTGAAATAAGAGTTCCTGGCGAAAACTTTGAAAAACTGCTAGACGAATTGGTTTCATTAGGAAAAAAAGTTGATTACAAAAAAATTGATGCGAACGACGTTACTGAAGAATATTACGACATTCAGGCGCGTATGGAAAGCAATAAAAAACTCGAACAATCGTATTTTGAATTGTTGAAAAAAGCGTATTCAATGGGAGATATTCTGCAAATTCAAGAAAAGCTGGGTCAGATTCGTGAAGAAATTGAAGCAAAGGAAGGTCGCTTAAAACATATTGATGATCGTGCAAATTACAGCACAGTATCATTGTTTTATTATGAATTGTTGGACTATAAATACATTCCGCAAAAAAATCCCGGATTTTTTGAAAGGCTCGCAAAGGCATTGCATTCAGGATGGACAGGTCTTGTTACGATTCTTATAGGTATTTTTTATTTGTGGCCTTTATGGCTTGTTTTAGGAATCGGATTTTATTTCTTCCGTCGGTATTTGAAACGTACAAAGAAAAAATAAGGATTAAGCAATCCTGTGAGGTATTGCGTGCTGACTTGAGTGGTGGCTATCCTAACAGGTTTGCGGAGATAAAGATAATATTGGATTAAGGAGTAGGAGTAGGATTAAGGATTAAGCAATCCTGTGAGGTATTGTGGGAAAGTCTGTGCGTAGGCTATCCTCACAGGTTTGAGGCAATGGGAAATAAAATGGATTAAGAAGTAGGAGTAGGAGTAGGAGTAGGATTAAGCAATCCTGTGAGGTATTGCGGGCTGGCTTGTGCGGTGGCTTTCCTCACAGGTTTGCAGTGGCGGGAGATAATGATAGATTTAGAAGTAGAAAAAAATCAGAATTTAATCGTAAAATGCTGTTTGCTTATTTCTGTATTAAAAAAAACAATACCAAGAAAAAATAAATCAATGGTAAGAACCACCTTCGGGTGGTTTTTTATTTGCTTCCATGCCAGCTCCATTTCATGCGACCAATGGATATCATCAAAAATAAAAACACTTTCCTCATGGGCTTTTTCAAGACAAAGTTGGAAGTAATTTACAGTTGGTTCATACCTGTGATTTCCATCAAAAAAAACAAAATCAAGCTTTTTAATTTTTTTTAATGTTTCGGGAAGTGTTGTTTTAAAATTTCCGGTAATTTGTTGGATATTTTTCAGATTCATCAGTGAGAAATGATACTTAGCCATCTTCGATAAATTGAGACATCCCTCAAAAGTATAAACCGTAGTTTTTGAATAAGGAGCTGCAAGATACATGGTGCTAAAGCCTAAAGATGTTCCTAATTCAAGAATAGTTTTTGGTTCAAAAAAAGTTACAAGTCTGAAAAGCAATTGTCCGTATTTGCTATTTCTTGCAGAATATTTTACAATGTTTTTTATTTTCCTTATCGGCGATTTCTGAACTTTTGAACCGGCTCCGAAATCTGTTACTTCTATTGTATTTGTGGAAGTAAGTAATTGTATCCTTAAATTTTCAATGTCATTAAATGTATAAAATTGATCGTCGCTTTCAATAACAGTAGTCAGCAATTCATAAACAAAGGGAGAGTGAATACCATGACCATTCCTGTGCTTTGCAAACAGGTGGTATTTTAGAAATTTTAAGTTATACGCGATGTTCATTTATATGTGTTGATAAAAAAAAGATGCGAATAAAGAGCTTTATTTTAAATTTGTAAAAATAGTATTTTTCAGGAATCCGAAAGCTTAAAAGTTGAAGTGTTTCCGTAAAATCATACTTTTTGGTATTTTATATTAACCACTAATATTAGTAAAACACATTGCATTATTTTTTAGATCAGGATATTAAATTTCTTACGGGAGTAGGTCCCAAAAGAGCAGAAATACTCAACAAAGAGTTAGGGATTTTTACTTTCAGGGATTTGTTGTATTATTTTCCATATAGGCATATAGACCGCTCAAAGTTTTATTCAATTAACGAGCTGAATGCTGATTTGCCGTATTTGCAGATTAAAGGAAAAATCATTGGAATTGAAACTGCCGGAGATAAACGTCATCCACGTCTCGTTGTATTTATAACAGATGGCACGGGTATTATAGAACTTGTATTTTTCAAGGGCGTGAAATATATTCGGGAGATGCTTAAAAGGGGCATGGAATATGTTGTTTTTGGCAAGCCTTCTATTTTTAATAATAAGCTGAACATCATTCACCCTGAACTTGAAGAAGCAGCAACACATCAGAAAAAACTTAACACTCCATTTCAGCCATTGTATAACACTACTGAGAAAATGAAAAATAATTTTCTCAATTCTAAAGCCATTTACAAAATAGTTGCGGGCTTGGTTCAATCAATGAAAACAACGCTTCAGGAGACCCTTCCTGAACATTTGGTAAAAGAATATCATTTTTTATCACACCACGATGCTGTTCTGAATATTCATTTTCCGAGCAGTATAGAAACATTAAATAAAGCGCAGTACAGACTGAAATTTGAAGAATTATTTTTTATTCAGATAAGTATTTTGCGTCAAAGAAAAATCAGACATGTAAAATCCGTTGGTCTTGTGTTTGCAAGGGTAGGGGACTATACAAATAATTTTGCAAAAAATAATTTACCCTTTGAGCTTACTGGAGCGCAGAAACGTGTTGTGAAGAAATTGCGTGAAAACATGCGATCAGGGAGACAATTGAACTGTTTGCTGCAAGGAGATGTAGGTAGCGGTAAAACGTTGGTGGCTCTGATTTGCGCTTTAATAGCTCTTGATAATAATTTGCAGGTATGCATCATGGCTCCTACTGAAATTCTTGCGAATCAGCATTTCTCGACTTTTACAAAAATGTTAAACGGGCTTGATATCCGGTTGGGATTGCTGACAGGATCTACAAAGAAAAAAGTGCGGACAAGTCTGCATGAAGCGCTTCTTAGTGGCGAATTGCAGATATTAATAGGAACACACGCGCTTATTGAAGATAATGTACAGTTTAAAAATTTGGGCTTTGTTGTGATTGACGAGCAGCATAAATTCGGAGTTGCACAACGATCAAAATTATGGAAGAAAAGCGAGATAACACCCCACGTACTTGTTATGACAGCAACGCCTATTCCGCGAACGCTGCAAATGACAGTATATGGCGATCTGGATGTTGCTGTGATTAATGAATTACCACCGGGAAGGCAAAAAATAGAAACAAAGCATTACACCGATGCGCTGCGAATGCGTCTGTTTGGTGAAATCAGAAAAGAAATTGAAAAAGGGCGACAGGTTTATGTTGTGTACCCAATGATTGAAGAATCAGAAAAGCTCGATATTAAATACCTGCGCGATGGAGTAGAAAGTTTTATCCGTTCTTTTCCGCCACCACAGTACAGAATTCTCGAAGTGCATGGTAAAATGAAACAAGATGAAAAAAACGAGGCCATGCTTGATTTCGTCAATCACAGGGCAGATATTCTGATTTCAACAACCGTTATCGAAGTGGGCGTAGATGTTCCCAATGCAACGATGATGGTAATTGAAAGTGCCGAACGTTTTGGTTTATCGCAATTGCACCAGTTGCGGGGCAGGGTAGGGCGTGGTGGTGAAAAATCTGTTTGTATTTTAATGACAAAAGAAGATATCGGAACTGTTGCGAAAAAGCGCATGAAAGCTATGTGCGACACGAATGATGGCTTTGTAATTTCGGAAATTGATTTAGAACTTCGCGGGCCCGGAAACATTGAAGGTACAATGCAGAGCGGAGTTCCCGGAGATTTAAAACTTGCAAACCTTGCCCGTGACGGACAAATCGTTCAGTATGCACGGCAAATTGCATCGAAAATTCTTGATGAAGATCCATTTCTTGAAAAAGCAGAAAATACAATTCTTGCACAACATATACAAAATCAGAAAAAGGAAGTTGTTGACTGGGGAACGATTAGTTGAGATTTTCCCAAAAACATTATCTTTGTAAAAAAATATAATATGCTGCAAATTGCCAATCCCATATACGATGTTGTTTTCAAATACCTGATGGATGATAACAAGGTTGCTAAATTGCTGCTTTCTGCCATTATTGGAGAAGAAATTCTTACACTCGAATACCGTCCCACAGAAATAAAAACCGACCTGAAAGACCGACCAATTACTGTATATCACATTGATTTTAGTGCAAAGCTGCGATATGCAGACGGTTCTGAAAAACTTGTGATTATAGAAATACAAAAAGCAAAATTGGCAACAGACATCATGCGTTTTCGTAAATATCTGGGAGCGCAATACAGCAATCCCGAAAATGTACAGGAAGTTCATGAGTCGGCAGAAGGCTATAAAAAAGCATTACCAATAATCAGCATTTATTTTCTAGGGCACAGCCTTGACCTTATCAAAGCACCGGTAGTAAAGGTACAGCGAGAATATATTGACCTTTCAACGGGCAACACCATTCACGAAAAAGAATATTTTATCGAAAGTCTTACTCACGACAGTTTTATAATTCAAATACCGTATTTGAAAGACAACCGCAAAACAGAGTTGTTGAAAGTATTGAGCATATTCGACCAAAGCAATCGCGAGCTGGATTTTCATATATTGAATGTAAACGAACAAGAATTTCCTGAAAAATACAGAGACATTATCCGTAGGTTGCAACAAGCAAATTCAGACTCAGATGTTCGCCACCGTATGGGCATAGAAGATATTTACATAGAAGATTATCGGCAAACAGAACGACAGATTGAAAAGATGAAAAAAAGTTTGGAAGAGAAAGACAAGCAATTGGAAGATAAAGATAAATTGATAGAAGAACTAAAAAAACAACTGAAAAAATAAATATTCCGGCTTCATAAACTTCCGTAATTCAAATTCAATTTAATGGTTTAGTGACATTTACCAAATTTACCTTGCCAACAAAGGCTCAAAATGCACCCGGTTAAGAATAGACCTGCCCAGTGTTATTTCATCCGTATATTCCAACTCGTCACCAATTGAAACACCACGTGCAATGGTTGTTATTTCAATTGAATATTTGCAAATGCGTTTGAAAATATAATAATTTGTGGCATCGCCTTCAAGTGTGGTACTAAGTGCCAGGATTAATTCACGTGCATTTCCTTCCGCGACTTTTTTCTCAAGAGAATCAATGTTCAGATCTTTTGGACCAATGCCATCCATCGGAGAAATTATTCCTCCTAAAACATGATAAACTCCTTTAAACTGACGCGTGCATTCAATGGCCATTACATCCCGGATATTTTCAACAACACAAATCTGTGTGTGGTCGCGTTGCGGATTCGCACAAATATCACAGGTTTCAGTATCAGAAATGTTGTGGCAGGATTTGCAGAATTTTATTTCATTCCGCAATTGCATTATCGCGTTGCCAAAATTAGTTACATCTTCTTTTTCTTGTTTTAACAGATGCAAAACCAGTCGCAGTGCTGTCTTCTTTCCTATTCCAGGAAGTTTTGAAAATTCGTTTATCGCGTTTTCTAATAATTTTGAAGGATATGATTGCATAAAATACTGTTCAACTTAATCTACAAAAATAGCACGAACCGACATTGTTTTAACAAGTAAAAATAAATTTTATCAACGGTTTTATTAACGGTTTTAGGGATTTAAAAATATTTTGAAACCCTGCTTGATTTGTTCGCCATAATTAGTGGGTAATTGTTTTGTTTAGACAAATAAAGATGCAGCGTATCGTAATATATACTGAATTAAAGCAGACTTGATGATATTTCGTAACCCTGTTTAGCGAAGCAGTGCGATGCGCTGCGATGCACAGAGCTTACCGAAGTGAGTAAAACGCTCCGCCGGAGACGATGAACGATCGAAGTATCTTTTGCCGAAGTTACTGTTTCTAATAGCAGATATTCGAAAATTTAATTATAATATTTCATGCGAAAGTTCAGTTTATTACAATAGGCATGCTAATTATTTTTTCTTTATTCAATATCCGAATGTAATACAATCCCTCTGGTTCATTGGTTAAATTTAAAGAATGTATCGTTCCTTTGTCAAATTTAATATCAAGGATTTTTTTCCCTGTGATATCAAAAATTGTTACAAACATTGTTTCTCCTTTATCAACTTTCGAGAAAATTGTAAAATTTCCTGACGATGGGTTAGGATAGATTCGAATTGTTTCTTCTTCTTTTATCTCTTTTATTTTATTCGGTTCTCCATATAAATCTGAACTCCAAAGACCTCTTCCATAAGTGGCGGCGCGAATTTTATTTTTTGTTGGATTATTTGAATCGTAAAAAATTTCAAGTTCGCGAACATTCACAATTGGTAAATTGTTTGCAAACAGAATCCAGTCTGTCATGCCCGCATTTTTATAAAATACACTTGTTGTTGTACCTACGTAAAGCCCTTCATTGCTTGTTTTGTCATACACCATGCACAACGGATATATGAAAGGAAGATTGCCTGTAATGTTGATCCAGTTCATTCCTCTGTCTGAAGATTTATAGATAAAATTTCCAGAGCTTATATAAACAATATCCGGATTTGTTGGATGCGTTTCGATATCAGAAATCCAATCAGAGCCCGGTGAGCTGCATTCTGTCCAGACAGGATTCATATCATTTGCATTGTCTGTTCTCTTTAGTTCTCCTCCTCTTGTAGCATATAATATATTTGAATCTGCTGATGATTGTTTCAGATCATTCACAAAGCCTATTTCTCCGGATGAAATGGGAGTCCAGATAATACCTGCGGCATCTTCTGTTTTTACATTTTCTGCTCTCCACACATTCCAAAATCCTGCAAAAATTTTATTCGGATCGCTGTTATGTTGGATGAATGGAGTGGTCCATGATCCTGGTTCAGCAAAAAATGAGTTGATCGGAGCACTGAAGTTGTTGTGAATTCTTACCAAAGTACCATTCTGACTCGATGCAAACAAATAAGTGGTGTCAGAATAATCAATAATGCATTCCATTCCATCGCCTCCGCAGATATAATTAAAACTAGTACCATTAAACATAGTTGTTCCGTTATCCTGATATCCGCTAAGTACCATGTTTTGTACTGTTTCGCTTTGCCCGATTCTGTAAAGTTCAGATATAGCGAGCCCCGAAGAAATATTGTGCCATGTCAGTCCATTGTTGAATGAGTGATTTACGCCACCGTCGCAGCCGGCAAATAGTTTTCCATTGTTCGAAAATCCGAGATAGTGTATGTCTACATGCACTGCATTATCAACAACAGTATTGGTTGTTTTGTTCCATGAATATCCTCCGTCTGCCGACTTCCAAATATGAATTCCGCCCAAATATAAAATATCAGCATTTGAAGGATCTACGGCAAGAGCAAGATCATACCAAATTTGATTTCCTGAACCGTATGCATCATAACCAACCATATTTGGGGGAGAAGTGCATATTATTGAAAAACTGTTGCCGCTATCTGTAGATTTAAGAATCGTATTATAAGGACTCTGATATGTGTTTGCTAAAAGAAAATAGACTACATCTGCAGATGCTGCGGTTACTGCAAGCGCTGTATTGTTTGAGCCGGTAACAGGAATTGTTATCTGAGAAAAACTATTGCCGGTATCAGTTGAAAGGAAAAAAGTTCCATCACCTTTTGTTGCATAAACCGTAGCCGGATTCCCGGGTTTAAATTTAATATTTCTGTAAGCTGCATTATCTGTTGAAACCAACATCCATGATGCGCCACTATCAAAGGTTTTAAAAACACCACCACCCGTTGCGGTCAGCATTATTTCAGGGTTTGCAGGATGTATGATTATTTCTGAAACAGTAACATTGCCCATCGTATTATTACAGGCTTCCCATGATGCGCCACCGTTTGTTGATTTATACACACCTAATCCTGTCCCTGGGTAGTCTCTGTCGCCGGTTCCTGCATAAATAATTTCGGGTGTAACAGGATTTAGTGCGATGGCAGAAACACTAAGCATCGGAAGGTTGTTGGTGATATCTGTCCAGGTAACACCATAGTTGGTAGTTTTCCAAATGCCGCCGGAGGATGCACCTGCATAAAAAGAATAGGCGTTTGTGGGATGAAATGCGATGGTGTTTACTCGACCCATTCCCATAACTGTCCATGGCGAAACAACAATCGGCCCGAGGCATTCCCAGTTTCCATCAAGTGATTTGTTTTTATTTAGAAAATTAAAATGTTCTCTGATATCTGATTTTGTATCTGCAATAGTTCCATCAGATGAAACCCTGTTTCTTACAGAAGATTCCCATCTTTTAAACGCTTTATAACCGCTTCCTTTTCCCTGATCTCTGTTTTCAAAATATTTGTTAAAGGCTTTTTGTGTTTCAAAGAAATCAGTTTTCGGGTCTTGCATCATTTTAATCCAGTAAGGATAGTCAGCTGTATCTGGCAATAATGACTGTGAAAAACAAATATTGTTAATAGAAATAAAAAATACAATGCTAATGATTCTCCTAATAATGATATTCATAGTAATTTTTTATATGCCACAAATCACACTGTTTTCCGCAGACCTGCCTTGGCGGCAGATTTACCTGATGTAAATTTACCTGTAGTAAACAGGCAGGCAGGTTTATTTCAAGTATTTTTTATTTGATAAATGTCAGGTTGTGTGTTTTATTTTCAGTTTGGAAACGGATAGCATAAACACCATGCGACAAATGAGACACATCAAACGTTTCTGTATTCTGCCCTTCGTGTAACAATCTTTTATTTTCATAAATTATCTGACCTGTTATATTGAAAATTTGTATTGTTATAATGCACTCATTGGGTACAAATAAAGCAAGATTCAGGTTATTTTCAACAGGGTTAGGGTACAGTGTTACATCATTTTTTGATATTGAAAATTCAGGAGCAGAAACATTGCTTATATCAACATATTCAGAAACATTTACATTGAACCAGGAGTCTGAGCCGAGTCTTTTGTTTTTTATATTGTATTGAACATGGTAAATCCCTATATTGTTATAATTATGAGATATGGTAAAACCATCTTCCCAGTCTTCTACTTTCAGCATAAAATTTGCAAGCGGACTTCCATCTCCAAAATCAACTATTACAGATAAGGTGTCGTTCCATTTTGTACTGATAGCTCCACTGATAACTGTAAGGTCTCTTGAGTACCACGATCCGTTCAGAATGATTGTGTCGCCTGTAATTTCAGGGCATACACTAATATGAGAATTTGGCACAAATGGTCCAATACCTATAACATCAAAATTTGCTAAAGGATCAGGAAAAAGTTTTTGGCAATATGTGTCATGCAGTTTATACTGATATTGCCCGATAGGCAGCGGATTATCTACCTGAATGCTTTGGCTGGGATCGCTGCTGGGATATGTTCCAATTAGCGTTGATGTTTGCCAGTTGTTATTTGAAATAGAAAGAGTGTACGGGGGAGTTCCTCCTGAAAAGGATACGCTGCTGCTCCCATCAGTATTGCATGAAACCGGACTTCCTGAACTGCCAATAAAATTGATAAGAGCATCGTTGAAATGGAATTCAATAGAGTCAATTTCTGTCATATCCGGGTACACAAAATACAGTTTGTAATTTCCTGCGGGGCTGTTATAAATATATTGCTCGGTTCCATTATAATCTACATCTGAAACTGATGCTAAAACAGTAAAATCATTAAAGTATTCGGAACCAGGCATGAGCATGAACTTCACAAGAATGCCTCCGGTTCCCGGTTCAAAGGTCATTGTAAAGTAGGCATTACCCGACGAATTCTGGCAGTTGGGATGCCTTAATGAATCAAGCTGCACAAAAGAATCAGCTAAACAAAATTGGCTTGCAAACATCATTGCAAAAATAAATGTTGTGATTGTTTTCATTTTTTTATATATTATAAAATTAAAAAAATAAATAGAAACTGATAATTTAATTGACCTAAATATCATTCTTTAAAATAACACTCCTGCCAAAAATGGATATTTCTATACAAATTTAACCTTTAGTTGTTAGAAATAAAATCTTTTATTTTTTGTTCATCAATATTTCTATATATGAAAGTATGTACAACCTCATTTTTATGTAAAACAATCAAAGGAACCCCGCCATCTGTCAATCTGAAAAGTTGTTTTTTAGGTAATTGTATAAAAGGAATTTCTTTCGTTTTTGTTTCATTTCTAAATTCCTCAATATTATTTGATTCGGAAAATACGAATAAAATATAATCTTTATTGATATTATGTTTTTCTGAAATAGAAACAATTTTTTTGGCTGTTAACTTACAATATTTACAACCAGTACTCAAAAAACAGATAATAGTTTTATCCTTTTTTTTATAATTAATTTCAGATGCAAAAAATTCAGCAAATGCTTCCTTATTATAGGTTGCATAATGCTCATATTCCTGATAATATAAAAAGTCTGGAGGAGAAGCAATATTGGGAATAGCAAAACTAAATAATAAAAAGATTGCGGTGATGTTTTTTTTAAATTTAATAGTGAAGAAATTAGATTTTTTTATCCAAAGTAAGCCGATTATCAATATTATATTTTTTATAACAGACTGAAATGGATTGAGGATTATTGTTTCACCAAAACAATGGCAATTTTCAGTATTGCCCAGAATTATTTTATTAAATAGAAAAAGAGTAAACAAAATCAAAAGGCAAAGTGTTATATAAATGATGCTTTTATAAATATTTAAAAGCAGCATAATCCCTAAGAATAGTTCTCCCCCAATTATTATTCTGGCTAATACAAAAGATGTGTTTAATGAAAAATATTGTAGCCCGAAAATATAAATTTCAAAATCATCAATTGAATTTAATTTAAAAATGGATGAGATTATAAATATAACCCCAATAATTATTTTTATGAAGAATTTGATTTTGTTTGTATTCATATTAAATAAAAAAGAAAAGGATTGGTTCAATTATGCTTGAACCAATCCAACTGAATTAATAAAGTAATAATGTTAAAATTAATAAACCTGTATTGATAAAGTAATACTAATGAACACCTAAATTCAAGGAGTAAAAATATTTTGTTTCATTTATCAAGTATTTTAGTTGTAGAATTTCTTGAATATAGTGTAGGTTGAATTTACCTTACGCGATTACAGACATTAATTACATTTAACTTCGGAAGTCATACCCGCAGTTGTTGTTTGGGAGTCTAATTCAGAACATTTTCCTTTTACTTCAGTAGTTGTTCTGCTAACTTCAACTCCATTAATGTAAGAAATGCAGGTACACTCTTTTTTGCAACTAATAAAACCCAACATTGCTAACATCATTAAACCTAAAATTACAAGAGATAATTTTTTCATAAAAAAAAATTTAACACAATACCTACTCTAAATGTTTTTCGGCTAACACATCTTACTCTTTTAAAGGATTTTCAGATTACTCCTGTTTTTTTATTTAGGTTAAACAAAACAATCAAAAGTAAATACAAATATGAAAATATTTATATTGAATTGTAAAGGAAATAATTTTTAATAAATTTTCCAAATATGTTGCAAAAATAAAAATCAACTGGTATTTTATTTGAAGTATGATCAAAAGAAATTTAGTAACACAACTAGCATCCAAACGTATTTATATATATATTTTCAAAATTTGAAAATTATCTATTTCTTCTTCGTCTTAGTAAGGCTCGTAATCTTAAATTCAACTCGTTTGTTCATTTCTTTACCTTCATCGGAATTATTAAAGCCAATGGGTTGGGTATCGCCAAAGCCTATTACTGTAATTCTTTTACTGTCCATTTTTTTTGAGATAAGATAATCTGCTACAGCCTGCGCTCTATCTTGCGATAGTTTTTTTAACTCCTCTGGTTTTCCGGAATTATCTGTATGACCGGATACTTCAATTTCAATTTTTTTATTGAGTTTAAAAAATTCCGCCAACCTGTTTAGTTCCGGATAAGATTCGCTTTTAAGTGAGGCCGTATTCCCTTCAAAGAAAATATTATTTATTCGTACAACCTGATCTATTTCAACGGGAGCGAGGTAAAGGTTTTGCTCGTCAATTTCTGCATATTTATTTAAAGATGTAACATCAAGATTTTTTGTAACACTGTAATACCCCTCTGCCAATGCATAATATCCGTAATTTTTCCCAAAGGGTAGAATAATTTTATATGTGCCGTCTGTAGGATTTGTTCTTGCAAGACCTGCCTCTTCGCCACCGGGAAGATATTCGTATAAAACTTTTCCTTCAACAGGTTTCATGTTTCGTTCATTCAGAACTTTCCCAGAAACAAGCACAACAGGATTGGGGTTTTGAGAATAAGACAAAAGGTAAAAACAAGCAAGAAATAGAGAGATACTAATTGATTTCATTTTGTTGAATTCGTTGTTTTTGTTATATAATTTATGTTTCGTAAAATGTTTTTTTTCAGCAGGAAGCAGGAAGCTCGAAGCAGGAAGCTCGAAGCAGGAAGCTCGAAGCACGAAGCACGAAGCAGGAAGCAGGAAGCTCGAAGCAGGAAGCTCGAAGCACGAAGCACGAAGCGGATTCAACTACCGACGTCCTACTTCTAACTTCTAACTTCTAACTTCTAACTTCTAACTTCTAACTTCTAACTTCTAACTTCTAACTTCCAACTTCCAAAAAACAATTACTTCACAACTTTCCCTTCTTTATAATTTACCTCTTCTTTGCCCATGCCGCTAGCATCATATTTAATCCAAATTTCTTCTTTGAGGTCGTTGACATAATTCCCTTCCCAGCAAATACCGTTTTCATCGTATTCCTTCCATTTGCCTTCTTTTTTATTTTCTGTATAAGAGCCTTCAAACTGGGGCTTACCGTTTTGATACCATTGAAGCCAACCTCCTTCTTTCATTCCCATTTTATAATAAGCTTCTATTTTTTTATTTCCATTTTCCCAGTTAGTAATATACTGACCATCTTCTTTTCCGTTATTATAAAATATTTCAGAGGTTTTTTTTCCGTTTGCAAAATTTTCAGTCCACTTGCCTACTTTAATACCGTCTTTGTATCTGCCCTCAATTTTTTTGGTTCCTGTTTCAAACCATTCGTTAAAGCTGTCCATTTCTTTCCCGCCTTTGTAAGTCATTTCTTTTCTTTTCTTTCCGTCCCTCCACCATTCTGTATATAAGCCTTCAATTTTTCCATCCTGATAGGTAGTTTCCGTTTCCTTTTGATTATTGTCGTACCAGCTTGTCCAAATATTGCCCATTTTCCCATTAACATAGGAACCTTCCATTTTTTTCATTTTATTCGGATGCCATTCTGTGTATGTTCCAATAGGAACTCCGTCTTTAAATGTTTTTTCAGATTTTTTAGAACCGTCTTCGTGCCAAGATAGGAATTTACCAATTTCTTTTCCGTCTTTATATCTGCCTTCTGATTTTTTCTGCCCGTTTTCATAAAATTCAATGGATACACCGTGTATAAGATTATTGATGTAGGTTTTTTCCATTTTCTTCTGCTTGTTTTTATACCATTCGGTAAACTGTCCTTCTTCTTTTCCTTTGATATAAAGACCTTCAAATTTCAGCGTACCGTCGTTGTACCATTTTTTTGCTTCTCCGTTTAATCTTCCGGCATCGTATTCTTCTTCCGATTGTTTTTGACCGTTATTGTAATACCATTTCCAGATACCGTCTTGTTTCTCATCTTTATATGTTCCTTCAATAAATATTGCGCCATTATCGTGTTTTTCAAAATAAGGTTTATAGACAATATTGCGTTTTTTGTTTCCTTTTGCATCAAATTCCATCCAGGTACCATCGCGTTTATCATCTTTATAGAAACCTTCAAGGATTTTAACACCTTTGTCGTTCCAAATAGAAGCTGCACCATTAAGCATTCCATTTGTACAGCTTCCCTCAAAGGCTTTCTGTCCGTTAGCATGCCATTCGGTTTGCGATCCTACTTTTTTCCCTGTTTCATAAGTTACAGAGCTTTGTTTTTGATTATTATTATGCCATTTTTCCCACAATCCGTTCTTTATCCCATCAATATAATTGCCTTCTTCTTTTTTACTTCCGGTCGCGTAATAACATATCCACAAACCATCTTCTTTGTCGGTTTTCATATTCCCTTCTTTCTTTTTCTTTCCGTTTTCGTACCACCATGTCCAAAGTCCTTCGGCTATGCCATTATTGTAGGTTTCCTGATTTTGTTTCTGTCCATTCGGATAATACCAAGCGGCAATACCATGTCTTTTTCCGTTTACATAAGTAATTTCTTCTTGCTTTTCTCCATTATCATAATATTTGATGTCTGTCTTATTTTCGGCAGCCTGTAATACGTTTCCGCTTTCATCATATTCTTTCCATGCTCCTTCTTTAATCCCTTCTTTCATTTTACCCTCGGTTTTTTTATTTCCGTTTTCGTGATATTCTATTTTGATACCATGTTCGAGATTATTTGAATATTCTGCATATAATTTTCTTTTTCCGTTAGCATGAAAATAAACAGAAGATCCATCTAATAAATCGTTTTTGTATGATATTATTTTTTCAAGTTTTCCATCAGTACTGTAATAATTCCATTTATCGTATTTTTTCCCATCTTTTAAGGTTCCTTCAGTTTTTGGATTTTGAGAAAGAAATTTTTTATACTCAACAACTTTTTTTTGTTTCCCGAAAGCATCCCACTCTTCCCATTTACCCTCTCGGCGGTCGTCTTTGCATTTCCCTTTTTCTATAACCTGCCCGTTAGGATAATAAGATGCAACTTCACCGTTCAGCTTGCCATCTTTGTAATTTCCCACGTAGCTGGGATATTCGTCATCGTAAAATTCAGTCCAGGTTTTAACGCGTTTGCCGTTTTCAAGAAAGCCTTCGTATTTTTTCTTTCCGTTAGGATAATGGTCAATACATTTTCCTGTAAAGGGAGTGCTTGTTTCTTTTTTGTACCAAAGATCATCGTCGCGTTGTTCAAGCTGCTCAAGTTTAATATCCTGAGCCATCAATAGCATACCTGAAATGAGAAACAAAATGCTGAATAAGAGTTTCATAAATAGAAATTATTAAAAGAATTCGTACAACCTACAAACCTAAAAGAATTTTTTAAATAATGCAAGGATGGGAAACTTAGATGAAAATAATCTAAAATGGCTTATACTAAGTTGTTATACGTGTTATATCGGTAAATGGCTAATAATTTTAAATTTTATCCGAAAAGTATCATTTAATTTTTTCTTGCATTTTTCGTAGATTTATCTGAAATTAAACTTCTGAATGTCAGATTTTTATAATCTGTGTAAATCCTTGAATCGCCGCAGTAATCTGTGGCAAAAAGGTTTTATATGTGGACTTAATTTTTATTAACAAAATATTAACCTGTAGGGATTGGGCTTGTTGAAGAGCAGCATTATTTTATTGGCTTAATAATTTCAAATTTCCATTCATGAATATTTCTCTCTTTTTCACTAAACCCAATACCGAGTAATATAATTTCTTTATTTTCACATAAATATTTTTCGTGATATTTGGTTTCTTTAATTTGTTGTAGAGCTTTTTCTGCTTTCGCCATTTTAAATTCGATAACGTAGATGTATTTTTTTGTTTCTATCAACGCATCTATTCTTCCAAAGTTGGTTAATATTTCACACGTTACGGAATAGCCCAGTAATTTTAAAGTCAGATAAAATACAGAATGAAAATAAGCTTCATTGTTTTTTATTTGCTGATAAGTTATACCTGCAAAAATTGTTTTCAGTGAGCGCATAAAATCGTCTACTTTGCCAGTATTTAGTGTCTGTCCATACAGTCAGCCAAATTTTTTATTTGGCGTAAAAATTTTTTCTTATCAGAATTTTTTTTTGAATTTTCAAGTGCAAAATTTTCAAA
>MEOG01000071.1 GCA_001769125.1 Bacteroidetes bacterium GWF2_35_48 | reverse complement strand
GACCCTTGTCGGTGCTGGTAACATCGAGGATTGCCGAACTGTGGGCGGCATTGCCTGAGGTGTTGATGGCTGTGCCCTGCGCACGCCCTTCGCTCAGCGAACAGTACAGCAGGACAATTGCAAGGATGAGTAATGGTTTTGGTTTCATAATTATTCAATTTTTATAATTAATATTTTTAGTAATTCGGTTGTCATTCATTGACCCTCGGTTGTAATTCGATGGTAATTCAGTTGTCATTCCCTTCGACAGACTCAGGGCAGGCAATTGTCATTCGTTATCATGCTATAAACAAAAAATTTATTTTATTGTTCACTTTCATTAAACAATACGGTGATTAATTTTTACTTACTGTTTTAAATGTTTTGTGATAAATGGCATCATCAGCGATTATTTTTAAAGCAAAATTGTTTTTAACACGATCGGACTGTATGGACAATGCAACAGAGTTTAATCCTGTAAGCGCTTTTGTTGTTTTACTGTTAAAGGGTTGCCCTCCGGCATCGCAAAGCTGGATAAGTAAGGTAATTTCTTCGGTGCACAGAAATGTAAGGCAGGCGGTATTACTTTCTGCATCGGTTTGGAGATTTATGGATGTAATGCTCATTTAATTTAAAAATTGATGTTAAGCCTATTTTTTTTGACACGAACCTTGCCTACTGGCAGGCAGGTTATACGAATACCCCAGTAAATTATAATATATTTCAGTTATGTACATTGATTAGTCTTTTTTAAAACAAGCAGCAGGATTGCCAATATTGAGAATTTTGATAGCATCCGATTGTGGTCTCCGAAGACGTGGAGAAAAGAAAACAATCCCGCAACTTGTTTTTTCATAATTATGAGTGTATTTAATTAATTTTGTATGGATTACTTTATTAAAATCTGTTTGCTTTCGCATCGTACACCATCGCTTGATTCTATGCTGAAATAATAGGTTGCAGGCGCTAATTTTGAAACATCAACTTTCAAATTGTTAAGTCCTTTGGCAATAATTTCATTTTCCCTGATAAGGATACGGCCCAGCACATCTTCGACTTTAATGTAAATTTCCCTGTTTTCAATGGAGCAAATTGCGAAGCTGAAATAATCGTGAGCGGGGTTAGGAAATATGTTGATTATTTCAATTTCTGATACATGACAATTTGTGTGGACAATATCTGAATAGGTGAATTCGCCGTCGAAATCGGTTTGTTTGAGACGGTAATAGCCGCTCAGCCCAGGCTCCCCTTCGACAAGCTCAGGGCGACGGCTCAGGGTGAGGTCGTAGTTATGAATGACATTGCTGTTGCCCATACCTGGGATGGTAGCAATGGCTTCCTAATTATTGGAGACGAGGCATGCCTCGTCTTTACATTTTTCGACAGTAAAATAATTATTGTTGGTTTCTGAGGCTGTGACCCAGTGAAGTTGCACCCCTTCGACTCCGTTCGGGGTGACTGAAGAAGTAGAAATGCAGGTAGCCGTGAAATTGATTAGTTCTATTGGCAGGGGAGACGAGTTACTGCCGCAGGTGAGTTTTATATTTGCCAAACTATTGGAAACAGTTGTTGCCACGGCTTGCGGGGAAGTGTTGGTGGTCTCCAACGGTTTCCAAAATGAGGGAGCGCCCACCTGTACATATTGAAATATTACAAGCTGATTATCGGTATGTCCGTTAAGCTCGGAAGCGGAAAAATAATTAAGGGTAACCGTTCCATAATTTATGGTCTTTCCGGTAGGGATAATTTCGTAATATCTGTAAATACTATAATTAGAGGAGTAAGTACCTGTGCCCTGCTGCCGCAAATGACCTCTTTTAATAGTGGTAGAACCAAAATTTGTTGCTGTATTGATGTTAATACCCAGCCCTGCAATGTTTGTGTAACTACCAATGCCCAGCGTTTGCGTGGTGTAAATTGTACCTGTTCCTCTGCCGTCGGTTGTTCCGTCGGTGGCTTTAATTCTTTTGGCTGAGGTTTCGGAACTCAGGCTGCCGGTGGTACCCAGATTTACATTGTTATTTCTCAAATCAAAATCGCCAGCCGACATTAATAAAGTATTGCTTATACTTATATCAGCGCTTATATAAAGGCCTGCGGAATTGTTTAATTCAACATTTTGAAATGAGCTGACTCCGGAACTACCGCTGATTTGTTGCAGGGCTGTTCCGCAAAATTTTATGGTGGATGTGTTTGATGCAGAAAAGGTGCCGTTAACCGTTAAATTGCCGGAAACTGATAAAATACCATTACCTGACATGACATATTTGCAACCGGAAGAAATGGTAATATGAACAGGTGTGGCGGATGCTTGGTTCGACAGGCTCACCAACACGACTCCGCTCAGCATGACAAATGCAGTAAGTAGTAGCAACAGGCAGTAAGCAGCAAACAGTACACGGATTTTAGATGTACGATTTACGAGGTACGATTTACGAGGTACGATGTATGATTTACGATACATTACCCACATTAAGGTAAAAATTAATGTTTCCATCATAGTTTGTTTTAGACAAAAGTACAATGAAATAAAGGCGCAAACAAGTGAAATTGAGCGCTATTTATTAGTTGCCTACTACTGATTATTGGTTGCCTACTTTTTGAGGATGGTTCGACTTCGCTCACCACAAGTTAATGATGTACGAGGTACGATTTACGATGGTTCCCTCCGCTCACCAAAGGTTTACGATTTGTGATTTTAGATTTGCGATTGAAGATTTACACCACAGGTTTTAGATTTGTTGTATTAATTCCAAAAGCAGGTGCTTACGGGCGAGGGCTACCGGTACAGAGGAGTTATCTTTCATAAATGCCATACCCCCTTTTGCTTTGTCGCAACGTTGGAGATATTGTAAATTTAAAAGATGAGCGTTATGTACCCTAAAAAAGTTATAAGCAGAAAGTAAGTCATCAAATTCTTTAAGTGATTTTGAAACAAGCAGGTTTTTATGGTTGGTGAAATAAAATTTAGTGTAATTTCCATCAGCTTCGCAACGGATTATCTCGTGAATATGGACTACATGCAATGATTCTGCTGTTTTGAGCACAATTTTTTTTTCTTCTTTTTCGCGGTTCGAAAGAAGAATGTTTAATTTCAGATTAATATTTTCTTTACGTATTGATTCATCGGCTTTATGAATAGCAGCAATTAACTCCGCAGGATTTACGGGTTTCAGGATATAATCGAGCGCACTGAATTTGAATGCCTGTATAGCAAATTTGTTGTATGCCGTAATAAATATTATTTTAAAATCAATGTTTCCAATTAGCTTAAGTAAATCGAAACCTGTACCGTCGGATAGTTGAATATCAAGTAAGACAAGATCGGGTTTATGATGCAATATTGCGTCCATGCCGGATTTCACACTGTCTGCCTGCGCTACTATGTTAATGTCGCGGGAATATTTTTCTAAAATATTTATTAACGCCTTGCATGCTTTTGGTTCGTCGTCTATTATAATTGCTTTAATCATTTTTATTTGTTTAGTTGTTTTTTTTTACCGCAGAGTATAATTTTTTTACTGTCATTTTATTGTCATTAGTCATTCGGTTGTCATTCAATTGCCATACGGTTGTACATAGATTTTATACAAATATATTCAAAACAAAGTATTTTAATTCGAAAGAGAGAAAAAAACTTATGGTAATTTATTGATTGCCTCTTATCGATTATTGGTTGGCGTGTTTTAGATGATAGTTGCATAAATCAGCTTTTTATATATTGAAATGGAATAGTAAAGCTGACCTTAGTTCCCGATTTTTGTTCGTTAGTAATTACGGATAAATCTTCGATTGTGAATTTTACTTTTTTTCTTTTGCCTTTATTCAGGTAATGCACCCGTTCTTTAGTGATATTTGTTGCAAGAGATTTGTGAGGAATTATGCGTTCGTTAATTTTTTTTCCTGCTTGTAAAATTCCAATGCCATTGTCTTCAATTTCAAATGAAATGGAATTGCCTATTTTTAAAAAGCGAATAACAATAGTATTGTTATTTTGCATACCAGAGAAGCCATGTTCGATAGAATTTTCAATAAACGGCTGAGCCAGCATGGGGGGGATGGCTGTAAATTCCAAATCAATGGCAGGATCAATTTCAATAAAGAAATCAAATTTACTTTCAAACCTGAGTTTCTGTAGTTGAAGATAATTTTCGAGCAGGCTTTTTTCTTCGGAAACGGATATGTATTCTTCACGGGAATTATCAAGTATCTGTCGCATCAGACAGGCAAAATTTGAAAGATATATTGCAGCATCATCTGCATTTTTCTCAAACATAAAATTCTGAATGGAAATAAGCGAATTGAAAAGGAAATGCGGATTTATCTGAGAACGTAACAATTTTTGCTTTAGTTCTACATTTTTCTTTTTATTCCATATTTTAAACTGCCATACAACTAAAACAGTGATTACCATTATCAATAAAGTAATCGCGATTAAACCGTAAAGCTGATACCCCTTTTTTTGAATAAGCAATTGCTGATTTTTTTCTTTTTGGCGAAGCAATTCATTTTCTTTTTCTTTTTTTTCAGTTTGGTACTTTGCTTCCATTTCGGCTATAGCCTTTGTTTTTTCTATCATAAACATGGAATCTTTAATGGCTAATTCTAATTCTGCAGATTCAAATGCTTTATTAAAATTACCTAACTCCTTATATGCTTTTTTTAAGATACTGCAGGCTACTCTTTTTTGTGATAGAACACCGCCTGTTTCCTTTATTATTTCTAGTGTATTCTTAGCTTGTTCAATAGCCATATCATAATTATTCAAGTCGAGATTTACTGATGACAAATTCACCAGCGCACCTGCAACAGCTAATTTATCATTTATCTCTTTAGCTATTTTTAAAGACATTTGCATATATTCAAGCGCCTGCTTGTATTTTTTTTGGTTTTTAAGGGTAGTACCTATATTCATATAACCTGATATAACTCCTTTTTTATCGCCAATTTCTTGTGAAATATTTAAAGCCTTTGAAAAGTACTCCAACGTGCGTACTGTATCGCCCTTTTTGCTATAAACTATACCAAAATTACTATAACAACCAGCCTTCCCTTTTTTGTCGCCTAATTCTTCTTTAATATCTAAGGATTTTTTGTAGTATTCAAGAGCTTTTGACAGGGTATTCAGTTCACGATGAATATTTCCAATATTGTTATAGCATATACCTGCTCCTTTTTTGCCTGCCATAGCAGTTGCTTTGTCTAATGAATTACATAACTCTTCATGTATTTTTAAGGATTTTTGATAATATTCCAAAGATAGATTGAAATTACCCTGATAATAATAAATACGCCCGATATTATTATAACAATCGCTTAAGCCTGTTTTAACAGAAACAGGGATATTTTTACCCAGAGAACCGGCCAATTCCTGATATAAAGCACATGATTTATTATAATAAACAAGGGCTTGATCAAAATGTCCCCTGTTGCTTAACGCCCTTCCATAATTATTAAGGCTTACAGCCAGTAATGTTCGATGTTTAATTTTTGAAGCCAGTGTCTTTGCTTTGTCAAAATAAACTAATGCTGTGTCAAGAGATTTTCTTTCGTATAACTTCCCTATGTCAATATATAAAGCTGCACGAATAGAATCATTATTTGCATTATTAGTTTTTTGCAGGAGACTGTCAATTTGTTTATTCTGTGAAAAACCAGCGACTGTAGAGAATACAATAATAGTACAAACCAGTATTTTTATTTTCATTGTTAATTTCGTTTAGTTTGCAAATTTAATAAGAATTAAAATAAATAAAAAAAATCAAATTGGGTTTTTAATCCTGTAATTTATTCCTGCTGAAATATGTGATTTCGATAGAAAATTATATTTTTGAGAAAATTTATAATGTATGAAGTCTTTATTTCTTTTATTAATAATCATTCCTTGTTTATTGCCGGCTCAGAAAATTGATAACGTCCGCTTTGAGATTAATGATCCGAACATCAATATTTATTATGATATTGTCAATGCTAAACCCAATCAGGATTTTTATGTAACCGCTTTTTGTTCTATGGATGGCGGTATTAATTATGGCAAACCCCTGAACAGTGTTAATGGTGATATTGGTTTTTCAATCAAAGGAGGTAAAGGAAAAAAGATTGTTTGGGATGTGTTGAACGACATGGAGCAACTAAAGTCTGACAGGGTAATGTTTAAAATTAAAGCCATGGTTAAAGAAAGTGGTGGTAATGTTACTGAGCAAACTGTTACCGATAAATCTGTCCCGATAAAAGCGCTTACAAAAGATGAAGAAAAATTTCTGAAGCTCGATGATATGAACCGCTTCAAAGATATTGCACTGCAAAAAACAGAAGCATTATCTAATTACATAATAACTATTACCGATAAATCTCTTGAAAATGACACAAAAATGATGGCTGTTGATCAGGCTGTACGTCTTTTCCAGAGCGAAGATAACACGGTTGAGGTTTCTTCTCTCGGTTCAACAAATGTTACGGCAATTCCTGTTCGCCAATATTTGAATAAAATAAGAGTGCTCAAGTATTCTAAAATTATTATCACATGGTTTGATATAAATTATGTTTCTGAATTCAAACAGGGCGCTGATGGAAAATACTATGCCGTAATTACAATTTTTCAGAAATTTGAAGGATACCGTGATGGCAAGCTTGCATACAGCGACATAAGCCAAAAACAAATGCAGGTTATACTTGACAGTATGGATAAAAAAATCGGCGATCAGGTAATTAAACAGTGGGATGTTTTATTAGGTAATATTTCTGTTGTGGAAACCAGATGATAAAATATTTTTTTTTAAATATTATTGTCAGACATAAAAACAGGGCGCTCCTACGGAGCTTTAGTTATTGAGAATTATTTGTTTTATAAACAGTTCACTCCTTCGGAGTTCCTTTGTTTTTAAGACACGCCTGCCTGCCTCAATGGCTTGAGTACGGCTGGCAGGTAGTGTCTTACTGTTTATAAAAAAAATAATATATAAAATATGGAAGCTCCGTAGGAGTGCCCTGTTTATAATACGAGTTGTAATGAAAAGGTTAAGCTACATAACAAAATTTTGTCTGACAATAGAGTTTTTCTATATTATTTTTTCCCTTTTTGTTACTGCTTCTTTCTCTCAGCAGACAACAGAAATAAGGCTCGCTTCAAGGGTTAAGCAACTCGATGAATTTTTCTCCCGTTTTAATTTTATTACAGATATTTTAGGAAACAAAATTGTTGGAAAAGATACTGCCATTGTTACTATTAATGGAGTAAGCAAAACACTGACCCGCCGCTTGCAAATCTCTGCACTGATTGATATGATGAAAAATCATAAAGACAGCGATGCTGAATTTATCAATGATATATGCAGCAATGGTTATTTATTAAATTTTTATGATAAAGATTGGTATGCGGTTGCAACTTGTAATGTTGTTTATAAAGGGAAAGATGTTCTGTTGAATCTTATTTTAAAAAATGAAGTGTACCCCGATAACCGCTCTAAATGGGTAATTACAGGTGCTGATGCAGATTTTTTAAATACGATTCCGGATCCCAAAGATAAAAATTCAATAATAAGCCCGGTTAGCAATGATCTCAATTTTCAAGAGCTTTCCAAAGCATTTTCTCATCCCGAAAATTTAAAACAATTTTTCGTACAGGATTTTTCATTAGACCCTACAAGCGTTTTTTATGCGCTGTTACAATCAAAACAATTACAATTTAAGGGAGTGAAATCTATCCGATATCATTTTCTTCAAATTAAAGACTGGGCTTTTACTGTTGATTTCTTCAACCGTAGTGAAGGGAACAGTGGTTGGTTACTATCTGATATTATATCAATAAAAGAAAACGAAAAAAATAATTACAAAAAACAAGTTTTAAAATTAAAATTATGATTAAGCGATTAAGCCTGTTTTTATCGGGCATACTGTTGTGGCAGTTTACGCTGATGGCACAGGTAACAATAACGCCTGCTCAGGAAAATGCTCTGAAAAACGAAGCGAAAAAATGGGTTGACACCTACATGAGCAACCTGAATAATATAGGCTCGCCGTATATTGATGTTATTGATAAAACAATGATTGTGGAAGACATTCTCAAGCAATTTGAAAATGAAAATGTGATTGTGTATAACGATTTGGATCCATCGGGAAAAACGCCAAAAGATTTTAAAGCAAGACAACATCTGGGGAACATTATTTCGTGGTTTCCGAAAGAAAAAGGAGGTATTGAGTTTGCCGCAAAAAATACAAACATCAGTGATATTTTTATTAATAAAAACGACAACAGTCTCTTTGTAAAAGCAGAAACACAGAGAGTCGTTACTGGTAGCAATGTGAACGGGGCTTCAATAAATAATACAAGCACCATTGATTTTTATATCAAATACAACATTGTAAACGGACAATTGCAGCCCAAACCAATTTTTTATTCCGTAACAGAACACATTGAAACCAAAGACCGTTTCACGAAAGTAGAAATAGCACAACAAGCTGAAAACACTATAAAAATAAGCGACGACCGTACAGAAATTGATGCTGTTGTTAATGCAGCAAAAGCAAAGCAGGAAGAAATTCAACAAAAAATACAGGAATTGGAAAAAGCAAAAATGGCAGCTATTGCTCGTGGAGAACAAGCAAAACAAATGGAGTCGAGATTTTCCGGTGGTGATAAATACGCAGGGCTTTTTGGATTCAGTATTTTTTTAGACAAATTGTACAATGGTGAATTTCACTTTAGTGCGAACAGTACATTTTTTAGAATTAAACACTATGTGGGTTTCTATATAAGTACAGAAGGAGGATTATTTTATAAAGTTCCCAGCCAGCTTATAACAAAAAAGGACAAAGTACCTGACGGTTCTTATTATAATGCTTCTGACCGTTTAACTTTTGGCTCAGGTGTAAATGGGAAAATTGGTTTTGGTACTTACTTTAATATTAAATCATATCGTTGCGCTATCAGCTATCTTTGGTACAGAGAGCAACAGAATTGGGATCCCTACAATAATAATGCAGATTCTCCAAATTATTTTATCTCACGTTCAGCAAGAGGAAGAGAATTAATTTATTTTTCTGATATTCCTTTTGGCGGGAAATTATCTACAAAAATATATGATGTGTCTAAAAATAAATTTTACAGAGCAATAACTTGGCCTTTCAGATATATTTTAAATGTTGATTTATATGTTGGTTATCGCTGGCAAAATAATATAGACTACACATCTTCTTCTGTTAATAATGTGTCATTAGCACCGGCATCACTTACATTCACAAAAGAAAACAAATTAAATCACTGGTTTTTTGGAATCAGATCTTATATTCCTTTATTGTAACAAAAAGTGTATTGAAAAAATAAAACCTAAAGCAATGAAACGTTTTATAATTATCATAATATTATTTCTTCCCTCAATCATATTTGCACAGGTCGCAATATCGCCCAAAACAGTAAAAACCCTTCGCGATGAGGCAGAGAAATGGGTTCAGACGTATAGTAATAATTTAAACAGCCTTGGATCCCCATATAAAAATCCAATGGAAAAAACCATGATTATTGAAAATACACTTCGTCAATTTGAAGGAGAAGATGTTGTTGTATATAATGATTTGGACTTATCCGGGAAAACACAGAAAGATCAAAAAGTAAGACAGTATCTTGGAAATATTGTTACATGGTTCGCAAAAGAAGGTGTAAATTTTTCTTTCCAAAATATCAAAATCAGTAACATTTTTGTTGATAAAAAAACAGGGAATTTTTTCTTAAAAGCCGAATTTGACAGAACAATAAATGGTACTAGTGTAAATGGTATGGCTGCCACCGGAACCACAAAACTTGATCTTTACATCAAATACGTTGTGGCTAATGGTGAAATTTCTGCAAAGCCCATTATTTTCTCAGTTACAGAACATCTGGATAATCTTTCAAGCTTTACAACTGCAGAAGTTAAAGAAAAGACCGACAACAGTGCTACTCTTTCTAAAGATACTAAAGAAATAGATGAAATAACAAAAGCAGCAGCAGAGCAGGAAGCTGAACTTAAGAAAAAACAAAAAGAGACCGATCAGGCAAATTTTGCGGCTGATAGTGTTGCTGAAAATGCAAAAAAAGCTAAAAAGAAATATATGAATGATCGCTATGGCTTAAGGTTATCACCGCGCCTTTATACATCAAGACTTGTTGAAGGGGTATTGCAAGTTGGCTTTGCAAAAAATATTATTGGCGCTAAGAATTTTGAACTTGCAGCTTCTTTAAGCTATGGTATGCAGTTTAAAGCAATAACCCGTCAGATAACATTTGCAGATAGTGTAAGAAATGATTCTTTGTATGATAAAATGCATTTTTGGAATAATGCAAAAGGTTATGTTTTCAGGGCCGAAGTGCATATGCATTTTAAACAAAATAAATGGTACATTGGCTATATGTTTAATCAGGAAGGACAGGTATGGAATAATACGTATTACTTACAGGCAGGAACAGAAGTTAAATATGATGTGAAAAGAAATGCTCAGGGACATTATTTTATGATTGGCGCCCTTTTCTCCAAATCCGAAGCTTATGTTGCATTGGGACTGAATAATATTTCTTATACTACAGAAAATATCCCAACAACAGTACCAACCATTACAAAACCGGCAGATGTCAAAAAGAGTGTACCTTCATTGAGATTAGGTATTGTTAGAAAATTCAACTTTTAAAAATTATTGATTATGAAAAATAATACATTCACTCAAGCTTTTTATCGCCCATTCCGACTCTTCACACTGCAAGGGTCTTTCAAGCTATGTAGAATCAAAGTGCGCTTCCCATTCCTACTCCCTGCCTGCAAGCAGCCTGGAAGGCTTATCTTACTTCTATTCCTACTCCTACTCCTAAATCCAAAACTTTCATCTGCCCAACAGGAAATAGAAGCCGTCAGCGCAGTAAATTCTGTGAGTATTCTTCCCAAGTCGGATGTGGATCTCAGTATTCCTGAAACAAAAAATGTAAAATCAAATTTATATGCATTAATTGTCGGGAATGAAGACTACACAAGCCAGCAGAGTGATATGAAAAGTGAAGTTAATGTTGATTATGCTGAAGCGGATGCAATAATTTTCAAAGAATATGTTGTAAAAACATTAGGCGCACCCGAAGAAAATGTAACACTTCTTATCAATGCCACTGCCGGAAAAATGAATCAGGCTATTTCAAAACTTAACAAACTGGCGCAGGTTAGCGGAGGAAAAGCTGAAATTATTTTTTATTATGCGGGTCACGGGCTTCCCGATGAAAACAGTAAAGAGCCCTATCTCATTCCTGTTGATGTAAGCGGAACAAATCTCCAATACGGTATTAAACTTGAAGATTTATACAAAAAACTCACGGAACATCCTGCAAAACAAATTACTGTTTTTATGGATGCCTGTTTCAGCGGTGGTGGTCGCAATGCGGGACTTGTAGCCATGCGCAGCGTAAAAATAAAACCGAAAGAAAGTCCGATTAAAGGAAATATTGTTGTGTTTTCCTCCAGCTCCGGCGACGAATCATCAGCACCATTTCATGAAAAAAAACACGGTTTGTTTACTTATTTCCTTCTTAAAAAACTTCAAGATACGAAAGGGGAAGCCACTTTTAAAGAACTTTCTGATTTTATAAGTGAAAATGTAAAACTGAAATCTGTACTCATCAACAATAAAAATCAAACTCCCCAAACTACAGGCAGCACGGATGTTTCAGAAAAGTGGGGCAACTTTAAGCTGAAGTAAATTTTCGGACTGGACAATATTATTTTACTAATCTTTTGCATGAAAAAATCAATTTATTTTTTGCATTTGTAAACAGAAATCCATGCATGTGATATTACGGTGTTCTGCACCTTGGTTTCTCTATGTCTTTTATGTTTTACAAATATCTCGCAGCTCTGCTGCTGCATAACAAATTCAGCAGCAGAGCTGCGATAACATTTGTAGCAGCGATAGCTGCGTTGTTTTCAAAGGTGCAGCGCACCGGAATATTTAAAATTTTGTATTTTGATTTCAGTCACAATTTTTCATAACAATAGAAAAAATAAAAATTATTTTTATTACTCTCCTGAAAAGAATTGATTAGATTATTTTATTAACAATTTATTTTTGCGAAAACTCATTTTTTTTTAATTCAGACAACCTTCGGGTTCTTTTTCGTGTCTAACTATTGAGTCAACTCTCTTATGTATCATTTTATGGAATTGCCACTGATTTCACAAATTAGCACAGATATAAATCACTGATTAATAGAATTAATAACCTGTGAAAATTGGTGTAATTTGTGGCAGATGGGTTTTCGGAGTGGTCTCAACTATTAAACCATTTATTTCTACTTTATGAAAAAAGGAATCTGTTTTTTTATTTTTTTATGCTCTCTGCATTTTGCTTTTGGGCAAGGCAACTCAACGTGTCAGACTTCAGACCCTTTTTGTACTGGTACAACATATAATTATCCAGCAGGGGTAAATACCGGCACAGGGCAAACCGGTCCGAATTATGGTTGTTTGGGTACCCAGCCGAATCCTGCATGGTTTTATATGCAGATAGCAGCTTCTGGTCCAATCATTATTTATATGTACAGTACACCCCAACACGATTTAGATTTTGCATGCTGGGGTCCTTTTACTTCTGCTTATGGCCCTTGTACGGCGGAGCTTACGGCAGCTTGTACTTCCTGCCCGAATAATACTTCAAATCCTACTTTTTATCCTTCAGGAAATCTTGTAGATTGCAGTTATTCTACAAGCTGGAACGAAACAGTACATATAAACAATGCTATTTCAGGAGAATGGTACATTTTGTTGATTACAAATTATTCGAATAATGCCTGTAACATTATTTTTGACCAGCAAAATGCCACTCAACCGGGTGCTGGTAGTACAAATTGTGGATGTAATTGCCCTATTGTCTATAATAATGGTCCGCTTTGCTGCGGACAAACACTTGAATTATCAGCCACAGAATCAGCTTATCCTGGTGCTACATATACATGGACAGGACCGAATGGTTTTACATCCAATCAACAAAATCCAATGATTCCAAATGCTTGTACACAGAATACCGGTACTTATTCTATGGTTATTACAGCTAATGGTCAAACAAGCCCTGTATGGACAACAGAGGCTAATATTTATGATAGTCCAAATATATCATTAACAGACACTGCTATTTGTGCGGGTGAAACAGTAACTTTTACACCAACCAGTGCTGCAAATTACTTTTGGAGTACAGGTGATACTATTAATTCATTAGTTGTTACTCCTCAGGCAACAACCAGTTATTCTGTAACAGGAACAGATATTCACGGTTGTGTTGATTCTGCCAATGTAAATGTTCTTGTTCTTGAGACTCCATCATCTTCTTTTGCAACAGAAGTTTTTTGTAATACAGCTATCCCTTCAGACGTCAATACAGCAACCTTAACGTATGACGGCACATCTCAACAGGGAGCAACATACCTGTGGCAAATATCCGGCAATCCGCAACCCTCATCCGTATTTACATCTGCCGGACCACAACAGGTATGGTGGAACAATGTTACAGGATTAAACTATTACGATGTTACGCTTACAGTAACAAATCCGTCGGGTTGTGCTTCTACTACAACACAACAGGTTCAGATTTATCCCTGTTGCGGCATGGAAGTCCCATTTGCAGGAAATGATGATAATTCCTGTGGCTTATTTTATCAGTTACAGGCAGAACATCATCCACAGAATACAGGCTATTGGGCAGCAGCATCCGGAAATCCGGGTAGTGTTGTATTTTCATCACCCGGTTCTTTTTCATCCGTGGTTAATGTTTCTGCTTATGGCACATATAAATTTATCTGGTCAGAAACATACTCTTTAGAGTCCTCATGCAGTTTCAGTGATACAATTCAAATTGTGTTTTCGGAAGCTGTACAAGCTGCTTTTAACTTTACGCCTGTAAGCTGCTTCGGTGCTTCGACAACTGTAAGTTTTAATGGTAGTGCGCCTGCGGGCTCTGTAGTAAATTGGGATTTCGGCAATGCGCAAGTTTTATCAGGATCAGGACAAGGTCCTTTTACTCTTATTTGGAATGCGCCCGGAGTTAACGCTGTTTCGCTTACAGTAAGTAAAAATTTCTGTACGTCAACAATCTTGCATACTATTAATACGCCACCACCCTTATCTTTCACATCACAAATTTCGCATGTTGAGTGTAATGGTGCTTGTACAGGAGAAATAAATTTTACGCCCGCAGGCGGAACACCTCCCTATACATTTTTAAATGCTCAGAATACATCCTATATAGTTGGTCTCTGCGCCGGCTATTATACCTTAAAAATAATTGACAGCCACGGTTGCTTTGTTAGTGGTGAAGCGACTGTTATAGAATCTCCACCCCTTGTCAGTAATATAATAAAAACAGAACCTGATTGTAACGGGCAGTCAACAGGATCTCTTTTCGTGGAAGTTACAGGAGGAGTTCCTGATTATAATTATTTCTGGTCTGATAATTCATACGATTCATTCAGAGAAAATCTTCATGCAGGCATGTATTATCTTACGATACAAGATTATTATCATTGTTCCCATTACGACAGTATTGAGATAACGGAACCACCTCTTTTGAATATCAATATTTCTGCTACAAATTCACATTGTCATTCAGATAACGGGCTTGCGTCCTTAAACGTTGATGGCGGCATTCCTCCCTATTTTTACTCATGGAGTAACGCTAACCTGCCTGATACAAACACCGTTGAGAATTTGGCATCTGGAATTTATTTTGTAACCGTTACTGATTATAACAATTGTGCGTCTGTCGAACACTTTGTAATTTCAGATATTGAAGGACCGGAAGTTTTTTTAACCGGAACAGATGTCTCAAGTTGTTTTGGATATAGCACAGGAACCGCATCAGCAGATGTTGTTGGAGGCATACCACCTTATAGTTATATATGGTCAAACGGAGCTTCATCTTTTAATTCCATATCGAATATTTCTGCCGGAAATTATTCTGTTGTTGTTACAGACAGCGCAGGGTGTACAGGATCTGGTACTATTATTATTTCAGAACCTGCGGAAATTAATATATCATACCTCAAACAAGATGTTACATGTTTTGGTTTAAACACCGGTTCTCTTTCAATTTCAGCATCGGGAGGAACAAATCCAATAACTTTTAATTTCTTCAACAATACATACACTCTTCCGGCAAATCTTACAGGTCTTTACACCGGACCAATTAATCTTACAATAACTGATTCAAACCAATGTACAAAAACATTAAACGTATATATAACAGAACCCTCTCCTGTTAGTTCAATAAATAGCCCAACTGCTGCAACTTGTTTTGGAGGAAACAATGGAAGTATCACATCTTTTACGTATGGAGGCACTTATCCTTATTCCTTTTTATGGTCTAATGGTCTGCAAACGGAAAATATTTATGGTCTTTCTGCCGGCAATTACAGTCTTACTGTTACAGATGCAAATGGATGTCCATTTTTTAATAATGTTTATGTGGCGCAAAATTCTCAATTAATTATTTCGGGAGCAACAACAAATGCATCCGGCGCAGTAAATACTGATGGCGCAATCAATCTTACCGTTAGTGGAGGAACAACTCCATACAGCTATTTATGGAGTACTTCTGATGCATCAGAAAGCCTTTATAATATAGCAGTAGGAGAATATCTGGTTACAGTTACCGACGCATTTGGCTGCCAGACAGAAAATTCATTTATTGTTGATTTCACAAATGATATTAGAAATTTGCAAAACGCTGGCGATGTAAAAATTTATCCCAATCCCAATGATGGTATATTTTATTTAGTATGCCCGCAAAATTCGTTAATTGAAATTTATGATATTTCCGGAAAATTAATAGTTAGAAAAATTAATGCGGAAACTATTGTTCCTATTGATATTAAGAACAACTCTTCCGGATTATATTTTATCAGCATAAGAAACAATAATGACATACAAAACATAAAATTTATTAAGTACTAAAAGTTTCAATTTTTTTATCTTGTTTTATACAGTCAAGCTACTCAAACTACAGGCAGCACGGATGTTTTAGAAAAAAAAGCAGCTTTAGCTGAAATAAATTTTTGGTTTGTAAATTTTAGTTCTTAATAATAAACGGTACTGATTTTAAAACCTGACCTTCAACATAGGGGTGTTGGTAATATCTAACCGGACCATAACCAAGAATCTCTTTCTTAACATTGAAATTTGTTTTGTCATAATACCAGTTTTCTATAAAAAACACAGCTTTTATTTCAAGATATTTTAAATCTTTTGCAAAGAGAGTATCTATAACAGTTCCAACAACATTTCCATTCATGTCCTGCTTCGGAATAGTATCTACTCTTTGTCCCAATAATTTTAAAATTTCTTCTTTTGATAAGATTTTTTCAGAGCGATTCATTGTGTTTAAATCAAAATCATAAACCTGCTGCTTGCCACTCATAGAGCCATCTACAAGAAGGTCTACTATTTTTTTGGAATTTAATCCTGAAATAGCAGGGTATTCCGGATCTAAGGGATTAAACTCCATCATATATGCCACATTTTTTGCAAATAATTCAAGATTTTTATTTTCTACTGATGATAAATCTTTTACAGGCAAAGTAAAAGGGACTGTAAGTAATTGCTCTCCTTTAATATTTTTATTTTCATAAATCCTGACTGGGCAAACATGCTTGATTTCTTTTGAGAATTTCAGCGTTTTTTCATTCATTGACCAGTTTTCAATAAAACAAATCCCTGCAATTTCTTCTTTGAAATTTGTTTTATTTTCTATAATTCCAAGGTTATTTTTTATCTCATCAATACTTATAGAATTAAGAGAGTCGAAAACAAAAGTTTGAAAAGGAAAATCTTTCGCCTGAATTTTACTCAGTAAAACAGCATCGCATAATGTCTCAAGATACATTTTCTCAATGCCTTTTGAGTCTGCATATTTAACTGTTGAACGCACTTCTACTCTATTATGAAGAAGGGCATTTTCGGAAGCATCATCCTGCCTGGAAGTTTCATTTTTACATGCATTAATAAAAAGAATTACTGTAGCATAAGTTAATGCTAATGTCAAGAATTTTTGTTTCATTTTATTGATTTAGTTTTGTTAAAAGTTTATTATTCTCATGCAAAAGTAATGAAAACTTTTATTCTGAAAAATATCAGCATATCATTTTAATAAAGTAATGAAAAACACCGAACATATCCGCAACAGAAATAAGAATTACAAAAGCAACAAACCATCGGATAAAACCTGCGCCCCAGGATATTGCAAGTCTGGAACCTACAAGTGCTCCAAAAATGTTGCCAATAGCTGCAATCAGCCCTATTCCATAATGAATTTGTCCGCTCAGCATAAAAACTCCAAGAGTAAAAGGACTGTAAATTAAAACAAGAAAAACTTTCAGTGCGTTTGCCTCAACAAGATTATATCCTGAAATCAAAACCAAAGCTGCCAGAATAAAAAGACCAACACCAATGTGTATAAATCCTCCGTAAATTCCTATCAGTAAAAAAATAAAAATTTGTAAGCCTGTTGTTTTTTTTGAACAGCTTGTCGAGTTTCCTTTCAACCATTTTTGCGGATAATAAAAGAGCAGGAAAAGCATAAATAGCATTACAATTCCCATGATGATTTTGAAAATTTCTTTGTCAATGCTTACTGCAATCTGAGCACCTATTATTGATCCAATTGTAGTTGGAATTGCAAGGGTCAAACCTTTTTTAATTGAAAGGAAATGATTTTTGTTAAAATATAAAGTTGCAGCTAAGGTTTGCAAAACGACCCCAAGCCGTATGGTACCATTTGCTATGTTCGAGGGCAGTCCAAGCCCCATAAATAATGAAAAGGAAATAATAGTCCCGTTTCCTGCAACAGTATTAATAATCCCGACAAGAAACCCGGAAATAATTAAAAGTGTAATGACCTGCCAGGAATATATATCAAGCCCCTGTAAAAAACTCCAGCTAACCATTTGTTTAATATCTCCAGCAAAGGTAAAAAATATTTTAATCCATAACTCCTCCAAATAAATACGTAATAACTAATGTTTCGGACTTCATATTTGTTTAATAATGAATGATATGCAGTTAGAAAATATTTCCATTTTGCGTTGTTTTCCTATTTTAATCATCA
>MEOG01000070.1 GCA_001769125.1 Bacteroidetes bacterium GWF2_35_48 | reverse complement strand
TATTTGTAGAATTGTCTGTGAAATTCACTGTGCCTCCTTCGGTTATTGATGTTTGATTTGCTACAAAAGCTGCCACAGGAGCTGTGCCTGCTGCTGTTACTGTAATGTAATTCAGCTTAATTTCTGTATCATCACCAAAAGCATTTGTAGCTACAAGTGTTACATCAAAAGTACCGGATGCGCTGTAAACAATGCCTGTTGGGTTCTGATCTGTAGATGTGGATGGCGTACCTCCTTCAAATGTCCATGACCAGCTTGTTGGTGTATTTGTAGAATTGTCTGTGAAATTCACTGTGCCTCCTTCGGTTACGGTAGTAGCATCTGCAGTGAAATCAGCAAGGGGTGCTGAACCGGTCACATTTACGGTAATATAATCTGAATATGTCCATGTATCCGATCCATAGCTGTTGGTGGCAGTGAGTGTAACATTGTATGTTCCGGCTGTGTTATAAATTACTATCGGGTTCTGATCCGATGAAGTGGATGGTGTTCCTCCCTCAAATGTCCAAAGCCAACTTGTGGGAGACTCGGTTGATAAATCGTAGAAATTGACAGTTCCTCCTTCATCAACGGTTGTTACATCTGAAGTAAAATCAGCAAAAGGCGGGTAACCTGCCGGGTACACATAAATATAATCTGTATAAGTTATAGTATCTGTATCTGTTCCGTCTGTTACAATCAAAGTAACAGAATATGTTCCCGATGTACTGTAAACCACTGCAGGATTCTGGGCTGTTGAGGAAGAGGGTGTTCCTCCATCAAATATCCAAGACCAGGCGGTTGGATTTCCGGATGACAAATCGGAGAACTGTACGGTTTGACCTTCTTCAATAAAGGTTTGATCTGCTGAAAAGTCTGCAAACAATGTACCTCCTGAAGAATAAACGGTAATATAATCCATATAGCTTACTGAATCGGAACCATCTGCGTTAGATACTGTCAATGACACACTAAATGTTCCGGCGTCGCTGTAAACAACACCCGGATTCTGATCTGATGATGTGGAAGGAGTACCGCCTTCAAATGTCCATACCCAGGTATCTGGACTTCCGGAAGACAAATCGGTAAACTGAACCGTTGATCCTTCGGATACGTAAACCTCATCGGAAGTAAAATCTGCATAAGGCAGAGTTCCTGTGGAAGCAACAGTCAGGTATTCTGGATAAGTAATGGTATCGGCACCCGAAGCATTCGATACGATCAATGTTACATCATAAGAACCCGGAGTGTTGTAGACAATATTTGCCGGATTTTGGTCAGCCGAAGAACTAGGTGTTCCACCAGGAAAATACCACAACCATGTATCTGGGTTATTGTATGAGTAGTCGAAATAATTCACCGTATTCCCAGCGTTGATATAAATGTAATCTGAACTGAAATCAGCCACGGGTGCAACACCTGATGACGTGACGGTAATGTATCCCGAATATGTAACAGCATCCGAACCAGAAGCATTGGTAACAGTGAGCGAAACATCATAAATGCCGGTCGTATTATAAACAACCGCAGGGTTTTGCTGATCAGATGTTGACGGAGTGCCGCCTTCAAATGTCCACAACCAAGTGGTGGGGCTTCCCGAAGAATAATCTGTGAAAGTGACTGTTTCTCCTTCAGCAATGTATGTCAGATCGGCTGTGAAATCAGCATACGGAAGTGAAGCAGGGAAATTAACAGTAATATAATTTGTCAGGGTAAGTGTACCTGAACCGTCGGCATTGGTTGCCTCTAAAGTAACGCTGTAAATACCGGCAGAATTATACACAACCGAAGGATTCTGGTCAGATGATGTGGAAGGTGTTCCGCCTTCAAATGTCCATAACCATGACGTTGGAGTGTTCGTTGAATAATCAGTAAAATTTACTGTTTCACCTTCCTCAATTACTGTGGCATCTGCTGCAAAATCAGCAATAGGTGGATTTCCGGCATTATCCGAAACGCAAATGGTAAAAGTACCGGGGGATGTATAATAATCGTATACCCTGACATAATAAGTGTTTCCCGGAGTCAATCCGCTCCCTGTGATGGTTTCGGTGCCGGCATCTCCGGAATAATCTGCACAATCAATATTCGATCCGACACAAGGTCCTGAAATTAATTCTACTACTGCATCCACACCGGTTGATGAAACCACTGTTATGGTGGGTGTTGCTGTGATTGCCACAAACTGATACCATACATCATCATCGGCATCTCCCGTAAAACCATTACATTCAATGGCAGGAAGAGATTGAGTGGCTCCCACTGTGGTACCATTTACAGGAATACAATTTTCTGATTGCGTTAACACAATAGCTCCGGAACAATCATCATTAACCAGAGTACTCGAGGAAGTAACGGTAATATACCCTGTTTGCACCAAGGTATTATCACCAAAAGAATTTACAGCGACTAGGGTTACATCATAAGTTCCTGCCGTATTGTAAACCACTGAAGGATCCTGCACGTTAGACGTGGCGGGAGTGCCTCCGTTAAATGTCCAAACCCAACTGGTTGGATAATATAATGAAGTGTCATAAAACTGGATTGTTCCGCCCTCATAAATACTGGTCTGGTTAGCTGTAAAACCTGCAACAGGAGCCGTTCCTGCCGGATTGACAATAATATAGTCTGTCTTGATTTTTGTATTACTTCCGTATGCATTGGTTGCTACCAGTGTTACATCATAGGTTCCAGCTGCACTAAATACTATTCCTGTAGGATTCTGTACATCGGAAGTACTTGGCGTTCCCCCGCTGAATGTCCAAGCCCAACCAGTGGGTGTATTGCTTGAATTATCCGTGAAATTTACCGATCCGCCCGCTGTAATCACAGTATTATTGGCTGTAAAATTGGCTATTGGAGCTGATCCGGCAGGAGTTACAGTAATGTATTCAGTTCTTGTTTTAGTGTTCGAACCAAATGCATTAGTAGCAGTCAAAACAATGGTGTAAGTACCTGGAGTATTGAATACGATTCCGTTAGGACTTTGATCACTCGATGTGGAGGGAGTGCCTCCGTTAAATGTCCAATCCCAACTGGTCGGAGTATTGGTTGAATTATCAGTAAAATCCACAGATCCTCCTGCTGGAATGCTTGTAACATTGGCTGTAAAATTGGCTACAGGCGGATATCCAGCCGGGTTAACAATGACATAGGCAGTCTTTGTCTTGGTGTTAGATCCAAAAGCATTGGTCGCAGTCAGGACAATAGTATAGGTTCCAGGCGAACTGAATACAATTCCGGACGGATTCTGATCGGACGATGATGAAGGTGTACCACCGTTAAACGTCCATGTCCAAGTAGTAGGTGTATTGGTTGAATTATCCGTAAAGTTTATCGATCCACCCGCAGTGATTGTCGTAACATCTGCTGTAAAATTAGCTACAGGTGCAGAACCGGCTGGGTTGACTGTAATATAAGCGGTTTTCGTTTTGGTATTTGATCCGAAGGCATTGCTCGCTGTCAAAACAATAGTGTAGGTTCCCGGTGTATTAAACACAATGCCTGCCGGGTTTTGATCGGATGATATGGAGGGAGTGCCTCCGTCAAATGTCCATTCCCAACTTGTTGGAATATTTGCAGAATTATCTGTAAAATCAATGCTGTTCCCTGCTGTAATCACTATCTGGCTTGCCGTAAAATTAGCAAAGGGAGCCGTTCCGGAAGGATTCACGGTAATATAATCTGTGCGTATCAAAGTATCATCACCAAAAGCATTAATCGCAATCAGCGTTACATTAAATGTTCCGGATGAACTGTAAACAACCGCTGGATTCTGCTGGCTCGATGTCGAGGGTGTTCCTCCTTCGAAAGTCCATAACCACGATGTGGGCGTGTTGATTGAATAATCTGTAAAATCAACTGTGCCTCCGGATAAAAGAGTGGTTTGATTTGCTACAAAAGCTGCTACAGGAGCTGTGCCCGATGCTGTTACTGTAATGTAATCAAGTTTAATTTCGGTATCATCGCCAAAAGCATTGGTTGCTACAAGTGTTACATCAAAAGTGCCGAGTGAGCTGTAAACAATGCCTGTAGGATTCTGATCTGTAGATGTGAATGGCGTACCTCCTTCAAATGTCCACAACCAGCTTGTTGGGGTATTTGTTGAATTGTCTGTGAAATTCACAGCGCCTCCTTCGGTTATTGATGTTTGGTTTGCTGCAAAAGCTGCTACAGGAGCTGTGCCCGATGCTGTTACTGTAATGTAATCAAGTTTAATTTCAGTATCATCGCCAAAAGCATTGGTTGCTACAAGTGTTACATCATAAGTGCCGGATGCGCTGTAAACAATACCTGTAGGATTCTGATCTGTAGATGTGGATGGCGTACCTCCTTCAAATGTCCACAGCCAGCTTGTTGGTGTATTGGTTGAATTGTCTGTGAAATTCACAGCGCCTCCTTCGGTTATTGATGTTTGGTTTGCTGCAAAAGCTGCTACAGGAGCTGTGCCCGATGCTGTTACTGTAATGTAATCAAGTTTAATTTCAGTATCATCGCCAAAAGCATTGGTTGCTACAAGTGTTACATCATAAGTGCCGGATGCGCTGTAAACAATACCTGTAGGATTCTGATCTGTAGATGTGGATGGCGTACCTCCTTCAAATGTCCACAGCCAGCTTGTTGGTGTATTGGTTGAATTGTCTGTGAAATTCACAGCGCCTCCTTCGGTTATTGTTGTCTGATTTGCTACAAAAGCTGCTACAGGAGCTGTGCCCGATGCTGTTACTGTAATGTAATCAAGTTTAATTTCAGTATCATCGCCAAAAGCATTGGTTGCTACAAGTGTTACATCAAAAGTACCGGGTGTGCTGTAAACAATTCCTGTCGGATTCTGATCTGTAGATGTAGATGGCGTACCTCCTTCAAATGTCCATAACCAGCTTGTTGGTGTATTGGTTGAATTGTCTGTGAAATTCACAGCACCTCCTTCGGTTATTGATGTTTGGTTTGCTGCAAAAGCTGCTACAGGAGCTGTTCCTGCAGTTGTGGTTGTAAATGTAAGATCACTACCGTAAACAGTACCGGCTGAATTAACAGCTTTCACGCGGAAATGATAAAGCGTTCCTGAATTGAAACCTGAAATGTCAGCACTCACATTAGTCAGAGAAACCCCTGTAACAGGGCTCTGGTCTGCTGTTGCATTGCTTCCGTAGGTATCCGTAAGTCCATATTCAAATGTAACAACAGAAGGGTCGCCACTAGCATTCACAATTCCATTTAAAACAACAGATGATGTTGTAACAGAAGTAGCAGCCATAGTATTAGCAACCGGTAAACCTGTAGTAGTTAGATTTCCAGTGAGAGCTGGAATTTTATAGCAATAATCATTTGTAACTTTTACACCGTAAGCTTTAACGCAAAGGTCAACCACACTACTGGTTCCAGTGCCTACAGCACTCCAGGAGCCGTCTATTCCGGTAGAGCTTATCCAACCCACTCCTGTTTCTACAGTAGCACCTGTAGCACCAGGAGTAGGATATTCAACAGGTATCGGATAACTGCAACCGATAATTGAATAATTTATTTTAACATAAAAATCATTTCCTGCTGCAATATTAAAAGGTGTTGCCAGATCGAAAGTATAGTAGCCGGGAAAATCACAGGATTGCGCTGTTACAGTACCAAGTAAACCAGTTAAATTTGTTCCATCGAAGCTATCGTAAATTTCAGCAGAAATAGTTGCATTAGCAGCAATTACCCAAGTTCCGACATTAGTAATCAGGTCAGCTTCGGCTGCAGTAAATTTAACCAAACTAAAATCGTTGCCATCAATATATCCGTAACTACCCAGCCATCCGAATTGGTCGTACTGATACAATTGGGAGTTGGGATGATAATCAATCCGTGCAGGAAACATAGCAACGCTTGAATGAATCTTCGTATCATTGTATGAAACATAAAAATAGCCGTTATCTCCCCAACCTGTTCCTGCAGAATTTTTACATATCCATGCACCGGTGCCTCCTGCCGTTACTTTTGTATCGTCCCAACCAGCAACAAGAATGGCATGATTAATTCCATTTGTGCCATTATAATAATATGTATTGTCTGAAGTATTCAGGTAAGCATCATCAATATAAAGAACTGTATAAAGCGCCCCATAATCAACAATTGCCTGCTTGATTGCACTGGCATCATTGGGTAAAAATTTTGCACCTGAGACATAAGCTGCCTCATGCAAACCAGAAGGGCATGAATTTCCGGAAGGCATATAGGGATCGTCAACTTCGGTAACAGGACCTGCCTTACGTGCAAGATAAGCCGTAGTAACCCAATGATTGCCAGTATTACAAGGACCTAAATCATACAGATTGCAGTTGTTGATATTATCTTCTGAAAGATTAAATTCGCCCAAGCCAAGAGTCTTCCAGTGAGATTCAATGGATCCGATAGTTGCAAAGCAATAACAGGAGCCACAAGCTCCCTGATCTTTAACAGGAGTCATACGATTTAGTGTTCGAAGATCGTAAACAGCGTCAAAAGTTTTGGCTGTTTTGGGCTGCGCAAAAAAGGAATTAAAATCAGGAACAACAGGAGAAGGCAACAGTGTAGATTGAACATTTTCTGACTGGAGATTGTTCAGATAGTTAACATAATCAGGATTAAGGGGCGCAAGGCTGGGCATATTCTGAGAATTTGCCAGATTTAAAGTAAGGAGCGCCAGTGCTATTGTTATATATAAGGTTTTCATATACTTATTTATTTAAATAGTTAAACAATTAATATTCATATATTGCGAAATAATACGTTGTGGAGGGAGTTAACCCTGTCACGGTAACCGTAGTTCCGCTTCCCTTATATACAACATAATTCCCCGTGTCCAGTTGATCGCCTGAACCAAATACGGAGCTGGCATTATAAGCTGTTCCTGATTCCGGGTTGGTACTTACCTGACCTCCCTCCCGTGCAACTACCAGTACATTGCTTCCGCTTCCTCTAATCCATTGCACAGTAGCAGAAGTTCCATTAGCTGAAACAACAACAAAATTCGCGGCCTGATTAATTGGTGGAACACAGGATGCAACATCTGTGGTAAAAGTTAAATCATTTCCGTCAGTAGTTCCTTCCGCATTGACTGCTTTAACACGGAAATGATACGTAGTGCTGGCGGTAAGGCCTGAAACACTTGCAGAGACATTGGTATTGGAGATTCCGGTAACCGGACTCTGAGTTGCAGTGATAGTGTTGCCATAGCCTGTAGTTGTTCCGTATTCAAAAGTAACTGTGGTAGAAGCGTCATTGGCATTTACCACACCGTTTAACTGAACACCAGATACAGTAACATTTGTTGCAGCAGCCGTAGTTGCGATAGGTGCAGAGGCACCTGGTGAAACCACAATGTAACTGGTTTTTGTTTCTACATCACTTCCATAAGTATTGGTTACAGTAAGGGTTACATCATAGGAACCTGCCGTATTGTAAACAATTCCTATCGGGTTTTGAGTATTGGATGTACTAGGTGTTCCTCCGTTAAAAGTCCATGACCAGACAGAAGGTGTGTTGGTTGAATTATCAGTAAAATTTACCGATTCGCCAACAGTAATATTCGTCTGGTTTGCTGTAAAATCAGCTACCGGAGCCGATCCCTCCATAAAAGTGGCAGTGAGTGTAAAAGCCCCTTCCGCACCGTTGTAACCGTCCACTACAATATAATAGTTTCCTGCCGGTGCATTGTTAAATATTGCTGTATTATCTCCGTAAGCCACACACGAAGTAACGTCCCCGCAGGAGGTCATAATAAATACCTCCAGATCGTTTGCGCCCAAGTTGGTTAATGCTGCAGAAATAGTTCCTGTGCTTCCGGTTGTAATAGCAAACACCTTGTCATTCCCTGAGGCATTATACGTGTAACAGGAATATCCCTGCATATTGTTTGTTCCACCTACAGTAGTGCCGTTGTATGCAACACCATTGGATAGCGATGCTGTGATGTTGCAGTTTGAATTCAAGAAATCGCGTAACAAATTTGGCCATAAAGACTGAGCTGCAAAGTCACAATCCGGTGTTCCATAATATTTCCATTCACTGTCAGGTGTTCTTGGGAAATATATATTGATTCCTTTTGCGTTAGCCATAGTGGCATCAGTGGTTTTACTGTTTAGAACAGCATGATTTAGCAGGTTTATAACCGCTGTAGCTGCATTTTTAGAAGCTGTATTTACCAAGTTAACAGAACAGTGTTCCATGAAGCGGTATAAATCAATATAATTGGGACGAGAGAAAAGGGCTGCGGCAGTAGCTGCATTTCCTATAATCGTCCATTCCGGATTGTTTTCGTGAGCTGTAACAAAATTATCAACAACAATACGAACCGAGTCAGCTTTTGTAATATTAAAAGAACTCTGTGTGGTAGTTTTCAGAGGATTCAGATAAAACGTCTGATAGGTATCTACAATATAATTTCCAAGCTCTTCGGCTGTAGCCACGCTATTGCTTCTCAACAGATCGAGGAATCCGTTGTAATTCCAGCCATCACCCGGTTCTGTTTCCTGTGAACCAATCATCACATTTTTGGTAACTCCTTTAAAAGCATAAGCTACTTCAACCATTGACATCAGACAGGCATCGAGTCCCATAATATCGAACTGCGTTCCAGCATTTGTAATTGCTGTTTTCACATCATTAGTCTTAAGATAGGTGTTCCCGCTTGTCTCGTCCCAGCAAATGCCTTTAGTGATGCTGACCTCCATGGAATCGCCATCGCGCCAACCGCCACCATGATTCCAAAGAACCAGCATATATTTATTGGCAGGATAATTTGTAACGCCCCATTGTATAAAATCTTTTAATGTATTGGGATCTGCCATGTTTAGCTCACCCAGATTAGGTGCATCCACACGGGTAGAATTGACTATATCTATATCATTATCGTGTGATATCAGATAACGGCGTGTATCAGTCCAGTCCCCATTCGTTGTGTTATATCCGGTGATACGGTCCCATTGCACAACTACTTTCACATTGTTTGGAAGAACAACTGCTTCCATTTCATTCATATCCTTCACAGAAGCGCCTTCCAGATCATTGTCTCCATCCAAATAAACAAGAATTGTCCATTCTGTTCCCGCTGTTGAATTTACGGTAATATGTGATGATTTTGTTTCCACATCAGAGCCATAAGAATTAGTGGCAGTAAGCGTTACATCAAAAACACCCGGAGCATTATAAGTGACAACAGGATTTTGTTGAGTTGAAGTTGAAGGTGTACCTCCTGGAAATGACCACTGCCATTCAGTGGGAGTTCCAGTTGAAAGATCAGTAAATGTTACTGTTGCTCCCTGGTTAAGCGTGACCGGATTTGCAGAGAAATTGGCTGTAGGTACTCCCATGCCGGTGCAGTTTAAGGTTAGTGTGTAAGTACCCTGTGCGCCATCATATCCGTCAACCACAATATAATAAGTGCCTGCCGGTGCGTTCGGATAGGTTAATCCGTTATCATTCCATGTAAAACATTCCTGTTCACTACAACTTCCCAGAAGGAAAATATCAAGATCCTGCCCACCGAGATTTGTTAATGTAGCCGTGATATCGCCCACTGCTGTTGTGGTTACTGTATGCACTATTTCCGGTCCCGTGAGGTGGTTTGTATAAGGATAACCATTATACTGCACCACATTTGAATTTCCACCGATTGTTGTTCCATTATAAACCTGACCGCAAACCAGTGCAACAGCATTCGCACAGTTGAGGGTTCCGGTAGGAGTCGGTTTAGCATAAACTTTTATACATAAATCCATCAGGTTTCCTGTTCCCTGACCAAGGGCAGTCCACGAAGTAATTCCACTATTGCTTGCCCAGCACTTTCCTGTTTCAATAACAGGGTTGGCCCAATCGGTGGAGAATTGTTCAATTGGAATAATGTAAGTAATCCCGGCACAACTGTATTTTACTTTAATGTAAAAATCATTGCCATTTGTAATGTTTATGGGCGTTGCCAGGTCATAAGTGTAGTATCCGGGAAGATCGCATACCTGATCCGTGATCGTGCCTAGTAAGCCTGTTAAATTGTTTCCGTCAAAACCGGAATACACTTCAAAATTTACCGTTGTATTGGCTGCAACCACATAAGTACCCAAACGCAACAACTGATGATTTGCAGTTGCTGTATATTTTACCAGCCCGTAATCAGTTCCGTCGCCCCATCCGTAACCACCCTGTTTTCCTAACTTGTCATAATAGTATACAACTGAATTAGCAATAGTATTTTTATATGTGGGCCAAACAGCATTTTGAGTTCCAACTATTACATCATTGTAAGATATATAAAAATATCCATTATCACCCCAGCCTGTTCCCCATGAATTTCTTACAATCCAGGCTCCGGTGCCACCTGCGGTAACTTTAGTATCATCCCATCCAACAATGTTGACAAGGTGGTTCATTCCATCAGTACCATTATAATAAAATGTGGCATTTCCAGAATTGTATGAAGCATCATCCCATCTCATATTCGTATAAACTGCTCCGTGATCTAAAACGGCTTGCTTGATATCATTCATGGTGTTCGGAATAATCTTTGATTCCAAAATATTTGCTACTAAGCTGAGTCCGTTAGTACAACCTGTGGGTGTGATGTTATACGGGTCACTTGTTTCTGAAATTGGTCCGGATCCACGAGTAAAATATGCTGCAGACATTGAATAATTACCCCCATCGCATGCTCCATTGTAAAACCCATGGCAATTGATTACATTATTTTCAGACAAGTCAAAATCAGTTAAGCCAAGTTTTTTCCATTTTGATTCAACCGCCGCCATTGAAGCGTGTGCCCAGCAGGAACCGCATGAGCCCTGATTTTTTATTGGCGTAAGAAAATTAGTAGTACGCAAATCATATACGGGATCAAAAGTTTGCACATCTTTTTGAAGCATGTTGTCAAAATACACTTCATAGGGAAGCGGAATACCTCCAAGTCCATGACCGTCTGTGGTAATTAACTGATGTGTTCCACTATTTTTCTCATTTAGATATTTGTTAAATTCCTGACTGTATGGGGCTATAGATTGAGAGAAACCCATCACAGAAATAAACAAAAATAGCATAAGCATGGTAGATTTTTTCATAGTGATAAATTTATGATTAATAAAAAAATTGGATTCAGGTAATCATTTAAGATAAAAAAAATATTTCCAATGACAATTCAAAAATATAAAATATTCAAAAAATATTTTATAATATTTAATAACAAAAAAACTAATAAATATTAGGAATTGAATTTATAAGATACAAAAAAAGCCGGAAATTACTCCGGCTTTTTACAACTTTTTTTCTGATGACTTCAAGCCCTTTCAGGATAAATTTAAAAATTAATACCCAAACCTACTGTCAATGGTATAATTTCAGATCCCTTATTCTTTTCAAATAACGGGGTCATGCTATAATTCATAAACATGGTAAAAAGGTTTGTACCTAAACGCGCAGTAATATCAAGCTTCAACGGATTAATATAGAAATCGTTTTTGTCTATCCCTACACGATTATTTGAATACGTAATTTTTTGTCTTGAATAAAGCTTCAGACTTCCAATAGCACCGATAGCAAAGAAAAAGTGGCGTGAAGGTTTCACTTCTATTAATAAAGGAATCGTAAGATAACTTACAGATAATTTATTTTTCTTATAGCTGTTAAGCGTTGGATCTTCCATTAAACGAATAAAAGATGTATCATGATTTAACACAACCTGATTTTCAAAATTGTAATTATTGAAATTCCATCCAAGCCCTGTTACAAGACCCACTTTGTTTTTATAAATTCTTGGGCTTACCTGAAGAATATTCCAATGAAATGCCCATGATTTTCCAGTATTGAGTTCCATCAGTTTTGCTGTGTCCGGAAGCTGAAGTTTCCCCGCGGAATTCATGAAAGTATTAAGTCCGAATTCAACTCCAGTCCAGTGACCTGAAAACCTGTATTTTGGTATAATAACAGGAACCTCAATAACTTTTCCGGTTGCAGAGTCAATCGTCTTAACCATTTTAATGTTTTCTTTATCCTTCCCCTCCGTCATCTCTTTAACCTTTTTATTGAAATACAAAGTGTCAATCCATTCACCGTTTCTTTGGATGAATAGTTTATTGTCTTTTCTCATAAAGACGGTTGTATCAACAATACGTTTTTTGAAAAATTTAAAATTACCGTTAAAGATAATTTTAACAAAAGCGCTGTCATTTTTATTTTTTTGGGCCATTGCAGAACCTCCAAAAAATAAAAACATCGCAAGAAGCACATAAACTAAACTTTTCATAGGATTATAAGTTAAATTAATAATATTTTTATGTCATTTTCCCTGCAAATATACATATTAATTTTAAAAAAGTAAACTCAATTTTCTTCTGTAAATTTTTAAAAATGCATTATCTGCCTTATCCGCTTCCTCCTCAAACACTATGTGAGTTTTTGAGCTATCTAGTGCGAATGATTGGCGTTTTTTTGCTGACACTATCTACTCTTTTTGGTTCCGTACAGCGTCTTTAGCTTCAATATAAATATATTCAGCGTTGGGATATTTTTCCCGAATTTGTGTTTTTATTTTTTCAAAATGATCTTCAATATCATACCCAAGGGCATCTTCTTTTACATCGGCAGAAATCAGTAAAATAAATTTTTCTTTTCCGATGTGCATTGTTTTGATATTGTTGATGCGTTTTATCAAGAAACTTTTTTCTACAATATTTTTTATTTCGGAACACGCTTCTCTATTAATACTTTCACCGGTAATAAGTTTTCTTAATTCAAAGGCAAGAAAAAAAGAAATAGAAACTAAAAGCAATCCTACCATAACACTTCCAATAGCATCGAATATAGGGCTGATAAGCCATGCGAAAAAAGTTGACAACAAAACAATCACAAGACCAGCTAACGCTCCAAAATCTTCAAGCAAAATAACCAGAGTACTGGTATCTGAAGTTTCCTTCAGTGAGCGCAAAAGTTTTTTGTTTGCATTTGATTTTTTAAAGTGAGAAAAGGCAACATGGAATGATTTTGCTTCAAGGATAATAGATATACCAAGCACTATGAACGCCCAATGAACAGAATGTAGTTCCTGTGGATGCATCATTTTATGTACTCCTTCATAGATTGAAAAAAGAGCTCCAACAAAAAACAAAAGCACAGCTACCATCAGCGACCAGAAATATTCTTCTTTACCGTACCCAAAAGGGTGATGTTCGTTTGCTGGTTTTAATGAGCGTTTGTGTCCGATTAGAAGAAAAATTTGATTGGTACAGTCTGCTACAGAGTGAATAGCTTCTGCAAGCATAGCGGAGCTGCGGGTAATAAAGGCAACAATAAATTTTATAGTGGCAATTACAAGATTCGCTCCAAGTGCGAATATTACAGGTTTTAGAGAAGTGTGGGCAGACATTTAATATGTTTTTATTGATGTGAAAATATTAATAACAGAATTAAGACAAACATTATTTCGGTTACTCTTTATTTACCATGGTTTTTCAAAAAAGACTTTTGTAAATGTTTTATCATAATTAGTGAAAGTGCTTTCTGAATTATTTTTAAGTTTTAATAAATCTTTTTTTCGGAATAATTTAGATAAAGCAGAAACAGGAAAAACAATTAGGTAAAAAAATAAACTTAAAAGAACATTACTGCTTACAAAGCCCATTATATGCGCTAATCTCATCCATGCCCAATGAATTTTCTGACTCAGAAAATCAGAGAAAAGACCAATAAACCCAAAACAAAAGCATGCAGCGAAAGCCCACTGCCAGCTTGTAAAATAATAAACAACTGCGAGAGCAAGAGTAAGCGTGAGGATTGTTTTTGTTGACTTATTTTTCATTTTTTTAAAACAATGAATAAATAAAAGGAGCTACTGGACTGCCTCCTCCAAACACAATTAAAATTCCCAAAAGCAGCAATAATACAATAATTGGAGCCAGCCAGAATTTTTTTCGTTCGCGCATATATTGCCAGATGTCATTCAGAAAATCTATCATTTTGTTATTTGTTTTGCAAGAAATTCAGCAAGTTTTTTATTGTGATATTCGTTTGGGTGTCCATCTCCTTTTATGAAATATAAATCGTGATTTTTTTCAATATCCGGAATAATGGAGTCTAATAAAAAATATGAAATATTTGAATCTTTTAAACTGTTTGTAAAATTAGCAACAAAAGTTGAATCATTAACAGAATTGGTAATTAAAACATAAAAATTAATATTGTTTTTTTTAAGTAATTCATGCGTTTTTTGGATAAGTTTGATAGTTAGAATAACATCTTTTTCTTGAGTTTTTGGAGTAAAAAAAGATTTATAAAGATTAGAGTTTTTCCAGATAATATTCCACCGCAAACTCAAAAAATTATCAGGTGTGTTTTTTTCCGCAAAAGATCCTTTAAAAGCAAGCGAATCATTCTCAACCTCGTACCAGGGGCCATCTGTGTCCCAGGGTACTTTTCCGCTTGCCCGAATAAAATGCGATGCAATGAAAGTGTAAAAAATTGTTTTCTTTTTCTTAGAAAGAAATTTTTGATCTTTCAGCAAAATGTCTTCAACAATTTTTAGTGTATGATGTGGTCCGTAGCCATTAAATGCCCAATTAACAACAGTGTATTTTTTTTCTGTAAATTGATTGAAAAAGTGAGGCAAAGTTTGGTTGTCGTTCAACCCATCTCCAAACACATGAGAACAGCCCAGAAAAATAAAATCCTCTTGCGATGTATCATTCACTTCAGGTGTGAAGCGCAGACCGTTTTTAAAAGAAAAAATTACATCAAAAATTACTGAATCATTTAATTTTTTAATGGAACTTACCTGAAAATTTGTATCTGACCTCGGTCCATAACCCACTATGGGCTTATATCCTGAAACATCATGGTTTTTTACATAAGTTCCTAAATATTCAGTTGCTCTGAAATTATGAGTGTCTTTTGCATAAGAATATATTTCGTAAAGAAACAGAGCGAGCAATACGGCAGACAGGTTAAATAAGATATATTTGAGAAAATGTTTTTTTAGTTTAACCCCTGCAAATAGCAAACAAGCTACTGCACAAAACAGTAGTATTGAAAAGCCGTAATTGTAGAAAAAGTGGTTCATTTTTTAAGTCATAAGTCAAAAGTTAAAAGTCGGAAGACAAAAGTTAAACTTTGGTTTCAAATTTTGTCTTTTCCTTTATAAGTACTTCTATTCAATCTGTAATATTTTTTAATATCTAATCCGGTTTAAAATGTACACTCCATTTTTCTTTGTTTTGCCAGTCGGGTTGTTCTGTTTTGCAAAATACAAAATTATTAATTACGAGGTAATCCATTTCTGTGCTCATAAAGCATCGGTAGGCATCTTCAGGGGTGCAAACTATAGGCTCTCCGCGCACATTAAAACTTGTATTGACGACTATTCCGTAACCCGTTATTTTTTTAAAACTATTCAACAGCTCCCAGAATTTGGGATGCGTATTTTTATTCACAGTTTGAAGTCTTGCTGAAAAGTCAAGATGTGTTACTGCAGGAATATCGCTGCGTGTAATATAAAGCCTTTCATTAATAGAGAGCCGGTTATAATTTTCAGGTAATATTTTTCTTCGTTCCTTTTTAACAGGAGCAGTAAAGAGCATGTAAGGAGATGCGATTTCTGTTTCAAAATACAAGGAAACATCTTCTTCGAGAACAGCAGGCGCAAAAGGTCTGAATCCCTCACGGTATTTAATTTTAAGATTAAGTTTTTTTTGTATTTCGGGATTTCTCGCATCGCCAAGAATGCTTCTGTTGCCCAAAGCGCGTGGTCCGAATTCCATTCTTCCCTGAAACCAACCTACGACATTTCCTTCGGCCAGCAAAGTTGCAACAGAATTACACACATCATCAAACAAATTAAATTTTCTGAAAGTCGCTCCTGTTCTTTTACTTATGAATTCAACTTCTTCATCGGAATATTCAGGACCTAAAAATGCGCCTTTCATTTTATCAGGAAATTCATTTGTTGTTCTTTCCTTTTCAAAATACAGATGATATGCTGCCAATGCCGCTCCCAGAGCTCCACCTGCATCTCCTGCTGCCGGTTGAACAAAAATATTTTTAAAAATATTTTCTTTTTGAATTTTTTCATTTGCGACACAATTCAATGTAACACCACCAGCCATACAAAGGTTTTCCGAGCCTGTTATTTTTTTTGCTTCGTTCGCTAATTTTACAACAATGTCTTCTGTTACTTTCTGAATTGCAAGGGCAAGGTCGCAGTGGCACTGTAGCAGCGCATCATCAGGCTTTCTTTTTTGAAACCCGAATAATGCTTTCCATTTTTTTTCATGGATCATACGCAAACCTGTTGCATAATTGAAAAATTCCTGATTCAACCATACAGAGCCATCTTCATTAATAGAAATAATTTTTGTTTTAATGATTTTTACATACCGGGCAAGATCTGCAGAATCAATATTTCCATAAGGAGCCAACCCCATAACTTTATATTCGCCGGAGTTGACAGAGAATCCCAGAAAGTAGGTAAAAGCACTGTAAAGCAAACCAAGAGAATGCGGGAAATGAATTTCTTTGATGATTTGTATTTTGTTTTCATTTCCAATTCCTATTGAAGCAGTACTCCATTCGCCGGCTCCATCAATAGTAAGTATGGCTGCATTTTCAAAAGAAGATGGGTAGAATGCACTGGCAGCGTGGGAAAGGTGATGTTCCGAAAAGAGCAATTTGAAATCGGTTTTTTTAAAGGAATGAATTTCTTTCAGCCCCTTATAGATTTTATTTTTTAGAAATAATTTTTCGTGAATCCATATCGGCATTGATTTCAGAAAAGAAGCAATTCCTTTTGGCGAGAATGCATAATAGGTTTCAAGCAAGCGTTCGAATTTCAGAAAGGGCTTTTCATAAAAAATGACAGCATCTAAATTTTTCAAACTCAAACCTGCTTCTTTCAGACAATATTTTATTGCATTAACAGGAAAATCTGCAGTATGTTTTTTTCGAGTAAATCTTTCTTCCTGCGCAGCAGCAATTATGTTACCGTCATCTATTAATGCAGCAGCCGAGTCGTGATAGAAAGCAGATATTCCTAAAATTTTTGCCAAGATAATAAATAAAAAAACCTGTTAAGCCTCTGATGTTGCAGGGTGGAGACCTAACAGGTTATTGTTAAAATAATTTTCTTTATCCCTTCAAAGCTTCTGCGCCGCCTACAATTTCAAGAATTTCTTTGGTAATGGAAGCCTGACGTTCTTTGTTATACATGAGTTTTAACTGGTGAATCATATCCGTTGCATTATCTGTTGCTTTATGCATAGCTGTCATACGTGCGCCATGCTCTGCTGCATTTGAATCAATAATTGCTTTGTAAAACTGAATTTTTAATGATTTTGGGATGAGGTCTTTTACAATGTATTCTTTAGACGGTTCAAAGATATAATCTGCAACTTTTCTTTTAGCATCTGTTTCAATTTTAACAGGAAGATATTGTTCATTCGTGAGAATTTGAGTTCCGGCATTTTTAAACTGATTGTAAACAATCTCAATCCGGTCATAATTTCCTTTAACAAAAGCCTGCATGATAATTTCGGCAACGGAAGATGTATTTTTAAAGCTGAGTTTATCAAAAAGGTCGTTATGACTGCTTACAATGTTGTATTTTCTGCTTTTCAAAAAATTATGACCCACTTTTCCAATAGCAATAAAGCCAAGTTTTCCATTTTTTAATTGTGTTGCATATTCATTTTGCGCAATTGATACAGCCCTTTTAATAGCATTTGAATTAAAGGCTCCGCACAATCCTCTGTTCGATGTAATTAAAATAATGAGAACATTATCTGCGGGTCTTTGTTTTGCATAAGGATTATCTTCAGAAGTATCCATGCTGCTGCTCAAATTCACAAGAATTTCAACAAGTTTTGTAGCATAAGGACGAATCTGCACGATTGTATCCTGCGCCTTTCGCAGTTTCGCTGCCGAAACCATTTTCATCGCACTTGTAATTTGTCTTGTAGATGTTACAGAGGCAATTCTTACGCGTGTTTCTTTTAAATTTCCCATTGTGTAATTATATCAAAATCTGGAATGAAAAAAGTTTTTTTATTGATTAGTCTACAGTCTACAGTCTACAGTCTACAGTCTACAGTCTACAGTATGTTTGACTGCCGACTCTTTCGACTGCCGACTATTTTGACTGCTGACTTTATTTAAATTATCCACAAACCACAATCCATCTATATTAATATTTGGAAGCAATTTCTTTAGCAACTTTTTCAAGTGTACCTGTAATGTTGTCATCAAGTTTTCCGGCAGCAAGCGCATCAATAATGTCTTTATGTTTTGCATCCATATAACCGAGGAATTCTGTTTCAAATTCACGTATGCGTTTGGTAGGAACATTCATGATAAGACCTTTGGTTCCGCAGTAGATAATAGCAATTTGTTTTCCCACAGGCATAGGTTGGTTTAATCCCTGTTTAAGAATTTCAACATTTCTTGCACCTTTTTCAATAACATTTTTTGTAGCAACATCAAGGTCAGATCCGAATTTAGAGAAAGCTTCCAGTTCTCTGAACTGCGCCTGATCAAGTTTTAATGTACCAGCTACTTTTTTCATGGATTTGATTTGAGCATTTCCTCCAACGCGGGAAACAGAAATCCCAACATTGATAGCCGGGCGAACACCTGAAAGAAATAATGATGATTCAAGGAAAATTTGTCCGTCTGTAATAGAAATCACGTTCGTTGGGATGTATGCAGAAACGTCTCCGGCCTGTGTTTCTATAATTGGTAGTGCAGTCAATGATCCGCCTCCTTTAACAAGGTGCTTGATAGATGCAGGAAGATCGTTCATGGTCGCAGCTATTTCATTGGAGTTGATAACTTTTGCCGCTCTTTCCAGTAAGCGAGAGTGCAGATAGAAAACGTCTCCCGGATATGCTTCACGTCCCGGAGGTCTGCGGAGCAACAAAGACACTTCTCTGTAAGAAACAGCTTGTTTTGATAAGTCGTCATAAATTATCAAAGCAGGTTTTCCAGTGTCGCGGAAAAATTCTCCAATAGCACATCCGGCAAAGGGAGCGTAAAATTGAAGTGCTGCCGGGTCTGCGGCTGTTGCAGCAACAATCACTGTATAATTCATTGCGCCAAAAGATTCCAGCGTTTTATAGATCTGCGCTACAGTAGAGCCCTTCTGACCTATTGCTACATAAATGCAATAAACAGTTTCCCCACGATCGTAAAATTCTTTCTGGTTGATTATTGTATCAATAGCAATAGAAGTTTTTCCTGTTTGCCTGTCGCCGATAATAAGCTCACGTTGCCCTCTGCCGATAGGGATCATGGCATCAATAGGCTTGAGTCCCGTTTGTAAAGGTTCCGTAACAGGTTGGCGGAAAATAACGCCCGGAGCTTTTCTTTCGAGAGGCATTTCATACAGGTCTCCCGTAATAGGACCTTTACCATCAATAGGTTCTCCGATTGTATTGATAACGCGGCCAAGAACACCATAACCTGCTTTTATGCTAGCAATAAGTTTTGTCCTTTTCACGGTATCGCCTTCCTTGATTTCTTCTGTTGCCCCAAGGATTACGGCTCCGACATTGTCTTCTTCGAGGTTCAATACAATACCTTTAATGCCTGAGTCAAACTCAATCATTTCATTGGACTGCACATTGGAAAGCCCGTAAATTCTGGCTATTCCGTCTCCTACCTGAAGCACGATACCTACTTCTTCGAGTTCGGTTTCGCTTTTAAATCCATCTAATTGTTTTTTTAAAATTTCAGAAACCTCTGCAGGTTTAATTTCAGCCATATTATTATGTTTTATTGTATTTTATTTTTGTTTTAATTCTCTTTCTGCTTGTTTCAGTTTTTTGGAAACGCTTGCATCCCATTGCTGGTCGTCAACTTTAAGGATAAAGCCGCCAATAATTTCATTATTTACATTTTCGTGTAATTCAATTTTTGAATCGTGTGTTTCTTTAACCGTTTTAGTTATTTGTTCCCGTATAGAAGCATCAATAGGAAAAGCGCTTGTAAACAGAACCGATTTGATTCCTTTATGTTTTTTATAAAGGTCAATGAAATCTCTTGCTACATCCGGAAGAAAGGTTTCGCGTTTTTTCTTAATAAGAAGAGTCAGAAACGCAATAGTATTCTGGCTTACTGATTCAGAAAATATTTTTGTGAATGCTTTATTTTTTTCAGAGGTGGAAAGAATCGGGCTGTCGAGCATGTATTTGAATTCTTTTATACAGCATGTTTGCGCAATGGTTTCCATATCTTTCCGGAAAATGTCGAGCAGATTTTTTTCTTGTCCCAGAGAAAAAAATGCTTTAGCGTATCTGACGGGTATTCTGCTATGACTCATTTTTTTTTGTTTTTTACAATATCAAAAATTGTAACACTAATTTAGTTTTACATCTTTAAGCAGGTCGTTCATAAACTCTTTTTGTTTATTTTCAGCAGCCAATTCTTTACGAAGAATTTTTTCTGCAATCTGAACGGAAATTTCTGCTACCTGATTTTTAATTTCATTGATAGCTGCATGTTTTTCCTGTTGAATTGTGTGACGTGCATTTTCGAGAAGTTTCTGTGCTTCTGCTTGAGCTTCTGTTTTAGCATCGCTTACAATTTTTTCTTTTATTTCGCGCGCTTCACGGATTAATTTATCACGTTCAAGTTTTGCTTCCTGAATAATTTTTTCATTGTCTGCCTGCAGGCGCATCATTTCTTCTTTCGCTCTTTCGGCAGATTGAAGCGCTTTTTCAATAGAAGTTTCCCTTTCTTTCAGCATTTGAAGAATGGGTTTCCATGCAAATTTTTTCAAAATGAAAAGAAGGATACTGAAGGATAAAAGCATCCAAAAAACAAGTCCTAGTCCCGGGGTTACAAGTTCCATAATAATTTATTTATGTTTTATTATTCTTGTTGTGCATTGAGGCTCTCGAAATGCACGTTAAAATTCAAAAAATCCTCCTGCGCAACCAACCGTTTTTGCAGGAGGGAAAAAATCTTTTCTTAGATGAAAAGAATAAGCAAACAGACTACAATTGCGAAGAAAGCAACTCCTTCAACAAGCGCTGCTGCAATGATCATGTTGGAGCGGATGTCGCCAATCGCCTCGGGTTGGCGTGCGATGGATTCCAAAGCGCCCTTACCAATTTGACCGATACCAATACCAGCACCTACCACAGCAAGACCAGCACCAATACCGGCGCCCATCTTTGCAAAAGGAGCAAGCTCCTGTACTGCCTGTAATAAAACCATTAACATTGTCATAAACTATATATATTAAATTAATAAAAAACTTTTTTAATGGTAATTTCGATGCTTCGGCTCTGCTCAGCAACCTAAAGCTCAATCACCAAAAAAATTACCATTATATTAATGATGATCTTCTACACGTGCCATGCCAAAATACAAGGCAGACAATAGTGTAAATACATAAGCCTGAATGAATGCAACCAGTAATTCAAGCAAGGTCATGAAAACAGTGAAAGCGACCGATACAACTGAAAAGCCATATCCTGCCCACATATTCATAGCACCAAAAATAAAAATCAGACTAAAAAAACCGAGAGCAATGATATGCCCTGCGGTGATGTTTGCAAAGAGACGAATCATAAGAACCACTGGCTTTGTAATAACGCCCATCAATTCAACCACAGGCATCAGTGGAATCGGAAATTTCAGCCACCAGGGAACGCCGGGAGCATTAACAATGTGAACCCAGTATCCCTTATTAGAGCTGAATGTTGTGATTACAAAAGTGAACAAAGCCAACGTCATCGTAACGGCAATGTTTCCCGTAAGATTTGCGCCTCCCGGGAAGATAGGAATAAGTCCCAGAAGATTATTAAAAAATATGAAGAAGAAAATAGTGAGTAAATAAGGTACATATTTTTCATATCTGTGACCAATAGAGGCTTTGGCAACATCATCGCGGATGAAAATTATCAGAGGCTCCACCACAGACTGCATTCCTTTCGGCGCTTTTCCCTCTCTTCTTTTGTAGGATTTTGCAACCGAAATAAAGAGCCAGCAAAGAACAAAAACACTGATGAACAATTCGAGAACATTTTTTGTAATGGAGAAATCGAGCGGTTGGCTTACGCTTTCATCAATAATTCCACTTTCATCTACTTCCACGATTTTGCCTTTGTGTTTGCTTCCTTCTTCCACAATAAGTTTAAATCCATTATACGCGTCGTGTCCGTGATGAAATTTTGAGGACATGAAAACATGAAGACCGGGATTGCGTGTACCGCGGCTGTAGATAATAACGGGCAGAGGAATGGAGAGATGAATGTTTCCCGCTTGTCCGATATGCCAGAAATGATCGTCAAGAATGTGATTGATAATAAAAGGACCGGGTTTGAATTTTTCATCATGTGTCGCGTGCTTCTCTGTAGCGGCACTATCATTTGCCTGGGTATGATCTTCGGCCATTAATGTCTGCTGTGTTCCAAACAGGAATGTCAGGCAAATCAGGAAATATAATTTTTGAAGTGTTTTCATTTTTTCAAATGCTTTACAAACAAGCAAAATTAAAAAAATATAAATTAGATAAATAATTTTTATTAAAAATGTAAAAAAAAAGTAAAAAATATTTGTAATTAATTGAGGTTCTTTGATTTTAGGAAGAGGTTTCCTGTTTTACTCCGGAATTGTTTTTAATATTTGAAACCACTCCGAAAAGCACCTTATTCTGATTATCGGTATCTGCGCTGGCACAGTGCCGCTAACACTCATTAAATTTTGTGCGTATAGCCTGAAGGGCTTAGCGTGTCTACGTTAGACACAATATTTTAATTTCATTTTCACTCTTTAAAAGCGTGGAAGAAAAATTTTAAAAATGTTGGGTTTACAGGCTCTTCCCGAAACCTGACTTTGTGTGTTAGCTTATAGGGTTTCGGGATGTGCCTGTAAAAGCAATGGCATATTAATTTACATTTCACTCCTCCTTTACAAACTTTCTCACAAAGATACCATTTTCTGTAATAAGCTTTACATAATATACCCCGGCAGTCCAATTTTTGATTTCTATGTTTGTGCTTTTTGAAAAGGTTTGCTTGTGCAAAAGGCAGCCTTGCATGTTATATACAAACATTTCTATCGGTTTGCTCTTTTCTGTTTTTATAAAAACACGTTCTTTGGCAGGGTTGGGGTAAAGGGTTATTTCTTCTTCT
>MEOG01000069.1 GCA_001769125.1 Bacteroidetes bacterium GWF2_35_48 | reverse complement strand
GATTGAGGATTATCTGCCCACAACTGTCCTCCTGAATTTGCGATTGGTAGCTGGATGAAACGGATTGGTATTGCATCAGAAGAATCAATACATACTGCCTGATTGGTGTAGGGATTAATACCATTTTTCACAACCCAGTAGAATACGTGGTTGCCATAGCTCTCTACATCTGCGCATGCATTTAGCCACGCATAAGAGTCTGGGGTAAAATCTGTTGTTCCGATATTATCTACCCATTGTCCGATTCCTTGCGGAGGCTGCGATGCATTTAAATTGCATAATTGCGGTCCACACTGTACTGAATCAATAGGATTCCATGTGTGTGAAGCAGGGTAATCTACATAAAAATATACGACTACTTCATTTGATGCAGCACAAGGTACTGTACTCGGAAGAGGAATAGTTGACAAATTAACCTGCGTTGCTATAAAAACAACACTGTCATTAACAGTATGTATGTGATTGACCCAAGCTGTGGGGTTACTTATTTGTGTTGAGTCTCTTTCAAATGTTACAGGATTGAGCCAGAAAACTGTGGCTACATTCCAGGTAAAAATATCTGCATTGGGATCATAAATTGCATTTAACTGCGTTGTATCTCCGCATACATATTGATCTACTCCTGCATTTATGTTGGGTGTTTCAACAAATTCAATTATAACAGTATCAGTTGTCGAACATGTATTATAAAAAGCATTTTGTTCTCTCCAAACAAAAGTGTAAATACCATAACAAGGAACAGTAATTGTCGCATTCGGGTCATTAGTAGCGGTAGTAGGATAAATCTGACTCGTAAAGTTTGGAATACATTGTGTTGTTCCAACTGGTGGTGGGATAGTCAGTGTACTCCATGTTCCTGTTCCCATAGCAATGCTTGGTCTACCTGAAAGATTATGCGTCAATATGCAAACGGCTGCATCAATTCCTGCTGCTGCTTGAGGTAACTCATAAAAAGTAACATTCACATAATCACGTGCTGTACAATTTTCAGAATTGGAAACCGTGAAAATCATAGTAACAACATATTTAGAAGAATCTCCATAATCTGTAACAGAAGGATTGATGCTTATCGTGGCGTTTTCTGCATAAGGATCACTTATTATTACATTGCTTGCAGTTGTAGACCATGTAGTTGTTGTACCTGAAATATAATTTGTGCCATTCAGGATAACGAAAGTATCGCAAACAGCCGTATCAAACCCTGCAACAACCTGACCGGGGCCGGCAAAAGGCTGGAAGGTTATAACAACAGCATCTGAATCCGTACAATTCGCATTTGACTGATGCCACCAAAAAGTAGCAGAAGTTGTCATGGGTAAAACCATTGCTGTAGTTACCGGAGTTGTGTCATTAGGAGTAAACAGGATGCCCATAGGACCTGTCCATTGACCTGTAAATTGAGAACCATTAGGTGTTCCTGTTAAATCTACAGTATTGCCGCAAACTGTTTGATCAGATCCGGCATTTGGTGCTGGAACAGGATAAAAGGTAATCGTTACCCCATCACTTTGATTACAAACACTATTATCTAAAGTCCAAATAAAATCGTATTCTCCCGGAAAAGCTACTGTTACATTTGAAGTTCCGCTAGATGCATTTCCAAAAACCACTCCTGGTGTTACACATGTCCATGTTCCTGTCATACCCGACACCGTATTCCCTTGTAAATCGTAAGTTGTTCCACAAACATCTGCATCAACTCCGGCAATAGGATTCGGGAAAGGCAGGAAATTAACAACAATATTATCAGAAGCATTACATGCGCCACTTTCTCCATACCACTGAAAAGTATATTGACCGAAAGCCGTTACAGTAACAATTGCCGAAGAATTATTTACATCAGAAAAAGATGCAGAGCCAGGACCTGAAACCATACTCCATGTACCCACGCTGCTACCTGAAATTGATGCGTTAAAAGCATAATCAAAACCACAGACGCTTACATCCGGGCCAGCATTCATGGTTGGAGCAACGCAACAGTTCGAATTATCCGCAGGTACAACACTTATAGTTGTTGTCGTAGTAGATGTACATCCAGAAAGATTTGTAATTGTTAAAGTAATATTAAAATAATTTGTATTTTGGGTATTGTCCCAAAGCCAATACGCTTCAATGGGTCCCTGAGTTGTATAAACAGATGTAGGTTGAGCATTTCCTGATAATGTCCATAAGAAAGTAGCTCCGGCTTCTGCAGTGCCATTCCAAGTAATATAAGATAAATTAATTGGAGATGGAAGAACAGATGCGCATACAGGAGGAGCAGAAAATGTTGATGTAGGATTTGGATTAACAGTTACAATTACTTCTTCATAATAGGGGTGGCAAGCGTCGCTAACTGTAACAGTATAAGTAGTTGTTGAAGGAGGTGAAACAGAAATACTGTTTGTCGTTTGTGAGCTGCTCCAATTGTATGTATACGGCGTAATTCCTCCGCTTGCTGCAACACTCACATTTGCTGTTCCTCCTGCGCATATTGAGGTATCATTACTTGCTGTTAAAACAACATCCTGATAATCTCTTATAAATATCTTAATTGTATCACTCTGGCAAGGAGTAGCAGAGGTAATAATGTAAACTGTTTCAATAGGAGCATTGCCTGTTCCTACTAAAGGATCAATAATAATACTTGCAGTAGTCTGACCAGCAGGAATAGTAACAGAATTACCAATAGTAGTGTAATCAACACCATTTACAGCCGTTCCGGCAATCTGATAATTAATAGTTGTAGGATTAGAAACAGCGTTTGCAAGCGTGAAATTCACAGCAGCCTGAGAACAACCTCTGATTGCGGTGGTGTCAATAGAAGAAGAATAGTTAACAGTTGAACTTAATCCATTCGATGTAAAACTACCTGCTTCGAGAAATACAGCAGAATCATAAGATGAGTCGCCGACATCAGCAACTGCAATTTTAATGTGATATGTTAAACAAGGTGTTACAAGTCGCCATGCGGTAAGTTTCACTGTAAACCCATCGTATTCAATTGTTCCACCCCCTGTATTGTTCACAAAATATTGACAGTTTGAACAGGGTCCAGTTCCACCTGTACCATTATTAACATTATCAATTGTAACGGGCAATGTAGTGTTTGGAACTAATGCGATATTTACAGCATTGTTTGTATAGGGGCCAGTAATTCCTGGTCCACTGATAAAAAACCCAAACACATCATTAAAAGATGAGTTGACATACTCATGATACTCGTCTGAACCAAAAACCCATTTGAATTTTACAGTATCAGAAGTAGGGACAAAATCAAACTGCAAAACGGCAGCATCATTGATAGTATAGCTCGAACCAACTAACTCAGCCAAATCAGGGTCTGTTCCAGAAGAAGTATTTGAAGTAATACTGCTGCTATTATTCGGTCCGGGAGCATCCATAACATCTCCGGATGATAAAACCAAACCACTGCTCATCCCAAGATTTGTGGGAGTACCTCCTGTCGTAAAAGTTCCTATCTGCTGTGGTATCTGTCCCTGAAATGCAACATTTGTAACAACAACCCCTCCACCAACAAGAACATTCTGCACCATCTGCGCAGGAGTTATACCTGTATTTACAACCTGTAACTGGGCAAAAACATGTCCTGTAATTAACAGGAAAAACCCGATCCAAAGTGAATTTTTAAATATTTTCATAAGTGTTAAATTTTGAATATTTTTGTATGATTCTGTGGCAAATATACTTTTTATAACTTAAAATTGCAATTTGCACACTAAATAGACAAATTTTTAATATAAAAAGTTGTCCGGTATTTTAAAAAAAACTTAAATATTATGCAACAAGCTCAAAAACAATAAATTAATAATTTACAAAATACAAATTGAAACCATGACTAAATTATGACAATCATTATATACAACTTGCAACGCTGTCAACCTGCAACGTGCAACCGGGGTTTCGACAGGTGATACAGTGAGTTTATCGAACTGCTCAACCCCCCGGTTACCCTGCAACCTTAAACCTTTAACCAATCAACCATGAACTTCAAGAACAAAGGAAACAAACCCACAAAAACAGGATTCGGAGAAGGTCTTGCCTCAGCAGGAGAAAAATATAAAAACATAATTGGAATTGGTGCCGATATTACTGCTTCTGTTGGTATGAACTTTTTTGCAGAAAAATTTCCGGAACGGTTTTTCTCTTTCGGAATTGCAGAGCAAAATATTGCGGGTGTTGCAGCAGGTTTTGCCCTATCCGGAAAAATACCTTTTTTCTCAACCTATGGAGTTTTTGCTGCATTACGAACAACCGATCAACTAAGAGTTTCAATCTGTTATAACAATTTACCGGTCAAAATCGGAGGCGCACATGCAGGTATTTCTGTCGGTCCCGATGGCGCAACACATCAGGCTCTTGAGGATATAGCAATAATGCGGGTTTTGCCGGATATGACTGTTCTCTCTCCCTGCGATGCAGATCAGGCTTTTCTCGCAACAATAGCTTCTGTTGAACAAGTTTCCGGCCCCTGCTATATTCGCTTTGGAAGAGAAGCTGTACCTAATTTTACAGGTGTTGAAACTAAATTTATCGCAGGTAAGGGACAAGTTTTTCTTCCCGGAAAAGATGCTGCAATTATTGCAACTGGACATCTTGTCTGGTCAGCTATCGAAGCAGCTCTGGAACTTGCTAAAGAAGGGTTTTCAGTAAGAGTTGTCAACATACATACAATAAAACCTATTGACGAAGAACTTCTGGTTAAAACAGCAATGGAAACAGGGGCAGTTGTTACAGCAGAAGAACATCAGATAACTGGTGGACTTGGTAGTGCTGTAGCAGAAATTCTTGTAAAACATTATCCTGTTCCGATGGAATTTATCGGGATGAAAGATTGTTTTGGAGAATCCGGAACTCCCGATGAGCTTCTTGAAAAATATGAAATGAAGCCAAAACATATTATTCAGGCTGTTAAAAAAGTTTTAAACAGAAAGCTAACATAAGGATTTAATCTGTAGAGAATACATAAATTTGCAGCAAAATTCAATTCCTCCAAATGAGCGACCAGATAAAACACGAATGCGGATTTGCGCTAATCAGACTGCTTCGACCCCTTGAATATTACAGATTACGTTATGGTTCATGGATGCACGGTCTGAACAAACTATACCTTCTTATGGAAAAGCAGCATAACCGTGGACAGGACGGGGCAGGTGCTGTTTGTGTAAAATTTGATCTTGAACCCGGACAAAAATACATGCATCGGGTACGATCAAATTCAGATGCTTCCATCAAAGATGTTTTTGACACAATCAATAAAAGTTTTGCTTCTGTCCGGGAGCACAATCCTGAATTATTAAACGATCCGCACTGGTCAAAAAACAATCTTCCTTTTGCAGGTGAACTCTACCTCGGTCATTTGCGCTACGGAACTTTTGGCAAAAATAACATCGCGAATGTGCATCCCGTGATGCGCGAAAACAATTGGAAAACAAAAAGCCTCGCCCTTGCCGGAAATTTTAACCTTACCAATGTAGATGAATTATTCGGGCATCTTGTTGAACTCGGTCAGCATCCTGAAGATTATTCCGACACAGTAACAATTCTTGAAAAAATAGGTCATTTTTTAGATAAAGAAAATGAAAGAACTTTTAGAATTTATAAAGAAGAGGGACACTCCAACACTAAAATTTCAGAACTTATTGCTCAAAATCTTGATATTACCAGAATTTTGCGCGAGTCGTGCAAACGCTGGGACGGGGGCTATGCGGTTGCCGGGCTTTTTGGTCATGGCGATGCATTTGTTATTCGCGACCCATGGGGCATTCGACCTGCTTTTTACTATTATGACGATGAATTTTTTGTATGCGCTTCCGAACGTCCGGTTATTCAAACAGCATTTAATGTAGATTTTGATAAGGTTAAAGAATTACAGCCCGGTCATGCGATCATTGCAAGAAAAAATTGCAGAATTTCCGAAGAAAAAATTCTAGACACACAAATTCACAAACCCTGTTCTTTTGAAAGAATATATTTCTCACGCGGAACGGATAAAGAAATTTACAAGGAAAGAAAAATGCTTGGCCGTCTTCTTTGCCCGCAAATTCTTAAAGCAATTGATTATGATATTAAAAACACAGTATTTTCATATATCCCGAATACGGCTTCTGTAGCTTTCTACGGTCTGCTTGAGGGGCTGAATGAATATTGCGACAAAGTGAAAAAAGAAAAAATTCTTAAACTCAAAAAAGACGAAATCACTCCTGAAAAACTCAAGGACATTTTCACTTTAAGTCCGCGTATAGATAAAATAGCCGTAAAAGATGTTAAGCTTCGAACTTTTATCACACAAGACACCGAAAGAAATGAATTGGTAGGTCATGTGTATGATGTTACTTACGGTGCTGTAAAAGATAATACAGATACGCTTGTCGTACTTGACGACTCTATTGTAAGAGGTACAACTTTACGCAAAAGCATTGTTACCATGCTCGACAGGCTCAACCCTAAAAAAATTGTTATTGTATCTTCAGCTCCCCAGATTCGTTATCCGGACTGTTATGGAATAGATATGGCCAAATTAGGTGATTTCATTGCATTTGAAGCTGCTATTAAAATGCTGAAAGAATCAGGAAAGTACAATGTCATTAATGAAGTATACCGCAAATGCAAAGAACAGGAAAGCCTTCCCAAGGAAGATTTTATTAATTATGTAAAAGAAATTTTTACTCCTTTTTCCGATGATGAAGTGTCTGCAAAAATTGCCAATCTTCTAAAACCGGAAAAAATAAAAGCAGATTTGGTTATTATCTATCAGAATATTGAAAATTTACATAAAGCTATTCCAAAACATAACGGCGACTGGTATTTCACGGGTAATTATCCAACACCCGGAGGCAACAAAGTAGTAAATAAATCCTTTATTAATTATATTGAGGGAAAAAATCAACGGTCATATTAACCCCATATAATAACCATGCTTACCATAGAACCCAACTCTTTTAACTTCACATCAGGCACACGTCTGAAAACCCGTATTGTTAATGTCGGAGATATTCCGCTGGGAGGAAATAATCCCATCCGCCTACAATCTATGACAAATACTCCCACTCTTGATATTCGTAAAACTACCGAACAGGCAATTAAAATTTTTGAAGCCGGAGGAGATTATGTTAGAATTACAGCCGCAAGTCTTAAAGAAGCTGAAGCGCTTGCTGAAATAAAAAAATCTTTAAAAAAACAGGGCTATTCATTTCCATTAATTGCAGATGTTCATTTTAATCCTGAAATAGCAGAAATAGCTGCAAAAATTGTTGAAAAAGTACGCATAAATCCTGGCAATTATTATAACCTGAAAGCCTCTTTAAGCAACCCTTCTTCTGAAAAAGAAATTATACTGAAAAAAATTCTGCCTTTAGTTACAATCTGTAAAAAATATGGAACAGCTATACGAATAGGCGCTAATCATGGGTCTTTATCTCAAAGAATTTTACAACTTCATGGAAATACGGCTAAAGGAATGGTTGTTTCTGCAATGGAGTTTCTGAGAATTTTTTCAGAACTAGATTTTCATAATATTGTTGTTGCCATGAAAGCAAGCGACCCACGAATGACTGTTTATGCGACACAACTGCTTGTACAGACCATGCAGAATGAAGGCATGAGTTATCCCTTGCATCTCGGAGTTACAGAAGCCGGGGAAGGAGAAGATGGCCGAATAAAATCTGCGATTGGAATTGGTTCATTACTGAAAAATGGAATCGGAGATACTGTGCGGGTTTCGCTAACAGAAGATCCGGAAAATGAAATTCCTGTTGCACGTCAGATTGTAGATTATTGTTCTTTGCAAAACAAGAAAAAAACGAATAGCAAAATACTCCAGGGACACAATTGGTTTCATTATGAAAAAAGAGAATCTGATTGCATAGCTTCTATTGGTGGCAATAACCCTGTCAGCGTTTTTAATATTAATGATACTTCAGATTCCTTAACTGAATTTATCATATCAAAAAAAGAAAATAAAATACTAGAAAAAGCAAACAAAAAATCTTATCAAATTATATCCTTAAAAAAACTACTTGAGAAAAAAAGTTTTTACCAAAAACCGGCATTTATAGAGGCTTCTGCTAATAATATTGAAAAAATAAACATTAAGAAAATTAATAAACTGAAAGGGACGATACTAATTCTGAATTGCAAGCAAGCGACCAAATCTGAAAATATTTTAAAAATTTTTGATAAACTTAAAAATAACAATTGCAAGATTCCGGTTGTTTTGAATTTTGAGTATCAAAAGCATCTCATACCTATTGAAATCCGCTCTGCATGCGACTTCGGGCACTTACTCATAAATGGATTCGGGGACGGAATTTGTATCTCTGAAAAAAACAATCCTGCTGTTAATTTCACAAATCTTTGTTATGCTATTTTACAGGCATCAAAAACCCGAATTACAAAAACAGAGTTTATATCCTGCCCTACCTGCGGAAGGACTCAATTCAACATAAAAAAAGTTCTTCAGGAAATAAAACAGGCTACCGGGCATTTAAAAGGATTGAAAATTGCCGTAATGGGATGTGTAGTGAACGGTCCCGGTGAAATGGCTGATGCTCATTATGGCTATGTTGGCGCCGGAGAAAATAAAATTCATTTGTACAAAGGAAAACAAATCATTAAAAAAAATATTCCCGAAAAGGCTGCTTTGAAAGAACTCATATCCCTTATTAAATCATACGGAGACTGGGTTGAAAAAACATAATTCAGAAACAAAACTCGTCATTCTTCAGGTTGCAGGTTGCAGGTTGCAGGTTGTGGCTTATTAATAAAATCTGCAATACCCATTAACTTACAGCAAAAACAACTTGCAACAACTATTAACCTGCAACTTGCAACATCCATAACCTGCAACATCCTCGGCAGAATCATAACAAATATCAACCAATCTTTCAACGACTTTCATTTTCAATATTTTTCCTTAACTTCGCCGCCTCAACAATATTTTTAATTTTTTTTGGTTTTAATTTTGTTTGAAATTTTAGCAGATGAAAAATATACTTGCACTAATTAAAGAAAAACTATCGTTCCTCAGGAACAAATATGTAAAATTCGGAATAGCAATCGCAGTCTACATTCTTTGGGTTATTTGGGTAGGAAACTTCTGGCTGCTTTTTGGTTGTCCTATTATTTTTGATTTACACATTACAAAAAAAGTACATTGGGCTTTCTGGAAAAAGAAAAATGTAAAAAAACAACCCAAACTCATTGAGTGGATTGATGCATTAATTTTTGCTGTTGTTGCAGCAACGTTCATCCGAATGTTTTTTATTGAGGCATTTACTATTCCTACTTCTTCAATGGAAAAAACCTTACTGATTGGCGATTATCTTTTCGTGAGCAAAGCAAGTTACGGTCCTAAAATTCCAAACACACCGCTGTCTTTTCCTTTCGCGCATCATACGCTTCCTTTGACACAAAGTACAAAATCATATTTAGAATGGATAAAGTGGCCGTACAAAAGACTCGCAGGCTTATCTGAAATAAAAAACGATGATATTGTTGTGTTTAATTTTCCAGAAGGAGATACCGTTTGCCAGAAAAAACAGGAAGTCAGCTATTATCAGTTAGTACGAGCCTATGGCAGACAGGCTGTAACAACACCAAACCCTTACACGGGAGAACTTCCTTTCGGAGAAATTGTTGTGCGACCCGTTGATAAACGAGAAAATTATATAAAACGATGCGTGGCAATACCCGGAGACAGCCTGAAAATAATACACGGACAGGTTTACATCAACGGAAAACGTCAGGAAATTTTTGATAAAATGCAGTTCAATTATTATGTAGAAACGGATGGATCGCAAATCAACCCCAAAATGCTTGAAAAGCTTGATATTTCACGTGATGACGTGATGTCCTTTTCCAATTACAAATACAGCATGCCGCTTACCTACAGCAATCTTAAAACAATAAAAAGCTTTTCTAATGTTAAACGAATAACACGCGCTGAAAATCCTACCGGAAATTACGATAACGATATTTTTCCACATAGCCCCGTTTATCATTGGAATGTTGATAATTTTGGACCGCTCTGGATTCCTAAAAAAGGAGCAACTGCAAAGCTTACGATTGAAAATCTTCCAATCTATGAAAGAATTATTGACCAATACGAAGGCAATGACTTGAAAATTGAAGGAAATAAAATATTCATCAATGGAAAAGAAACTGATTCGTATACTTTTAAACTTGATTATTACTGGATGATGGGAGACAACCGCCACATGTCAGCAGATTCAAGATTTTGGGGTTTTGTTCCCGAAGATCATATTGTAGGAAAAGCAGTATTTATCTGGTTATCTTTAGATAAAAACAAAAGCTTTTTTAGCAGCATTCGCTGGAGTCGCATGTTCAGATTCATTCACAGATAATAATTGTAAAAAGAGCAATCCTGTGAGGTTTCGTGGGAAAGTTGGTGTGCTGGCTTCTCACAGGTTTGCGGGTTAGTTATCCCTAACGGCCGTCAGGCAGGCTCACAGGTTTGCATGAAGAGAAAATAAATGAATTTTTTTCATGAAAAAACCCCAGAATAAAAAAAATATAAAAAAATCGAGCAAAAAAATTTCTTTTTTTAAAGGAAGTTTTAAAGACTGGAGTAAGGCTATAATAATAGCTTTAGTAGTACTTCTTTTTGTTAGGATTTTCATTACACGCGCCCTAACTGTTTCTGATTCCCGAATGGAAAAAACAGTTCTTGCAGGAGATTACTTATACATAAACAAATTAAAATATGGAGTTAGAATTCCCATCACTCCGCTTTCTATTCCGTTTACCGATCTTACCATTCCCTTTACACATGCGCCATCCTACCTCGATTGGATACAAATCCCCTATTTAAGACTTCCCGGGTTTTCCGATATTCGGCGAAACGATCTTCTGGTTGTAAATAATCCTTTCGAACAGGATAAACCCATTGATTGCAAAATCACTCTTGTAAAACGATGTATTGCATTGCCAGGAGACACCCTGCAAATTTTTGATAAAAAAATATTTATTAATAATCAGATACATCAGGATGATAGTAATACAGTTGTATTTCGATACAGATTCGTTACAAAAGATAGAAAAATTCCTGACAAAAATTTTCTTGAAAAATATGGGATATCTAATACATTCAATATTTCTGAAAGAGTTTATGATATAAATATCACTCCGGCTCAATCTGATAAGCTATTAGAAGACACAAACATTGTGCATGATGTAAGGCTTATGCGACTGGAGAAAGAAATACTCTCTCATTTATTTTTTCCTTCCAATAACAAATATAACTGGAACGCTGATTATTTCGGACCTCTTGCTATTCCTAAAAAAGAAACTACTGTTAAAATTACATTGCAAAACATACCTCTTTATAGAAAAATTATTGAAACTTATGAAAACAATAAATTAGAAATTGAAAACAACAAAATATTTATCAATGATGCAGAAACAGATCGTTATACATTTAAACAAAATTATTATTTTGTAATTGATGATAATCGAGATGAAGCCCGAGATTCGCGCTATTGGGGATTTTTGCCCGAAGACCACATTATCGGCTCTGCTTCATTCGTATGGTTTTCTATTGATTTAAATAAATCCGGACTAAGTAGTATTCGCTGGTCGAGAATTTTCAAAAATCTGAATTAATGATGGGCTCTACTAATGCAATCCTGTCTGTATCTTTTTTTCCACCAATTCAGTATTGTACAAAATTTTTACTTCATCAAAATATTCAGATTGAACAATTCGAAAACTATCAGAAACAATCTTATAGAAACCGCTGTGTAATACTATCTGCTAATGGCTCCATGATTCTTTCCGTTCCTGTTGAAAGAACAGACGCTCAAAAAATTCCTGTCAGAGATATTAAAATTGCCTATCATACATCTTGGCAAAAACTGCACTGGCGCTCTATAGTTTCGGCTTATAACAATTCCCCTTTTTTTGAATTTTATGCAGACGATATTGCTCCATTTTTTCAAAAAAAATACACATATCTTTTTGACTATAATATTGAAATACTAAATGTAATTTTCAAAATCAGTAATCTGAATTTTTCTTTTTCCTTCGCAGAAAAATATACTGCTGAAGTAGCTGAAAATGTTTTAGACCTGAGAGAGGCGATACATCCAAAACTACAAAAAGCACATACAGATATTTTCTTTGCACCCTATCCTTATGCTCAGGTTTTTTCTGATAAATTTCCCTTTACTCCAAATTTAAGCATCCTCGATTTGCTTTTCAACCAGGGGCCCGACACAAAAAAAATATTGCAACGTTCAATCTTCCAATACAGCACAAAATAATTCATATAAAAACAACAAAACCCCGTCAGGATCCTTAGGTCTGTAGGGGTTTTGCTTTGCAACTGCCGATTAAAATATCAGGAGGGCTGTCTTGACATTTTTTTACCAAAATTTTTCTACCACGGCTGGCAGTTGCTGGTTAATATTTGACTTGCGAATTACGAATTACGAATTAAAAAAACATCATATTTTTAACAGTATTTATTTAATTAACAATTCTGCTGTTTCAACCATTTTTATGAAATCATTTCTGTAACCGAATTCATCCTTACCTTTGGCATCTTTTGCAAGAGCAACGGCCTGTGAGAATGTAGCAATCCCTTTAAATTCTGACTCCCTTAACAACATTCCGAATATGGCTACAGAAGAAGCAAATTTTAAATTTTCAGAAAGTTCTTTTTTATTAATTTCACTATCTTTTAATTTATGAGTGATTAATTTGCTTGTATCTTCATTTGGTTTTTTGTAGCGCAATTTTAATGTCAGCATATTTTTACTGTCTACCATAGAACTTTTCTGATATTCTAAAGGATCTACAGAAGGGAAAACACTTTCTGAACCTGTGGGAACTATTTCATACAGCGCAGTAACAGTATGTCCACAACCTATATCTCCTGCATCTTTTTTGTCATCGTTGAAATCTTCTTTGTTTAAAATTCTGTTTTCATAGCCAACAAGTCTGTATGCTTTTACTTTTGAAGGATTGAATTCCACTTGAATTTTAACATCTTTAGCAATTGTATATAATGTTCCCCACAGCTCTTTTCCGAATACTTTTTTTGATTCTAAAATATTATCAATATAAAAATAATTTCCATTTCCGGCATCTGCAATTTTTTCCATTTTGGAATCTTTGTAATTACCCATTCCAAACCCAAGAATTGAAATGAAAACACCATCTTTTCGTTTGTCTTCAATCAGTCGGGTCATGTCGCCATCGCTGCTTGCACCAATATTAAAATCGCCATCAGTAGCAAGAATCACACGGTTGTTCCCATTGGTAATAAAATTTTCCTTTGCAACTTTATACGCAAGTTTAATTCCCGCGCCACCAGCAGTTGAGCCACCAGCCTGAAGCAAATCAAGAGCTGCAATAATTTTTGATTTTTCAGTTCCCGGAGTTGACTCCAATACTAAACCTGCAGCTCCGGCATATACTACAATTGCCACCCGGTCTACCGATCTTAAATTATTGACAAGATATTTGAAAGATTGTTTTAGCAAAGGGAGTTTATTTTGGTCAGACATTGATCCTGAAACATCAATTAAAAATACAAGATTACTAGCCGGTATTTTATCTTCAGAAACATTTTCCCCTTTAAGCCCGATAAGCAATAAATTATTTTTTTCATTCCAGGGGCATTTTCCCATTTCCATTGTTACAGAAAAAGGATCTCCATTATCGGGTTGCGGATAATTGTAGTCAAAATAATTTATCATTTCTTCAATACGAACTGCATCTTTATATGGCTTTTGATTTTGAGCAAGAAACCTGCGGACATTTGAATAAGAAGCGCGATCCACATCAATTGAAAAAGTAGAAAGCGGATTTCCAACAACTTCTTTAAATGTATTCTCATTAATTTTATCGTAGCTTTCAGTATTAAAGGGTTCTGAGTATCCTTCATAATCATAAACAGCACCGGTAACTGCATAATTAGATAAAGCATCGCAAGCTCTACCCATTGCTTTACCACTGCCATAAGCAACTTTCGATTCTTCACATTTTTTTCTCGATTTTTCACAAGCTACTTCCTGAGTTAAATTAGGAACTAAATTAGGACTTAATGAAATTATCAATGAAGAAGCCTTTCCCAACTTAACACTAAAATTTCTAACATCAGGTGCATAGCCCGAACATTCTGTTTTTATTGAATAAGAACCATCGCTCAAAGATTGAATCTGAAAGTACCCGTTTGAAGATGTCTTTACTTTTTCAATAATTTTTTTATCCAGTAAAACAGTAACAGATGCTTTGCTTATTCCATTTCCGGAAACTGCATCTTTTACAACACCTTTCAAAGAAGGTTCAGATTTGCCACAAATAAGGCCGATTGCTACAATCGCCATTACAATAAAAATTTTCAGGGTTTTCATAATTTTAAAATTTAAAGGTTTATTTTATGATTTCTGAAAACAAGATGCAGAGAAAAAAAAAATCCATAAAAAAAAACTTCATCATTCATTTTCAGTACTTTTGCAGAATCAAACTGGTTCAAAAAAATATGAAAAGCATTATTTTATTGCTGTTATTCTTCATATCATTTTTTTGTTTTTCTCAAGAAACCGATAAGAAACTTATCACTACTTACAGAACGCACAACTTTAAATTACCATGGGAAATCAAATTTGAAACGCACTTTGCAGATTACATTAATACAAGAACCTCTGCGATTCCTCATAATTACAACGAATTCAAATATCTTATATTAAGCATGGGAGATAAGCCTGAAACAGAAAAAATAAATCTACATATTGCAGGACAAAGTGAATTCAGATATAAAAACGTTCCGTCAAAACCTTCTATAATGAGTCCTGTATCTTACATCTATGAATATTTTAAAACGAGTTCACGTTTGGAAAGAAACCAGAGAAAAATTCAGAAGGCGTATATGGAGGTAAAATGAAATAACCCTGTAATAAACGAACTTAGTGATTCTTTCAAAATAAATTCCTCAAAGAATATGAATTTACTTCTGTAATTGAAGGGTTAACCCTTCTTTATGAATTCAATATTTATTGAAACAAGGATTTATTTTGAAAATCTTATTTAATATTAGATTGCAAGAATAAATAAAATAGAGGGAATTGTAATTTTATCTGAAATGAACCTTAAACCATCAAAACAAAATTGTACATTTGTATTGTGATAATAAATTAACGTTATAAATTTATTGCAGGATTATTAAATTTTCATCAAATTCCCTTACTGATACTTCACTTCTGTTATTTCAATACTGAAATTTCTTTTTCCTGCAAGCAGATAATAAGAACTTATAAAAATGTTTCAAGTATTGAAAAATGCTCAGAATAATAAAAAATATTATTTTAATTCTATTGTTTTTCTTTTTCAAATCAAATCTGTACGGACAGGTCTTTGACTACACAATCCATGGACAAGTTTTCGACTCTGCAACTCTTGCGCCGATACCAAATGTTAATTTGATAATTGAAGGGACAAAATACGGTACGGTTACAAACGAAAATGGTTTGTACAATTTGAAATATCGCAGTAATAAAAAACTTTCAAAAATTCATATTCAGGTTTCTCATGTATCTTACAATAACCATGAGTTAATTTTAACCCCTAAAGAACAGGAACAGACCAACATTTTTATATCTCAAAAAATTCTTGAGCTGCCCGAAATAAAAATTTTTGGCGTTCCACAGATTATATACAGCAACAATGAATTCAATTTGTTTGATTATGAAATTAGCAATGATACTATTTTTCTTATTGTGTATGAGAAGAAACTTGAGCGATCAAAACTTTTAATTATTGACAATAATTTTGAACCTATTTGTATTAAAGATATAGGTAAGCCTGTAGGAATTTTTGAAGACTGCTCCGGCAATGTAAACTTAATAACTTTTCTTTATCCGTATAAAATAAAATTTTCAGATAAATGTTTTGATATGGTTTTTACCCAACAGGATATTTCCAATAAGCTTTATATGCCTTGTGTAGCGACAACCAATAATGGTTATGTTTTCAGTTATTTTTACGGAACTACGCGCTATACCGCAGAGTACTCTTTTTTTGTTCCTGAAACCGGAGAAGATTCAACGTTCAGGCATATTGAAGACACATTACACAGTAAAACAATAATCAATAAAGCCGATAAAAAAAATCAGGGAAAAAATAAAAGATCTAAAATGGCAGACACAAAGCTCAGCGAATGGACAGGGAAAGACAATATTTATTTTGACCCGGTTACTGAGGATTTGAAAAATGATTATTTATATTGTCCTATGTTTTATCTCGCAGACAGTATTTTTTTATTCAATCATATTGAAAACGTAATTGAAGTCTATAACAAAAGGGGTACTCTTGCAAAAACAATTGCAATCAGTTATCATAAAGAAAAGGGCTGGTTAAAAAAAATAATCATTGATAAAATTACCAATAAGGCCTACACTCTTTTTCAAAAAAATAAAAAATATATGTTGGCTGAAATTGATTTAATATATGGCAATGCAAAAGAGCCTGTAAGCATTAAGTTTCCATGGATTGATAAAATTCAGGTTCTTAACGGAGTTTTATATTTTCTGTATAAAACAGATGCTGTCAATTATAAAAAAAGCCTCTATAAACAGACTTTATAATGCATGAAAAAAATCATTCTTTTAATACAATTTATTAGCTCTATTGCTTACAGCCAATTTCATGAAATATCTGTTTTTGGAACTGTTTCTGATTCTACAGGCAATTCGGAAATTTCTTATGCAAACATCAAAATAGCAGGAGCGATTCATGGTACGACAACTGATGTTAAAGGGAACTTTTATCTGGTAATTGAAAAACTGCCCGCTACTCTTATTGTATCTCACGTTGGCTATCAGAATTTTTATTTGAAAATATCTGAAAAAACAAAATTTCCGGTACATATTAAATTAAAATCAAAAATTACAGAACTTACTGGTGTGAATGTTACAGCCGGGAAAGTTGAAAAAATTCTGGAAAAAAGACCCTACGATGTTTGGGATTATGAAATATATGAAGACAAACTGCTTTTGCTTTGCTTTGACATAACAACAAGGCTTGTCCTTTCAGATTTTAACGGAGATACCGTTTGCTCGGTAAAAGTAACCAAACCTGAAATGCTTTACAAAGATTGCCTTGGGAACGTACATTTGTTAACCAAAGATTCAGCATATCAAATATTCTACGATTCAAAGCAAATAATCTTATTATACGCATCTGAAATATATTCCTTTATTAAAACCATGAAAAACTGTGTATTTGAATTAAACGGAAAATTGTATTTTAAAGAATATTCAAGATATGAGCAGCAGTTAAATTATTATTACTTTGATGAGACGTATAATAAACCTGATAATTTCAGAACTATTCTAAACACTCATAACCTATCGATAATAAATTCTCTGAAATATATTCCGAATGAAAAATGCAAATATATTGATGAGGTACTTTTTTTTCAGAAACAGTTTTTTGAAGACTCCGTTTATTGTCCTTTAATAAAATTGAAAGACTCCATTTATTTATTCAACTTTATTGAACACAGAATAGAATGCTATGATAGCGACGGAAGACCGATAGAAAATAAATTTATTGATATTGATTTTCATAAAAAAGATATTCGCAAAAAAACAATTTTAACGGATGATGCATCAGGTAAAGCCTATTTATGGAATATAAAACAGAGTATTTCAACAATAAACAGGATTGACATTAAAACAGGAAAACTAAAAGAGACCATTAAAATACCGGGTTATACTCAACTTGACAAAATTCGTATTTATGATAACAATTTGTTTTTCATGTACAGGGATATCAGCAATGTTTATCATATTAACTACGGATATAAAAAGGTATATAAAATGAAGATACCCGGTTGATTTTTGATGGCTATTATAAAGGGGATTAAGAAGTAGGAGTAGCAATCCTTAATCCTTAATCCTTAATCCAACTTTATTTCCTGTAATATAGCTTCATAGAACTTTATGTTGAAGAATCTGCCCGATAATTTTGTTTTGAATTAAAACAAAATTATTTTTGGAAAGAATAATAATCATGTAAAGATGAAAAAGAAATTCGATCCTAAAAAGAATTATCAGGAAACTAAAAAAGCGATAGGTTATGTTGCCCGTAAAGATGCAGCGCAGAAAGATTATGACAAGATAGGTTTTATGTCGGGACTTGAAGTGCACCAACAGCTTCTTACGAAAGAAAAATTATTTTGCCACTGCCCTGCCGGTGTATTCAATAAAAGCGATGTTTTTGATTCTGAAATTATTCGTCACATGCGACCCACACTCAGCGAGCTTGGCGAATACGATGGTACTGCACTTATGGAGTTTCGTACACGCAAAGAAATAGTGTACAGAATAAAAAACGAAACAGCCTGTACTTACGAAGTTGACGATACTCCTCCTTTTAAAATTGACAGGGAAGCTTTGGGAATTGCAATTGAAATTTCATTACTTACAAAACTTAATATTGTCGGAGAAGTACATATAACCCGCAAACAATATCTTGATGGTAGCATTCCTACAGGATTTCAGAGAACTGCCATAATTGGCGTTGAAGGAGAACTTCCGCTGAAAAATAAAAAAGTACGAATTATACAGTTAAGTATTGAAGAAGATTCCTGCAGGGAAATTTCAGACATCGGTCACGTGCGTATTTATAAAACAGACAGACTTGGAATGCCCCTCATTGAAACCGTTACCTATCCTGATTTTGCAAACCCCGATGAAGTTAAAGAAGGCGCCGATTATATCCGTTTTCTCAACAGAAGCACTGGCAAAGTAAGAACCGGCATCGGCTCTACACGCGCTGATGTCAATGTAAGCTGCAAAGGAGGAACCCGCGTTGAAATCAAAGGAGTCTCCCACAACAACTGGATGCCTCTTTTAACACACAATGAATGTTACCGCCAATGGGCTTTGCTGCACGTTCGCGATTTGCTGAAAAAAAGAATCAGCGATGCAAAAAAATGGAAAATGAGTTCCGTTGAATTAGATTACGAAGACTTTGAAATTAATTATGAACCATTAAAAATAGCACGCGATAAAAAATATAAATTTATTGCTGTAAATCTTTCCGAATTTAAAGGAATACTTTCTCATTTTACACAGCCCGGAAAAATGTTTGCAGACGAAATTGCAGACCGCCTCAAAGTTATTGCCTGTCTCGAAAAACCAAACATGCTCCATACAGAGCAGTTTGATAAAATCATTACTGACGAAGACATGAAAATTATTGCTCCGAAATTAAAAATCGGGGACAATGATTCGCAAATCATCATCTGGGGACCTGAAGAAGATATGAAAACAGCGCTTGAAACAATTGATGAGCGTTGTAAAATGGCTTTTGAAGGCATTCCCAATGAAACCAGAAAATCATTTAAAGACGGTACTACTATTTTCGAACGAGTGCTGCCGGGTGCAGACAGAATGTACCCCGACACCGACTCGGCACCTATTCCGCTTGAATCGGAATACATTGATATGTTGAGCAAAAATCTTCCTGTTGATGTGGTTGACCGATACAAACAATTAAAGAAATGGGGCATCCCGGAAGATACATACACTTACATTTTAAAGAAAAATTTAGTTCCGAAAATTGAAAAAATTATTAAAGACCTGAAGCTGGCTTCTAAATTTACCGGTACTTTCTTCGGCCACTGGATGAAATTTATAGAAGGACATTATGCAAAAGCGTCTGACTTCAATTACGACATGATTTATGACCTTTTCAAATATCTGAAAAAGGAAGATCTTGATATTAACATTGCAAGAGAAATGCTTCCTGTTTTATACGAACACCCAAAAATGGATTTTGAATCTGTGCTGATCAATATGAAATTCAAAAAACGCAGTAAAGAACAATTGCTTGCGCCTATTGGGTTTCTGAAAGAAAAATATAAAGAAATCGGCATTAATAAAACACAGAAAGCAGAAATTGACTGGGTAATGGGGCAATTGCGGAAACAGGCTGTAGGCAATATGAATTTGAATGAGTTGAAAGATAAAATTGTGAAATATAAATAATTTGATGATGTCTTAATTTGAAAATGGGGCAATTTGAAAATTTGAAAATTATTTGAGGAATAATGAGAATGAGTTAGTCAATTTTCAAATCAGCAAATCAGCAAATTTTCAAATCATTAAATTTTCAAATAAAATATAGAAAAAAAAACGACTTAAAAAAATAAAAATGGCAGAAGATTTTTTTCAGGGATACAAAGGAGCAGGTTTAAAAATGCTCATGAAATTTAATGTACGAGTTTGGGGACAAGCAGAAATAGAAACAAGCCGTGGCAAATTTGCAGGTACGGTGTTGCCACGCTCCGAAAACGACGATGACCAGCATATTGTTATTAAAATCATCACGGGTTATAATGTCGGATTGGATATTAAAACCATTACTTCGATGAAAGAAGTAGGGTACAAAAAAGCCAATTATAAAATTCCCGAAAAAGAGTTTCCCTACACTCCGGGCTTACCAAAAGTGAAGCTTATCGGAACAGGAGGAACCATTGCGTCGCGTCTCGACTACAGAACCGGTGCTGTAATTCCCGCATTTACTCCCGGGGAATTATACGGAGCTGTACCCGAACTGGCAGATATCTGCAACCTTACAACAGAAAAATTATTTGCTGTTTTCAGCGAAAATATGGGTCCCGAGCAATATAAAAAATTAGCCATTGCTATCGGAAAAGAAATTGAAAACGGCATTGAAGGCATTGTTATAGGACACGGAACCGACACGCTTCACTATACAGCCGCCGCATTGACATTCATGATTCAAGACTCTCCTGTTCCCATTGTGCTTGTAGGCTCACAGCGTTCTTCCGACCGGCCTTCTTCCGATGCCGCACTGAACCTTATACATGCCAATTATACAGCAGCATATTCAGACATTGCAGAAGTAATGGTTTGTATGTTCGGACCAACATCTGATGAATACGGATTCTTACACCGTGGCACACGTGTACGCAAAATGCACTCTTCCTACCGTTCCACATTCCGCACCATTGGCGATACACCACTTGCCACTGTAAGCCGTAAAAACGGAGTAACGCCTATCAAGCAGGATTACAACCATCGCAGGAAAGACCGCAAAGTAAAAATATTGCCTTACTTTGAAGAAAAAGTTGCTATGATTTACTATTACACCAACATGCAGCCCGACATGATAGACTCGCTTGTAGATAATGGTTACAAGGGAATTATAATCATCGGAACAGGGCTGGGACATGTAAACAAACCTTTGTATCCAGCAATTGAACGCGCTGTAAAAAAAGGCGTACATATTTTTATGACCGTACAAACACTATGGGGTTATGTACACATGTTTGTTTATGATACAGGTCGCGATTTGATGGCAAAAGGTGTGATTCCAGCTGAGAATATGCTTCCTGAAGTTGCATACATTAAATTAGGATGGGTACTTGGACAGACAAATGATCCCGAAGAAGTGCGCAGATTAATGCTTACGCCCATTAATGATGAAATAACAACCCGCGAGCCTTATAATGGCTACCTGATATATCAGGGCGGTGTTCCGGAAGTGGAAGATTTTATCAGAAAATTTCATAAATAACCCAGTATTATTTGCCTATGGATTTTTTACAGGCAGTAGAAAGATTACGAATTGAGCTTGGAAAAGAGTTGCCCGGCGCAGAGGTACAACAAAGAATGGCGTCTTCTGTAAGAGATGCTGACTTTGATACAATTGTTAAGTATCCTTTAAAACGGAACAGTGGCGTATTGATTTTATTATATCCGCATACTGAGACAAAAGAAATCTATACTGTTTTTATTCAACGAGCCTTGTATAGTGGTCCTCACAGCGGACAAGTTGGCTTTCCCGGAGGAAAATACGAACTCGCAGATAAAAACCTTATTCAAACAGCCATTCGTGAATCTGTTGAAGAAATAGGCATAAATCATGATGACATAATTATTCTGGGAACATTGACTTCTCTTTATATTCCAATCAGCAATATAACAGTATTGCCTGTTGTGGGATGGACAGAAACTCAACCCGTTTTTAAAAAAGACGACAATGAAGTTGAAAGCATTATTGAAATCCCGCTTTCGTATTTATTATCGCCGCAAAATCGTTTTATAAAAAAACTTCAAGTAAATTCAATAGAAATAGAAGCTCCCTGTTTTATGGCAAAAAGTCATTATATATGGGGTGCCACAGCAATGATAACGAGCGAATTTCTTGAAGTGGTAGAAAAAGCACGGATGGTGTAAAAAATCTTGAAAACAATTTTTAATTCCATTTTATTTTCCCCAGAAAACGCATAATTTTACAAAAAAAAAATTATGCGTCAATACCTCGATTTATTAGATCATGTAATTAATAACGGGACAAAAAAATCAGACCGTACCGGCACCGGAACTATTAGTGTTTTTGGCTATCAGATGCGTTTCAACCTTGAAAAGGGCTTTCCTGTTTTAACCACAAAAAAACTTCACTTGCGCTCCATTATTCATGAATTAATTTGGTTTCTGAACGGTGACACTAATGTAAAATACCTCAACGATAACAAAGTTTCTATTTGGAACGAATGGGCAGACAAAGACGGAAATCTCGGACATATATACGGCTACCAGTGGCGCTCGTGGCCAAATCCAGACGGCACACATATTGACCAGATATCAGAACTGGTAAGCTCTTTAAAAAATAATCCCGATTCACGCAGACACATTGTAAGTGCGTGGAATGTTGCAGATATAGGAAATATGGCACTTCCCCCCTGCCATGCCCTGTTTCAGTTTTATGTAGCAGACGGGAAATTATCCTGTCAGCTATATCAAAGAAGTGCAGATATTTTTCTTGGCGTACCTTTTAATATAGCATCGTATGCAATTTTATTGCTAATGATGGCGCAGGTTACAGGATATAAACCCGGTGAATTTATTCACACCTTGGGTGATGCTCATATTTATCTCAACCATATCGAACAGGTAAAATTACAACTGACACGCGAACCAAGAAAATTGCCTGTGATGAAACTCAATCAGGAAGTGAAAGATATTTTCAGTTTCAAATATGAAGACTTTACGCTGGAGGGATACGATCCGCATCCGCATATAAAAGGGGAGATTTCTGTTTGATTTTTGTTTAACAATATACTTATTGCTTATGAAAACAACTCAAAAAATCATTTATACTTTTACCGGTCATATTTTCTCAATCGTTGAAACCCTTGAGGTCTCAGCGTGCCTATCCAATGGAGACCTCAAGGGTTTTTCAAAAGAGCAAATAATGACCGGATTTGGTATAGTTTAATTTCTTATTTTTAAATTAGCAACAAATCACTATATGACAACCATTTCAATCATTGTAGCCATTGCAGAAAACAATGCAATCGGCAAAGGCAACCAGCTTTTATGGCATTTGTCGGAAGACTTGAAACGTTTTAAAAAACTTACGACCGGAAAAACAGTAATCATGGGAAAAAAAACATTTGAATCATTACCCGTGAGACCGCTTCCGAACCGCAGAAATGTAGTAATCACAGATAATCCGAATGAAAAAATTGAAGGTTGCGAAATGGCATACTCTATAGAAGATGCGGTTTCAAAATGCACACCTGAAGATGAAAATTTTATTATTGGGGGAGGCTCTGTTTACAAACAATTTATGCCTATTGCCGATAAATTTTATCTTACAAAAGTGCATGTACCTTTTGAAGCAGATATATTTTATCCTGAAATTGATTTTTCAAAGTGGGAACTTATTGAAAAAACAGAAGGAATTGTTGATGAAAAAAATCCTTATCCTCATACATTTTTAGTGTATGAGAGAAAATAAACTACATCCATTTTCGACTTGTCATTCATAGTAAGATTTATATCTTTGCCTAAATTTTATAATTATTATTCAAAATGAAAAAAATTGTATTATTATTTGCTACAGGTAGTATTATTTTTACGTCCTGCTCGCTTTTTAAAAAATCGCAAACTGCTGAAAACGGCAAACAGGAAAAAACACAGGTTAGCGCTCCGGATGGCTTCACGGCTACACCTTCAGGTCTAAAGTATAAAATCACAAATAAAGGAACAGGAACCATCAAGCCCAATGCAGGCGATAAAGTAGAAGTTCATTACACGGGAAAATTTTTAAATGATACTGTTTTCGATAGCTCTTACAAAAGAGGAAAGCCACTCCCATTCTATATTGGAAAAGGAATGGTAATAAAAGGCTGGGATGAAGGAATCGCGATGCTTAATGAAGGCGACAAAGCAACTTTTATTATTCCTCCTGAAATTGGCTATGGCGCAAGACAGATGGGCTCTATTCCTCCAAATTCAACCTTGGTATTTGATGTTGAATTAATAAAAATCACCCCAAAAATTAAACCTGCCGCATTTGACACAAAAGGTAAAGACACAGTAACTACAGCATCGGGATTAAAATATATTATTGTACAGGAAGGTACAGGCAGAGTACCTTTTCAGGGAGCGCAGGTTACGGTTCACTACACAGGATTTTTCAAAGATGGAAATGTATTTGACTCATCTGTAGAAAGAGGAAATCCCTTTACTTTTTCTGTTGGAAAAGGACAGGTAATAAAAGGTTGGGATGAGGCTTGTCAGACATTAAAAACCGGAACAAAAGCACGGCTTCTTATTCCTTGGAATCTCGCGTATGGAGAAAGAGGCATGGGACAAGTGATTCCTCCTAAGTCTGATTTAATTTTTGATATTGAAATCATTGAATATAAATAAAGGATTTTAGTAACATAAAAAAAGCTATGAAATCCCTACCCGTCGGCATTCAAACTTTACCGGAAATTATAAATGGCGGTTATATTTATGTTGATAAAACAGAATATATCCACAAGCTTTTTAGAGGTAAATATTATTTCTTATCTCGCCCGCGCAGGTTTGGGAAATCCCTGCTTGTATCCACGCTGAAAGAGATTTTTTCAGGCAATAAAGAATTGTTTAAAAGGCTTTATATTTATGATAAAATCACATGGGAAAAACATCCGGTGATTCATATTGATTTTTCAATTTTAGATTACAGGAATGCCAGCCTTTACGAAGCATTAAATAATTACTTAGACAAGATTGCGAAAGAAAATAAAATTTCAAAAGTAAAATTAAAAGGACTGTCGTTAAAAGACAAATTTGTTGAATTAATTCAGTCTTTATCTAAAACAAATCAGGTTGTTGTTTTAATTGATGAATACGACAAACCTATAATTGATTATATTGACGATATAAAACAAGCCGAAGAAAACAGGCTGGTTTTGAAAAATTTTTATTCTGTTATAAAACCGTTGGATGCTTATTTGAAATTTGTTTTTATAACAGGCGTTTCTAAGTTTAGTCATGTATCGGTTTTTTCTGATTTGAATAATTTATTAGATATTACTTTTCATGTTGATTACGCCTGTATGTTGGGTTATACACAGGAAGAAATGGAATATTCCTTTAAAGACTATCTGCCTCTTATAGAAAAAAAAGGATTTAGCCGCAATCAATTATTATCTGAAATTAAAAAATGGTACAACGGCTATAGCTGGGACGGTGAAAATTTTGTTTACAATCCGTTTTCTGTCTTAAATTTTTTAAGTAATCGGGATTTCGGCGATTATTGGTTTCGTTCAGGTACACCTTCATTTTTAATTAAATTGTTGAAAAAAAATAGCTATTCTGTTTCATCTTTGTCGCAACTCATAATAAACAAAAACTTAGTTGACAGATACGAAATTAACAATATTGACATTACTGTTTTGTTGCTTCAAACAGGCTATCTGACTATAAAGCATAAGAACATTTTAAATCAAAATATAACTCTTGACTTTCCAAATTTTGAAGTTGAAAATTCATTTTATAACTACTTATTTGCTGATTATATTGAAAAGAATTACACTGAGAATTTCTCAATAATTTCTTTACTGCAAAATTCTTTGGAAAATAATAATTTAAACGATTTTATTGCAAGCCTGACTTCTATTTTCAGCAATATCACTTACCATCAAGTTAGAGCAGATGAGGCATATTTTCATACTGTTTTCTTTTTAATTATTAAAATGCTTGGATTTAATATCGAATGTGAAGTACTAACAAATATCGGAAGGATTGATGCTGTTATTAAAACAAAAACTACTATTTACATAATCGAGTTTAAATTATCTGATGCAGAAACAGCATTGCAGCAAATAAAAGATAAAAAGTATCACGAAAAATATCTTGAAAATAAAAAGCAAATAATATTACTCGGTATTGGTTTTAATAAAAACAAGAGAAATATTGAGGATTGGAAGGTTGAGATATTAAATTCGTAAGATAATTTTGTTAAGATTTCTAACAAAAAGACCACTCTATAAAAACACTTATTCAAAAATATAATCATAAATAAACATCATAAATTTAAAAATTATAAAGTGAACAACATACCAAAAATATACTTAAAAAGAGGCAAAGAAACGCCCTTGCTGCGAATGCATCCATGGGTTTTTTCAGGTGCTATAGATATCTTACCTGATAAATGCAAAGACGGAGATGTCGTTGCTGTTTATAGCCAAAGCAGAAACTTTTTGGCAATAGGACATTACTCCCCCGGAAGTATTGCGGTACGAATTATTTCATTTGAACCTGTTTCTCCGGATTCTGAATTTTGGAATAAAAAAATATCAGAAGCCTTTGAATTAAGAACGGCACTTGGATTAACGAATAGCCCGCTAACAAATTCATACAGGCTTATTCATGGAGAGGGAGATGGACTTCCGGGTTTGATTGTTGATATTTACAATAAAACAGCAGTAATTCAGGCGCACTCAGCAGGTATGTTTCTTGCAAGAAAAGAAATCGCTTCTGCATTAACAAATGTTTTGAAAAACCAGATAACAACTGTTTTTGACAAAAGCACTGAAACACTATCAAAATCTTCAGGACTGAATGCAATAAACAAAGCATTGATTGGAACAGAAACCGATTCTGAAATTTCTGAAAACGGGTTGTTATTTAAAATTAATATTCCGGATGGACAAAAAACTGGCTTTTTTATAGACCAGAGAGATAACCGCGCATTGCTTCACAAATACAGTGATGGAAAAAAAATTCTGAATACGTTCTGCTATACAGGTGGGTTTACAATAGCTGCATTAAAAGGCGGTGCTGCATTTGTTCATTCTGTTGACAGTTCAAAAAAAGCCATAGAAATTACAAAAGAAAATATTCTTCTGAATAACTTTGATCAAGAAAAAAATCAATGCATTGAAGAAGATACACTGGTCTTTCTGAAAAAGTGTGAAACAAGCTACGACATTATTATTTTAGATCCTCCGGCTTATGCCAAACACCTCAGCGCAAAACATAATGCAGTGCAGGGATATAAGCGCTTAAACGCCGAAGCAATGAAAAAAATCAACAAGGGAGGATTGCTTTTTACCTTTTCCTGCTCTCAGGTTATAGATAAAAAACTATTTGCCGACACAGTAACAGCCGCAGCAATAGAATCGGGAAGATCTCTTAAAATACTTCATCAGATGACGCAGGCGCCCGATCATCCGGTTTCCATTTTTCATCCGGAAGGAGAATATCTGAAAGGGCTTGTCTTATATATTGATTGACAAATTATTAATTTTTTATTTTTCATTATCAGACAACTTTTACCAAAAAAAATTCGTCTTCTTGTACGGACAAACTTATATTTGTAAAAAAAAATTATTCATTCGATTATTATTATACAATTTTTATAATAATTTCGTTTATTCTTTAATGTTAACTTAATTAGATTGAATATGAAAACGTTGTTATTTATTAGTGTTATTTGTTTCATTTTTGCAAACACCGTTTCGGCGCAGTCAAAAAAGGCAAACATTTCTTTTGATGTTACAGACCATGACTTTGGAACAATTAAAGAAGAAGGCGGCCCGATTACTTATTCCTTTGAATTTACCAATACAGGTGGCGAGCCTCTCGTAATAACGAATTGCAAGGCGTCTTGCGGTTGTACGACAAACGACTGGACCAAATCTCCCATACTTCCCGGACAAAAGGGATTTGTGAAAGCTACCTACGATCCCAAAAACAGACCCGGTAAATTCAATAAAACAGTTACCGTAACAAGCAATGCCGAACCCTCTACAACAGTTTTACACATACTTGGGGATGTTACTGCAAAAGTTAAAACTGTAGAAGACAATTTTCCGCAAAAAATAGGAGATTTGCGCTTAAAAACAAATCATCTTGCCTTTGTTGAAGTTTATAATACAAGTACAAAAACAGACAGCCTTACTGTTATTAATGTAGGGGAAGGAAATTTAAAAATCGGCTTTACAAATGTACCTCAGCATATTCAGGTAAAAGCGCTACCAGAAGTACTCAAACCCGGACAAAAAGGTTTGATTGTTGCAACGTATGATGGCAATAAAAGAAACGACTGGGGCTTTGTTATGGATCGCGTAAGTATGCTGTTGAATGACAAATCAGAATCAAATTATACGATTTCGATAAGCGCAACCATAAAAGAAGATTTCTCGAAGCTTTCAAAACAAGAATTAGACAAAGCTCCTTCCATAAAATTTGAAAACACCACATTTGATTTTGGATCCATTAAACAGGGCGAAAGTGTAGATCATGAATATAAATTTAAAAATGAAGGCAAAGGCGATCTTGTTATTCGTAAAACAAAAGCAAGTTGTGGCTGTACTGCTGTTAATCCTCCCAATACTGTAATTAAACCAGGCGAATCAAGTTTTATAAAAGTGAAATTTAACTCTGCTGGTAAAAGCGGTAAACAAAATAAAACCATTACTGTTACTACAAATGATCCTAAAAATAATTCAATTTTATTGAACATTAAAGGGGATGTAGTAACCCCAGAACAAAAATAATAGATTATAAAAAACGTAAAAGGGTCAGGCAAAGCTGACCCTTTTTTTATAAACTTTTTTTTTATCAAACCATGGAAAAGATAAAAAGAACTTTCAGTCCATTCCTAAATTTAGTTCCGTTTGGATTATTTTTTTTATTATTTTCATGTGATTCGCCTGTTGATGCTGATAAAAACATTGTTCTGTCAGAACTACAATCTCAACAACAAATCAGTACTGAAAAATTTATCACAGACTCTTCCCTTGTAATTGGAGAATTAAACAAAAATGTTTCGTGCAAAAACGATCCACAGATTTCTTATGCGCTATATGTACCAGCAACTCAAAACACAAATAAAAAATTTCCTTTTATTTTGTTTTTTGATTCACATGCAAAAGGAACATTGCCTGTTTTAAAATACCGGAATCTTGCAGACAAATATGGATTTATTATTGCCGGCAGTAATAATTCTAAAAATGGTATGACAACAGAATCCACCACTAAAATTGGAAGGTCAATAATAGAAGATATGCTAACCCGGTTGCCGATAGATTCCCGAAGAATTTATGCAGGAGGATTCTCTGGAGGAGCCCGTGTTGCCATAGCACTTGCCGAAACCGACTCTCGTGTAAAAGCAGTGATTGGTTGTTCTGCCGGATTACCACAAAATAGAATAAAAAACAAATTTGATTTTTTTGGAATTGCGGGTACGCACGACATGAATTATCTGGAAATGCTCCGAACAGAAAATTCATTTTCCCAAATCGGTATGAGGCACTACCTGTTGTTCTTTGAAGGCAAACATGAATGGGCTCCTGAATCAACCATGGAAGATGCTTTCTGTTGGATTACACTGAATGCAATGAAAGACAATATAATCCCAAAAGATGAAAAAATTATTAATGATTTCAAAAATAAAGAAAGTAAAAACTTAGAATCAAAAAACATTTATACAAAATGGATTTCCCTGAAGAAAACAATAGCATTCCTGAGTGAAATTTCAGAAAATAAAAAAGAACTGAGCATACTTGCCGAACTGGATGCAAGCCCTGCACTGAAAAAAACGAATGAGAATATACAGACGGTTTTAATCAAAGAAAATTCGCTTCAACAGGCGTATCTGAAATCATTTCAGGAAAAGAAACCCGACTGGTGGCAGGAAGAAGCAAGCCGCTTGCGAATAAAACAAAATAGCAATCTGCCTGCGTATGAAAAAGCAATGTTTGACCGTGTACTTGGTTTTCTGAGTCTTGTTTCGTTTTCCTATGTCAACAATTTAATGAGGGATAATAACTTCGCAGCAGCAGCACAGATGAATGAAATTTATAAAGCAGTAGATCCTGAAAATCCTGATGTTTTTTATTTCGAAGCAGGTATTGCAGCTGCAGGGGAAAATAAAAATCTGGCGCTCGCTTCCCTCGAAAAATCTGTTTCTCTTGGATTTTCTGACGCAGAAAGACTAAATTCAGATGCATTATTTCAAAACATCAAAAATGAAAAAACATTTCTCCGTTTAATCAACAAAATTAAAAACCCGAAATAATATGTGGTACATCGCTGTTTTAATTATTATTTTTCTTGCAGGTGCATTTTTTCTTGCAACAGGAACCAAGGGAAATTCTTCAGAAAAGTACTCAGAACAGGCACCTCCTGACTCAGGAAAAAAAATAATTTCGCGCCAGGAACTGGTAAACAAGCTTCAGAAACTTTCAGATACAGAAGCGCCAAAAAATCTCGAAATGGGAGCCATGTGTTATAAAACGGCCGGACCTCCCGAAAGAGCAGAATATGTGTGTCCGAAATGCGGTGAAAAAACCATTTATCACCGCAATAACACACGGTTTATTGAAAAAGAAATTCCTGCCTGCCGCGGACTCGTTTCCAAAATCAAAGACATGGAAATTTCACTGGATGAAAGCGAATATTGCAGGAAATGTTCACCCTCTGTTACAGAGCCTGAACTTTGTATTTATTTAAGAACCTCGGATATGGAAAAACCCGATCATGTGTGTGGAATTTCTTCGGATGATCTGAATGTTCTTTCAGAATTTTTATCAGGCAGTTTGAAAGTCAAAGATAACTATGACTATGAATCGCCCCTGAAAGAAAAAATTTCCACCATTGAACGAATTTTAAAAATTAAACTTGCAAAATAATGGAGTACTTCAAACTCCATCTATACATGCCCCAAAATTCAACTTCCATACTTGCTCCCTCATTCCTCCCTGCAACGGTAGTTTTTGAAATGACCTACCGCTGCAACCACAGTTGCTTGTTTTGCTCCTGCCCCTGGGAAAACGAAAACGACAGTTTCAAAAAACAAAAAGAATTATCTGTAGAAGAATGGAAAAATGTGATTTCTGTTTTATGTAAAATGGGCATTATGAATTTTGCATTTTCCGGCGGCGAACCTCTGATGAAAGAAGGAATTATTGAAATTATTGAATACGCTGCCTCCTGCAAATCGGAACATATTGAAACCGTAAACAACACACTTGTATCGGAATTTAAAACCCCAAAACTTTTTCTGCTCTCAAACGGATTATTAATGAATGCTGAAATTATTGCCCTGTGCAAAAAGCATGACATTCATTTAAGCATGAGCCTTCCGGGGTTTGATACCTTTGAGCAACACACCCTTAGGAAAAACCGGGAACAGGTTTTACATTGGTTTACCGAAGCAAAAAAAGCGGGCCTTTCTACAACAGTCAATGTTACCGTAACACGCAAAAATCTCCACGAATTATATGAGACTATTTCAATGGCTTTGCTGGCTGGAGCAGACTCCCTGCTTATGAATCGCTTTCTTCCCGGTGGTCGCGGAATAAAATATGCCAAAGAATTAATGCTGGAGAAAAAGGATGTGGTGGAAATGCTTGATATTGCAGAAGAAGTGCTGCAAACAGCCAATAGAAAGGGTAGCGTGGGGACCGAATTACCGAAATGCATAATACCTGAAGACAGAAATTACAAACAACTTTCCATTGGTACACGTTGTTCTGCCGCAATAGAATTTTTTGTTGTGGGTCCGTCGGGATACATACGCACATGCAATCATTCTCCGATTGAAATGAACCATTACACCGAAATCGAAAAAATAAAAGACCATCCCTACTGGAAAAAATTTATAATTGAAAGAGTACAAACCAACAATGTGTAACGACTGCCACCTCTTATACGAGTGTGACGGAGGTTGTCGTGAAGCAGCACATGTACATTCGGGCGAAGTTGATTCCCCTGATCCATTATTGTTGTAACTTTCAAATTGTCAAATATTCCAATTTTCAACCCCATTTATGAACATTTGATTTTTAATAACTTATCATAATTGAATGTTTTTTCATTCTTTTTTTAATGTAGGTTTGTACTGTTTCAATTACGAAATAATAATAGGAATACAGTAGGAATTCGATAGAAATACAATTGTACATCAACCGAACATCTATCGTTGCACAACCGAACATCTATTGAAAAAAAGTATGATAATAAAAAATATAAAAGATAAAAGTATTGTAATTTCACAGGTAATTTTACTAGCTCTGCTTGCTGTGATATTAATAATTTCAAATTAAATTTATGCAGGAAAAACTAATCCTTGTTTCCAACGATGATGGCTATGATGCCCTTGGAATTGAAGCCTTGATTGATGTAGCAAAAGAATTTGGCCGCATTGTGGCTGTAGCCCCTGTTGAAGGCCGTTCCGGAATGTCTCATGCTATTTCAATTAAAAATCCTTTACGATTAAATAAACTTTGGGAAAAAGAAAATGTTAGCATGTACAGTTGCTCCGGCACACCGGTAGATTCAGTAAAATTAGCTCTTGATCAGGTGTTGGACAGGAAACCCGATTTATTAGTTTCGGGCATCAATCACGGTTCGAATGCATCAATAAGCATAATTTACTCCGGAACCATGGGAGCCGCCCTTGAAGGATGTATAAACGGCATTCCGTCAATAGGATTCTCTGTTTTGGATCATTCCCGTAATGCAGATTTTACACTTGCAAAAAAATATGCGCGTGTAATCATTGAAAAAGTGCTTCAAAATGGCTTGCCTGAAAACGTTGGGCTAAATGTTAATTTTCCGGTAATTCCGGAAAATGAATTTAAAGGAATTAAAATTTGCATGCAAACAACAGGAGTCTGGAAAGAAGAATTTGATAAAAGAAAAGATCCTTCAAAGCAAGATTACTATTGGCTTACTGGTTTTTTCAAAAATCATGAACCCGAAAACGAAACAACAGACGAATGGGCACTTACACACAATTATGCCTCTGTTGTTCCGGTAAAAGTTGATTTTACATCATATCCAGCGATTGAAATTCTTAAATCATGGAATCTATAGATTTTGAAAAAGAAACATTAATTGCTGCAAAAAAAATTAAAGAAAAAAAATACAATTCTTTTTTAAGCGGTGCGGTAGGAGGACTTCTTTTACCACTGATTGCTTTTTTTCTTTTTTATCTATTTTTAGCACCGAAAAATTTTACTTTTTCTGACTTTATTAATCAAACAAGATATTTAAATCTTACGACGCCCATATTGAGTATTTGTGTTATTCCGAATCTCCTGCTTTTTTTCATCTGTCTTTGGACAAACCGTTTATTTTCGGCAAGAGGAGTAGTTTTCACAACAATGATTTTTGCTTTCGCAGTAGTAGTAATTAAATTTATTGTATAGGTGAAATATTACATTATATCGGGAGAAGCATCCGGGGATTTGCATGCATCAAATTTCATCAGAGAAATTAAAAAACTTGATGACCATGCTTGTTTCCGCTTCTGGGGTGGCGATCTGATGGAAAAACAAACCGGAGAAAAACCTGTTAAGCATTATAAGGAGCTTGCTTTCATGGGATTCATAGAAGTTATCCTGCATCTGAAAACTATTTTGAAAAATATTTCTTTTTGCAAAAAAGATATTTTGGCTTACAATCCCGATGTGTTGCTGCTTGTTGACTATCCCGGATTTAATTTACGTATTGCAGAATTTGCAAAAAAAAATAACATTAAAGTTTTTTATTATATATCACCAACCATCTGGGCATGGCACGAATCAAGGGTTTATACTGTAAAAAAATACGTAGACAGAATGTTTGTAATTCTGCCTTTTGAAAAAGATTTTTATAAAAAATTCAACTATGATGCAGATTTTATTGGTCATCCCATGCTTGATACCCTGCGGGAAAACACAACTTCAGAACAAACAAATAATTTCAGGAAAAAATACAATCTTGACGATAAACCCATAATCGCAATGCTTCCCGGCAGCAGAAAACAGGAAATAAAAAAAATATTACCTGTCATGCTTTCTGTTTCAGAAAAATTTAAAAATTACACGTTTATCATAGCAGCAATTTCATCTATTCCTGAAGAACTTTACAGGAAGTATCTTCATACATATCCTGAAGTAAAAATTATTTTTAACCAGACACAGGAAATTTTCAAAAATTCTTTTTCTGCGCTTGTCAAATCAGGAACATCTACCTTGGAAGCTGCTCTGTTAAACGTACCTCAGGTAGTTTGCTATAAAACAAGTTTTATTACCTACAGACTAGCAAAATGGTTTGCAAAAGTAAAATATATTTCTCTTGTAAACCTTGTAATGAATGCAGAAATTGTAAAAGAACTCATTCAAAACGAAATGACTGATGCAGCCATTTCCGGCGAGTTGAAAAAAATTACAAACGACGATGATTCCAGAAAAAAAATGCTTGCTGCTTATGATGAAATGAGAACAATGCTTGGTGGTCCCGGCGCATCAGAACGTCTTGCAAAATTAATTTATCAAAACTTACGATAATTTGAACCGTAAACAAACATATTATTTTATATTTCTACTTATTCTAAGCGCTACCACAACGCTTTCTCAAACTGTTAATGTCAGAATTTTTTCAAAAAAAGATATTAAATCCATTGTAGTTACAACCTATGAAGGAGAATACGACGTTATTGCAGATACGACCGTTATTCATTTTGATATTAACGACATTATTCAGGTTACCTCAGAGCTGGATAAAATAAGCATTCGCAGTCTTGACGGATATCATGGAATATTTAATAAAATAAAACTTGTTGCAAAAAACGATAAAAGTACGTTTAAAATAAAACCTGCTGAGCCAGATCTGAAAGCTCGAATTTACGACGATGACCTAATGATTACGCTTCGCGACAAACATCTTCTTATAGTAAATGAGGTTGAGTTAGAAAGCTACATAGCAGGTGTTGTAGAGAGCGAAGCTGGGTATAAAGCGCATCCTGAATTCTACAAAACACAATCACTGATATGCAGAACATGGGCGCTGCACAATTTCGACAAGCATCTGGCAGAAGGCTTTCAACTCTGTGATGATGTACATTGTCAGGTTTATTTTAATAAATGCCTTAAAGAGCATACCATTATCAATGCAACAAAATTTACAGAAGGACTCGTTATTGTAGATACAACCATGGCACTTATTACAGCTACATTTCATTCTAATTGCGGAGGACAAACCGCAAACAGCGAAGATGTATGGGGACGACCAAGGTCATACCTGCAGTCTGTATCAGACACCTTCTGTAGAAATGAAAAAAATTCTTTCTGGGAAAAAAGAATCCCGGTCGCGACATTTCAAAGTTATTTACAAGAAAATGGCATTGTTCTTTCAAATACAGACATACCAAATGATACGCCTTTGTTTCCCCAAGCTTATCGTAAAGCTTTTTTCAATATTAATGGACCGGGAATACCTTTAAAAAAAATACGTGCAGACTTAAAGTTACGATCAACCTTTTTTTCAGTGCAAAAAGACAATAACGATTTTGTTTTAAAAGGCAGAGGATTTGGGCATGGCGTTGGATTGTGTCAGGAGGGTGCAATGAAAATGGCAAAAATGGGTTTCAGCTATGAGGACATTGTCAAGCACTATTATAAAAATACAATTATTATCAGCATGCGGGCATTGAATTTTTTTACCGCACCTATTACCTCAATGCCTGTTCCAAAAGACAGTCTTAATGTAACGCCAAGTGAAAAACCCGGAGAATAAAATTACAAATCATGAAAATTCAAATCATTAACGGTCCCAACCTGAATCTTCTCGGAAAAAGAGAAAAAGAAATTTACGGCAACACTTCTTTTGATGATTATTTTACGCTGCTGCAAAAAAAATTTCCCGACTTTGAATTATCCTGCTATCAAAGCAATATTGAGGGAGAAATTATAAATAAAATTCAAGAAGTTGGTTTTACTTTTGATGGAATTATTTTGAATGCGGGAGGCTATACGCATACCTCAGTTGCAATTGCAGATGCTGTTGCTGCTATAACTGCACCCGTAATTGAAGTGCATATTTCAAATATTTTTTCGAGGGAAGAATACAGACGGATTTCGCTGATAGCACCAAATTGCAAAGGGAGTGTGGCAGGTTTTGGACTTGCTTCTTACTTCTTAGCGTTAAAAAGTTTTGAGACTGTTTAAATTTATTTTTTGGGTTTTAGTATTGTCAAATTTTGTCATAAAATTTGCATGCTTCGACTTCAAAGTATCCGTTTCGTAAAAAGCAAATTTTTCGCCAAATTTGATTCGTACGTATTCTTCTATTACCCTGAGCTAAAGCTCAAGGTAATAGAAGAATTACTCTTTAAATAACGAAGCTACCGCGTAACATGCAATACCTTCTTCAGTACCAACAAATCCTAATTTTTCTGTAGTAGTTGCTTTGATGGAAATATCATCTTCCGGAATATTCAATACCTTAGCAAGCGTTGATATCATTAAAGGAATGAAATCTTTAATTTTTGGTTTTTGCAGACAAATTGTGGAGTCAATATTAGATATCTTATAACCTTTTTTTAAAATAATCTCAAGTGTTTTTGCAAGAAAAACCTTGCTGTCAGTTCCATTATAATCTTCGGAAGTATCCGGAAAATGAAATCCGATATCCCTTAGATTTGCAGCTCCCAGAAGCGCATCGCAAATGGCATGAATGAGGCAATCGCCATCAGAATGCGCAACATTTCCTTTGGTGTGGGGAATTAAAATGCCACCCAACCAGAATTCAAGCCCTTCTTCGAGCCTGTGAACATCGTAACCAAAGCCAACACGGAATTTCATTATACTGTAAACGTTTGATATTTTAACTTTTTCACTTTTGTTGCATGTTGCAAGTTACAGGTTGCATTTCGCCACTTCGGCAAACTTGTTTCGGCAAGCTCGCTTCGACCAGCTCAGCGCATCGCAACACAACGCTGTGCATCGCAGCACTTCGCTCAATGTCCAACCTGCAACCTGTAACATGCAACTTAAAGGTAAAGGATTTAAGCAATTTGAGTATAAATTAATGAATATAGATAATTGCTATCTGAAAGTTAAAGCCTAATTTGTGCTGGGAGCCGCTTTATTTTCCTCTTTCAATCCTGCAAAGTCAAAAGTTAGAGTAAATCTCAAGGTATTTGCTAAAGGATTAGTCCTCATTTGGGCAGGAATAAGATAAGAGAAGTCAAGCCCGAAGACATTCAAGCGAAGACCGAGTCCAAATGTAAAAAAATTACGATTACCTTTTGTCATATCTTCATGAAAGTACCCGACACGTAAGGCAAATTGTTTAGAGTACCAGTATTCCATACCATAGCTGAAAGTAAATTCCCGGAGTTCCTCTTTTAGCACATTCCTTTTACCATCTTCATACACACCCGGAGCATCCCAGAATGAGCGAAACATACCAACAGGAACAGAAACTTCCGGATCGCCTCCAAAAGCAATTTCCTGATGACCTTGTGAATCTAAAATTGGTTTTCCTAATGAGTCAACAGCATAAATAGGAGGAGTTGGAACCATAAGCTTGTTGCATTCTAGGGTAAGCATTATGGTATTATAATCATCAAGCTCTGAATAAAATGCAGTCCCTAACTTTAGGTTAATTGGGATAAAATCCTTATCAGCATTTTCTGTATACGAAATTTTAGCACCGATATTAGAAGCATTTGCCCCGATACTTATTTTACTTTTCTTCTTCTGAACTTCAATATCCTTTGTATAGAAAAAAGAAACATCTGTTGCAATAGAATGACCGGGATGTGACTCTGCTCCTCCAACTGTAATGCCTCCGGCTAGATTGGAATAAATATATCTTAATGAAACAGCACCGGAAATATTTTGTGAAAATAAACGAGCATAAGTTCCGTCAATAGCAAATTCATTCGGGTTAAAATCTTTGATGGTTTGCGCATATTCATTTGTAAAAGTTATGCTTCCAAGAGAGAAATAACGCAAAGAACCAGCAACAACCTGCGCTTTATCTATTCTTTTATAGCCCGTAACATAAGCCAAATTAATGTCTGGAACAAGTGCCCTTAACCATGGAGAGTAGGAAATAGCAACTCCAAGCTCTTTATCAATAAAAGCATATTTTGCAGGATTGTAATGCATGGAATTAGCATCTGGAGATGTGGCAACACCTGCATCGCCCATGCCTCCGCCTCTCGACTCCGGAGCAATCAAAAGAAATGGAACTGCTGTAGTAATAGGATTCGAGGTCAGATTGTCTCTTCCTATTAAATCTTCGTTTGGAGTAGGCTGACCCGTTTGAGCAAATATAAATCCGTTAAACAGAATCAGTAGGAAGAATAAAAATATTTTACGCATAAATTTATGTTAAAATGCAAATATAGAAATACAAACTCAAAAAATAAATATTTATTATTTTAAAATTACAAGTTTTTCAAATTTTTCAACAAGTTTTCCATTTACGGGCTTAACTTTGAGTTTGTAAATATAAACTCCCTTACCGATTTTATCTCCGAAATCATCTAATCCATCCCACAAAACCGGGGTGCTTCTGAAGCCTGCCGTATTCATTGTTGCATCAAGGGTCTTTACAAGCTTTCCGGTTACCGTAAATATCTGAACTAAGACTTCCAGATCCGAATTAGGCTGGTTATGGTCAAAATAGAAAGAAGTTTGCGTGGTAAAGGGATTCGGATAATTAAAAATATGGTCGAGTACCAATTCCGCAGAACTTGCAACGATGAATTCAAGGTATGCTTCGGCAGAATTATTATTAACATCCCAAACTTTTAAGCGGAGGTTGTGATTTCCAACGCTAAGATTCGTAAAATCATAGCTGACTTTTCCTTTTTGATAACTGTCTAATTCAGCCTCGTAATAATCATTAAGATTTAAAGCTTTACTGGTATTTCCATCTATTACCGCTGTTATATCATGCCCAATTCCATTGCCTACTGTATTAACACCGCTTGAATCTATAATATTGGCTATCATGCACGGATTTGGGTCTGTAATTCCTCCAAAAACAAAATTCTCATCATTCATAAATAATTTTAATTCGGGAGAAATCGAATCATTAACAAAATTGCTGGAAGAGCCTCCAATCATTACCTCTCTGTAATTTCCGGCAGCATCAAGCTGTGAATTATCTGCATAATAGCTGATTTTTCCTTTTCCAATTGTATAAGAAATATCTTTGGGAACAATAAAAGTAAACGAAAACTCGCCATTTCGGACTGTTGCTTTCCCTTTATATAAAACTTTATTTTGAATTCGATAGTTCAGTGGCGCATTACCATCATTTCCATGTGTTGATGTATTCATGGGCTTGTCGTAAACAGCAGGATAAATTATTCCGTTAAAATCAGAAACAATACTACCCGAGCGGTCAACAATTTTTCCTGAAACAGTTATTTTACTGAGTGCTTTAAAAGTATCGGTTGCTAAAGATAAAGTAGCACCATTAATATGTGTAGTAACAACATTATGATAAGGAATCGCTATTTGCAAGGCGGGATCGCCAAGAAGCACAAAGTTTCTTTTATTGATGCTAGCGGTTGTAGTTGGACTGTTTTTGGCAAGACGCATAACATCTCCCAGACGATAGGTCTCTCCATTATTATCCTGCGCAAACATATAATCATAAAAACTCTGATTCAGATAAAAATTAGGAGTAGAATACACGAGCCGCGATGTTGAAAACATGGCAATTGCGCCACCTTTCGTGCTTAGTAAGACCTGCTCGCCTGCTGAAGTTCTGACAGGATCATCATATCTGCTGAATTCACAGGTAGCAGTAATAAAAACGGGAAGTTTGTTCCAATTGTCCCATGAGGCGATATCGCTTGTTGTTACAACGTGTTCGTGCGCAAGACCCAGCTCATTTCCGTGCCCAGTATAATTAAAAACAAGCGTACCTTTTCTGATTCTGTTTAATATCGCAATATTAACGTCAGGATATCTTTCTCCAACCGGTGTGGATACCTGCTGAAAAGCATCGAGATAAATTTTATCAATGTTGTAATTTGGAACTAAAGTATCGCAAACATTTGCAAGATAATCTGTCTGCGTCTGGTGACTTGTAACGTCTTCGGCATCATCTCCTACAAAAGTTAAAACATTTCTCCAGTCGCCAAATGTAGCAGTACTGGTGTAATTCAGAATTTTATCCAGAACAAGTTTCGCTTCGCTCTGTGTTTTTACCGGAAGTCGTCCTACCCCAATATCCATTGTTTCAGAACCCGCCACAGTGCCTTCATTATAATCTAATAAGGTATAAAAATCATCACAAACGTAAGACTGGGTAGGATCAAGAGAATTTCCGGATTGATACGTCAGAATATAATTTGTATTAGAAGAAGAATTGCTGAAATTGTCATAGGAACCGTCTCCATACAATAATAAATACCGGGGCATTTTATCATCATCTGTTCCAGCCTTATCATAAAGCATCCGCATGAAATCCCTTACAGCAGCAACGTCGGGCATACCCGATGAAAACTCATTGTACACTTCTTCCGGCGTAGCAACAACAACCGAAAAATTATCTTTTGCCCTGTGGTGTGTTGCTAACTGATCGGCATACGATTTAAAGTCAGGATGAGATATTATTACCATATCAACATTTTCAAGCGCATGCAAATTTTGATTGGTTACATCTCCAACCCTTACAGGAGAAAGAAAAGAAGCATCATTAAAAGCAACAAACTGGCGAAGAGAATCTGCAGCAGCATGAAAAACAAAAGTACCGTCACTATAAGAAGCAGGTAATATTCTGAATGCATTTACAGGATTTGTAACATCCCAGACTTTAAGATTACTTCCTGCGTTTGTTATTGTATACGTGGCAATTTTTCCTGCGCCTACAGAATTAATATCTCTGAAATATAGCTGCGAACTACTCATTTTCAAATAACGCCTCGCATTCACCGTAATATAATTCAGCCATCCGATTGATGAAGAATTGGGTTTATTATAAGATAGCCTTATTGTATTATTGTTTGATTGAGGGGAAACAGAATAATAGCCAAATCCATCAGCAGCATACGAATTGGTGTAAGAATTTATATTGACAGAGCTTACTGAAAGCGGAATTTGATTTTGTCCATTAATGGATACCGAATAATTACTGATTGAAGAAGATCTTGCAGCTACGGCAATCTTTGCTTTCAAGGGCAATGAAGTATATATATCAGGAAAATTAAAATAATAATTATAGGTTGTAACAATGTCAAAGCAGGAACCATACCAAACCGACCCGGAATTGATAAGATTTAAGGAGTCTCGTTCATAAAAGTTATAATCGTCAAAAGTACTTACATTCACATTTCCAGATGGCAATGAATTTACAGAGTTAATAATTTTCACAGGCTTGCTGTCTGTTAAAAAACAATACGAGTAATCAGAATAACGATGCTTCGTGTGTATAAACATACCTTTGGTTGAATCATAGCCCCAATTATGCGAAGATTGCCCGTAAAACAAAATATAATCATTCGAATTAAAAGACCCGTCGCTATTCACATCTTCAAAAGATATCGAATTCTGAACAAGATCATCGTGTCTGAAATCGCTGTTCCGCAAAGGAAGCATGCCTCCTCCGTTACTAAAAACCGAAATATTTCCCGGATTAGAAAATCCCATACTTATTAATTCGCTGTAACTAATTCTGTAAATTCCGCTTTCATTTAATTTTAATTTTACCCATTTACCGGTATTGAGTACAGATACATTAGATAATACTTTGAATTTAGCAATATCATTTTCTTTTGTAAAAGCAAGGGAATAGGATAAACTGAATTTTGACAATTTTTCAATTGTACCCGAGGAATTTCTTTTGAGTGGAACAACTGAAAATAATGTATAAGGTTTTTTCCTTTCAATTTGGAAATCTGTATTTAAAATTATCTCTGTAGAAATAGCTTCAGGGTTCTTTAGAAAAGCCTGCTCCTCTTCAGTAAGAGGAATAAATTCAGCATTAAAAATCTGAGCATTGATAACCTTCATGCCAACCGGAATAGCATCTCTGAAACTAAAAACCGGAAGTAGTTTATCATTATAAGAAGCTCCTGAGAAATTCAAAAACAATAAAGTTTCTGATCCGATTATCTCTTTTAAAGGTTTTTGCCAATTTAATTCATAAATCTCACTTTTTTGAGAAAATACTGACAAACAGGCAATTAAAAATAATGAGAAAAGAAAATATTTCATTTTATTATATTTTTTCAACAGTTTATTAACAGTTTATAAATTTATTTATTATAATTGTGATTAATTTTGAATCATTTTTTTGATAAACAACAAATTTAGTAACGAAACTTTTATCTGATTATTTTGTTTTGATAATGCAAATCACAAATGAAATGATAAATATTTGCTTCATCAAAAATATTTATTTATAATTGCAAAATTCATTAACAATCTTTCGAGTAATGATTAAACGTGTTGTAGTAATTATAATTACTTTATTTATAATCAAAACGGGCTCTGTCTTTGCGCAGGATCCGCAATTCAGTCAATTTTATGCGAATCTGTTATATCTGAATCCTGCCTTTGCCGGTTCAGATAAATGTCCGCGTATAAGTTTAGCTTACAGAAATCAATGGCCGGCACTGGGATCAACCTATGTTACCTACAGTGCTTCCTACGATCAGCATGTTGACGCTTTGGAAGGCGGAATGGGGCTTCATTTAATGCAGGACGTGCAAGGAGATGGCGCAATAAAAACTTTATACATTAACGGAATGTATGCTTATACAGCGCCCATTTCACGAAATTTCTCTCTCAAAGCAGGTTTTCAGGCTTCCTATATTCAAAGAAAACTCAACATGGACTTTGTGTTTCCCGATATGATTCACCCGCTTTACGGACCTATCTATCAAACAGCAGAAACATCTGTACAAACGGATCCAACAAAAGGGTTTTTTGATTTTTCTGCAGGACTTTTAGGGTACAATAAAACTTCTTATTTTGGAATTGCCGTACACCATTTAACAGAGCCTTCAGAATCCTTCAGAGGCAACAGCGATGCGGTTCTTCCAAGAAAATACACCGTTCATTTCGGAACAACCATCCCTCTTTCAAGTATGCGTTTTAAAAGAAATGAATTATCAATTTCTCCAGCGATACTATTTCAGCAACAACAAAAATTTCAACAATTAAATTATGGTTTCTACCTGAACAGAAATTCTATCGTGGGAGGTATTTGGTTTCGTCAGAATTTCAATTTTCATTATGATGCTTTCATTATGTTGCTTGGATTTGTGCAGGAAAAATTCAAATTTTCTTATTGTTATGATTTGACCATCTCCAAGTTGAAAAATCAAACATTAGGCGCACATGAAGTTACTTTATCGGCAACTTTTAACTGTCGCGCAAAGAAAAAGAAATTCAGAACAATAAGTTGCCCTTCATTTTAGTTAATAAATTATAATCAAAAATAGAAACTCTATGAACAAGTTAAAAATTGTTTCCATGTTTGTATTGATACTGATAGCTTCAATATCATGCAAAGAACAAGTCTCACAGACTACAGGATGGAATTATAACGATTCAGACAATGGAGGTTATGAGGTTGTTGATTATGTTGAACAAGAAACAGGTCCCGGTCTTGTCCTCGTTGAAGGCGGTTCTTTTTCAATGGGCCGCAACGAGCAGGACGTAATGTACGACTGGAACAATGTTCCGCGCCGTATTACTGTTTCATCCTTCTACATGGATCAGACAGAAGTTCGCAATGTTGACTACCGCGAGTACCTGTACTGGCTTACCAGAGTTTTCACTGACTTCCCGGAAGTTTATTACAAAGCGCTTCCAGACACACTCGTTTGGAGGGAAAAACTAGCTTATAATGAACCCATGGTTGAGCTTTATTTAAGACACCCTTCTTATGCAAATTACCCCGTGGTGGGAGTAAACTGGCTGCAATGCAACGATTATTGCGCTTGGAGAACAGATCGCGTAAACGAATGGATTTTAGTTGAAAAACAAGGATTATTATTATGGAATCCCAATCAGAACGGTGAAGATAATTTTAACACAGACGCATACCTTTCAGGGCAGTATGATGGTATGGTAAATCAGAAAAATCAAGGGATGCTTGAGGATTATGATCCTAACAAAGACAGACGTAAAGTAAAAATGGAAGATGGAATCTTCTTACCGCGCTACCGTCTGCCCACCGAAGCAGAATGGGAATTTGCAGCATTAGCTTACATCGGAGAAATGAAAGCTCAGGAACGTATTTTTGAAAGAAGACTTTATCCCTGGGGTGGTCACTATGTAAGAAATGATCAATCGAGCTATCAGGGTCAATTTATGGCAAACTCAATGCGAGGAAGAGGAGACAACATGGGGGTTGCCGGCGCATTAAACGACAAAGCGGATATTACAGCTCCGGTAGATGCTTACTGGCCTAATGATTACGGATTGTATTGCATGGCAGGAAACGTAAATGAATGGGTAATGGATGTTTTCCGTCCTATGACTTCTGAAGATCAGAATGAATTCAGACCTTTCAGAGGAAATGTATATGTAACTCAAGTACGCGACTCTGTTACCGGTGAAATTGCGCCAAAAGACAGCCTTGGTAGAATATTATGGAGAAAAGCGACAGAAGACGAATCTTATGATCGCAGAAATTATAATACTGCAGACAATATCAATTACCTTGATGGCGACTGGGAATCATCAGTTGTAGGACAAGGGATGCCTGCTGTTGAATGGAAAGCAGAATCAACTGAAAAAGAAAAAGGCTCCACAAACATGTATTTTTACGGCGATAATTATAAAAAAGATAAGGATAATAATTTCTATGGGACAAACTATTACTCCCCCGATAACAGCAATTGGGAACGCGAAAAAGAAAAGAAATATTCTCAACGCGGCGGTGGTATGACCTCTATGGTTAACGACCATTCTAGAGTTTACAAAGGAGGCTCATGGAAAGATAGAATTTATTATCTTACTCCCGGTTCAAGAAGATTTCTTGACCAAAGACAAAGACAAGCTGACTTAGGCTTCCGTTGTGCAATGGTACGCGTTGGCAGCCCCATGGGAAATGCAAAATAATATTTGCTAAAAAATTTCACGGAAAAACCTCATTCTTTTAATGAGGTTTTTTTTATGCTATTTCATCAGTTCTCCCGATAAAATCAACAGCTCCGTTTCAGCAATTTTTGCATTTAACTTTGCTGCCAATAAACGGTTGTAGGCAGCAACCAAACTATTTTGAGCAGTTATTACTTCCAAAGAAGTAGCCTGAGAAAGTTTTATTCTGGCAAGAGAGAGGTCAAGATTTTCCTGCGCCAGTGTAATGTTTTCTTCTTCCAGTTTTAGTGCTTCGAGATGCAATGAATAAGATTTGAAAGCATTAAAAACCTCGTTGCTGACTTGCAATTTAATTTTTTCGAGTTCCGTTTGTCTGCTTAAAATATCAATGGTAGCCGTTTTAACCTGACGTGTTGCATTGAAACCATTGAAAAGAGGTATTGTTACAGATATTCCTACAGAAGGACCAAGAGTATTGTTCAACAAAATAAGCCCGGCATCATTTTTTGTATATTGATAATTATAAGCGGCGGAAAAACTTACTGTTGGAAGACGTTGCGCATTTACTTCTTTCCTGCTTGTCTGCGATATCTTTAGATAATTTTCAGAAATAAGAACTGAAAAATTTCCGGAAGCAGATTTTGATAAAAGATCATTAAGATTTAACCCTAAATTAATAGGAATTTCATCTGAGACATCAAAATCTGCTTCTGCATTTTGCCCTATTAATTGATTAATTCCTGTTTTTTTCTGCAAAAGCATCGTATTTAATTGCAGCAATGCTGCTTTGCCAGCGTTTAGATCTACCTTTGCCTGAAGCATTTCTGCTTTGGATGAAGAACCATTTTCAAAACGTAAAGAACCCAGCTTAACCCTTTCTTCAGAAATTTTATTGATTTGCTCCTGAACTTTAATTTGCTGTTTCTGATATACTACATTGTAATACGCGACAATAACGGCACCGATAGTTTTCTGAATTTTATTTTTCAGGTTTAACTGTCCCTGTTCCTCTAAAGATTTCAATTTTTCACGGTTTGCAAACATCTTCATCCCGTCAAAAAGAGTCCAGTTTAAAACAACAGACGCATTGAGCGCATTTGAACCCGCATTCGTTTTATTTATTTCACTGCCCGAATTTAATTCCTGATTAACATTGTTGAGAGAATAATTATCTCCCAGATTAAGGCTCACTTTAGGGAGCATACCCGCATTTCCGGTGCTATTGTTCATTGATGCAATTAAAGAATCATTCCGTGAAATCAGAATATCAAAATTTTTCTGTAAAGCAAAACCCACAGCCTGATCAAGAGTGAGAACTTCCTGTGAAAATGAAGCAGCTCCAAAAAATAAAAAAAATAATATGTACAATAATTTACTCTTCATCTATCTGTTGTTTTTTTCTGGATATAAACACGTACATAGCGGGGATAACAAACAACGTCAATATCAGAGAAAATAAAATACCTCCAATAACAACAATTCCCAAAGAAACTCTGCTTTGCGCACCAGCACCAAGCGCTAATGCTATAGGAAGTGCTCCAAGTGCGGTTGCAAAGCTTGTCATTAAAATAGGTCTGAGGCGCAGGGCCGCAGCTTCAACCACGGCAACGATTTTCTCCTCCCCTTTCAATCTCCTTTTATTAGCAAATTCAACAATAAGAATACCATTTTTTGTAACAAGTCCAATTAACATAATGATGCCGATTTCAGAAAAAATATTAAGTGTCTGATTAAACATCCACAAAGCCAGAATAGCCCCAGCAAATGCAAGCGGAACAGTAGCCATTATAATAAAAGGGTCTAAAAAACTTTCAAATTGCACGGCAAGGATAAGATAAATTAAAACCAGCGCAAGAACAAGAGCAAAAAGAGTACTGGAAGAACTTTCAGCAAAATCGCGTGCCTGACCTGTTAAGTCTGTGCTAAAAGAATCATCAAGAACTTTTTTAGAAATTTTCTGCATTTCTTTAATCCCATCTCCTAAGGTTTTGCCCTGGTTAAGACCGGCAGAAACAGTTGCAGACTTATACCTGTTATAATGATATAATTGCGGGGGATTACTCTGTTCCGTTATTGAAATTACATTATCAAGCTGAACAAGATCCCCGGTAACAGAACGAACATAGAATTTTGTCAGATCAATCGGCTTCCCCCTATCTTCTTCAATTACCTGCCCGATGACCTGATATTGTTTGCCGTTCATCATAAAATAATCTATACGCGAATTACTCAAAGCTAATTGAAGTGTTTGTGCGATATCAAGAACAGAAACGCCTAGATCGGCGGCTTTCAATCTGTCAATAGAAATAAACGCTTCGGGTCTGTTGAATTTAAGATTTACGTCCCATGCGTTGAATACTTCGCTTTTACTTATTTCATCGGCAAAAAGGGGAAGTTTTTCTTTCAATTTTTCAAAATTATTATTTTGAATTACGTATTGAACAGGAAGGGACATTCGGGGTCCACCACCGGCAGAAATGCTGGGCTCCTGAGCGGCAAAAGCTCTTACTGCATTAAATTTCCTCAACATTCCGAATGTTGCATCAGCTATTTCTTGCTGGCTGCGTTTCCGCTCATCTGGCTGAACCAGTCCAACCCTTAAAATTCCTGAATTTACAGCTCCTGAGCCGGTAAATCCTGGGGCTACAATTTCAAAAATGACCGATTTTTCATGTATTGAATCGTTCAATGCTTTTGCTATTTTCCCCATATATTGTTCCATATACCCAAATGAGGTACCTTCAGGACCGGTAACACTAACGCGGAATAAGCTTCTGTCTTCAAGAGGAGCTAACTCTGATTGAAGATTTTTCCCAATAAGAAAAATAAGCGCAAAACACACGGCGATTATTACGAAAGCCCATTTACGGCGCTTCATAAATACCTGTAATATTTCTCGGTATCCTGTATCCAAAGATTGATAAAAAGGTTCCGTAAAAGTGTAAAAACGTGATTTCTTCTTCGATTTCCGATTTAAAAAAACATTCAAAACAGGGGTTAATGTTAAAGAGACAAACGCCGAAATTAGCACAGCACCTGCTATTGTAACAGCAAATTCGCGAAACAAACGTCCGGTAAAACCCTGAAGAAATATAATTGGTAAAAAGACAACGGCAAGAGTTAAAGAAGTAGAAACTACTGCAAAAAATATTTCCTGAGTGCCTTCCATCGCTGCTTTTTTCCGGGAAAGTCCCTGCTCGATCTTTTTAAAAATATTTTCGGTAACAACAATTCCATCATCCACGACAAGACCCGTTGCCAGAACAATTCCAAGCAATGTAAGAATATTGATAGTAAAACCTGCAAGGTACATTATAAAAAAAGCGCCGATTAAAGAAACCGGAATATCAAGCAGAGGTCTGATGGCAATGAGCCAATCGCGGAAGAACAGAAAAATAATCAGAACAACCAGTCCAACAGCAATAAACAGTGTTTCCTTCACTTCTGTAAGTGAACGCCGGATAAAAACCGTCTTGTCCATTGCGATTTTAAGATTAATATCATCAGGAACTGTTAATTTTATTTTTTCAAGGCGCTTGTAAAACTCATCTGCAATTTCCACATAATTTGTACCTGGCAAAGGAACCAGAGCTAATCCCAGCATTGGGACGCCCGATTCTTTCATTACCGTTTCTTCATTCTCCGCGCCAAGAACCGCCTCGCCAATATCTTTCAGACGTACAACTCCATTTTTATCCTGCTTAATTATTAAATCATTAAAATCTTTTTCTGATATTAACTTTCCCGATGTTTTTACAGAAAGCTCCGTGCTTTTACCATATATTTTTCCCGATGGCAGCTCAATATTTTGTTTGCTTATAGCAATCTGAACATCATTAAGGGTAAGCTGATAAGCTACTAATTTTACCGGATCAAACCAGATGCGCATTGCATATTTTTTTTCTCCCCATATCTGAACAGAACTGACACCGGGAATTGTCTGTAATTGTTCTAACAATACGTTGGAAGCATAATCAGTAAGCTCCAAATTTGTTTTTGTGTTGCTCTGAACCATTAGGGTTAGTATCGCATCTGCATTGGCATCTGCTTTCGATACAACAGGGGGAGCGTCAAGATCCTTTGGTAATAAACGTTGAGCAATTGAAACTTTATCTCTCACATCATTTGCAGCAGCTTCAAGATCAACGCCCAAATTAAATTCCACCGTAATATTGCTCATTCCCTGCGAACTTGTAGAAGAGATAGATCGTATGCCGGCAATTCCGTTTACAACCTTTTCCAGAGGTTCGGTTATCTGTGATTCTATAATCTCCGGATTTGCGCCAACATAATTTGTCCTTACCGTAATAACAGGAGGGTCTATAGAAGGAAACTCGCGTACTCCAAGAAAATCAAAACCAATTATACCAAAAAGGACAATAGTAATGGAGCAAACTATTGCAAAAACAGGTCTTTTTAAACTAACTGAAGCTAAACTCATTTCTGCGATTTTTTTTCAGTCATTGAATTAAAGTTGGTAAATTTCAAATTCATGCCTGACTTAATAAAAAGCAATCCGGTAGTAGCAATCGTGTCGTTTTCTATTAATCCTTCAATAATTTCGACTTCAGAATTACTACGAAATCCGGTTATTACTTTTTGAAATTTTGCTATTCCGTTTTCACTCAGAACTACTTTTTTTCCATCAGCATCAGGCAAAATGCACTCGCTGGGTATCAGAAGCGCATTCTCCAGCTCTGCCACGTTGAAAAGAATTTTAACAAAAGAACCGGGCAAAAGCGTTTCTTTAGAATTATCAACATGCGCCCGGACCTGTATGCTTCGTATGGATTTATCAACGCGTGGCTCAATAGCATTAACAATTGCAGAATATTGCGTATCTCCTGATTCTGTTTTAAAAAACACTTTTAAGCCCAGCCGCAATAAATGGCTGTATTTTTCAGGAAGAAAAAAATCAAGTTTTAATGGATTGATTTGTTGTAATGTTGCAATAAGGGTCGATGAAGTAATATAAGCACCTATGCTGATTTGTCGGAGTCCAAGTTTTCCACTGAAAGGCGCTTTAATTTCTGTTTTTTCAATCTGAACTTTTATAATTTCGATATCGGCATTAACATTATTTAACAACATTACAGCAGCGTCATACTCTTGCTGACCAACTCCGTTAATAGAAAGCAGCTCCTTTAAGCGCTGTTCATTTTTCTCTGCAATTTTTTTCTGCGCAAGTAATTTTTGATGCTGCGCCTGTAAATCCGAGTCATTAATTTTCAGAATAAGTGTTCCCTGCTGAACAAATTGCCCCTCATTAATGTTCAAATATGTTACTCTTCCGGCTATTTCAGGATGCAACTCTACCTCTTCCGAAGCAAGAAGACTTCCTCCCAGTTCCATTTGGCTTAGAAGCTTTTTTGGAGTTACAACATAGCCATTTGCCCGCATTGCGTTACCCTTTCCTTGCTGCTTATTTTCAGCACCCGGCTTAGCCTTAATAATTTTATTATAAACAATAATTGCGGTTATAATAATCAGAAGAAAAACAATAAACCCTATAAATTTTCTCATGAAGCTTTATAATTTTTTGATGCAAAAATATTTATTTAAACCGAATAATTATATAAAAAGGGACATATAGAAAATGATTTATGTTCGAACGAATTATTTAAAAAAGTTGCGGGTTGTAAGTTGTTGGTTGTTGAATATTGAATGTTGTATTTACCACTAAAACACTAAGAGCACTAAGAAACACGAAGGTTGACAAGTTGTTGCAGGTTGCAAGTTGCAGGTTGATACAATAATAACAAAAAAGGCCATCATTTTATAACGACAGCCCTTTTCAGAAAGCAAAAAAAATTATTTTTTAAAAATATATCTTATGCTAAGCGCGATGCCGTCAAACCAGAAATGGTCATCATTTATAAAATTAAAAGCCGGTTTCCAGTCGAGGCCTACATTAAGAGGTATTTCCGGAATTTTATATTCTGCTCCCAGTATAAGATCAGCTCCTACCACTGTATAGTCTTTATCATCAACTTTTCCGGGATAAAAATAATCGTTGTAATAATGACCATCAAAATATCCTACATGGGCACCACCTCCAACAAACCAGGCGAGACCTTTAACTTCTTTAATAGGCATGTGATGTTCATACAATCCTGTAATAGAAAAACCATGCCAGCGAGTTGTAAGCAAGCCTTCAAGCGCACCTTTACTGCTGACAAAACCTTTTAATGTTAAGCCATTGTAAAAACCAAATCGTCCTCCAATAGCTGCTTTATAATCCTGAGCCTGCGCCATGCCAATAACAGAGCAAAACAATACAATAAAAATAATTTTCAATTTCATAAATCAACACATTTAAACGCAGCAAAGTAAAATGAAAATATTGGATAATACCTAATAAATTTTAATAACAAATTTTCCAAATCGCCCTGTTTATAAGGGATTAGACTGTTAAAAAGTTATGCAATGTGCTTAGAAAGCGAAGCTACTAAATTGTTAATCTCGGATTTTTTCAGGGAAGTCAGGCAAATCGGGCTGTATTTTGCAACGCCATCTTTTGTTTTCTGATATAATACGATTTGTTTTTTTAGCCCGAATAAAGATTTTTTAATTTCAAATTTTAAAAATAGTTTTTTAGGAATTTCAATCGCTTTTCTGTTTGTTATAAATGGATTTAACATCTGATACCGGAATACCAGCTTATCTGCCTCATCGTTATAATATAAATATGTATGCCCCATCGTCATATATATTATAAATAAAGCGACACAAACTATTGACAACACTGCTTCAAATAAATAGTTGGGAAGAAAAGTGAAAATCAATGAAAAAACCAACAGCGCCAAATATATTATAATAAAAAGCGAATAGCCTAATTTAATAGTTGTAGCCCTGTCTTTAATATTTATTATCATAATTCATTTTTTTTGGTAACAAATAAACTAAATTTTCCATTATTATAACAAATAAGATACATGTTTATTTACAAATATATATCTTTACTTCTAATTTTATGAATCCAAAAGCAAATCATATAACATTAACTGAAACTCCAGGCTTAAAACTTGTTGAAAGTATAAATAAAAAAGAATATTCTTCTTTTTTTATATTAACAGACGAGAACACCTCAAAACATTGTCTTCCTTTGTTAGTAAAATATTTTAACCCCTTGCTAAAGTGCAATCTTATAATTCAAAGCGGAGAAGAGAACAAAAACATCCATACTATTGAAATGATATGGCAGTTCCTTCATAAACAAAATGCTGACAGAAAATCCTTGCTGATTAACCTAGGAGGAGGGCAGCTCTGTGATTTAGGAGGTTTTGCTGCAGGTACTTTTAAAAGAGGCATAGATTACATAAATATTCCTACAACCCTGCTTTCAATGGTAGATGCCTCTTCGGGAGGAAAAACCGGGTTTAATTTTATGGAGATAAAAAATGAAATCGGAATTTTTTACCAACCTCATGAAACAATTATTTATCCGGAATTTTTACAAACGCTCGACCTGAAACAAATAAAATCGGGATTTGCAGAAATGCTGAAGCATGGCTTGATTACAGATGAAAAATACTGGCACATACTTTTAAATAATGTACCAAAAAAACAAAATTCGATTGATAATTTTAACGCGCTTATTCAACAATCCGTAATTATAAAAAACCGGATTGTAAAAAAAGATCCGCATGAGAACAACCTGCGTAAAATTTTAAATTTCGGTCATACAATCGGGCACGCAATAGAAAGTTTTCTGATAGGAAAAAAAATACCCGTTCTTCATGGGTATGCTGTTGCATGGGGAATGATAGCAGAGGCACGTCTTTCATTTTTTAAAAATAATTTATCAAAAGAAGAATTTCTGTCAATACAAAAAAATATTGTTTCTATTTATGGCAAACCTCCGGTTTTGAAAAACGATTTGAAAAAATTACTACAACTGATGAAAAACGATAAAAAAAATGAAGCAGGAATAATTAATTTTTCTTTATTGGAAAAAATTGGATCTTGTCATATAAACTGCCATTGCGCAGACACTGAAATAATAAAGGCAATGGAGATTTTGCTGTAATAAAATAAAAAAGCCGACGTAAAAACAATCGGCTTTTTTATTTTTAATATGCTAAATATTATTCTACAACAACTTTAGAAACAATAGAACCAAGTTTCACATAATAAACACCTTTTGCGAAATTTGCAACATTAATGTCTTTGCGTATGTTTCCAGAAATTTCATATTGATAGACAACTTGTCCGAGAATGTTGTAAATACAAACAAAAGCAGCGCCTTCTGTTTCAATTGTTAAAACATTTTTAACCGGATTTGGATAGCAATTCAACGCACTATTAATATTTACAGTTTCGATTCCAGTTCCAATAATAGTAATAATCTGGGAAGTCGTATCTGTACCGCACTCGTTAGTTGCAACCATATAAACCGTATAAGTTCCATCTGTTGTATACGTGTGTTCAGGGCTTTGTTCTATATTCGCGAGCATCCACACTCCGAGAACAATTTCATCCCCGAACAACCACTGATAAGAAACAGCATCAGATGATGTGTTTGTGAAAGAAACTACGCCTGCATTAGCAACATACGTAAAAGCAGCTGATGGTAAACTTCCAGGGCAAACAAGGTGTAATGTGTCGGTAATAGTATGTGAACCGCAAGCATTTGTTGCAGTGAAGGTTACAACAAAGTCTCCATAAGATGTATAAGTATGAGAAGGATTAGCATCAGTAGAAGTTGGCTGTAAAGGAAAAGCTTCGTCCCCAAAAAACCAACCGTAAGAAGTTGCATCTGTTGCTGTGCTGGTAAAATCAACTGTCATGCCATTTTCAACATAAGTAAAATCAGCAACAGGAAGATTGCTGAGACAAATTGTATACGTTACGGTAAATGTATCTGAAGTAAAGCAATTGAGTGCAATCATCTGAACGGTGTAAGTTCCCTGATTGTATGCGTGAATAGGACTTGCTTCTGTTGATGAAGGGAACAAAACAATAGCTTCATCTCCAAAATACCATTCGTAAGAAGTAGCATTGGTTGAAGCATTGGTAAATGTAACAGTTGTATCATTTATTATGTATGTAAATCCTGCATCAGGTGCTGTTGAAACACTGCACGTAACATCAATTGTATCGGTAATTGTACTTGTAATTCCACAATCGTTTGTTACGGTTAAGCTTACAACATACTGACCTGTTTCAGCATACGTATGAACAGGGCTCATGCTTGTGTCAGGAGTTGGAAGAAAGCCTTCGTCTCCAAAAAGCCAACTGTATGAAACAGCATTTTGTGATGTGTTAGTGAACGTAAGTGTTGTGTTGTCTGCAACATAAGTAAAGTCTGCAACAGGAGTTCCGCTGCATGATTGCATAATTATATCAAAACTTGTTGTCTGACCTGTGAATAAATAAAATCTAGACGACACGATAATAAAATATTCCGTTCCGGCTACTAAATTTACTCCACCCGAATTCAAGTCAACCATAGTTCCTGTTTCTTCAGCAATACAGGTTGCAGAAACATCGTCAGGACAAGCATCTGTAATAAACAAACCTGCGCCTGATAATGCGCTGATACCTGAAATAGTAATGTTTACCAATTCATTTGTTGCAGGCGTGTAAGAAAAAACATAATCATTGCCTGACATAAAATCAGTTGCGCCTGTACAGGGACTTGCATCATAATTGTCTGCTGCATTTGCTGTGGACATTCCGACAGAATCAAATGGCAGAGCGGTAATTACATGCGGTGTTACACATGAGCTCCCAACTTGCGCTTGAAGCGATACACTAAAAATCACACTTAATAAAACGATAAGGGCGTACACTTTTTTCATAGGCTTAAAATATAAAGTTTAACATTAATTACTACTGCAAAGATACAGCTTTCTAAAACAAATCAAAAAAGAATTTGAATATCTGTAAGGTTAGTTCAAAAATATTAATAGACAAATATTTAAACGAAAATTTCTTTGAACAAAAACTATACCAGAGAAAATTTTGTGGTTACATTAAAGGAACTTACATTAGGTGGTCATCTGATTGGTCGGCAAAAGGAAGCTGCTTTTTAAAATCGTGGTTTGAAAGATTAAATGTAAGCCAATTAATCGTATTATATTCAAATTTATCGTTAAACCCTGAAAGTTTTAGTTTGTACTTTTCTTTCCTCTCATTGTTGCCACTTTGAGTTCCAATATTTTTTTCCGAAAACATTTCAGAAATATGAACTTTTATGATATTCCGGTGGTCGGATATTTTAAAACTGATTCTTCTCCAACACAAATGTTTAGATCGGGTACCTGTAAAAAAAGAAAAAAAGGTTTTTTTATAAATATACGCAGAGCCATAAAACTCGTAGCACTTATGCTCTTCAACTTCAGTCATACCAAGCTCTAAACTTGGTTTTCTCGCTTCCCATGCAAGATTGTTGACGCGTTCGATAAGATTTGAAATGGATTTAACGAAAATATAAAATACTTTGAAGTTTTCCTCAATATTTACCTGCTGAATAATTTTCTTATGTTCCTGTTCATCAGCAAAAGCATTTTGTTTGCGTTCTGCTTCTTCTATCCAGTTATTTGTATCGGCCATATAATAAAATCAAAACAACTTACTTCTTTTCAAAAGATAAGGCATCAGAACATTTTTAAAATTTCCGTTAATATCTGCTTCGACCAGATCAATGTCATATTGTCCGCAACGCATTATTAATTCATTGTTCCAATCATTAATTATACGAATATAATTATCTCTTATCTCGTTAGGATTCAGTTTTACCTCGTCCCCTGTTTCCATATCAATAAATTTATACGGACGGCTGTTGTAGTCAAACTGTTGCTCTTTTTTCCCATCCTTTACATGAAAAATAATAACCTCATGTTTGTTGTAACGCAGGTGTTGCAGGGCGGAATACAATTCTTCGCGTTCTTCATTGTCAAACATATCGCTGAAAATAATTACAAGAGAACGCTTGTGAACATTGTCGGCTATCTGATGCAACATGTCAGAAGCTTTTGTTTTTCTGTTTAATTTACTTTCATCCCATCCCATTAAATCTTCAAGGTGTGAAAAAAGCATACGCGCATGAACATCAGACAAACGGGAAACAGTATGCAAATCTATTTTATCCGAAAATAAAGACATACCAACGGCGTCGCGCTGACTACGTAACAGATATATTAATGCGGCAGCGCAATACACAGAAAACTGTAATTTATTACAAACTCCTTTTTCTTTTAAAGGGAAAAGCATAGAAGAAGATGCGTCAATTACAATCTGACAGCGAAGGTTTGTTTCTTCCTCGTATTTTTTTACAAAAAGTTTATCTGTTCTTGCGTACAATTTCCAATCAATATGCCGGGTAGATTCTCCGGTATTGTAAATACGATGCTCGGCAAACTCAACAGAGAAGCCATGAAAAGGACTTTTATGCAGACCCGTGATAAATCCCTCCACAATTTGCTTTGCAACAAACTCAAGATTATCGAGAACCTGAACTTTTTGTATGTCTAATATTGTTTCGATATACTGTATTTTGCAAATTACATTATTTCATCCAGCTTGGCTTTGAACACGTTTTTCTGCGCAGCACCAACCTGTTTGTCAATAACTTTTCCATCTTTAATAAACAAAACAGTAGGAATATTTCTTATGCCGAATTTTCCTGAAATTCCCGGACAATCATCAACATTAACTTTTCCAATAACAGCCTTGCCTTCGTACTCCTGCGCCAATTCTTCTACGTAAGGACCAATAATTCTGCATGGGCCACACCACTCAGCCCAAAAATCCAACATCACAGGTTTATCTGTTTTCATTACTAATTCGTCGAAATTACTATCATTTACTTCTAACATAACATCAAATATTTTAAATTAAACTTCTACAAACTTACAAAAATTATTGATTGATTTTAAACGTTTCAATTTCTGTATTATTTTTAAAAAAAGAGAGCACTTCATTTGTCAGCTTTATTCTGTGCGATCTCGAAAACATTTCAACCCAAATTCTCTCTGACGGTTCATAAATTAAAAATTTCAGATTGGTTTTTCCTTTATTGGATTCGGCCATTGCATTCACTTCTTCAATCACAGATTCAGTTAATTTATAAATGGGTATTTTAATAGAAATACTTTTTATCATTTCTTCTCTGACTTCGGAAAGCATCGTGATTGAGTTTATCTTTAACTCCATTTCGTCCTCACTTTTGTAGCGTAGCTGTGTCTTTCCTTTAATCAGAAGTGGATAATTCGGCACAAAAAACTTGCTGAAATTTACCCAATCTTTACTGAACAGCGAAATCTCTATACTGTCTTTGTAATCTTCAATTACAACCCTTCCATAGGGATTTCCGGTTTTGCTTATTGCAGATTTTACGCTTGTTACAATACCGGCAAAAACAAACTCCTGCTCTTTATCTCCCTTTTTGGGTTTCTGCTTTAAAAGTTCAATCAATTCAGAGCAGGTTGTATTTGTAAAATGCTCTATTTCTATTTTGTAATCATCAAGCGGATGGGATGACAAAAATATTCCGATAAGATCTTTTTCTTTATTTAACTTCTCAATGTTAGACCATTCGGGGCAAGGAAGAGGAACAGGTTTCGTCATTGAAGTTCCTGATAAACCGCCAAAAAGAGACTGCTGATAACTGCTTTTCTCTTCACTTATTTTATTTCCATATCGGATAAGCGTCTCAACAAAGGAAGGTTCCTTGCTATCATCCGGACAAAAATACTGATGTCTTTTAATATCCTGAAAGCAATCAAAAGCGCCTGCCTGAGCCAGAGCTTCGAGGCTCTTTTTATTTACAGAATGCAGATTGATTCTTTCAATAAAATCATAAACCGAATTAAATTTTCCGTTTCTGGTTCTTTCATCAAGAATATTTAAAACAGCCCCCTCTCCTACTCCTTTAATAGCAGCCATTCCAAAACGTATGACTCCATTCACAACACTGAATTTTAAATCACTTTCATTAATATCAGGACCGAGAACAGGGATGCCCATACGTCGGCATTCGTCCATGTATTTTGTAATTTCCTTTATGTTATTAAGATTACGGCTCAGAACGGCTGCCATATATTCAGCCGGGTAACGCGCCTTAAGATATGCTGTCTGATAGGCAACATACGAATAACATGTAGAATGGGACTTATTAAAAGCATACTGTGCAAATTTTTCCCAGTCGTGCCAGATTTTCAAAACTTTTGTTTCTTCATAACCATTCGCCTTGCAACCATTTACAAAAAGGGCTTTCATCTTATCCATCATGTCTATCTGCTTTTTTCCCATTGCTTTACGCAAAACATCTGAATCGCCCCTGCTGAAATTCGCCATATCCTGCGCAAGTAACATCACCTGTTCCTGATATACTGTAATTCCGTAAGTATCTTTCAGCCTGCGCTCCATTATTGGAAAATCAAATTCCACTTTTTCCCTGCCGAATTTACGGTTGATAAAACTTGGAATATACTCCATGGGACCCGGTCTGTACAGCGCATTCATCGCAATCAAATCTTCAAACTTATTCGGTTTCAGGTCGCGTAAATATTTACGCATTCCGTCCGACTCAAACTGGAAAGTACCCACCGTATCTCCGCGACTGTACAACTCATACGTTTCCTGATCATCAAGAGGAATATTGCTGATGTCAATATCTACACTATGCGATTTTTTAATATTAACAATAGCCTCCTTAATTATGGAAAGCGTTTTTAGTCCGAGAAAATCCATTTTTAAAAGTCCGACTTCTTCTGCCAGCGGCCCTTCATACTGCGTAACCAAAATATTATCTTCAATTTTCAGCGGGATATAATTAATAAGATCGTCCTTTCCAATTATTATTCCGCAAGCATGAATACCGGTGCTTCTTACAGAGCCTTCTAGAGATTCGGCATAACGTAATGTTTCAGCAATAAGTTTATTTTCAGAAAAACGGGCATCGCCGAGTTGTTTAACCTCTTTATATGCTTTCTGGAGCGTAACACCGGGTGTTTCAGGGACTAATTTAGCAAGCTTGTCTGCCTCGGACAAAGGAAGCTTTAAAACCCGGGCAACATCGCGGATAGAAGATTTGGCAGCCATTGTTCCGAAAGTAATGATATGCGCTACTTTTTCCTTACCATATTTCTCTGCGACCCATTTAAGCACCATGTCTCTGCCGTCATCGTCAAAATCAATATCAATATCGGGGAGAGAAATACGATCGGGATTTAAAAACCGCTCAAAAAGTAGATCGTATTTCAAAGGGTCTATATCTGTTATTTTTAAACAATAAGCAACTACTGAGCCGGCGGCAGATCCTCTGCCCGGACCTACAGCAACGCCCATATTCCTTGCAGCCTGTAAAAAATCCTGCACTATAAGAAAATATCCAGGAAAGCCCATTTTTTTAATAACGGCAAGCTCAAAATCAATGCGGTCTTTTGTTTCCGGTGGCATTTCCCTGTAACGCTCCTGCGCTCCTATATAACTTAAATGCGCCAAGTAATCATCGGGGTCTGAAAAGCCATCGGGCAAAGGAAAATCGGGCATTATAGGTTTTGAATTGATATTGAAATATTCAATTTTATCAACTACTTCCTGTGTGTTAAATAATGCTTCAGGGATGTCCGAAAAAAGGGACTGCATCTCCTCAGTAGTTTTAAACCACTCCTGTTTCGTATAGCGCATTCTTTTCAGATCATCTTTATCTGATTGCGTGTTAAGACATATTAATATATCGTGCGCTTCAGCATCCTCCTGATTTACGAAATGAACATCATTTGAAGCCACAATTTTTACATGATGCTTTTCCGCCAATGCTTTTAATCCGGAAAATGCCTGTTTCTGTCTTTCATAAACCTCCCTGTCTGCAAAAGGGTCTGATGTAGGATGGCGCTGAATTTCAATGTAAAAATCTTCCCTGAATATTTCTTTGTATTCCAAAAGCGCTTTTTCGGCTTTCTCTGGCTCTCCTTTTAATATGTAAAGCGGAATTTCCCCTGCAATACAGGCAGAAGTAGCAATAATCCCTTCGCTATATTTTTTAAGTAATTCTTTGTCTATCCTCGGTCTGTGATAATAACCTTCGAGCCATCCAAAAGAAACAAGCTTAACCAGATTATGATATCCGGTAATATTTTTTGCAAGAAGAATAAGATGGTGATATACCTTCTGGTTGTCTATTTTTTTCTTTTCAAACCTGCTGCTGGGAGCAACATACATTTCGCATCCGATAATCGGTTTTAACAACTGCGCTTTCAAATCATCTGTAGTCTCTTCTTTTTTCTCTGCTTCTTTTATTGATTCAAATACACATTTATTAATTTTTTGTATTTCATTGAAAAAATCTTTTACTCCAAACATACTGCCATGATCCGTAAGTGCCAACGCCGGCATTCTGTTCTGCTTCGCTTTGGCAACCATAGCCTTGAGCCCTGACTGTCCGTCGAGTATCGAATATTGTGAGTGTACATGAAGATGCGTAAAACCAGACATGAATAAAATCCCCTTTCTGTATAATAAATAAACCTGACAAAAAAAAAATTGCCGGGTACAAAATTTAAATTTTGGATTTGTAAATTTAATGAAAATGTAAAAGGATTTGAAGAGTGTTAATAAAGTTTAATAAATCATGAAAAGGCTGAAAATTACCTCACATGCTTCCATCTTTTATGAGACCAGAGCCAATATGCTGGATTTTTGAGAATTGTTTTTTCCAGTTCGCGGGTGTGCATTTCAGTAATCTGACCTTCCAGAGTTTTAGAAGCATCTTCAACGAGCAATTTAAAATCTACAGAATAATAGCCCCTTTTAATTTTATTTATTTCCATGTAAACAACGGCAGCATGAACTTTTCTGGCAACTTTTTCAGCACCAAGAAAAACGGGAGTATCCTGATTTAAGAAATTTGTCCAGAAATGTAGCGGTTTTGGGGGGCGCTGATCAGTAAGAAACCAGCAAAGAAATAATTCTTTTTTATTGTTAAGTTCAAGTAATTTTTTGTAAGCCTCCTGATCGCGAATTAGAATTGCTCCGTATCTGGCTCTTTTTTTCTTTTCAAACTCATTGAAATGTATATTGTGAAGCGCCTTGTAGATTACAGTGGGTTTATGCTTTAAATAAAGAGGCAATCGCACCATCCATGTCCAGTTTCCGTAATGTCCAGAAACAAGAATTACATTTTTATTTTCTTTATACAATCGGTCAAAAAGCTCTATATTATTAAACACAACGCGCTTTTCAAGCTCTTTTGGAGAGATATGTATTAGCTTAATAATTTCAATGAGGGAATCGCAGAAGTGGATATAAAATTTTCGTGCAAGCTCTTCTATTTCTTTTTCTGTTTTATCAGGAAAAGAATTTTTCAAATTAAGCAGTACCGTTTTTTTTCGGTATTTTATTATATAAAATGCAAAGATATATAATAGATAAGCAACACCATAAAGAAGTCTCAGCGGAAGGAGAAAGAGTATCCAACTCAAAATATAAAAGCTATAAAACCCAATTGCATTCACGGCGATCTTTCAATTCTGCAAAACAATGCTGTTATTATTTTTTCCGATTGCAAAGATAGGTGTAAAATTCATATTGCGACCTTATTTTTTTCTTCGCGCGAGTCTGGTAGTAAACATTGTTCATTTTTTCATTTATCACACGCGCCTTGACAGCGTCTTTCCATACTATTTCCAGATAATTTTTCAGCTCTTTCTGAATTTCCTCATCATAAACAGGGCATGCAACCTCAACTCTTCTGTCTAAATTACGCGCCATGAGATCAGCAGAAGTAATGTAGTATCTTTCTTCACCGTCGTTACAAAAAATCATTATTCGCGAATGTTCCAGAAAACGATCAATAATTGCCCTTGCTTCAATATTCTCGCTGTATCCCGATACTCCCGGAACCAAAGAACACATTCCGCGCACCATTAGTCTGATTTTAACGCCTGCATTGCTTGCCTGATAAAGTAATTCGATAATTTCTAAATCTACAACATTATTAATTTTAATGATAATATAAGCCTTTTTCTTATTTTTTGCGTTTATAATTTCATTTTTAATATGCGAAATTATTTTATTACGCATAGAAAAAGGAGCAACCAAAAGATGGTGAAAATTATCGCGTTTATAATTTCTTCTGAAAAAATTAAATACTTTCTCGACCTCATTAGTAATCTTTGGATCGCTTGTCATTAATAGATTATCTGTATAAATACGCGCTGTATCTTCATTAAAATTTCCTGAGCCGAGACAGGCAAAATTTTCATTACGCTTTCCATCATTACAAGAAATAAGACAGAGCTTGGAGTGTACTTTTAAAGATTGTACCCCATAAATAATTTTCACACCTTCTTCTCTCAATGTATTCGACCAGGAAATATTTGCTTCTTCATCAAACCTTGCCTGTAGCTCCATAACAGCAGTTACTTCCTTCCCGTTTTTCACTGCATTGATTAGTGCATTTACAACGCTTGATGATTTGGCGAGACGATACAAAGTTATTTCTATTGATTTTACTTTAGGATCAATAGATGCCTCACGCAGCAAATCAATAAAATAATCAAATGAATGATATGGGTAATGAAGCAGAATGTCTTTTTCTCTTAACACATTTAAAATGCTCCTTTCATTCTTCAGATCAGGATGCGAAGTTGCAGGTATAGATTCATAAACCAGTTCTTTTTTCCCGATGTTCGGAAACTTTATAAAATCTTTAAAATTATGATACCTCCCACCCGGAATAATTGCGTCGGATTGCTTGAATTGAAAACGTTTTAAAATAAGATTTAAAAAAGCAGCCGGAACCTGCTGGTCGTAAACAAAGCTTACAGTACTTGCCTGTTTCCTTTTTTTAAGGCTTCGTGAAACATTCTCAACATAACTTTCAGACACATTATCTACCACATCTATTTCAGCATCCTTTGTAAATTTAATTGTATACGCCTCAATTGTATCAAAATTAAAAATAGAAAAGGTATCTCTCATTCCCCACCGCACAATATCATCAAGCATAATAATATAGCGCTTTGAACCTATACGAGGCAATTCAATGAAACGCGGCAGAATATTTGTCGGCACTTCCATTATTGCAAATTGCTCTTTTTTCGTGTGTTTCGAACCGAAACAAATTGCAAAATAAATTATTTGCTCTTTCAGGTTCGGGATGTCTGATGAATGATTAATAATTACAGGCATTAATTTCGGTCGTACTTCTTTTCTGAAAAAAGCAGACACAAATTCTTCCTGATCTTTTGATAAATGTTTTTCATTAATGATAAAAATATTCTCCTTGCGTAATTCGTGCGTCAGCAGTGTATACACATATTCAAATTTACTGCGCTGCTCCAACACGATATCATGTATCTGCTTTAACACAACCTTAGGTTCATATCCAATAATCTCTACTGCTTTTTTGCCAATATCGAGCAAACGCTTGAGTGTTGCAACACGTACACGAAAAAATTCATCCAGATTATTTGAGTAAATTCCCAGATATTTCATTCTTTCTACAACTGGAACATTTTTATTTTCTGCCTCCTGAAGAACCCGCGCATTAAAGTAAAGCCAGCTAATTTCTTTTGGGATAAATGGGAAAGTCATACTTTTTTTATTAGAATATTAGGGTTAATTATTTTAGTCAAGTTTTTCAGCAAACCAATATTTTAGAAGCTTTCCTTCACTTTCTTTTATATCGCTCCATGATTTCGCTTCAAACTCTAATACGGCAGTACCTGTTGTTGGAAGAAACACATTAAAATTCTTTGCAAGTACGGCAGACATTCTCGAAATATGGGGATCGTGAGCAACTATTAAAACTGTAGATACAGAAGGGTCGCACTGATAAATCATATTAAAAAAATCAAGTGAGGAGTAATCCTCGTATAAAAAATCTTCAATCTGAATTTTTTTTACAGAATAATCAAGTTCTGATGCAAAAATAGATGCTGTTTCAAAAGCTCTGAAAGCAGGACTGGAAATTATTAACTGGGGAATTATCTTCGACTTTTTCAGGTGCTTGCTTACCTTATGAGCATCTTTGATTCCGCGAATCCTAAGCGAACGTTCGTAATCAGTAATCTCAGGGTCATGTTCAATTGCTTTCGCGTGTCTTACAATTACTATTATTTTCATTATTTTTTAAAGTCAGTATATTTATTAATTTTAAGTTTGTTGCAGGTTGCAGGTTGCATGGTTGCAAAGTTTTTCTGTACACTATTTTCCATCACCAAAACAAGTTTCCATACTACGCGCCTGAAGTATCAATGAATGCTCGGGATCAACTGTTCTCGTTTTTCCACCTACATCATTTAATGAGACATCGGTAATTTTATTATTTTTCATAGCAACCATCACACCGAATTTTTTTTGTGCAATAAGTTCTGCTGCGTAAGCTCCATATTGTGTTGCAAGCACCCTGTCCATAGGTGAAGGACTTCCTCCTCGTTGAACATAACCAAGAATTGTTTCACGCGTTTCTATTCCGGTTTTTTCATTAATCATTTTCGCAATATAAGTACCTGCGCGTTTTTTCTTACTGTCTACCCTGATCCCTTCTGCGATCACTACAATAGACGAATTTTTTTTCTTATACGCTCTCTGAACGAGATAATCACAAATAATTTTCTCATCGTATTCTATTTCCGGAATTAAAATTACATCTCCCCCACCTGCTATGCCGGAATACAAGGCAATCCATCCTGCATTATGCCCCATTACTTCTATTACCATAATTCTTTTATGAGAATTTGCTGTGGTATGTAGTCGGTCAATCGCTTCTGTTGCAATATTTACAGCAGAATCAAAGCCGAATGTAATATCTGTTCCCCACACATCATTATCAATCGTTTTTGGAATTCCGATGACATTCATTCCCGACTCTGAAAGCAATGCAGCTGTTTTCTGAGTACCGTTTCCTCCTGCGCATACAAGACAATCAAAACCCATTTCATCGTAATGCTTTTTTATCAGCTTGGGTTTGTTTACTTCATTTGGATTCGGCAATTCATTTTTGTTAAAAGGCTTCTCTCGTGAAGTTCCTAAAATTGTACCTCCAACAGTAAGAATTCCCGATAAAGTGGCTTCATCCAGGCGCACGTATTCATTGTTAATCAACCCCAGAAAACCGGAAGATATTCCGTAAACCTCCATTCCGTATTGTAATATTGCTGTTTTGCCAATTCCTCTTATTGCTGCATTCAAACCCGGACAATCGCCTCCCGCTGTAAGAATTCCTATTCGCATTTTATGACCCATTTAATTTTTAATAATTATTTGTTTTTGCAAAGTAATACAAAATTTATGATTGAAAAAATACAAAAAAATCATTAATGTCCTACAAAAAACGAATTTTTATCTGACAATAATGAAAAAAATTCATATTATACTCTTATCGGTCATTTTTTCTCAATCGCTTAAACCCTTGAGGTCTCAACGTGCTTATCCAATGAAGACCTCAAAGGTTTTCCCAAAGCGTAAAAAATGACCGGGCATAGTATAAATCATGTTTAGTAAAATGCTTTTTATTTCATAAACTTTTTTATTTTTGTCGCAATACTTCCAACTCAAATTTCCTTAATGCTTTGTTATGAAACATCAATAAAAAAAAGAAAAAATATTATATGAAATACGAAAAAATAGACAAGCAATTATTCCAGAAAAACAGAAAAAAACTGATTAAAGAAATTGCTCCAAATTCGCTGGTTGTAATCAATTCTAATGATGAAATGCCCAGAAACGGCGATCAGAATTTTCCATTCAGGCAGAGTTCAGATTTGTTTTATCTTACAGGTCTTGATCAGGAAAAATGTATACTTTGCCTTTGTCCCGATCATCCGATGGAGAACATGCGCGAAATTGTTTTTACCGTAAAGGCCGATGAAACCATGGTTATTTGGTACGGGCACAAATACAGCCATGCAGAGGTTACAGAAATATCCGGAATTAAAACAGTTAAATGGCTCAACGATTTTGATACAGTATTTAAAGAATTGATGCTATTTGCAGGTAATGTTTATTTTTCACTCAATGAAAACCCACGCTATTCAACAGAAGTGCCCTACAGGGAATTAAGGTTCGTTCAAAAAACAAAAACCGATTTCCCTCTTCATAACTATATGCGGCTTGCTCCCATTTTAACAAAACTCCGTACAATAAAAGAACATCAGGAAATAAAACTGATAAAAAACGCATGTGATATTACAGAAAAAGCTTTCCGCAAATTGTTAGGGAACATCAGACCGGGCATGAAAGAATATGAAGTCGAAGCAGAAATCACGTATGAGTTTCTGAGAAACGGGGCAAATGGGCATGCCTATGCTCCTATTGTTGCTGCTGGAGGAAATGCCTGCATTTTGCATTATGTAGAAAATGATAAGGAATGTAAAAATAACGATTTACTGCTGCTTGATTTCGGTGCTGAATATGCTAATTATGCAGCAGATTGCTCAAGAACAATTCCGGTTAGCGGAAAATTCACAAAACGTCAGAAAGAATGCTATAATGCCGTTTTAAGAGTTTTTAAAGAAGCAAAAAAAATGTTTGTTCCGGGAAATACTATTGATATTGTAAATGCAAAAGTAAATAAACTTCTTGAAGCTGAAATGATACGCCTGAAGCTATTTTCAGCAGAAGATGTAAAAAAACAAAAAAAAGAAGCACCTTTGTATTTTAAGTATTTCATGCATGGTACTTCTCATTTCCTTGGTCTGGATGTTCATGATGTTGGCACAAAACAAACAGTATTTCAAAAAGGCATGGTGCTTACCTGCGAACCGGGTTTGTATATAACAGAAGAAAACATTGGTATTCGCATTGAAAATGATATTATGGTGGATAAGAATCCGGTAGACCTTATGGAACATATTCCTATCGAAGCAGATGAAATTGAAAAACTTCTGCGTAAAAAATAATTTGAATTCATTTTCAAAACAAACAAACATGATATAAAATGGACAAAATCAGCCTGATTGGCATACTTGCAGGAATATTCACGACTATTGCATATTTTCCTCAGGCGTATAAAATTATTAAAACACGTAATACGAAGAGCATCTCTTTATATATGTATATAATACTAATATCAGGAATTTCACTTTGGGTTTTTTATGGAATTTTGAAAGAAGATATTCCGGTAATACTGGCAAACTCTATTACTTTATTACCAGCTCTTTCTATATTGTTTCTAAAAATCAGGCATAAATAATTTTTCATTATTTTTTGGAAATTAAAACAGCAATCCGTATACTTGCAAAAAATTCTGTGATTTTGAGGGGTCAGATTTAATCCTGAAGATATTTTTACCAAAACATTTTTTCTAAAATCCAGCATCTATTGTTTTATTCAATTCATAAATAAATTCTCTAATAAATATTTTTCATGTACGATATCCTAGAACTGAACAACATGGTTGTTACAGAGCTGAAAGAAATTGCAAAACAGCTCAACATTAAAAAATCAGAAACATTACGAAAGCAAGATCTTATATACGCAATACTCGACAGTCAGGCTATTGCAGCCTCTAAAGAAGATGTGTTAAAAAAACAAAATCAACCCCCGCTGCAAAAACGTCCACGCCATCGCAAGGTTGAAAAAGTAAAATACAACGGGCAGCAAAAATCAAGCTCCGAAGATGTTAAAGGAGATTATGATCAAACACCTGCTGAAAAAGATGCAGAAGAGTCAATCATAATAAAAAAAGAAAAAGAACAGCAATTAAATAACCTTTTCAAAAAAGAAAATGTCATACCGCCTGAAGAGGATATTATTGTTGAAAAAGCAAAAATAGAACCGGAATTACCTTTGTTTTATAAAAAGGCTGTAGAGCCTGAGAAAAAAACTTTAATTCAGAAAACAGACAAACCTGTTGAAGTAATTAATAATGATTCTTTGATTCCCGATAATGAAATTATTGAGGTAAAAGAAGACATCATCTATCCTCAGGAAGAAATTTCCTATCCGCAGGAAGAAATGCAAGAAGAAAATGATTTCAGCAAAGAGTCTAATAATAATTTTTCAGAACCTCTGATTGTAGATAATAACATGACACTGGAACTTCAGAAAGATATTGATGATGACCTGAAAAAAATAAACATTCAGGATTCTGTTCCATTACCTCAAAGAAAAATCATTGAAAAACCAAAGCCCGATAAAATATTTGATTTCGATGGGATCATCAACAGTTCAGGCGTGCTTGAAATTATGCCGGACGGATATGGTTTTCTAAGATCTGCCGATTATAATTATCTCAATTCTCCCGATGATATTTATGTATCCCAATCTCAGATTAAATTATTCGGATTAAAAACCGGCGACACGGTTGAAGGAACCATCAGACCTCCAAAAGATGGGGAAAAATATTTCCCGCTTATTAAAATTGAACAAATTAATGGAAGGAATCCTGATATGATCAGAGACCGCATCCCTTTTGAACATCTCACTCCTTTATTCCCTAATGAAAAATTCAACATTACAGGAAACGGCAAAAGCTCTCTGTCTACAAGAATCATTGATCTTTTTTCACCACTCGGCAAAGGACAAAGAGGTCTGATTGTTGCGCAGCCTAAAACAGGGAAAACAGTACTTCTGAAAGAAATCGCAAATGCTATTGCAGCAAATCATCCTGAAGTATATCTTATAATTCTTCTTATTGATGAACGACCTGAAGAGGTTACAGACATGGCAAGAAATGTTACCGGAGAAGTCATTGCTTCTACGTTTGACGAACCTGCAGACAAACACGTACGCATTGCGAATATTGTTCTTGAAAAAGCAAAACGCCTTGTTGAAAGCGGACACGATGTGGTTATTCTTTTAGACTCCATCACACGCCTCGCACGCGCCTATAACACAGTACAACCAGCATCAGGGAAAGTTCTTTCCGGTGGTGTGGATGCAAATGCTTTACACAAACCTAAAAGATTTTTTGGCTCTGCCAGAAACATTGAAAACGGAGGCTCCCTTACCATCATTGCTACTGCTCTGACAGAAACAGGTTCTAAAATGGACGAAGTAATTTTTGAAGAATTTAAAGGAACCGGCAACATGGAATTGCAGCTCGACAGAAAACTTTCCAATAAACGTATTTACCCCGCAGTGGATGTCAATGCTTCCAGTACACGTAGAGAAGACCTCTTGCTACAGAAAGAATATCTTAACAGAATATGGGTTTTAAGAAATTATCTCGGAGATATGAACTCGCAGGAAACTATGGATTTTATGCTCGACCGCCTTTCTAAAACAAGCACGAATGAAGAATTCCTGATTTCAATGAATGATAATTGATAGCGTTTTTGAAAAACATTTTTACAAAAGGCAGGTTGTATAACCTGCCTTTTGTGTTTTATTGCTAATGCTGTATTACAATTTTTTCGTGATAAATCTTTTCATTTACAATAAACTCTTACAAAGTAAAAACCAGAAAACAAAGCTGAAACATCTTCATTATGGGTTACATCTTCTCAATTTTAATAAGAGTGAATTTTTGATTTTCTACTGTATTGATAAGTGAATCCCTCATTAAAATCGTTGTCTTAAAAATTATGAACCCCTACATAGATGTTTTTAAGATCATTTGAATTTTCAACAACAAAATCAATTTTTCCAAAATAAGCGGTGTCTTTTGGTCTGTGAAGTCTTTTTCTGTTTCCAACACTATGTTCGCCTTGTAACAAAAAATTAATAATGGTTTCCGCATATTATTTTTTTCGAGGTAATCCATATCAGTTTTATGCACTTGAATATGCTTGTTCATTGTCGCTACCTCATCGCTTTTTAGCTGTATTGCTTCGTTGATTTCAGATAAGAGAAAATCAATTTTTTTCCAAAGTTCAAATAAGTATTCCCTTTCTGTTTTTCGATTGTTTTCATAAGAGTGTTCTTTTTTCGCTTACTTCTTTTACCTTTTTTCTACGCCCTGTTTCATCTTAAGCATGGCTTCCATGTCATAAATTATTTCTTTGCCCATGTTTCCATATTATTTATTTGTTGTTGATCTGTTTTAAATTCAGATGTAAAATGAAATTCTATTTCGGGAACTGTTTGGCGGATTGTATTTAAAAACCAATCGCTTTCTGCCATAAAAACAGGTCGCCCATCTTTATCGAATGTGATGTATTGAGGTTTTTGTGTTATGAATTTCTCTAAAACCTGTTTATTTGTTGATGTCAGCCAGCATGCTTTCGTATAATTAAGAGGTGTAAACGTACATGAAGCACCATATTCGTGAAGTAAACGAAATTGTATTACTTCAAACTGAAGTTCACCAACAGTTCCGATTATTTTTGTATTTCCCATTTCACGAATAAATAATTGCGCCATCCCTTCATCGCTAAGTTGTCGGATTCCTTTCTCCAATTGTTTTGTTTTTAAAGGGTTTTTATTCACTAATTCTTTAAAAATTTCTGGAGAAAAACTAGGAATTCCTTTAAAAAAAATGGATTCATTTTCTGAAAGCGTATCGCCAATTTTAAAATTTCCGGTATCGTATAAACCAACAACATCACCGGGTAAAGCTTCCTCCAAAATGCTTTTTTCGTTGGCCATAAAACCAACAGGACTAGAAAACCTCAATTTTTTATTTAATCGCGTATGATAATAAAATTTATTGCGTTCGAATTTGCCTGAAACAACTCTGCAAAATGCTATTCTGTCTCGATGATTCGGGTCCAAATTGGCATGAATTTTAAAGATAAATCCGGTAAAATCTTTTTCAAGCGGACTAACTTCTCTTAAATTAGTTATTCTGGGTAGTGGCGAAGGAGCAATGCGAACAAATGTGTCCAATAATTCTTTTACACCGAAATTATTAATAGCGCTTCCAAAAAATAAAGGAGCTAAATACCCTTCTGTGTATAAATCCAAATCAAAAGGCTCAAATATTTCATCAATCAACTCAACTTCTTCCCTGAATTTTTTTGCTACAGAATCTCCAACTTGCCGATCAAATTCAATATCATTGATATCATTAATTGCAAAAACATCTTTAGCTATTTTCGTTACATTCGGTGAAAAAAGTTGTAATTTTTTTTCAAACAAATTAAAAACACCCTTAAATTTATTTCCTATTCCAATAGGCCACGAAAGAGGTCGGATATGTATGTTAAGCTCTTGTTCAACATTCTCAAGTAATGAAAGGGGGTCCTGCCCTTCCCTGTCCATTTTATTAATAAAAATTATAACCGGCGTATGTCTCATTCTACATACTTCCATTAATTTTCTGGTTTGCTCTTCTACTCCTTTTACACAATCTATAACCAAAATAACACTATCAACAGCAGTAAGAGTACGGTAAGTATCTTCTGCAAAGTCTTTGTGACCGGGTGTATCGAGAATATTTATTTTGTAGCCATTATATTCAAACCCCATTACAGAAGTAGCAACAGAAATTCCACGCTGCTTTTCAATTTCCATAAAATCGGAAGTTGCTGTGTTTTTTATTTTATTACTTTTTACAGCACCGGCAGTTTGTATCGCTCCTCCAAATAATAGCAGTTTTTCTGTAAGTGTGGTTTTTCCTGCATCAGGATGGCTGATAATTCCAAATGTTCTTCTTTTATTTATTTCGTCCTGTTTCAAAATTATTAAATATATAGTCGAGCCACTGAAATAGAACGACCTGGTTAATAAAATAAAGTAATTTACTGTACGCGGCCTAAGCAGATTGCGAGGAAGAGTACATCAAGGCGGAGTAGGAATACTATGTTTAAAATACCTTGACATTAATCGGTCGCAAATATAAGCATTTTTAATAAACTTCGATGCAAAAATATTTTAGCCCCTTGCTTTTTATTTTTTTTTTTAAGCAACAGACTCTTTTCTGTCAGAACATTCTTGTTGAAACACTATATCCCAGTTTATATTTCAAATGCAGTTCAAAAAAAAAGTTGCTGACTTATTATCAGCAACTTTTCATTAAAAATTTGTCGGGGTGATACGACTCGAACGTACGACCCCTTGCACCCCATGCAAGTGCGCTAGCCAACTGCGCCACACCCCGTCAAAACAATTTTTATTAATAATTCATATCAATAATCTGTACATTATTTTTAACAACACTAGCAGAAGCTGTAGGTCCTGTAAGAATTATTCTAGGAAAAGCAGCAGAACCTGCAATTATATCATCACAAATCAAATTTACAGAAACTGATTTTGTTCCTGCAGCAACAGATATAGAATATTCTCCTATGCTGCTTGTTGTAGTTTCATACTGAATTTTGCCATAGTTATAACCTGGAGTTGGGTTATCAATTAAATCCACAGCATTAATCTGCGCGATTACTTTTGTTCCAGCAGGAACAGTTTCATCAGTGCCATCTAAATTAATATCTGCTTTAATTACACCCTTAATAGTTGCAGTACCGGCTACAGGTTCAGAAGTTGATGTGTTTGCTTTGTTGCAACTGTTGAATGAAAGCATCGAAACTAATCCAAGAGCGAATAAAGAAAATAATACCTTTTTCATAACATTAAATTTTTAATTTTTATTTCTGCGACAAAAATAGCAAATAAAATATCATATTCTAAAATTAAAAAAGAAATTTATTGTGCGAATAGCATGATAATTAATAATTGCAACAACTTCGCAATATTTAATTGTTTGTATTAATAAAAAAATAATAAATTTGCACTCAAAATCTAAAATTTGACAAAATGAAAAAAGTATCTTTAATTTTAGCGATTGTGTTTGGCTTGTTTAATATTGCAGAAGCTCAAACAGAAACAGTGCCCGCTAGCGGTTCAGGAGATTGTTTAACATCAAAAAAAGGTTGTAAAATTCTTCCGGAAAGTGGAGATTATGCTTTTGGTATTGATGCTACACCAATTTTCAACCTTATAGGCAACCTTACAAAAATAAATAGCGGAACAACATTTACCGACCCAAGCAGCTTTAATTTCATGGATGGAACGAATTCCATTTATGCAAAATATTTTGTTGATGAAAGCACTGCTTACAGAGGTAAAATCAGAATTATGGTTAATAACACCAAAGATGTTGAGTTTGTAAATGATGTTACTTCTACCTCAATACCTCCGCTTCAGGTTAAAGATGTTGAAAGCAGTTTTTCTACAGGTATCGTTCTCGGTGGCGGTCTCGAAAAACGTAAAGGAAAAACCAGACTTCAGGGTTTCTATGGTGGAGAAGCATTATTATTTTATAGTACAAACAGCACAAAATATACCTATGGCAATGCATTAAGTCCAACAAGTCCTGTACGTACAAACATATTTGACCCAGCAATGGATGGTGTGATTTCAGATAAATCAGGAAAAACATTTGGAATTGGCGCAAGAGCTTTTGCCGGTATTGAATACTTTTTTACTCCAAAGATTGCTTTAGGTGGAGAATTTGGCTGGGGAATTAATTTCAATACTACAGGAAAAGGAGTTATGGAATCTGAAGAATGGAACTTCACTGATGGAGATGTTAAAAAAATAACAACTGAAACTGCCGGTGGTTCTATGTTAGATATTGATACCGATAATTTTGGCGGTTCTATTTATCTTATTTTCCATTTTTAAGATAAAATATTTCCCTGAAAAACAGCCAATCACTTCGCCAGCCTTCGACAAGTTCAGGACATGGTTTAGTGATTGGCTTTTTTTATTCAAATTTTCTAACCGTATAGAGCCGTTAAACCTCTGTAAGAAATGTACCCCGAAGCTATGCAGATTCAGATATTTTTAATATCCGCCTTGACTATTACCTCCGGAAACAATAGTTACACTGGCACCGCAGCCCAACCTGTTTGCACCTGCATTCAATAAAGCAATAGCCTGATTAAAATCTTTAATTCCTCCGCTGGCTTTAACACCTATGTTGGGACCTACTATACGACGCATCAATGCAATATCTTGCACAGTAGCGCCACCACCTAAAAATCCGGTAGATGTTTTCACAAAATCAGCATCTGCCTTTTTAGAAATTTCGCAGGCCAGCACTTTTTCTTCTTCAGTGAGCAGAACGGTTTCGATAATTACCTTCAAAACTGTGTTGCTTCTGCAAGCACGTTTGATAGCCCTGATATCTTCCTCAACCAATTTTAAGTCGCGTGATTTGAGCGCACCCACATTGATTACCATATCGAGCTCATTCGCTCCGTTTTCAATAGCGTTGCGTGCTTCAAAAGCCTTACATCGCGAGTCCATTTCTCCTAAAGGAAAACCTATCACAGAGCATATCAAAATACCGCTTCCTCTTAATTTTTTAGCAACATAAGACACCCATGCTGAATTTACACATACAGATTTAAACTTGTATTTCAATGCTTCGTTACACAATTGATCAAACTGCGTTTTTACAGACTCTGGTTTCAACAAGGTATGATCAATATATCCTGCCAACTCTGCGGAAGTTATACTGGGCTTAGACTGATTTTGTGCTACAGGTTGCTGATTTTTCAGCTTTGCCAATACTTCTTTGGTTATTTTATCTATCAACTCGTTCTGATCCATAATTTATTTTTGTTTAATAATTTTATTCTCGTTACACGTTGTATCCTGCTACAAAAATTATATTTTTATTTTTTAAGACTTTTTTTCCACAGCCATCATTTTATTTATTCTTGACCAATGACGCCCCCCTTCAAATTTTGTTTCAAGCCATAATTTTGTAAACATACATATTTCTGAAATTTTATGTTGCGCTGTACCCATAGTGAGAACATTTGCATTATTATGTTCGCGGCTATTTTTGATTGTTTTTTCACTCCAGCAAAGTGCTGCCCGTATTCCTTTTACCTTATTGCATACCATGGAAGATCCAATTCCCGCAGCATCAAGCATGATTCCTCTGTCACAAACACCACTGACCACTTTCTGTGCCACTGCGACTGCAAAATCAGGATAGTCTACTTTTGTTATACTATTTGTAGTTCCAACATCAAAAACTGTGTAGCCAAGAATATTCAAATAATTCTTAAGTGCTTCTTTTACTTCAAAAGCACCATGGTCTGCTCCCAGAGCAACACGTTTCACTATTTCATTAATATCTTTGTGTGTATCCATTTTTTATTAAGCTCTAAAATTAACTTCATCCACAATGCCGGCAATTACTGCTTTTACCGTAAGAGATTCAGGTTCATTAATGATTGTTCTTGCAGAGCCTCCCTCTTCCAGCACCAGCACTTTATCTCCAATTCCTGCCTGAACAGCATCTACCACCAAAAATGATTTTCCCAGTGGTTTACCTTCAGGGTCTATGGGCTGAACAATCAGTATTTTTTTCGATTTATAGCCTTTTTCTTTTACGGTGGCTACAACATTTCCTATTACTTTTGCAAGAATCATTATACTAAACTTTGTGATTTCAGACCTGCCCAAGGCAGGTATTTATATTATTTAGATTTGTTATGATAATTCGAATATCTATATTTATTGTACTTCTATAATTATTTTAAATTCACATGATCCACTATGGCCATCACTGCCGCATCGCATGGATTCATGGTGGTTTCGAGCACTCTGCTTGCTTCGCGACTGGTTTCGTAGTAAATAATATCGCCGACTCCGGCCTGCACTGCATCAAATGCTACAATCGCATCGCCGGCAGAATTTAGATTTTCATCCAATGGCTGCACCAACAAAAGTTTTACCCCATCAAAAGATTTTATTTTTTGGGTACTTACGACGTTTCCTATGATTTTGCCTAGTTTCATTATAGCATTTTTTGTTTAATAACTTTACACAATCAGATGCTTTTTTTTCTGTTATTTTTTTGACTTAAAATTTATGATTCCCAAACTGAATGCACTAAAAGTACTGCGTTAATAATTGCTCTTCCTATTTCTTCTTCCTCAAAATTTAATAGTAAAAAAACATCTTTATGCACCATAGAGCCATTGTGACTTTGTGGCACAAATTAGATTATTCTCAGATAATCCACCAGTGTGCAACGTCTTTCCCTTGTGAACGAACGAGGGCGGGTAACGCCATCACCTGTAGGACTGGCAATAGTAAACGATGCAAAGCCAGCGCCTCCGGCACCTAATCCTGCATAGCTGGGTCCGTTTTTAATGAATATAGAACAGTTCATTACTTTGGCCATTTTACTTAGCTTGGCGATATTTAACGAGTGCATAATTGCTGTATGCCTAAATCCATGCTCCACTTCCACTGCCAGATTGATGGCTTCATCCACGTCTTTTACCCGAACCAGAGGCATCACGGGCATCAGTTGCTCTGTCCATACCAACGGGTGATCTTTGTCTACTTCACAAAGCAATAATCGAGTAGAATCCGGCAAATCCAACCCAATATCTTTGGCAATATAATTTGCATTTTTGCCTACATATTTTTTATTGGCAGCACCTTCATGACCGGGTCTCCCAGGCTCACTGATTACAAGCGCAGTTACTTTTTTTATCTGGTCGGGAGTTAGTTCGTAAGCCCCATTCTTTTTCATTTCTTCTTTTAGTTTATCAGCGACAGATGCAACACAAAGAATTTCCTTTTCACAAATGCAGATTACGTTGTTATCAAAACTTGCGCCTGCTACAATATCCCGACCTGCTTGCGCTATATCTGCAGTTTCATCTACTACGCAGGGTGGATTTCCCGGACCTGCACCAATAGTTTTCTTACCACTGTTCATAGCAGTTTTCACAACAGCGGGACCGCCGGTAACAACTAAAATAGCAATTTTTTTATGCGCCATCATTTCTTTGGCAGAATCAATAGTGGGTTCGCTTATGCAAGTAAGTAAATTGGCCGGTCCGCCTGCGTCTATGATGGCTTTATTTAATAAGCTTACTACAAAGCAAGATGTTTTTTTTGCAGAAGGATGTGGGTTGAAAACAACAGAATTTCCTGCTGCTATCATACCAATGGCATTGCTGATAATTGTAACCGCCGGATTTGTGCTGGGCGTAATGGATCCGATTACACCATAGGGTGCTTTTTCTACCAGAGTGAGACCACGATCGTCTGAAAAAGCTTCCGGATGAATATCCTCTACACCGGGTGTTTTTACAATTCCAAGCTCATTTTTTACAACTTTGTCTGACCAGCGTCCCATACCTGTTTCTTCATGCGCCATTTTAGCCATTACTTCTTTGTGTTCCATGGAAATTTTACGCATGTTTTCAATAATCAGTTTCCGGGTTTCGAGGCTAACCTCACAGAAATCTCTGTAAGCTTTATCTGCTGCTTCCACCGCGCTGTTCAGGTTATTGAACACTCCAATGCCAACATTTCCGCTGCCGGTATTGTGATTTTTTTCCTGGCTGATTCCTTTTACAACCTGTTCTACTATTTGTCGAATACTTTGTTCTAACTGGTCCAATGTATACTCCTCCTATTTAAAAAAATAAGGTTTAATTTCTTTATGCGGTTGTGGTATTAATGTTTCCATACAAAGCTGGTTTTTTGCTTTTGCCTTGGTGGTTCCGGCTTCCATAGCTGCCTGCACTGCGTCAAGAGAACCCATCATTTTTACATACGATTTTCCCCCAAAACCAATAGCAAGACGCACCTCTAAAATACTTACCCCCCCAGTTTTGGCAGCTTCATCTGCAGCTTCAATACCAGATACAACCGAGTTGGTTTCTATGATACCAATAGTGTCCCATTCATCAGAAAATACTATATTTCCTATAGCTGGAATTACATCCGGATGAACCAATGGAAGAAACAATTGATCTACAAGACAACTTCCCCCTGTTTCTACTCCTTTATAGTACGAATATTCCACAGATGCCACATCGCCACTAAAAACAATCAGATACTTACCCGGGCAAATAGTTCTTGCATCCACAATTTTCACGGGCGCAATTTTCACCATTTCATCCAACGCTCTAATCCCGATGGCAATACTACTAAATTCCAAAACTCCTAAAGTGATCATTCCCATCAGTTCTTACTTTCTATATACTTCTATATCTTGTTCTGTTATGACATCAATAATTCCCACTATTATTGCATCCACCGGTTTGTTCATCGTTTCGAATGTTTCGCGGGCAGATGAACTTTCTGATATCATTACCACCTCATCACGCCCAGCTCCTACCATATCAAAGGCTACCAGATAATCTCCCTTGCATTTGCCCTGTTGATTGCATTTATCTATCAATAAAAATTTTGCACCGGGCAAGCTGGTATTTTGGGTGCTGCTAACAACTGTTCCAACTACTTTTCCCAATATCATAGTCTAGTCCTTTTTGTAAGTGTAACTGCCATCCTTTTCTATGAAGTCTACAATTGCAATCACAGCAGAGTCAGTAGGTTTTCCTTCGGTAACATTGGTAAACCGTGCGCTGCTTCCTGAAACATAAAATACAATTTCATCGGGTCCTGCTCCAACACTATCCATGGATACCACAAAATCGTTTTTCCCTTTCATGGTGATTGGGTCTATTTTTTCAAGAAGCAGGAATTTGATTCCTTCTATCTTTTCAGATTTATGACTGGAAACTACGGTCCCCACAACTTTTGCTAAAACCATATTAAATTGTGAATTAGAAATTAGGATTCAGAATTTGTGAAAAGTTTAATATTTAAACTGAGCTCACAAATCAACAAATATTTATTTTTTTGGGTGTCTTCCGAGTGGTAATGCGCTGTCCACATTGCTATGTGGTCTTGGGATTACATGGCTGGACACGATTTCGCCTACTTTTTCAGCAGCGCGTATACCTGCATCTACTGCTGCACGAACCGCTGCCACGTCGCCACGAACTATAGCTGTAACAAAACCACCACCGATTTTTTCAAAACCGATAAGTTCAACTTTTGCTGCTTTTACCATTGCGTCTGCAGCTTCAACCATTGCAGAGAAACCTCTGGTTTCAATCATTCCTAATGCGTCTGAATTTTCTGTCATATTTTTAAATTTTATAAGCTGTTATTTCAATTAATATAATATTAAAATCTGTGTTTTGCTATCCAGAGTAATCTTCGCGACCGGAGATTTCAGCCAATCTTTTTTCAACTATTTTCTGGGCTTCGAGTACTTCGGCTTCAGGTCCCCCAATATAAACGCGGCCAAATTTTCCAAAACCCATCACGTCAATGATATTAATACGGGCAGCTTTTTCTGCTTCATTGGCAGCAAAATAGGCATATCCGGCAGGTTCTACCTCTAATACGAAAAGGGTATCGCCGCGGAGTAACATCATTCCCATTCGAAGCCTGTTGATGAGCTGTGCGTGGTGATCTTCCACGTTTTTAATCAGCTGGCTGGTAAGAATTCTGGGTTTTATCCTGTTTTCTTCGGACTGTTCAATTTTATTCAGAACAGCTTCACCAGCCATGCGAACGTCTCCCTGACTGTCTGAATGCAGTTCAAGCATTCCATAAGCTCTTTCTACAATCTGCATACCGGGAGTCACATGTGTAGCTTTCAGGGCCACGTCTGTTAATGTGTTAATTTCAATGCCCGGCGCAATTTCAATAATGCAGCAGGCCTGCCCACCTACGGGCAGAAAGCCGCGGGCTACGGTTGAAATATAAGATGCCATCTGCAATTGCAGGGAATCTAAAAAAATATACGTTCTTAAATCAATGTGTGATTTTGATTGCTTCATAGTTATTTCCCTTTCTTATTAATTTTACTACCTAGTGGCAAAGCGTTGTCTACATTTTCGTGCGGACGCGGGATCACGTGAGTGGAAACCACTTCTCCAACTTTTTCAGCGGCGCTTACACCTGCATCTACTGCTGCGCGAACAGCAGCCACATCGCCACGAACAATAGCTGTTACATATCCTCCACCAATTTTTTCAAAACCGATGAGCTCTACTTTGGCTGCTTTTACCATGGCGTCAGAAGCTTCTACCATAGCTGCAAAGCCTCTGGTTTCAATCATACCAAGTGCTTTCATTTCATTACTTTCCATTTATTACCTCCTGATTATTAATTATTATTTTTACAAATTTATACAGTTTGTCAAACAATGACTTTTCTTACAGACTAATTAGTGTCTGTCTATAAAGTGAGTGTTTGATTCAGAATGTTCGAGAGCAAGGCTTTCGCAGTGTTGAAAACCAAGGAGTTTACTTTTGTAAATGACTGTTTTCAACACAAGAGTAACGCAGCTATCGGACATTATGGACAAACACTAATTATAATAATACAAATATATAATTATTTTTCTGTTGAAACAAAGCTGGTTCTGTTTTTTTTATTTTTCGAATATAATTCCTGTTGATTCTATCAGTATCAGTTAGATAATATTGTTTGTTGAAAAAGTGTATTAATCTAATGTCTTTAACTCAGGGTTATAAATTTATGTTCACTCCGAACCTCTTTTTTTCAAATGTTTTTGTAAAAATAGAAAATATGATGCAATTTTACAAACAGTCGGAGTGCTTTTCAATATTATATTTATATTTGTTTAAAAAATGTTTACAGGTTGCAAGTTGCCAAGGGTGCAAGGTTGTTTCATATAAGTTAATATTGAATCTGGCAAGTATTGCACATTATAATACAACCTGCAACCTGCATCAAAATTTTATTAATACATAACACTAAAATGAAATCAATAGTAGCACTGGTCGGTTTTCTTCTTGCACTTGTAATTACCGGCTATTCACAAAATAAAAATGCTAAAGTAGTTTCTGATGATTATTCAAGAAATGCTCTTACCGTGATATTTCTGAACTACAATCAATATCCCTATGCCGAATTTTTAAATAATTCATGGCCAAAGCTTGTGATTGATGACAAATGGGACAATAATCAGGTAAAAAATATTACACTGAAAGCTCCGTACGATTTACGACCTGCAAAAATTGAACAGGATTTTGAAGGGATGAAACAAGCGCTGCGTAGCAAAGCAGAATTCATTGATAAAATGAAAAAAGCTGAAAACCCTGAATATGTTTCTCCTTATAAATCTATTTATAAAATTCCCAATGAAAAACGTCAAAATTATCAGCAGTTAAAAGCATTGGAGGAAAAACAAAAGAATGAAGTGCAGAATGAATTAATTACAGAAAAATATCCCCATCAGATTATCCAAAAATGGTTTAACATGCAGCAGGATGGGACAGTTGATTTGGAAGCAATATTTAAAAGGGGTTTGTATAATGCTACTGATGCAGATTATCATGCAGCAATGGATTCAAAAATTAAAGATGCCTTGCTGAAAGATGCAGGTTTGAAACTGATTAATAATAGCTACATTGTTGTATTTGATTTCGGAAAAATTTTATCAATTGATGAGCAAAATGCGATAATAAAAAATGCATTAAACGAATTTGAAAAACTCAGAAATGATTACAACAGTGCGGAACATCAGGAAATTATTGCCACACTTGATGCAAATATTAAAAATCTGCAGGAAAATATTCGTAAAGATGAAAACGGTTTTATTGCCGAGATTAAAATATTTTTATACAAGCTCGATTTTAATGAAACCGTTGCGCAAAGCCTTTGGGATTTATTTGAAGAAATTCCTGATAATAATTCAAAATGGAAAATTAATAATGCTACACTTAATAACATATCATTCCCTCTTTTAATGACTTCCATTCTGAATTTTCCTTTTGCAGAATCTGTACAGTATAATAAAGGGCATTCACTTGCACCGGAAAAACAAGCATCAAAAGAAGAATTATTTGATATGCTTGTAAGAAGCCAGTTTGAAGGCGCTAAAATGATGTTTACACGTAAGGTAGATGCGTTCAAAGTCCGCGCCCCTGTTTTTGAAGCAAATAAAAAAATGTTTTTCCCTCAGGTAAAAGCCAAGATTGGAAAAAAAGAAAGCATTCGTCTGGATAAAAGATTTTTTGTATGGGAAAAGCAGGAAGGTAGTGATGGTAATGCAAAAAGCAAACGCAAAGGAGTCGTACGAGCATCGAATGTGATTGTAGATAACAGGCAGTCTACAACAGGTAATACCGGGCTCACAACTTTTTATCAGGTTGCCGGAAAAAAATTAGAAGAGGGAATGGTCTTACAGGAACGTCCTGATTTTGGAATGGGATTGGTTTTTTTATCCGGTTTTCCAATGAGTCCGGTCGCCTATAATTCAACCACGAATTATGATAGCCCCATGTTGTTCGGAGGTAGGCTCGATGCAAATATTTCACCACTGTTTGGTATGGCAGGCGTTAAATTTTTAAGTGAATTCAGATTTTTTATCGAAGTTAAAGCTATTGGTGAGGTTTCAGATACAATATTTAATTCCCCGGATGCTTTGAATTCTGATGATGATTCAAAATTAAAGTCAAATGCTGCCATTGGATTTGGTTTCAGCAAAGACATTCACCTTATGAAAAATATTAAAATAAGTCCTTTTGCTCAGTATTCAATTGCCTCCTGGGATAATATAGATTTCGCGGGGCAGGTAGGATTGGGAGTGAGGTTGCCTATTAATATTATCTACCCGCTTAGCATCGTTCCGGGCTGTACATATTACACAAAATATGAAAATGAAAATCTTTCAACTTATACGCAACTGAGTGGCTTTTATTTTGATGCGTCTTTAAGAATTGAGTTTTAATTTCGGAAGTCGGGAGTCAGAGAGTCGGCAATCAGAGAGTCGGCAATCAGGCAGTCGGCAGTCGGCAGTCAGGCAGTCGGCAGTCAGGCAGTCAGGCAGTCAGGCAGTCAGGCAGTCAGGCAATCAGGCAGTCAGGCAGTCAGGCAGTCAGGCAGTCAGGCAGTCAGGCAGTCAGGCAGTCGGCAGTCAGAGAGTCGGCAGTCAGAGAGTCAGGCAGTCGGCAGTCAGAGAGTCAGCAGTCGGCAGTCAGGCAGTCGGCAATCAGGCAGTCGAAAAAGTCGGCAGTCAGAGAGTCAGCAGTCGGCAATCAGGCAGTCGAAAAAGTCAGCAGTTTGAGGACTGTAGACTGTAGACTGTAGACTGTAGACTGTTAAAAAAAAAATGTAAAAAGAGTTCCTAATGAATGAAAAAAAAATTACCGGAGAAATAGGGGAGCAGCATGCTGTTGATCATCTTAGAGGGAAAGGATATAAAATTCTTGATTTGAACTGGCAGTGCAAACACAAAGAAATTGACATTATTGCATCGAATGATAAATATCTGGTAATTGTTGAGGTAAAAGCGCGTACAGCTCCCTATCTGACAGAACCCGAAGATGCTGTTACAATTAAAAAACAAAAATTTCTGATTCAAGCTGCAAATGAGTATATACGAATAAAAAATATTGATATTGAAACAAGGTTTGATATTATCACTGTTATTTTTTCAGGGAAAACAGTTTTGATTGATCATATTGAAGATGCATTTTCTCCTAGAGTGCGCAATAGGTAGGCAATGCAACTTTATATAACAAGTAAACGTCTTTTATTTATGAAATTTGAAACACACCATAACATGAAAAAAATTTTCTTAATACTCAGTCTGATTCCAATATTAGTAAATGCGCAATATCAACCCGATCCTGATTTTCTCGACAGACAGGCTGCATTGAAAATGAAAAGCTATGAAAAATTACTAAAACAGCCAAAAAGCTCTTCAGGACTGAATTATGACATGAAATATGGCCGTTATTTCTGGATTGTTGATCCTGCTATTCGTTACATACGTGGCTCTGTTACTACATATTTTGAGCCTACGCTTGCAAGTATAAATGAAATGTCTTTTGATATGACTGAATCGCTGAGTGTGGACTCCATTGTATTTCACAACACAAATCTGACTTACACGCACACAAACGATATTATAACAATCGCCTTTTCCTCTCCTGTTTCCGGAGGAGCGACAGACAGCATTACGGTATTCTATCAGGGAGACCCTGCTGCAAATGGCTTTGGTTCATTTACACAGGATTTTCATGGAGACAATGTTCCAATCATCTGGACATTATCAGAGCCCTATGGTGCCCACGACTGGATGCCCTGCAAGGAAAGTTTATCTGATAAAATTGATTCTATTGATGTATTCACGCAAACTCCCACTGGGTATAAAACAGGTTCAAATGGGGTTTTAATATCAGAAACCATAAACGGGGACACCGTTGAAACGCACTGGAAGCACAGGCACCCGATTGTTACCTACCTTGTTGCTTTCGCTGTTACCAATTATGCTGCATATTCAAATATTGTTCCCTTGCCAAGCGGAGGTACGTTTGAAGTCCTAAATTATGTATATCCTGAAAGCCTTGCTACAGCTCAAACAGAAACCCCGCGTATTGTTGAAATATTTGATTTATACCACCAGTTCATAATTGAGTATCCCTTTAAAAATGAAAAATACGGACATGCGCAATGTGGCTTCGGTGGCGGGATGGAGCATCAAACCATGTCTTTTATGGGTGATTTCGGGCACGAGCTGATGGCGCATGAATTAATGCATCAATGGTTTGGCGACTACATAACTTGCGGCTCATGGAAAGACTTATGGCTGAATGAGGGTTTTGCTACCTTTTTTCACGGGTGGACCTATGAACATATGTTTGAAGGTTTTTATTGGAATATATGGAAAGAACAGCAGATAAACAAGGTTACACAATATCCCTCCGGCTCAGTTTATTGTTATGATACAACCGATGTAAGTCTTTTATTCAGCAGCCGGTTAAGATATTCAAAAGGCGCAATGATTCTGCACATGCTTCGTTGGGAAATTGGTGATTCTGCTTTTTTCGCGGGAATAAATAATTATTTAACAAATCCGCTTTATACAAATAAAACTGCTTTAACTCCCGATATTATTCAGGCATTTGAAACTGCTGCGGATACTTCTCTTACAGATTATTTTAACGACTGGTGCTATAATGAAGGATATCCGATTTATAACATTCAATGGTGGCAGGAAACGAATAATAATCTTCACATTGTTGTTAATCAAAGCCAATCACATCCATCCGTTTCATTTTTCAAAATGCATCTGCCATTTAAGGTTGAAGGAGCAACAGATACACTAATGCTGCGTTTACACAATACAACTTCCGACCAGCATTTTATTGTCCCGATTGGTTTCAGTGTTTCACAATTAAAATTTAATTCGGATTTCAGAATTGTAACAAAAAATTCTGTTGTAACAAATAACAATTTATTAATTGATAATTCTGATAACATTGCAGTCTTTCCTAATCCCATAAACCGTTACGTAAGTATTAAAACAGAAAATAATATACTGCCTGAAAGAATTGAAATATCAGATATAACCGGAAAAATAATTAATGAATTTGTTCCAAAATTCTTTAAGGAGGAAGAGTTTAAAATAGATGTTTCCTATCTAAGGGCAGGTGTTTATTTTATTAAAATTATTTCCGGAAATAAAACAGTTTTGAAAAAAATTGTAAAAGAATAAAGGGTCAAGCCACTTTTGCCTTTCCGCACATTGAGCGAGCCTGTCAAGCTCTGCATGATCGAAATGTGCCTTTTACCTTTTCTCCTTCAAAAACCTGTTTATTTTTTCAAGCAGAACAATTTTATCAATGGGCTTTGAAATATAATCATCGCAGCCGCTGTCAATACATTTTTTTCTGTCTTCTTCCATTGCGCCTGCGGTTTGAGCAATTACAGGCAACAGTGGATTAATTTCTTTTATTTTTTTTGTCGCTTCATAACCATTCATTCCTAAAAGTTGAATGTCCATCAGTACAAGATCTATTTTCTGATTTTTGCGGATTAGTTCAATGGCTCTTTTTGCTGTACGTGCATGAAGCATCTGAGCCTTGGTTTTACTAAGTACTTCCTGATAATATCTTATACTTGTATCATCATCTTCAACAATAAGAATGATTTTATTGCTCCACGAACAATCTATTGCTTTATTAACAGGTTTGATTTCAGATAAGGTATTTGTGGGTATTCTTTTATAGGGAAGGGTAAAATAAAATTGCGAACCTTCATGTTCTTCAGACTCAACCCAGATGGTTCCCCCAAGCAATTCGACGAGTCCCTTTGATATTGCAAGTCCAAGACCTGTTCCTCCAAATTTTCTTGTTGTAGAGCTGTCAACCTGACGAAACCTGTCAAATATTATTGATAACTTTTCTTTTGGAATCCCTATTCCTGTGTCTTTTACAAAAAACAATACGTTTTGCTTATCCTTAAAAGTATATCCGAAAGCAACCTGACCCTGACGGGTAAACTTAATAGCATTTCCAATAAGATTTGTCAGAATTTGCCGCAACCGGGTAATGTCTGTTAATATTCTTCCCTTATCATCCTCAATTTCTTTCTGAAGAACAAGTTCAATTTTAGATTTATCATTCCTTACATTTTCTGACTGAAAAAAGAAGAATAATTCGAAAAATAATGCGCTTAAAGAACATTCACGTTCATAGACAGCTATTTTTCCGGCTTCTAATTTAGAAATATCTATGATATCGTTTATCAGGTGAAGAAGATGGATTCCACAACTATTTATTCTTTCAACATATTCAAGTTTTTTCTCTTCATTAATATCGGGATCTTTCAAAAGTTCCGCAAATCCTAGAATTCCATTCATGGGCGTTCTTATTTCATGACTCATATTTGCCAGAAAATAGGATTTCAGATTGTCAGAATCTTCCGCTTTTTGTTTTGCTTTTTCAAGTTCTTCCTCCTTTTTTATATGGTCTGTAACATCATTAACAAAAGAAGCTATGCCCGTTATATTTCCGTCAATATCAGTAACCGGAATATTATACCATTCGCAGTAAATAATACTTCTGTTTTTTCTGCAATTTTTGTTTGAGTTAGACAAGGGAGTCTTTTCTGAAATAATTTTCTGAAATAAGGCACAGGCTGTTTCTTTTAAATCATCAGGGAGTATTAAATCTGTACCCTTTTTACCCAACGCCTCTTCTGATGTATATCCAAATATTTTAGATGCTGAAATACTCCATTCTCTGACCCTGAAATCAGTTGTCCATTCAATAAAACCTAAAGGGGTATTCTCGGTAAGAAATTTGAATTTAACGGATAAACGAGTCCAGTCATCTTGTAGTATTCGTGCCTGAATCAGCTCTTTCTCTAATTTCAGGATTTTTTCTTTCAGGATTTCATTTTCTTCCCTGAGTTTTTCGGGTTGCTTGTTTTCCATAAATCAATGGGTTAATTTCATTGATAATATTTGTTGTATTTTGGGTAAGATCATTGGAAATAACATTGTAAATAATATCTGCATTTTTATAATACGTTTCTCTTTGCAAAAGGGTTTCAGAAATATAATTTTTAAAATCTTCAGATTCAATATTTTTCAACAAAGGTCTTTGATTCGTGATTGCAGATAATCTATAAAAAAGAAAATCTACCGAACAATTTAAGTAAACGAGCAAGCCGTTTTCTTTCAGATATGAAAGATTGTCATTAAAACAGGGTGTTCCTCCTCCAGTGGCAATAACAATATTTTCTTCTATTATTTCTTTTAAACAAATAGTTTCTTTTTGGCGAAAATACAACTCGCCTTTTGTCTCGAAGCAAGTGTGAATGGATTCTCCTAAATCGGACTCTATGACTTCATCCAGATCAACAAATGCGTATTGTAATTTTTCTGCAAGAATTTTTCCAATAGTTGTTTTCCCGGAACCCATAAAACCGACAAGAAAAATTCTCATAAAATAATTATTAAAAAAAGGATGCTATTAGAAAAGTGTCATTTGTAAAGGATCGTTGCCATCTTTTTTGATCATTTCTTTAATATTTGGAAGATGGTTTGTGTTATTATTTTCTGATTTCGGAGCTGGTTCTTCTTCTACAATAAGTGGCTCAATAAAGCTGACTTCTGCTACTTCAAAAGGAGAAATACGTTTACCCTTGGCTTTATAACTCTTTATTCCGATAAATTCAGCAACATTGATTACCTCGGAATCTCTTTTTTTGTACTTCCCTCCGAAAGTAAGCTCCAGTTGCGGGTATTTATCATCATTAATAGTTATATATTTTGATTCAGGATGATCTCCGATAAAAGAACAAAGCTTATCCGTTTCTTCTATCTGAAAACGTTTGATATACGTTTCTCCGGTTTCTCCCTCGAAGTGAATAGCTGTCCATATTTTTTTCGGATCGTATTTTTCAATAATCAGCAGGTCTTCTTCGTAATGATTTGATAAATCAAAATTGGTAATTCTGTAGCAACCCGATTCTGTAAAAATAAGTATTTTATCTCCACCAAGGAATTCTCCTATATAGTCTCCGTGATCTTCTGTATTTAGGCGCATCACATAACGATCGAACCATATTTTTATTCCTCCAAGCGTTGAAACTCCCTGCTCTTTTAATACGATTTTATGAATTTCGTGTTTGGTAAGGATATTCCCTATTGCGCCTCGTCCCTTGATATCAATCTTGCTGAAATCCTGTTCAAAAAATAATTTTTTCATCATAGGTTTTGGCTTAAGCATTACTTTGATAATTTCTGCTTCGCCATTAGGATTCGCGCTGAAATAAATAATTTTTGAGCTCTCTGCGCCTTTGGTCATGTCGTATTCTTTATCTAAAATAAGACTTGTAACAGCGCAGCGCTTGATCATTGCATTTCCATATTTTCCATCTCTGTAAACGATGTTATAAATTGTGCGCTCATCGTTTTTAAAGAATATTGTAACATGAATAACGTCTTTCCCTATAAATGTTTTTTCCGCGACCCTAGTAATCATATACGTCCCGTTCCTTCGGAAAAAAAGAATATTATCAATATCCGAGCACTCGAAAAGAAATTCATCTTTTTTCAGGCTTGTGCCAATAAAACCTTCTTCTTTATTAATATAGAGACGAACATTGTTGGCAACAACGCGAACAGCTTCTATCTCATCAAAACTACGTATCTCAGTACGACGCTCCCTGCCTGTTCCGTATTTCTTTTTGATTTTTTTATACCAGTCAATTGTGTACTGAATAATTTGTTCAAGAGAAAGATTAATTTGTTCAATTTTTTCTTCAATATCTTTTATTTGCTCGTCTGCTTTGAAAGAGTTGAATTTGGTGGTACGTTTGAAAGGAATTTCTGACAGGCGTATTATGTCTTCACGTGTAACGTTCCGTTTAAGTTTTTTCTTGAAAGCTGCAAGACCTTTGTCAATAACATCTACCATATCGTCTTCTGATGCAGAGCCTTCAATTTTTCGATAAATTTTATTTTCGATAAAATATTTTTCTAATGATGCCCAATGCCATTGTTCTTCGAGTTCTTCTTTTTCTATTTCCAACTCGCGTTTTAAGAGCCACATGGTATTCTGAACAGAAATCTGGAGAATTTCAGTAATGCCAATAAACCTTGGTTTGTCTTCCTCTATCACACATGCATTGGGAGAAATGGAGACCTGGCAGTTTGTAAAAGCGTAAAGTGCATCTATTGTAATGTCTGGGGAGGTTCCCGGAATTAAATGAATAACAATTTCAACTTTATCGGATGTGTTGTCGTCAATTTTCCGGATTTTTATTTTTCCTTTATCATTTGCCTTAATGACTGAATCTATGAGGCTATCTGTAGTTTCGCCAAAAGGAAGCTCTGTAATAACGAGTGATTTTTTATCTGTTTTTTGAATTTTAGCTCTTATTTTAACGGCTCCACCTCTCAGCCCATCATTGTTTCTGGAAAAATCGGCTGCTCCCCCTGTTGGGAAATCAGGAAATAAAGCAGGTTTTTTGTTTTGCAGAATTTCTACGCAGGCATCACATATTTCAAGAAAATTATGAGGCAAAATTTTTGAGGCAAGCCCCACTGCTATTCCTTCTACGCCTTGAGCAAGAAGCAAAGGGAATTTTACGGGCAAGGTAATAGGTTCCTGATTTCTTCCGTCATAAGAAGATTTCCAGAAAGTGGTTTTTGGGCTGAATACAACCTCCAGTGCAAATTTTGATAAACGCGCTTCAATATATCTGGGTGCTGCTGCGCTATCGCCCGTGTAAATATTTCCCCAGTTTCCCTGTGTGTCAATCAATAAGTTTTTCTGTCCTAACTGAACAAGCGCATCTCCTATTGACGCATCGCCATGCGGATGAAATTGCATAGTGTGCCCAATAATATTTGCAACTTTGTTATATCTTCCGTCATCCAGTTTTTTCATTGAATGCAGGATGCGACGTTGCACAGGTTTTAATCCATCATAAACGTGCGGAACAGCTCTTTCCAGAATAACATACGAGGCATATTCAAGAAACCAGTCTTTGTACATACCCGATAAATAAACTGTTTCACCGGGTTTGCCTGAAGAGGTAAATATTTTATCCGGCTCCGTAATTATTTCAGAAATCTCTTCCGATTCAGAAATTTGTTCTTGTTCATTAACTTCTTCCGGTATTTCGGGCGTATCAGCAATTTTATTTTCTTTCTTCTTTTTGGCCATATCTTTTTCAAAAAAGCAGTCAAAATTAAAAAAAAAGAAAAGAAATTCAGAATTCTGAAAAATATTAAGTAAAAAGATATTAACTAACAGGGATTTGCCCTAAAAGAAAAGAGGAGGCAAGACCTCCTCTTATTATTATTATTTTAAATATCCTATCGGACAATGGTTACTACGCCATTTTTCGGATCTGTACCATCGCCAAGATTTATAATATAAACATAAGAACCGGAGGGGCAATCAACGCCATTGAATTTTCCATCCCATCGGCTGTCGGAAGGTTTGCCTGAATAAATGAGATTTCCCCAGCGATTATAAACTTCGATGATTGCTTTAGGATAAAGGTGCAGATTACGGATATTCCACAAATCATGAACTCCATCGGCATTGGGTGTAAAGACATTCGGAATTTCAAGGCAGGGTTTAAGTGTATTTGTAACCTCAATATTAAAGCTGATGAAACAACCCTTGCTATCTGTAATTTTTACATCATAAAATCCATGATACAATCCTTCTGCCAGTGTGTCATTTTGTGCAGGATCCGTGTACCAATGATACAAGTAAGGAGGATGCCCTCCGGAGGCATGAACAAGGATGCGCCCGTCATCTCCTTCTTCGCAGGAAGTTGGAGTTACAAGTGTATCAATATAAATTGCAGCAGGACCAAAAACCCGTACACTATCAATAGAATGGCATAAATTCATATCTGTTACTGTAACAATATATAAACCTGTTGAGAGTCCTACTGCCTGATTGGATGTTTGTATAGGAATCGTATTCCATAAATAACTGAATCCTAGAGTTCCTCCGTATGCTGTGATTCTTGCTTTTCCGTCATTTCCTCCAAAACAATTGGTGCTGTCTGCTGCTATAACAGTTACGATAGCAGAATCTGGTTCATAGATTGTATCACAACCAGAAATATTACAACCATTCGCATCGGTTACAGTTACGCAGTAAGCAGTTGCAACTCCTATTACAATAGAATCTTGAGCTCCGGTGTTCCATAAATAACTAAATGGAGCTGTTCCGCCGGTAGGTAAAGCTGTAATGCGACCATCCGGTTGCCCTTTACAATTTGCGTTTTTCACATTAAAAAGCAGATATACCGCAGCAGGTTCCTGAATAGTCTGACTTCCTGTAAGAACACAGCCCGCAGCATCTGTAACTGTTACACTGTACGTTCCAGTAGCAAGATTTGAAATAGTGCTCCCTGTCTCACTATTTGACCATAAATACACATAAGGAGGAAGTGCGCCTGTTAAAACAGCAGTAAGAGTGCCATCCTGAAGTCCGTAGCATGAAATATTTGAAGTTGTCAGGCTTAATATTCCAGAAGAAGTGTTTGTAACAGATATGGACAAGGTGTTCTGACAATCATTGGCATCGCTGACCGTTACATTATAAGTTCCTGAAGAAATATTTAACAGCGATGATCCTGTTGAATCAGGATAGCTTTGCCATGTGTAAGAATAAGGCGTTACACCTCCTGCTGGCGTGAGAGATATTGAACCGTTAGGTAAGCCACAGGTTGCATTAACAGTTACCTGATTGACGGTTAAAATTTCAGGAGAGTTCAGCATTACGCTGTCATTTGCCGTACAACCATTAAGATCTGTTACAGTAACATGATACATTACGCCAGCGCTTAATCCATAAGCTATTGCATTTACAGAAGGAGGATTGTTATCCCACATATAATTGTAGGGAAAGATTCCTCCTGAAGCAGTTAATGTTGCCGTTCCTGTATTTTGCCCGAAACATAATACGTTCGTGCTGTCTGAAATCGTAGCAGTCAGCGCAGGTGGTTGCGATATGGTTGTCGTTGTTGAGGTTGTGCATCCGTTTGCATCTGTAATAATTACAACATATCCTCCAAAACCCAGACTGTCGGCAACATTCGTTGTATCTCCGTTTGACCAGCTATAAGAATATGGTGCTGTGCCTCCTGTAACACTAACTGTTGCGCTGCCATCTGAATATCCGAAACACGAAATATTTTGAATAGATTGGATGCTGGCAATAAAAGCAGGAGGGTCTGAAACAATAATATCCGCGGTGGAAGAGCAATTATTTGCATCCATGACTGTTACAGTATAAGTTCCGGAATTAAGTCCGGTTGCAGTTGAAGAATCAGTAATGGCGCCTCCGGACCAGTTAAAAGTGTAAGGAGTAACTCCTCCGGAAACAGTAACTGTCGCTGTTCCATCGTTTCCGCCATTGCATGAAACCATGGTTGAGGTTGTAGCAAGTGTTGGCCCTCCATCGTCATTAATTGTCAAAGAAGTTGAAGAGAAACAACCCAGCGAATCTGTTACAGTAACACTATAAATTCCCGTATTTAGATTTATAATAGTATCTTCTGTTGAATTATCAGACCATATATATGTGAATGGTTCTGTTCCTCCCGTCGTTATAACCCATGCAGAGCCATTTGCCCCTCCACAAGTTGTATTAATACTTTGAACCTGTAATGTTATTGATATTGGTTCTGATAATGTTACACTATCAATAACAAAACACCCATTCGCATCAGAAACAGTAATATAATAAGATACATTTGCTGATAAATCAGTTACGGTATCATTTCCTGTTCCGGTACCGCCCGACCATGAATAAGAATAGGGCGTTGTTCCTCCTGATACGGATACTGTCGCCGTTCCTGTGTTTGTACCAAAACAGATAACGTTTGAACTGTCGGTAATTTCGGCAATCAGACCGGATGGCTCAGTGAGTGTTACTTCTACAGAATCAATACACGCGTTTTCATCTGTAACATACGCAGTATAAGTTCCTGCAATAAGCCCGGTAGCAACAGATGTATTTTGAATAGGATTTGTATTCCATGAATAGCTGTAAGTCCAGGTTCCTCCATTTGCAATAATTGTAGCAGTACCGTCAGCATTACCGAAACAAAGTATGTTGGTAGAATCAGAAATTGATAAATTCAATATAAAGGGCTCTGTGATTGAAATCATTGCTATTGCACTGCAAATAAGTGTATCCGTTACAGTTACATAATATACTCCCGCCGATAACCCGGAAACAGCATCTGTTGTGTCAGTCGGGGCAGTACTCCATAAATAGGTGTACCCAGGTTCTCCTCCCGAAACAGTAATTGTTGCATTGCCATCACTGCCACCATTGCAACTGACATTTGTTTGCGTTCCTACTGAAACACTTAATGTAGAAGGCTGACCGATTGTTACAATGGCTGTATCTGTACAATTGTTTACATCGCTGACAGTTACAATATAAATACCAACAGCAAGGTTTATTGCGGTATCATTTGTCTGAGCAGGGAGTGTATTCCAAACATAAGTATATCCAGGAGTTCCGCCTGTGGCTTCAACAACCGCTATTCCATCTGTTCCTCCGTTACAGCTTGAATTGATTTGTGAAGTAATTACCGCATTAACAGCAGTCGGTTCATTTATTGTAACAGTGGTAATTCCTGTACAGCCATTAATATCTGTTGCTGTTATTGTATATGTTTCTGCGCTCAGATCAATTGCTGTTTGAGAAGTCTGAACAGGAGTCGTGCTCCATTCAAACGTATAACCCGGACTTCCTCCGCTTGCTTCGGCTGTAGCGCTGCCATTTGTTCCTGCATTGCAGGTTACATCAATTTGAGATTGAATGCTGGCAACAATCGCAGTATTTTCATTAATAGTAACACTAATGGTGTCAACGCATAAAAGCGAATCTGTAATAATTACTTCGTAGATTCCGGCAGATAAATTTGTTGCATTTGCAGCTGTCTGTGCAGGAATTGTATTCCATAGATAATCATAATCTGGAGTGCCTCCTGTTGCGTTTACTGTTGCTTCACCGGTTGCAGCGCCATTGCATGAAACATCTGTCTGCGAAGTAATCATTCCGTCTAGAAGCGGTGGTTCGCTTACGGTTGCAGAAATCGTATCTGTACAACCATGATTGTCTGTTACTGTTACAGTATAGATACCTGCTGTCAGATTTGTTGCTGTAAATGTTAATTGAGGAGGCATCGTGTTCCATTCGTAATCATAAGGACTAACTCCTCCTGTTGCGCCTGCAATGATAGAGCCATTATTCCCGCCAAAACAGGTAACATCTGTAATTTTAATAATTAATGCATCAACAGAAGAAGGAGGTTCTGAAATTGTTGCAGATGCTTTTACAAAACAGGATTTGCTGTCTGTAACGGTAACATAGTAGATACCTGCTGTTAATCCGCTTGCTGTTGTTCCGGTTTGTGTTGGGCTTGTACTCCAGGCATAAGTATATCCGGGAGTTCCGTTTGATGCAGTAACAGTAGCATCTCCATTGGTTCCTCCAAAGCAGCTAACATCGTTAAAATCTGTAATTGTGGCTTCTGGGAGTGGCAATACTGTTATTTCAATTGTGTCAGAACTTGGAAAACTCACATTATTTACCACATTTACATAGTATTCAAATGTACCTACACTAGAACCCACAACCCAAATTGAGGAAGTTGTTGCGCCCGTTGACCATAAATAGGAAGCAAAAGAACCTGCATGAATTTCAATACTATCGCCAAGACAAATAAATGTATCTGCTGGTAATTGAACAATGGTGCTGTTAATTTTCCCAATACCGAATTGTGAGAAGGAGGTTAAATCTTTTCTTAATGCATAAGGTTGACTTGCAAGACGACCTTCGCCTCCATTGGCGCTAAGTCCAATGCCCACGCCACATGTGCCACAGGTCCAATCCGCTGCCGTAAGAGAATTATCCGGACGTTTTAAAATACCAAATTCATTATCAATTAAGCCACATGAAAAATTTCCAATATAGCCTCTGATACTATACAACGCACTTGCAGGACTTGTATTGGGAGTAATAAACCAAACCCCCTGATTGCAAAGCGAAGCATAATCCATGCCACTTTCAGTTGTATTCATATCTGCATCAATGTGATTTGTAAGCGTACTGAATTTGGCATCCAGATAGGTAACACCTGTAATTCCGGAAGAAACAATTTCAGAAAGATAATACCCCGTGTTGTCTCCAACAGGGAATCCATAAGTTTGCGAATTTGAATTGATGTACCGACGCAAGTTTCCATTGATAAAGCTTGGAGTTGCAGCGCCCTGATTGTATCCGGTAACTGAAGCGACATCTGCATTGGTCACAATCAAATAATTTGTGGCAGTATTTATTTTTCCGTTCGTTAAATATAATGTATCTGAAACAAGCGCATTCACACTCATGTTTACACCAGTTAAAGACGAATTATTAATTCGCAGACGGCTGAATGTAGTAGGAAAAGTCCCCTCTATTACTTGTTGATCAATAGAATTAAAAATAACTGTTCCGATTCCGTATAAAGCATAAGCAGAAGAATTATTTGTCCAGCTTTCAGTTCCCGCGTCGGTATTTTCTTTCAGCAAAACGGTGCCATTATTTTTAATACCACCGGCAGTTGTAGTTACTCCACCGTGAATGGTAATAATTGCTGAACCGCTTACAGTCATACTGTCTGCAATGGTCAGTATCGTTTGTGCGTAATTTTCCTGAAAGGGTATCCCAAACAGCAAAATCAGGTATATCAATTGACGAATATTTGTTTTCATTTTTCTCATTGGTTTAATGATTAGAAATTTTTTTCAATCAATTGATCTTTACTTATTCTTTTTAATAGGATTCGCCTTGATATAATCTTCTTTTATTTTATCGTAGTATTCTTTCCCTAGATCTTGAACTTTAGCCCTAATATAATTATGATCAGTAGCAGGTTTTTTCCAATTTTCTCCCGGTCTGTATGGTTTGTTAGAATATGGATCTAAAACATAAGGATCTGTTGCAACATCAGCACCTGCAAATTCAAGTCTCCATTCTTCATAACCTTTTCTTTTAGCAACAATACGAAAATCAAACTCACTTCCATTTGCGGCAGAGGGGGCGTGAAGAATAAAACGATCGTTTTTCTTTTCAACCCACCAATCAACTCCTAATGGTGAATTAGGAGTAATAAAGACTTTAATAGGGTGCTTTTCATTTATCATTAAAGCAGGAAGAAATTCAGAATCAATTTTTACTTCAGCAATACCACTGGTAATTTTTGCCGAACCAAAATCTTCAAACCATATTTCAGGGCTTTCAACGCAGTAAACCTGACGAGGTTTTCCTGTTTGGTCTAAATAAGCTGCTGATTTTGTTCCCGAAATTAAATGATTTCCGGAAAAATACCCTGCATATTGAGACGCAGAACCCGTAGCATAAGAATAAATACCACGAACATCCTGAGTCCCTCCTGCAGCGTAAGAATAAATACCATAAGTCCATCCGGGATTAGAAGAACCTGTATAATAACTATTAAACTGACCACCATAAGCAGAACCAGAAGCAGATGTAGCATAGCCAACAGCTCCTTGATTAACGGTTCCGAGTAGCCCGAAATTTGCGGAAACACTTGAATACATTTCAATTAAAGATCCAACAGTTGGTGTATAATATCCTGCAACACCGGCAGATTCTGCGCCAGATTGCGAAGTTCTGCCAATAACACCCGGACAAAGCTGTGCTGTTCCGGCAGGAGCTGCCTGCCAGCCATAAACACCCTGTTGCCCGTTTGAACTCGAACCAGTTGCAATAACCTCACCTATTACACCGCAAATAGGCCAGGAAGAGTTTGTTCCACTTGTATTGCCAAGCCCGATTCCTCTAACACCTGCATCAAGGCAGCATCCACCTGTTACACCCATATAAGCAGCTCCCCAGCCATACAAACCGGTATATGTAAGATTATCTGCGGAGGTTATATAATAGTCAGAACTGGCATCCACGAATGGAAAAATATCTCCTGACCAAATTGGTACATCCGCAACAGTGCCTCTGGTACCCATAGCCCCATTAAGCCCACCGGCAAAAAAACCGCCGTTTGAATTATTTCCGTCATAATAGAACCCAAATGTTTGTCCGTTATCATAAACACGCGCATAAGCATTATATTGCGGCTGAATGTACAATGCAGATGTTGGTCTTACCCAATATTCAGTAGTTCCCGGGATTAATGGCATTACAGGAAAAGGCGTCCAATTGCCACCGCTATTTTTGTATTCTATAGCTCCGGCATTATCACGGAAACCATAGCCAGTAGAACCGTATAATCCAAAATTATAATATGCACCGACAGGGAGAAGTATACTTCCACTTGAAGAAATATGAGTAGCATTATCTAATAAAATAGAATTTCCCAATGCGGAAGAAGATGTCCATTTCGGGATATAATTTGTTGTTCCGGAGCCTGTAATTCCTGAAGAATTGATAGTAACATTCCCTGTTCCTCCAACCGGAGAAATAGTAACGCCTGTTCCGGCAGTTATTTGTGTTACTCCTGTATTTGTTATTGTATTGCTTGCAATACTAATACCGGTTCCAGCAGTATAAGTAGTTCCGATTGAAGAAATTGTAACTGTATTTCCTGATTTAGAAACAGTAGTTGAACCGCTACCGGTAAAATTAATGGTTGTACCGCTTGTTACATTAGAACCATTAGCACCTGAGCCCTGTAATGTCCAGTAGCTGTAATTATCATAAACTCCAGAGTGGTTATGGTTTCCTGGTGCTGCTTGTGTGGCGCCTGTGCCAAAGTCAACAGCCCATGTTGCTGCTGCGCTACCGTCGTAATTTGCTCCTGTAAGTCCTGTCCCTCTTGTATGTAATGCGTGGGCATGTGTTGAGCTTGCAAAACTGCTATTTGAATAACCGCTGGCAACAATAGATGTACCATTATACCATAAAAATTGATTGGACGTATAAGAAGAGGCATTCGTTCCTCCGTTTGCTATTGAGACAGGAGTAGAAAGCGAAAATTGTGTTCCGGTAAGTGTCAATCCATTTCCAGCAGTATACGTTGTATTATCATCTGCGCGCCAAGCAGGATTTCCTGCGCCATCGGTTTTCCATACATAATTTGCATTAACGCCTCCGGCAGCAACAACTCCTGCGCTGGATTGTGAATTTACGGCAATAGATATAACAGGAGTAGTTGTTCCGGTTGCAACAGAAATTGGGGCAACACCGGAAACAGAAGTAACTGTACCTCCACTGCTGTTTATCCATGAGGGAGATGCGCTTGCGCCGTTGGAGCTTAACACCTGACCTGCAGCTCCAAACCCTAATTCATTAACCTGACCTGAACCATTGGAATAAAATACGCTCCAGTTTCCAGCAGTATGATCTGCGGTTGATGTCATTGCATGAGACTGGTTATGCAGTTGCGCGTGCGCATGATTTCCTTCAGCTGCCGTGCCTGCTGTAGTGCCATATATCACGCTGATTGTATTTCCTGTAATATTGATTCCTGTCCCTGCAAGATATGGGATTCCAACTTTTTTCCATGCTGCCGCAACTCCGTCATAATAATAAAATCCAAAACCATCAGTCGGAGAACCTGCATTTACATAAACCAATAAACCATCCGCAGGACTGGCAGGCATACTGCTCCATGATACCCTTGTAGTTAAAAAACCTTTAGTCGGATCTTTAAGCTCTAATATCGCTGAAGCAACGGGTGTAAAACTTGGAGAACCTATTCCAATTCCTTGAGCCAATGATTTTTGTTGGCTAAATCCAATAAACACAAACACAACAATACTAAAAAAAAGTACTAGATTTTTCATATTAATTAATTTAAGTTTCGAGTTTTGAGAGATAAAATCAAGTAAAATTACAAAATAAAATCTTAACAACAAATTCATTAAACGAAATTTTTAATAAAAGGTTTCTGTGATTTATTTATTTGATTAATTTTCAGTTAAATAATTCTGTTAATATTTCATATTAAAAACTATTTCTAAAAACTTATTTTTTGTATCATTTTTAATATCTTTGTTAGCCCAAAATAGCAAATATTTTTTATGAAGAAAACCACCATTTTTAAGCAACTTATCTTGAATGTAATCATTCCGGTTGTTACAGCATTGCTTATTCTGGGAGTTTTAAATTATCAAAATACGCGTTCTATTTTACAGGAAGCAAGTGAGAAGAAAAATCAAATTATATCAGATGAAATACAAAACATAATGAATTTTCAGGATGCTTCATTAAATATAATTGAGGAGTTTCTTGACAAAAGAGTAGAAGAAATAAGCAATAGCTTGATTGAGATATACAAAAAAGAGCAAAATAAAATTGAAACAATTGATTTAAGGGATGTGCAATTAAACTTGGGGATGCATCCTGAAATGGAGGATATTTATGTTATTGACTCTAAAACAGGCGTTATTGTTAACACAACGTTTGATAAGGATTTGAATAAATGTGTTTTTGATTTTGGCGAAGGATTTAAAAACTTTTTGTTGGACATGCTTTCATCAAAAAAATTTGTGAGTGAGCGATTTTCTATTGAGATGTCTACAAAGCGTATAAAAAAATATACATATCAACCTACTCCTGACGGACGTTATATCATTGAAACCGGTCATTATTCCATAAGAGCAGACAGAGTGCAAAAGCTCGTAAAAGATAGATTTTCCCACATCACAAAAAAAGACTCAAGTATTTCGTATGTTGATTTATTTATTGGCGCAGACGAACCTTTTTCATTTATTAGTGGATATCCCCTAAAAAAGAATGATCTTAGGAAAAAATATTTGTTTGACGCTTTTGAACTGAAAAAAAGGACAGCTTTGGATGTTATCGAAAAGGAAAGACATCTTCATTATGAATTCATTTACATGGAACGAAAAAATACACTGTTGTATAAAAGTTCCGTTATTTCTATTGTAACAGATAAAACAGAAGACATTAGAATTTTACAAATTGAACTCATAAAAACATTGCTCATTTTTGGCATCACACTTTTTGTTGTAATTTTAATGATTTATAACAAAACACGCACAATAACAAAACCAATTAAAAAACTTGTCAATAATGTTTTGCGTATTACTGCCGGAAATTTTGAGGAAAGGGCTGAAGTGGAAGGGAAAAATGAAATAACTACTTTGTCTGAGAAATTCAATGAAATGCTTGCGACAATTGAAGGATATTATAATGTTTTGGAAGAAAAAGTCCGAGAACGTACTGCAGAAGTTGTTAAGCAAAAAGATCAGATAGAAGAGCAGAAAAAGAGAATTACAGACAGCATTATTTATGCAAAACGAATTCAGGATGCCATTCTACCTCTGGAAGAGAATGTCAATAAATATCTGAAAGAAATTTTTATTCTATATAAACCTAAAGAAATTGTCAGTGGCGATTTCTATTGGGTTGTGCAGTTAGACGATAAGGTGTACATTGCCGCTGTTGATTGTACGGGACATGGGGTTCCCGGTGCGTTTATGAGTATGCTTGGATTTGCTTTTCTGAATGAAATAGTTAATAAATATAAAAATATTTCTGCAAATGAAATTTTATTCAAACTCCGCGAGAATATTGTAACAGCTCTACGTCAGACGGATGAAATTGGAGGCAGCAAAGATGGAATGGATGTTGCTCTTTGTATTATTGATACGGATAAAAAAATAATTCAATATGCAGGAGCAAATAATCCATTATATCATGTAGCATCGCCCGTGGGCATGATACCATCGCCCCATGGCCCGATGCTACATGAAATAAAGGCAGATAAAATGCCAATTGGTATCAGCAGGAGGGGAATGAATCCTTTTAAGAATCATGAGTTCCAAATTAATGAAGGAGATTTGCTGTATTTGTTTTCAGACGGATATTCTGATCAATTCGGCGGATCTGAAAAATGGAAATTCTTGTCTTGCAATTTCAAAAAAATGCTTATTGAAAATGCCCACCTTCCTATGAGTGAACAAAAAATACTTTTGGATAACACGATTGAAAACTGGAAAAACGGACACGAGCAGACCGATGATATTCTTGTTATCGGAATTCGTTTTTAAAATCTGTAAAAAAGGGTTTATGTCGTAAGCCCAAAATTTAATTTTCAAAAAAAATTCTTCTCTTACTATATTTTTTGTATTTTTACTGTTTTGTTCTATTCAGAACTCTGATATTAGTAAAATGAATCTTTCGGCGTCCATATTCATAAGTCATTTCAAAGAGCAATCTTTGAATAGTTGGGAAAAAAATCTTCTTTCTTTCATCCTGACACTTATTAATAAAATTTATGGAAATGAAATCCGCTTTCATTTAAGCGGTGATATAAATTCAGAAGATGAACTACTTCGTGTAATAAATAAATCAGATGCATTTATTGTTTTTTTGAATGATAATTATTTAAAATCTAATGCATCCATGAAAGAGCTGGATATTATTACAAACGAAGTCGTTCAAACAAATAAAAAATTTTTTAAAATATTAAAAAAGGAAATACCTCTTTCAAAACAACCCGAAACGCTAAGATCTCATATTAGTTATGATTTTTTTTTCAAATTACCCACAACGGAAGATCAACATTCTTTGATGGAAAAGAATATTGTTGATATGGAAAGGCATTACTGGACAAAATTAACGGATCTTGTTTTTGATCTTCGCTTTGCCTTATCTTCTGAAGAAGAACATGTCAAGTCTCCTTATTTTATTTATCTGGCAGAAACTACACCTGATCAGGAAAATAGCAGGGAAAGCATCAAAAGAGAATTAAAGCGAATGGGATTCAGGGTATGTCCCGAAAATATTTTACCTGATACTACAGATGAACTTAAAGATTCTGTTATTAAATATCTTGATCAATCTTTTTTGTCTATTCATATTTTTGGTAATACTTATGGAGAATTATTAAAAAACAGTGAGATTTCTGCTCCTGACTTTCAAAATAAAATTGCTGCAGATTATTATGAGAATTATAAAGTAAGAAGGAAAGACAATCCATTTCTTTTTTCCCGCTTAATATGGATGTCGCCGGATCTTAAAATACAGAATGAAACGCAGCGTCATTTTATTGAACAGTTAAAGAGAGATTCAGAAGCGCTGAGAGGAGCATCTTTAATACAAACCCCGCTTGAATATTTCAAAACAATCATAATGTCTGAAATTAAATCAGTGCATCATGGGCCTGCTTCAGAAAGTTTACAGAAGAGAGGAACTCGAATCTATCTGGTTCACGAAAGCCCTTCTTTTGATAAAATTAGCGATATCAGTATTTTTCTTTCTACACAGGGGTTTGAAATAATTCATTCTCCAAAGCTCACAGAAGAAAAAAATTTATTAAAAAAACACAGACAGAATCTAGTTGACTGTGATGCAGTACTTATATATTTTGACAGCAGTGATGAATTCTGGTTGAAAAGTAAAATTAATGATATTGTGAAAGCTCCTGGTTTTGGTAGGGCTAAGCCTTTTATTACTAAAGCTGTGTACCTTGATTCTCCTCATTCTGTTCCGGATGAATATTTTTACAACAGAGGAATTATTCCTATTCATGGTACAAATGAATTCTCGATTGAATTATTATCCGTTTTTATTGAAAAAATTTCTATCGCATTTGCATGACAAATAATATAAATCATATTGATTTTAATAACGAAATTCCTTTTGGACAATTATTCAATCCTTATCCGGGCTTGCGCCCTTTTGGAATTGAAGAAAGTCATTTGTTTTTTGGAAGAGACGGGCAAAGCGATGAAGTTTTATACAATCTTGCCAATAATAAATTTATCGCAATTCTTGGTGCTTCCGGAGGTGGAAAATCTTCACTGGTTTTTTGTGGTTTGATGCCAATATTGCATGGGGGTTTTGTTACAAAATATGGGTCTTCATGGCATGTTATCATCTCCAGACCGGGAAGCAAGCCCATACAAAATATGGCAGAATCATTATCAAAAGATGCGGAAAGCGACACGCCGGATGAAGACGATTATTTTAATTTAGCTTTAACCGAAAGTATTCTCCGAAGCAGTTCATTAGGGCTTGTTGATGCTATCAAACAACTTTATAAAATCAATAAAAATATTTTAATTTATATTGACCAGTTTGAAGAATTGTTCCGGTTCAGAAAAGAAAGCCTTATCTCAGATACTATAAATGAAACCTATTTTTACTTAAAACTTTTAGTTGAAGCAATCAATCAGGAAGACATTCCTATTTATATTGCAATCACCATGCGCTCCGATTTTATTGGAGAGTGCGCGCACTATCAGGAATTGTCATCTTTGATTAATAAAAGCCATTATCTGATTCCACAAATGACCCGTGAAGATTTAACAGAAGCGATTACCGGTCCTATTGCTGTTGCAGGAGGAACCATCTCTTCGCACTTGGTAAATCAGTTACTGAATGATATCGGAGATAACCCTGACCAGTTACCCATCCTCCAGCATGCGCTGATGAGAACATGGGATTACTGGATAAAACATCGGTTACAGAATGAACCTATAAGTATTAGTCATTATCATGCTATCGGTGGAATTGAAAAAGCCTTGTCTGAACATGCGAATGAGGCATACAATGAATTAACACCAAGGGGTAAAGAAATTTGTGCGAAAATTTTTAAAACACTATCAGAAAAAGGAAGCGACAACAGGGGAATAAGACGTCCAACCTGTATTAAAGATCTGGCTTTGATTTCTCTTTCAACAGAGCAGGAAATTATTGAAGTAGTTGACAAATTCAGGGTTACGGGAAGATCTTTTCTCTCCCCTGCTTCTAAAGTTAAACTTACAAGCGATACAATCATAGATTTGTCTCATGAGAGCCTTATGAGAATTTGGGACAAGCTAAAAATATGGGTAGAGGATGAATCTGCTTCTGTGCAGATTTATTTAAGACTTTCTGAGTCTGCTGCTTTGTATCAGGCAGGGAAAACGGGTCTTTGGAGGCCACCTGATCTCCAGCTTGCGATTAATTGGAAAATGAAACAGCAACCTACACTTGAATGGGCTCAAAGATACGCACCCGGCTATGAGAGAACAATTGCATATATGGATGCAAGTCAGAAAGATTATGAAGCTGAAGAGTTAAATAAAAAAAGATTGCAACGAAGAGCATTGAGGCGCTCCCGGGTTACAGCACTGGTTCTTGGCGCGGCAGCAGTTCTTTCATTAGGCTTTATGCTCTATTCTCAAATTATGAAAAGCGAAGCCGACAAACAACGTTTGCTCGCGATAGAACAAAAAAAAGAAGCTGAAAGGCAAACAAAGTTTGCTAACTATCAAACAGAGAAAGCCCTTGCAGATAAATTAATGGCCTCTCAAAAATCTATTGAAGCAAATATTCAGGAAAGTTTAGCAAAACAGGAAAAAATAAATGCAGAACTGCAACGTGCGAAAGCGGAAGAATCAGCTAATGAGGCACTCATTCAAAAATTGCTTGCCGACTCAAGTGCTAATGTGGCTCTTACAGAAAAATTAAAAGCCGAATCGAACTCTGTTGCTGCAAGGCGAGCTGAAAGCAGGGCGCAGGAATTGCGATTTCTTTCAATAGCCCAGTCTATGGCTGTTAAGTCCCTGCAAATAGAACGCGATAAAAATGAAAAAGCCCTTGTTGCTTATCAGGCATTTTTATTTAACAATAAGTACAAAGGACAGAAATTTAATACAGATATTTTTAGTGGATTACTAAATGCGTTAAAAGCATTCAAGGGAAAAGGATTCAATTATCATAATGGTCATACTGCCTCTGTTCGTTCTATAGTTTTTAATCCAATAAATAATATTTTTTATAGTGCCGGAAATGATGGAAAAATTTTGCAATGGGATGGAAATGACTCATTGAAATATTTAACATTATATAAAAATAAAGGATTTAATACCTGTCTCGCTATAAGTATTAATGGCAGGTGGTTGGCTTGTGGAACAGATAGTCTTATTCAGGTTTTTGATCTTTTTGGCAACATCGGCAATCCGGCGAAAATTTTTAAAGGTCACACCGGAACAATCAGTTCTCTTGCTTTTTCACCTGACTGCAATACCCTTGCTTCTTCAAGCGCTGATAATTCTATATTATTTTGGGATATTGAGTCTTCTTCCATGCAGGTTTTTATAAAAAGAAATGCCCTTGTGAAAAGCCTTGCGTTTACTCCTGATGGCAAAAGAATAATTGGGGGTACTAATGATGGTAAGTTAATTTTATGGAATCGTATTTCTAAAGACTCTGTAATTTTTTCTTCTCATTCAGATGCTTCATTTAACGCTGTTTCGGTAAGCCCTGATGGCTCCATGCTTGCCTCTGTTGACAATAAAGGATCAATTCAAATTTGGAATATCAGCTTTAGAACATTAATAATAAATCTTGGCGGACATGCCACAAAAGTTAATGATATAAAATTTAGTCCAGACAATGCATATTTTGCATCATCAGGCTTTGATGGAACTATACGAATATGGCTTACTGATAATTTTAATTATCAGCCTTTCGTAATAAAAGATGATGAAAAATCATGGATTTGGTCTATTGCTTTCAGTACAGATAATAATTCAATAATAAGTGGTCATAGGAATAACAAAATAGCTCGCTGGCCAGTTAACACCAATTTAATTGCAGAACAGGTAGCGGATGCTATTGCAAGAAATATGTCTATTGAAGAGTGGAGAGCTTATGTTGGAAAAGATATTGCTTACGAAAGAACGATTTCCGATAAGCCGCTTGGAAAGGGGGTTACTCCTGAAAATTTACTAGCGCAGCAGCGATTATCAAATAATTTTAAAAATTCAGATAAAATTTACAAAATACAATTTGCTTCTTCTAAAAAATATATTGCTCCGGAACCCAAAAATTTTAATGGACTTGAAAATGTTGAAGTTATTCAGGATGGCGATCATTACAGGTTTTTAATTGGTAACTGGAAAACACGTGAAGAAGCACTGGGTTCGCAACGCAGAATTCATAATTATGGATTCAATGAAACTTTTTGTGTTGTGGTTAAGGACGGTAAATTATTATCTATTTCAGATTCAAAGAAAAAAAATTAATAAAAAGGGGCATTATTTCCCTGACAATGAAAATAAAAATACCTAAAATATTTGTTATAAGTTTTATTTTTCTGATAACACTTTTTACTCAGCAGACAAAAGCTCAGGAAGATTGTTCTGTACTTTTAAAAAAAGCAGGTCAATATTTTGAAGAGGGAGCAATTGATTCTGTATTTAAATTGATTGAACCCTGCATTGAAAGAGGATATGATAAAAAAGAAAAACTTCAGGCATACCGGCTTTTAACGCTTGTTTCTTTATATCAGGATAATAAAAAAAATGCGGAAAAATATATCATAAAAATTCTTGAAACAGAACCCGAGTATGAAGTGGTCAGATCTGTTGAAGAACCTGAGTTTTTATCAATTTTTGATACTTATTTTGCAGCGCCGGTTTCTGCTTATGGTGTTTATATCGGTACAAATTTTTCAATCGCAAAAACAATAGAACATTTTGGAGTTCATAACCTTAATAATGCAGTTATTAAAAATTTATATGGAACAGGGTTTCAGTTTGGAGTGAAATATAGTCGCTTTATATACAGAAATTTTGACTTGAATTTTGATATGCAGATAGAACAAAATAAATTATACAATGAGCGATATTTTTTCAATTTTGTTAAGGTTGAGTGTTCCGAAACAAATATAAGATTAAGTGCTCCTGTTAGTGTTACGTATGAATATCCATATAAAAAAATAAAACCTTATTTACGGGGCGGATTAAATCCTGCTTTCCTTTTTATGTCAAATGCCAGATTGATTAGAAATTTCACAGATAATTCTGCCGTTGATGTAAAGGGGTCTGAGATAAATATGACTGATGGTCGAAATCCCTTCAACCTATGGCTTGTAACAGGAGCAGGGCTAAAATATAAAATCAAAAAGGGATATTTATTTATTGATTTTAGATATAATTTGGGATTATTTAATCAGGTTCGAATAAAAAACAGATATTCAAACAATGAATTGGTTTATAAATATTATTATATTGATGACGACTTCAGAATGAATATTTTTTCCATTTCTGTCGGTTATACGTTTGTTAATTACAACCCCATGAAAGTTAAATGAAATTGACTCGCGAAAAAATATTATTGTATTCTCATTTGGGCATTATAACTCTTGTTATTCTGTTCTTTTTTTCGTGTAAAAAAAGCCAACCCGGAGATTCTCAATCTGTTTTTTTTACTAAATTTTTTGGCTCTTCCGGTATAAACAATGCTTATGATGTTAAACAAACATCAGACGGAGGTTATTTGTTGCTCGGATCTGTTTCTGTTCCCGGGAAAGGATTAGATGTAACTCTTATTAAAACCGATAAATTTGGAAATGAAGAATGGAGTCGGCTTTATGGCGATAGTTTGAATGATGAAGGCAAAAGTTTTGTTATTAATACAGATGGTACTATTGTTATCACAGGATATAGCACATCAAAAAACGGAGCATTCGTTCATACAGATGTTTATGTTATTAAAACAGATGCTTCCGGCATATTGATCTGGTCATCCCCAAAAATAATCGGAACAACGAATAATGAAGAGGGTAATTGCATTAAAGCAACAACGGATAATTGTTATATTATAACAGGCTTAACGACCTCTGCAAATACAGCAAATCTTAACGTACAAGGGAAAAAGGATATTTTAATTCTGAAAATTAATTCTGAAGGAAATGTAATATGGAAAAATTCACGCGGAGGCCCAGAAGATGATATTGGTAATTTTATTTTAGCTAAGTCAGATGGAGGGTATGTTATAATCGGGACAACAGAATCATTTACTGAAACAGGAAAAGAAAAATCAAATATTATTATAGTTGAAACGAATAATTTAGGATTTCAGAATGATATGAAAACTTACGGAGGTTCAGAAAACGATTTCGGAGAAACAATTCAGCAAACAGGTGATGGAGGATATATTTTCTGCGGTACATTGGGTGCTGAAGCCGGAACATCTGAAGCTTATATTGTGAAACTTAAACCCAGTAGTATTCGTAATACAGAATGGGAAATAAAAACAGAAAAAGCTTCGTTCACTGAAAGCAAAGCTGTTTTTCCCACTAAAGATAATACATATTTTGTAACAGGAACAACTGGTAAAAACACAAATAAAGATATTTTTCTTTTAAAATTAAATTCAGACGGTTCAACTATTTTTACCAGCTATTTTGGGGAAAAACAACTTGATGAAATGGCTTATTGTGTATTTCAGACTAATGATGATGGCTGCATAATTGCCGGTCAAAATGCATATAAAATGATGACTTTGATAAAAACGAATAAAAACGGAGGACAAAAATAATTCATATTTTTATTTTTTTCATAACACTTTAGACGACTAAAATGAGAAGTTATTTATTTTCCATATTATTTTTTTTATTTCTGAACGCTGGATTTTCACAGACAAAAATCAGCACAGTTGATGGTGGTACGCTGACTGGTTGTACCGGCACATTAACTGATTCAGACGACAATGCAGGTAATTATTTAGATAATGAAGATTATTCTGTAACAATAAGCCCTGCTAACGCCCAAAAAGTAGTTCTTGAATTTATTTCTTTTGATGTTGAAGCAGACGTTGCATGTAATCTCGATTATTTAATTATTTATGACGGCCCGGATGCTTTGTCTCCCATTATCGGAACTTATTGTAACACGATTCCTCCTCCTGCAATTATTACTTCTACAGGATCTTCCCTGCATATTGTTTGGCATTCTAATGGATCAAATAATTTTACTGGTTTTGAAATGAATTGGCAAGGAAAAATTAACGGGCTTATTTCTATTTCAAATTCCATTTCCTGTAACGGGGCATCTGATGGCACTCTTACTGCATCTGGGAGCTGGGGAACAGCTCCGTATTCTTATTTGTGGGATGATGGTCTTAGCCAAAATACATCGGTTGCTTCAAATCTTGTTGCAGATATTTATACTGTTACTATAACAGATGTTAATGGATGCGATTTTACTTTAGCAAAAACATTAGATGAACCAAGCTTGTTGAGTGCCATTTTAAACAAGACCAATGCAAGCTGTAACGGTACATCCGATGGAAGTATAAGCATCAGTTCACCAAGTGGTGGCAGTGGTGCTTATGAGTATACGATAAATGGAGGAACAAGCTGGGAAGGCACGGGGAGCTACACTTTACTATCCGCATCCACGTACGATGTTCGCATAAGAGATGCAAATAATATAGGTTGTGTAATTACTTTGAATGCAGCGTATACCATTACACAGCCGGACTTATTAACTGCAGCAGTAAATCCGATAAATGTAACAGCCTGTAACGGTAATGCAAACGCATCAATAGAAATCACAGGTTCGACAGGAGGAAGCAGCTTTTATGAATACACAATAAATGGAGGCACTATATGGCAAAGTGGGAATTTATTTACAGGCTTAGTTGCAGGTACGTATAATGTAAAAATGCGTGATGCCAATGCGCCTACATGCGTGGTAACTTTAAACGGCGCACTGACGCTGACACAGCCAACAGCACTGAATGCAACATTGAGCAGTACAAATCTTATTTGCTACAACACACCGGAAGGAGAGATAAACATAACCGTTCCCACAGGCGGCAGTGGTAGTTATGAATACAGTAATAACGGCGGTACAAGCTGGCAGGGAACAGGAACATTCAGCAATTTATCAGCCGGATATTACAATGTAGTATTCAGAGATGCCGTAAATACAAGCTGCACGCTAACGTTGAACAATGCGTTGCAACTTACGCAGCCCAATATCCTAAACGCAACGATAAATACCACAGATGTAAGCGTATGCTATGGAAACAACAATGGAGCGATAAGTTTAACCATCCCCACAGGCGGAAGTGGAAACTATGAGTACAGCATCAACGGCGGCGCAGGCTGGCAGGCATCAGACGTGTTCAACACACTAACAACAGGAACTTACGATATTTATATTCGTGATGCCAATGCAACAAGTTGTTCCATTCAATTAAACAGCGCGCTTTTTATATCAGAACCTGTAGAATTATCAGCCATTTTAAACAAGACCAATGCAAGCTGTAACGGTACATCCGATGGAAGTATAAGCATCAGTTCACCAAGTGGTGGCAGTGGTGCTTATGAGTATACGATAAATGGAGGAACAAGCTGGGAAGGCACGGGGAGCTACACTTTACTATCCGCATCCACGTACGATGTTCGCATAAGAGATGCAAATAATATAGGTTGTGTAATTACTTTGAATGCAGCGTATACCATTAACGAACCTACTGCTTTGACAGCATACATAACAACAACAGAAATAAGTTGTCATGATTCTTCAGATGGAACAGCATCAATAGTTGTTAATGGGGGAACGCCTACTTATAATTATTTATGGAGCGATGCAGATTCACAAACAACAGCGACATGTTTCAACTTATCATTTGGAGTATATTTTTGTACCGTTACTGATAACAATGGCTGCACAATAATTATCAGTGGCTCTATAGTTAATCCTCCGCAATTTAATATCACAATAGCATTAGCACAGGCTTTAAAATGCAGTTATGATACTGACGCAATCTTAACTATTACAGAAATAAATGGAATGAGTCCATATCAATATATATGGGATGATTCTTTCTATCAAACAACACAAAGCGCAGACAGTTTGCCTTCTGGAGCATATTCTGTTTCTGTTACAGATTCAAAAGGATGTTTTACTACAAATACTTTTACCATAGTTCCTCCAGTTGATTCGGTAGTATCAATAACCCCTTTAACAACTTACACATTTAGTTCAGATGACACAACCAGCGTTCAACTTATTGGTAATCCTGCCGGGGGTATATTTTCCGGAGCAGGGGTTATGCAGTATAATAATACATTTCGTCCAAATATAGCAGGAGTAGGTAATTGGCCAATAACATATACTTATACCCATCCTACCGGATGTATTATTTCTTTTACAGACACGGTTCACGTAATAAATGTATTAGGACAGATAACAGGAATTACAGATACTGTCTTTTATTGTTTTGGGGATACAAATATTCATATTTGGGGCATTCCATCACCAAATGTTAATGATACCGGATGGTTTGTGAATACTGCTTATGTTCAGGATTTAGGGAATAAACATGGCGTATTTAATCCTACACTTGCAGGTCCCGGAACGCATACTATAACATTTAAATATATTTACAATGCCGCAATATTGGAAATATTGATGAACGTAAAAGTTGACTCCGTTGGAGTACCAGATTTAATAGGATTGGACACTGCGTATTGTTATTCAAATGCAAGCATAACGGCAAATGCCATTAATCAATTTCCGCCTAATGGCTCCGGAATTTGGAGTGGTTTGGGTTTTAACACTGAAAATACATTTAATGCAACTTTTAATATTAATACAGTTGGTATAGGTCAAGACACTGTTTTTTATGAATACACAGCCCCCAGTAATTGTAAAAAAATGGTTAGCTTTCCTATTATTGTTCATCCTCTGCCAACAGACAGTTTTGTCTCGCTTGATGAAATATGCAGAAATGCAAGCCCTTTTGAACTGCATGGAAACAACCCCAACGTTATCACTGATTATATAAAAATAAATACTATTGCTTATAATAATGATACCGTAATTGTTAATCCTTCTGCTATTAATATCGGAGATAATATTATTACTTATCAATATCATAATCCAATAACCGGTTGTGTTAATAATTGGGAAGACACTCTTTTTGTTCATCAGATACCTACATTAAGTATTCAGGGAAATGAGCAGAAGTATTGCACAAATTCGCCTATTGATACGCTTATCGGAATTTACTCATATAATGCGATACCATATAACGGAGGTCTGTTTTCAGGTGTTGGAATATTTTCAACCGGGGATGGTGCAGGCATCATTAATCCATCAACGCCAGCTATAGAAAATTTATTAGACAGTGCAACAAGACAATATAATGATACAATTTTTCTTGTATATACAGATACAAACGGATGTACAGTAAATACGTTTTCTCCTATAAAAATTTACGGCTTACCGGATATTACCATAGAAGGAATTAACCCGGAACATTCGCTTTGTATTAACAGTCCTTCATCGCTTTTAAGTTATTCCATGTCCCCGTATTTATCCGGAACATCCTTTTGGAAAATAATGAATTTTCAGACAAATAATCTACAACCCTCTTCCTTTATTGACACTTTAAATAATACGCCATCGCAAAGTTATATAGATGTTCCTGTACAACTCGTATTTAACGCATCAAACAGCCAGTGTATAACAACGGTTAATGATACGGTTGTTATTCACAAACTTCCTGATGTTGATTTTACAATAACCTCGGATAAATGTATTTCAAATCCGATTGTATTTGAGGGTATCAGTACTATTGATTCCGTTTCAATCTGGCAATGGGACATGGGAGATGAAACTATTATTCCTAATGACAGTATAGCACAACATATATATACTTCTGGCGGTAATAAATCAATAGAATTAACGCTGACCTCAAAATTTGGCTGTGTGAATTCAAAAAATTCTGTAGTATATTTTGATTCGATTCCTACCGCTCAATTTACCTGGAAAAACGAATGTTTTGGAGGATTTGTTGCTTTTATTAATAATTCATTTGGTGATACAATTGATTCTTATTATTGGACTTTTGGCGATAATCAAAGCAGTACATTACAAAACCCCACACATGAATATTCACAAACGGGAGCGTATGATATTACACTTGTAATAACCACAAAGAATTCGTGTATTGATTCAATAACACAAACAGCTTTAATAAGACCTGAAATAGTACAATATCCATATTTTGAAAATTTTGACGTCAGTTCCGGCGCATGGTCATCCGGTTCTTCAAATAATAAAGACAGTTGGTGTTATGGTCAGGCGTTGAGTAGTAATTTACCTCCACCCTATTCCGGGACAAGTGCATGGTATACTTCTTACAAACTTGATTCAGCCTACCAAAACGAAGAACAATCTTATGTTATCAGTCCCTGCTTTAATTTTTCTGATCTAAAACGTCCTATGATAAAAATGAGAATCTTTTGCGCTACAGAAAAATATTATGATGGAGCAGCACTCCAATATTCACTTGACAATGATTCAACATGGTATACATTAAAAGATGTCAATGAAATTCAGGAAGGAATCAGCTGGTATGATAATGTTGTTAATTACAGCTATCCCGGTGGGGGAAATTTCGGATGGTCTGATTCGATATATAATCAATGGACAGACGCAAGACATGATCTCGACATTCTTGCAGGGGAACCAAGTGTTCGCTTAAGAATAGCATTTGCCTCTAATAACAGCAATATATATAATGGTTTTGCCTTTGACGATATATGGATTGGAGAAAGACCAAGAATGGTACTGTTTGAGCATTTTACAAATGCAAATGACGTCTCAAGCGCAACTGGAAATGTAAAATTTAATGACTGGGTTAATCAAAATCAAAAAGACATTGTAGATATTCAATATCACACAGAATACCCTGTTGCAGACCAATTGAATCTTGACTATCCGCAAGGTTCGGGGGCGCAATCTTTTATGTATGGTGTTTCTGTTGTACCATATACAATAATGGATGGTAATTATTTAAGATCGTATATTTCTCCATTGACCTTATACCCTTATGATGTTTTTTTAACAAAATTGCGTCACAGAAGGCTTACAGACCCTAAATTTACTGTTGATATTGATTTAGGCTTTACGGGAAGTTCAATCAATGTGCTGACTGAAATAACAGCTTTAGAAAATATTACAGATAAAGATCTGACAGTTCATGTTGTAGTCGTAGAGAAATTTATGGATCGTACAGGGGTTGGGACAAACGGAGAAACTAAATTTTTAAACACTGTAAGAAAAATGCTCCCTGATGCAGCGGGTACAAATATTTCCGAAAACTGGAGTACCGGAGATGTACGCACATTGCAGTATTCAAGCAGTTTGGCAAATTTTTATTCTGCTATAGACAGTAATGTAATTGTGGTTGTTTACGTACAGGATAATCTTACAAAAGAAGTATACCAGGTTTCAACAACCGATACTTCACAGGGGACATTTATTGCACCCATAGAAGCTTATAATAACAACATTGATTTTATTATTGCGCCAAATCCTGCTTCTACAAATATGAATTTGTATTTTAACAGAATAACAGACGCTCCCTATACTATTCAGGTTTATAATATTCTCGGACAATTAATAGAAGAAAAGACAATGTCTGCTTTTTCCGAAGTTTACACTTTAAATGTTGCAAATTATTCTCCGGGTTTTTATCATGTAAAACTGAATGTTGAAGAAAATAAGCATATTATTAAGAAGTTTATTATTGGAAGGTAGCAGGAGTAGGAGTAGCCTGCCTGACTGCGTCGAGCAGGCAAACTGCGTCAAGCAGGCAGGGAATAAGAGGAACTATATGTTTTGCCTTATAAAAATGAGCCGGGAAATCAATTCGGAAAACAGCGGATTTTCAGATAAAAGAATTTGATAATTATCTCTGCTTATACAGTAAATATCGCAATCTCTGGTAGCAACAATTTTAGTGTCGGGAGAATCTGATTGTATAATATAATGCAGCGTAAAAGCAGAATGTTTTAAAAACTCAAGTTTTTTCATTGACTCAGAAACAAAGGCAAGTTCTCCTGATAAAATAAAAAATACAGCGGTAGAATTTTTATCAGATTTTTCTAAAATAATCTGTTTCCTTTTAAATGTTTTTTCTTCAATTTTTTCTGCAATATCAATTAATAAATCAACAGGGTAGTCTTTCAGGTAAGATAACTTCTTAAGATAACGGATAATTTCAATCATCAGAAGAAATTTTTTTTCCTGTGAAGCATTTATAATGTAATCCAGCTCATTGCTTAATCTGTATTCTAACCTTTTGGATACATTTTTATAAGCATCTATATTCAGAGTGCGGATAACATAACCTGCTGATTCAAACAAAAGCCTATCGTTATTGAACATGTGCGCCAGCAGGTCATTTTTGACAGGGTATTCCGGGTATTCAAGAAGATTGTAAATCGCCAGTGTCTTTGTCCATCTTGATATAAAATTACAATCGCGCTGCACAATTGCATAAAGCAATTCAGGAGCATTATAACGTTCAAAAGCATAAAAGTCCTGAAGCTTTTTAACTTTTTCCGAAATGTTTGTACTATCAAATAATGGGAACAATACCGGCTTAAGATCGTCAGCAACATATAAATCTAAAAGTTCCAACGAATAGCTTATCCCTTCGTTCGAACCGTTTTCAATATTGTCCTTAACTGTCGCGATCATGTCTTCATCATAAATAATTGCAAGAAGTTTGAACAATAGTTGATAGTTCTCTAGTATCTCATCATTTAATGATTTTTTTAAATCTTCTGAAACCATTACTGTTTTCATGTTATCCAAAACATTCAGATTCCAGCTGATTACTGAAATAGTAAGATCAATAGCATGTCTGATATAAAAAGTATAATCTTCAATAAATCGAATACGGTGTTTTGAAAGTTCATTCAGAGAAGCTTTAGCTATTTCGCGAACCGGATAATTTAATTTTTGTATTAAATATCCGATTGCTTTTTCATTTCCTATTTTTCCGAAAATATGTATAATTTTCCTTTGAATATTAATGTCCAAATCTGATTTATAAAAATAAATTTCCAGAGGCTCAATCGTTTCATGCCCTATCTTAATTAAAGCTTCTGAAGCTTGGATCGAATATGTCGTATCAGATAAACAATCTATAAGAAAAGAACATGCCTCAAAAAGTCTTATGTTTGCGCAGGCTTTTATTGCTTCTATTCTTACATAATAATTATGATCTCTCAAAAGAGCAATTAATAGAGAATAAAATATATCATCATCCGAAATTTCAATAATTTTTATGGCAAAAATTCTGTCGCGTTCTTTTTTAGATTGAATAAGACTTATTAACTGTTCTTTTGAATGCGCAACAATTTTTTTATCAGCAAGAGCATCTCTTGTCTCTTCTGCTAAAGAAAGGGCATTGGTATCTTGTTCGTTTTTAATGAATTTTGAAATTTTGCCTGAAAATTGAATCAGCTCTTTTTCGAGAATAATTTTTAATGCCATTATTCTAATATCAGGATGGGGACTTTGAAGCAAATTGTCAATAATTATATCATAACTCAAAGGATTTTTTATTTGTAAAATTTCCATTGCAAGAAGAACAGTCTCAGGGTTTGAAGAGGACATATAATCGTCAATTGTATTATCCCTTTTTACCGGAATATCATTGTTGGTAATTTTATTATATTTCATTGAGGAGATTAGAGAGCGCTTATATTCACTATAAAGTCTTATTGTAACAAAAACCCAGATAATAAGCAGGGCAATAAGAATCGCTACATAATGTATTGAGCCGATAAAAGAGAATATACCCAATCCTGCTAAAATAATACCTGAAAACAAAGCTGCAAATTCATTTACTACGCCGTCAATTCTTGCCTGAACATCATAGCGGACAGAATGATCTAAGGTTAGATACAGTATTTTAAAAGAAGGTGCTTCAAGCGATTCTTTTAGCGATCTTGAGAATAGGCGGCTTAATGAGATTAGCATAAAAAAAAGCAGGAATCCGGCAGATTCAGCCGTGTATCCAAAAGCAAAACCTACTACTACAGCCATCATGGAAAGCAACAGTAAAAGTATTGGAAGAATCAGAAGGCTGATGCGCAGATTGTAGGTTTGCATTATTTTACTGTAAATAAAAGTTTTGAAGAAAAAACTAAAAACCATCAGTGTCCCTGTAAACAAACCAAGAAATTTTGCCAGTTCTTCTGCATCAGGATATTTGGTATTGGTAACTGCAAGAAAGGAATAATAAATAAAAAATGCGCAAATCATAGATAAGGTAACAAAAACAGACATATAAAGAATGAATTTGTTTTTAACCATGTCTTTTATGGAGAGAATAGATTTTTTATCATTAGAAGATACCTCTTCTGTTGAATCAATTTTTAATTTACGGGATATAATAAATTGTAGTGTAAGTGCTGCAATAATACTGCCTGAACATAAATAAAGAAGATCAATAGTTGAAAACCCAAAAAACAGGATAAGAGGAATTGTATAACTGCTGATGATAACGCCAAAGACCTGCCCTGAGTCAATAAGTCCGAATAATCTTTTGCCTTGCCTTAATGTAAAAACACGACCGGCTATGCCCCAGAAACCTAATAAAGCAATAATGTTTAAAGGGCCCATCATAACAAGTATTAAAAATGGAAGCCATTGGGAAGAAGTGAAATAATAAGCTATTCTGAGAATCGCAATTATCAGAGTAATTGATAAAAGATTTATTACGGCAAGTTTCGAAAAAGCAATTCTGTTTTGAAGTCGCGTATAAACTGCAGTTAGAACAATACCTGCGATACCGGAAATTACAAACGCTTTCGGAAGCATGGATGCAGGAAATGCTTTTAAAAAAAGAGCCGACGCAGAGATATCCAACGATCCATAAAAAACTCCGAGAAAAAAAGATTGAAGAATCAGTAAAAATACTCCGTACCCCTCGCCCTCTGCAATATGAAATGTCTTATAAAGGGCTTGCTTCATGAAGAATGGAAAAAATTTATGAGATTAGAATTATTTTTTCTTAATATCTTCCATAACCATTTGCTCAGACACTTCTTTGCCAAGATATTTTCCAATAGCAAAATGAGCAAAATAAATCACGGGGAGTAAGGCGAAAGACATAAAAAATTTATACGCATAAGCAACAAGACCGAGAGTAATAACTTGATAAAATCCCATCTGCCCTGTAAAATAAAAAGCAATAATTAAAACAATAAAGCTATCTACTAATTGAGAAAAAAGGTTGGAGCCCATTGCCCTTAACCAAATACTTTTAGAGCTAGACCATTTTTTTTTCAGTAAATAAAAAACATACGAGTCAAGAAGTTGCCCAACAAGAAAAGCTATCAAAGAAGCAATAATCATTGTCATTCCCTGACTGAAAACAGTCACGAAAGCATCGTTGTTTTTATATAGATCTGTTGCAGGGGGAAGGTTTGTTGCTATCAGTAAAATAATAAAAACATAAGCAATAAAAAAAATTGTCAAAAATGTTATTCTGCGGACACCTTTTCTTCCATAAAATTCATTAATGATATCTGTCATTACAAAAACAATAGGCCATGGAATAACGCCCGCACTAAAATTGAGATTCACACTTCCAAATAAATTAACAGGCGCAATTCCTAATAATTCTTCAAGAGAAAAAATTTTGTTCCCTATTAATTCTGCAATAATAGCTGTTGACAAAAAAATTGCAGCAAGGAAAATAAATAATGTACTTCTTTTAGAAAAGTGTTCTTTATTGTTGCTCATCAGCTTTAATTTTCTTTATACTCAAAAGGTATTTCAACCATTTCCGCATATTCTTCCCCTGCATCTTTCATGTCATCGTCTCCCTTACGATAATTCCATAATACTTTCACTGTAGCACCAGCTTCTACAAGCTCTGCAAAAAGATCTAACAGGTCAAGAAATAGTTTAGAAGATGCCGTGTTAAAATAATCAAAACGTACATTTAATAAAATAGATGTTCCCGAATCAACTTCAGACGAAAATGTATTCAGCCATTCAAAAACTTTGGAATAAAATTTAACAGGATTCTCGGGCATTGATTTTCCTGCTATTTGGAATATATTTTGTGCCGGATCAAAGTGAATACCCGGAGTATCATCTGTTTTTTCAATCAGTAAAGGTTCCATAGAGAAATTTTAATAAATTTTGATACTCAAAAATACTATTTTTTTTTAATTTCAATACCTAAGGCAGGAATATTCTTATAAAAATTGATTGTTTCAGGTTGATTTGGCAGATAATATTTATATTTGTGTGTTTGAATTCAGATGAATTGGAGTTATTCTTATTTTATTGTTTGGATTAAGGAGTAGGATTAAGGAGTAGGATTAAGAGTAGCCTGCCAGTCTGCGTCAAGCAGGCAGAGAGTATAAAATTATAAGATTCAGTCCACTCCGAAAACCCGTTTTAAAAAATATGACACCAATTACACTAATTTAAAAATTAATTATCAGGTATATTTAGTAATAATAATTCGTGAAATTCGTGTCAAAAATACTTTTCGAAGGAGACTCAAGATTCAGTTTACACCGAAAAATTGATAGCCATATATTTCATGGATTTTTAAATATTCTAAATCGTTATTTTAATAAATAGAATCTGTGTAAATTTGTGAATCGCCGCGGCGATTTGTGGCAAAAAATTGATTTATTGATACACGATTTTAATCTTTTAACAACATATTTTATCAAAAAAAATGGTTTTTAGCAGCAGTCTTTTTTTATTATATTTTCTTCCTTTTGTTCTTCTGGTTTATTTTCTCACAGACAAAAAGTATAGAAATTATGTAGCGCTGGCAGCAAGTATCTTTTTTTACGCATGGGGAGCGCCGATATTTATTTTTGTTGTACTTGGGTCAATCATTGCCGATTTTTATCTGGTTCAGTGGATGTACAATTCCGAAGGTAAATTAAAAAGAATTTATCTGGTCTTATCTGTAGTCTTAAACCTAGGACTGTTAGCCTATTTTAAATATGCAAACTTTTTTGTTGATAATCTAAATGTTCTTCTAAATCATACAGGAGTCGGGAGTATATCTTTTGCTAAAATTGCGCTTCCTGTAGGGATTTCTTTTTTTACATTTCAAAAATTTACATACAGTATTGATGTGTTCAGGGGCAAGCATCCTCCACTAACAAAGGTAACAGACCTCTGCCTGTATATTTTATTTTTTCCGCAGCTCATTGCAGGACCTATTGTCAGATATGGAGAAATTGCCGAACAGCTAGTAAACCGCGATAAACATGACACGATAGATTATAAGCTTACCGGTTTTTTTCGTTTTATTATCGGGCTGTCAAAAAAAGTTTTAATTGCGAATGTTTTAGGCGCAGAGGCAGATAAGATTTTTGCTTTATCAGGCGCAGATTTAACAACTTCTCTTGCCTGGGTGGGCATACTTGCCTATGCATTCCAGATATATTTTGATTTTTCTGGCTACTCGGATATGGCTATCGGAATGGCTAAAATGATGGGTTTCGTGTTTCCTGAAAATTTTAACAATCCCTATATTTCACAAAGTATTACTGAATTCTGGAAACGCTGGCACATGACTCTGGGTCGCTGGATGCGTGATTATCTCTATATTCCGCTGGGCGGGAGCAAGGTCAGCGTTAAACGTATGTACTTCAATCTCTGGCTTGTTTTTGCTGTTTCGGGTTTATGGCACGGAGCCGCATGGAATTTTGTTGTATGGGGGATTTTTCACGGTGTATTTTTAATAATGGACAGATTATTTTTGTTGAAAATTTTTGATAAAATCGGAAAATATCCAAGCATTGCAATTACATTTCTGATAACACTGGTAGGTTGGGTTCTGTTCCGTGCAGAAAGCATGACGCAGGCTGTCACCTATGTGAAAAAAATGTTTTCTTTTGATTTCAGACCGACAGAAATATATTTTGACACCCGCTTTATCACAATTCTTATTATTGCAGCTTTTTTCTCTTTTATTCGCGCAACAAAATTCGGAGAGAAATTAGAAAATGCAGTGTTTTGGAACAATTACACCATGAAAAGGTATTACACAATGACTGTATTGTCAGCTCTTCTTTTAATAATTTGTATCGGATCAATAACATCCATGGGCTTTAATCCATTTATTTATTTCAGGTTTTAGTGATTGACAATATAAAAAAATATTATCTGTTTATTTTTCTGCAATTATTATTATGGACTCCCCTTATTTACGACAAAACGCCTATAATTAAACCAAAATTTCTTGAAGGAGTTGATTCTGTTTTTACTAAACCAAAGAATAATTTTGACGCTTGGTTTCAAAACGCATTTCAGTCTGAATACGAAGAGTATCTTAATAATTCCAATGTTCTCAGACCCTTTTTTGTAAGAATAAAAAATCAATTGGATTATAGCTTGTTTAATACAACAGCAGCTCCCGGAGTTGTAATCGGAAAACAAAATAATTTATTTATTAAATCATATATTGAAGATTATAATGGCTCAAATTTTCTTGGAGAAAAAATTATTGATAAAAAATTATTCAGAATTAAATTTTTGCAAAATGAATTGAAGAAAAAAAATATTGATTTAGTTGTAATTTTTGCGCCGGGAAAAGCCAGTTTTTATCCTGAATATATTCCTGACAACTATTTGAGATTTAAAAAGGATACATCTAACTTTTCCTACATGTCGCAAAAAGCAAAAGAATTAAATATAAACACTATTGATTTTAATAGTTTCTTTAAAAAAATAAAAGATTCCTGTTCCATTAAAATATACCCCAAAAATGGTGCTCATTGGACATCTTACGCTGTTGGTCTTGCTGCTGACAGCCTTATTAAATATATTGAAAAATTAAAAGGAATTGACCTGCCCGACTTAAGCTGGAACAAAATAAATTATTCTAAAGATGCAAAATACAGCGATAACGATATTTCTAAATTGTTAAATCTTCAATTTAATATCAAGGAAGGAAACCTTCCTTACCCCGAATTTGTTTTTAATAAAACAGACAAAAAAATATTGAAAAGCATTGTCATTTCTGATAGCTACTGGTGGGGATTCATAGATAATAATATTGAGGCTAATATTTTTCCGGAGAATCAATTTTGGTTTTATTTTAAAGATATTTATAAAAATGGGAGTAAAATAAATTCCGTAAGCAATATAAATGTAAAAACAGAAATTGAAAGAAATGATCTTATTATATTAATGGCAACAGAAGCGACTCTTTTTATGTTCCCTTTTGATTTCGAATATAAACTTGGAGAAGATTATCTGACAGGATTGCAGTTGACAGAACTGTTTATTGATATAATAGCGCGGGATAAAAACTGGTGTTTGTTGATCGCACGTAAAGCTGCTGAACTAAATCAACCTGTTGGAACGGTTTTATTGAATGAAGCATATTTTATGGCAAAAGAGAAAATGAATGGGAGGTAATTTTTTTCATATAATTAAACAGGTTTCTTCGTTTATTCCATTTCAAATAAATTTTAGGAATAAAAAAAATTCAGTGAGTGAGGGTAATGAATCTCGGCAGAAAAGTATCTGTAAATATCAAAAAAAAGGACAAAAACAGATATTGTTTTCTTTTTTACTTTGTCTTATTTGTATCCCTTTTTTATATGAAAATATGGAATTCATAGATTTCAGACCTCTTGCCGGTGTCTATTCTATAACAACAAAACCGGAATTTAAAATCAAAGAATGGTTTGATGGGAATTATCAGGTAAATTATGAAAAATATATAGAGCATAATCTTGGCTTAAGAAATATTCTTGTAAGAATAAAAAATCAGATAGATTATTCGTTTTTCAATTTGTCGAATGCAGATAAAGTAATTGTTGGAAAAGAAGGATACCTGTATGAGAAAAATTACATAGATGCTTATCTTGGAAATGACTTTGTGGGAGAGGCTGCTATTTCAGACAAGGTACGAAAGATAAAAGAAGTACAGAAAGTCTTGAAAGAAAAAAATATTGATCTTGTTGTAGCTTTATTGCCGGGAAAAGCCTCATTTTATCCCGAGTATATACCAGCCCGATTCGATCAAAGTAAAAAAATTTCCATGAATTATGACTGGATTTTAAAACGATCCTATGATGCCGGAATTAATGTTATAGATTTAGCCGGCTATTTACTTTCCATGAAGCAAAACGGGCAATACCCGCTGATACCGAAAACAGGCATTCACTGGAGTTATTATGGCATGACATTTTGCGCCGATACACTCATAAAATATATGGAAAATCTACGTGAAATAAAATTGCCACAAATTGAGTGGAGCGAAAATGAAGTTTCAGAAAATCCAAGAGACCCTGATAATGATCTTGGCGATTTGATGAATCTTTTATGGGATATACCTTTTCCGCCACTTGCGTATCCGAAAATTAGTTTTAATACTGATGGAAAAGTAAAACCCAAAGTTCTTATTGTGGGCGACAGCTATTACTGGAACTTACAAAATGCAGGAATAATAGAAAATGTTTTTGCAAATCAGGATTTCTGGTATTACAACCATGAAATTTATTCAAACAGGCAGAAACAGCAGCAAACCGTGAATGAAATTGATTTCCGTTCCGAAGTAGAAAAAAATGATTTTATCATTTTACTCACAACCGATGCCGGTACTGCAAATGTGGGTTATGGGTTTATTGATAAAGCGTATGAAATTTATGGTAAGAGCAAAGACACGGTAAGCATTAATAAAAATATTCAGCGCATCAAATCAGACCCTGCATGGATGGAGACTATACGAAAAAAAGCAGAAGAAAAAAAAATCAGTATTGAAGAAATGATTTTACGCGATGCTAAATGGCTTTCAGAAGAAGAGGCGAAGAAGAAATAATTCTTTTCAGAGGATATCAAGATAAAATATTAAATTTGCAGTAATGTGTTGTTGATATAACATGTCTGGTCATAAATTGCGCTTATGGAAACCCCTTGAGGTCTCCATTGGAAAGGCGCGATGAGACCTCAAGGGTTTCGCCCGATTGAGAAAACATGAATGGTAATAGTGTATTTGATATTAATATAGACGAATAATTCAAACCGACAAAGCTCTCAAAGAACAATTGAGAAATTCTATAATAGCTAATGCGATATTTGTATAACACCAATTGAACGAAAATATATATTTTTAGTTAGAAGTTGGGAACTATAAAAAACGCCCGTGATATTAATTATTACGAGAATTATTATTAAATTCGTAGTGTATTTATTTTTATTAAAATGATTGAATTTGATTTACACGGAAATATAGTTCCTTATGATATTGTAGAGATTGATTCTCAATTATTCGAAAAATATTTTATTTCTGAAATGAAACATAAAGACTATAGAAATCAATTGTTCGATTATTACAAAAAATATGTAAGAGAGTTAAGTAATCTTTTAAAAATATCTTTTGTTCAATGGATAAATGGTAGTTTTGTAACTAAGGAATTAAAGCCCAAGGATATTGATCTTGTTTCATTTATAGACTATAGAGCTATTGAAAAAGTTGGACACGATATAAAATCATTAATTTATCCAAATTCCAAGTCAAATTTTAACGTAGACGCATATATTGTGAAAGTTTATCCATCTGACCATAAATACAATTTTGCATATGAAACGGATAGATTATACTGGCTACATCAATTTCTAAAGACAAGACCAAATAAACAAGGGAAGCAGTACAATAAAGGATTTATTAAACTTGAATGTAATTATGAAAAATTACAATAATAAAATATCAAATTTACTTGATCAGTTAAGACAAGTTGACAATATGATTATGACACATAATAATATGAGTGATGATATTATGTCTCAACAATATCAAGCGAGAAAAGCCGATTACATGAAAGATTTAGTTTATGAGCTAATTAGTTTAAATGCTAGTACTCCACGAATTAATGAAATAATAAAAATAATTATAAATAAACTTGAACAAATTAAGCCAATTACAAATGAAAAAGAAATTTCTGTACAATATAAATTTTCTTTATCTGAACTAGAAAGTATAGTATTACGATAAAATCTACAGTGCCATTGAAAGTATAGATATGATACACTCTCTTATCAGGATTCAGCAATATATGCATGATATAAGTTTTGCAGAAATCTTTACCAATACTTTAATTTTTGATGGTGTGATAAGAAATTTTGAGATTATAGGAGAAGCATCAAAGAAAATCCCAAATGATATCAAAAATAAGTATCCAGATGTTCCCTGGAAAAAATGTACAGCTTGAGAAATCTCATTTCACATGAATATTTTGGAATTGATTACGGTATGATTTGGGAGATAACGAAAAAATATTTACAACAAAACCTTTCTGAAATTGGAAAAGTGATTGAAATTGAAAAAACAAAAGAATAGTATAGTCTTCAACCTTCAATTACATGTATTTTTAAATTCAACTTTAGTTTGGTTATGCCCATTGCTTAAAAAATAAATTATGTCGAAAAAGAAAAAAGATTCAGAAATAAATTTCAATAAAAAAGTTTTAAAAGAAGGAATCAAAGGATTGTTCCTTAGCAGTCCTGCACAGAGCTTCAATTATAAACAGATTTCATCTGCTTTTGAGATTACGCAGGCTTCAATAAAAAATCTTGTTTCAACAATTTGTTATGAATTGATTGAAGAAGGTTTTCTTGACGAAGTTTATACCGGAAAATTTCGTTACGCACAAAAATCAGGAACGATTACAGGTATTATTGAAATGAATGATAAAGGAGCTGCTTTTGTTGATTCCGAAGAGTCAGACAAACCTGTGATTATTCTACACGAATCCCTGAATCACGCACTGAAAGGCGACAAAGTAAAAATAATGTTCCGTCCTTCACGAAAAGGTTCAGATATTTTTGGAGAAGTCGTTGAAATTATTGAACGCTCGCAAAAGACCTATGTCGGGACGATTCAGATGTCAAAGTCGTATGCTTTTTTAGTCCCGGAATACAAGCAATTGCCCTATGATATTTTCATTCCTGAAAAAAATCTGAACGGCGCAAACGGAGGCTACAAGGCTATTGTGCGTATTACAGAATGGCCGATTGAAATGAAAAATCCTACGGGCGAAGTGATTGAGGTTTTAGGGCGCGCCGGTGAGAATAATGCAGAGATTCATGCGATTCTTGCAGAATTCGATTTGCCTTATCGTTTTTCTGAACAAGAGATCAATGCCGCAGAAGAAATATCAGATAGCATTACTACAGAAGAAATATCGAAAAGATGCGATTTCAGAAATACATGGACTATTACGATTGACCCCGCAGATGCAAAAGATTTTGATGATGCATTGTCTCTGAAAAAACTTGATAACGGCAACTGGGAAGTTGGAGTGCACATTGCAGATGTTACGCATTATGTTAGACGCAACACTGTTCTTGAGCAGCTCGCTTCACAGCGCGCCACCTCTGTTTATCTTGTGGACAGGGTTGTTCCTATGCTGCCGGAACGTTTGTCAAATTATATTTGTTCGCTCCGCCCGAATGAAGATAAATTGTGTTTCTCAGCCGTTTTTGAATTGAATGAAAAATCTCAGATTCAAACACAGTGGTTTGGTCGCACCATTATTCATTCAGACAAAAGGTACAGTTACGAAGAAGCGCAAAACATCATAGAGACAGGAGAGGGTGATTTTGTGGAAGAAATTCAAACGCTGGACAGGCTTGCAAAAAATCTGCGAAACGAGCGTTTCAAAACAGGCTCTATTGGTTTCGACAGAGCAGAAGTTAAATTTAATCTCGATGATAAAGGAAAACCAATAGGTGTGTTTTTTAAGGAAGCTAAAGATTCTAATAAACTTATTGAAGAATTTATGCTTCTTGCAAATAAAAAAGTTGCCGAATTTTTAGGTAAGAAGAAAAAAGGAGAGACCACCAAAGCCAGTGTTTATCGCATACATGACAAACCAAATGAAGACAAACTCAATCAGTTTTCACAATTTATTAAACGCTTCGGATACAAAATTAAAACCACCAGCAGCAAAGCAATTGCAAGCTCCATCAACGAATTGCTTGAGGAGGTTAAAGGAAAAAATGAGCAGGGAGTAATAGAAACGCTTGCGATTCGCTCCATGGCAAAAGCAATTTATTCAACGAAAAATGTTGGTCATTATGGACTTGCTTTTTCGCATTACACACACTTTACATCACCTATCCGAAGATATCCCGATATGATGGTACATCGTTTACTGGCAGATGCGCTAGCAAAACAAGCATCCGGAGCGGAAAAAAATCTTGAAAAACATTGCAAACATTCATCTGAAATGGAGCAAAAAGCAGCAGATGCAGAACGCGCCTCCATTAAATACAAGCAGGTAGAATTCATGAGCGATAAAATCGGGCAGGAATTTGAAGGAGTAATTTCGGGGGTTACGGAATGGGGCTTGTATGTTGAACTTACAGAGTCTCATTGCGAGGGAATGATTCCCCTTCGCGAAATGAAAGACGATTATTACTTTTTTGACGAAGATAATTTTTGCATCATTGGTCGCCATACAAAACAAAAGTACCAGCTTGGAGGTAAAATCAGAATTACGGTATTACGCGCAAATCTTTATAAAAAACAATTAGATTTCAAAATGGTGGATTGAGGGAAGAGATAAATCAATTTGGAAATCATTTGATTATAATCTGATTGTAAGTGGATTGTTTTATAAAATACATACATATTGTTAGCGTTTCGTTGTTTTTGTTTCTCTTAGTTGCTCTTTAATATGTCCTAATGCCCCAGCAAGCCAATTCACAAGAACCTTCGAATCGTTAATTCTATGTATCTGAGTCCCATTTTGTGACCATTGTCCATTCATCGCAAAGTGCATTCTTTTCAAATCTATCTTTTGTAAACTTGCATCATCTAAAAAATCATCATTTTCGTTTATGTCAAAATCAATAATATCATCTTCAGCAGAGATTAAGTTTTCTTCGGGGTAAATGTGCCAATGTGGTTGAGGATGGATTTTATTATCATCAAAATTATCCCATTCAGCTCTGAATAATTGCTTTTTTTCTTTTTCTTGATATCCGCCTTGAAATATTGAAATTGAGATTATGACATTAAAGTATTCATTATTAATCTTTAAAAAAATATCACTCAATTGTTTAAAATATTCTTTTTTATCAAATCCTTTTTGAAATTTTGACTCAATTGCTATAGGTTTAAATTTTATTTCAATATAAATCCAAAAATTATTGAACCATTTTAGAGTATTTATAGGTTCAAATGCTCCATTGTGATTATTTAATGCAGGACTTAAATCGTCTCCTGAAATAACGAATACACGATTAATTTCTTTGTTTAATGAAGAAAAAACTAATTTTCTATCAAATAAATCAGAACACGCATTTTTAATATCTTCAACTGTTTTATTCATAAGAAAAATTAAAGAATTGGATAAAGAAATTCTTTAATTAAATTATCTCTATCGTTACTATTGTAAAATTCACCAATAGAAATATCCTTTCCAAATTGAACCATTTTTTTATAAATAGTTGATTCTCTAGTTAAGATAAAAGGTTCTTCATTTTCAATAATAATGTCGGAAATTTTTGGTATTGGAATTTCTTTGGTGAATTTTTTTCCCAAATCAAACCAATTACCACCAGCTAATTGCTTCGAATAAATTGAAAGCATCTTATCAAAAAATGAACTTGTAAAAATTGCTAAATAAAAATAATTGTCATTAAAATCTTTAAAATCTTTATTCCCTTTTGGAAGCCATCCATTTCCTCTCTCAATAACAAACTCACTTTTTGAATCAAAGGCAAACGAATCAGATTTTCCAAATTCCGTAGAACAAATAATGCTCTTTTGTTTAAACTGCCAATTACGAGGACGTGTTAAACTCCACCATTCTGCGATACTTGGTCTTTTTAATAAATCAGTTTTAAATTTCTTCAAAACAGTATTATAAAAAACAGAAACCTTTTTTTCAAGTTCTTCTTCGGTTTTAATAGTCAAACCATCTTCATTGTAAGGGTACCAAACGTAGTTTTGTTTTAAAATTATACCGTTTTTAACACTTTCATTATCTATTACAGGTTTGAAATATTTCTTTTCTTCTTTTGGTAGTTTTTCAAATTCCGAAAATGATAATTTAAAAACTTGATTATTTCCAGTTCTAATACCTTGCTGAACATTGAAAATATCCTCGACCCTTACCAATCTATCTGTATTAATAAGAATATTTAATTTATTTAATAATATGTTCTCACTAGCAGATATTGGCTTCCAGGAATCAATTAATTTGTATGTTGGATAATAAATGGAGTAATTATCTTTTTCCACTGACGGGGAATTTGAATAACGCATTTTTCTATAATCACTAAGTGCCTCACTAGCGATTCCTTTATCATTATTTGTCCAAATAACTAAAGGGGGATTATTTGTTTTTGATTTACTAGCAATGAAAATACTTACATCAACTAAGGCATCTTCAAAAACGTAGTTACCAAGTTTCCCAACAAGTTTTATTGAAGAAATATCTTGAATCTCATTTCGCAATTTTTTATAGGCATCTAGCATCAAAATGGAAGAAGGTATAACAGTACCAATTACTCCATCGGGGTTCAATGAATGGATTGCCTTATAAAAGAAAGCACTTGCCTGATTTGGTTTACCATCAAATACTCTGTCTAATGAAACACTCACATTATCTCGTGATTCTTTATTTAATTGCTCCCAAGACACAAATGGAGGATTCATTAAAATTATATCGAAATCATTATCCCATTTTTCAATTAATGAATCTGAAACAAGTTTTAACGAAAAATCCATTTTATTATTCCATATTCTTTTCTCATACGACAATAGAAATCTGGACGTTTTAATAGCAGTTGCTGAGTTATCCCATCCACATACAATTACGTTACCGTTGTAGTTTTTTGATGTAAGTTGCTTTAATACTTCTACAAGAAATTCAGAAGATCCACAAGATGGGTCTAAAATCTTTAATGACTTTTTATTAATTAAATCTATTTCGTTCAATACGTTTTCAACTATGCACCGAGCCAAATATGAAGGCGTGTGATGAACACTTGAATATAAAATCTTTCTAGTTTGATAAATATCCGATAGTGTACCTGATGAGAATAATGACATTTGCTTATCAAAGAATAAAACCTCTTTTTGAGCCTCTTGAAATACAGAACCTAATGAATGGCGAAAAACTAAATCTATATCTGGAGTATTTCCAGAAACTCCTTTTTTAAACTTCTCAATATATTTTATCAGTTCTGGGTGTGGTTTAACATCATCATCTATGCCCCATACTGAATTTTCTAAATGCGATTCTTCCAACGAGGATAACAACAAAAACAACTGATTTATTGAATCAAGAGGATTTGATTTATCGTTGTATAAATTTCTTAGCCTCCTGAATAATCCTATTACAAATGGGATTATATCATCTTCACTTCTGTGTGATGTATCAATTATATAGTTATGAAATTTTACAAGATTATTAATAACTTGATTTGAAGAGTATTTTTTTACACCCTTACTTTTCCAATTGTAAACTACAACATTTTCTTTCTCTGCAACAACAAAATTTTTAATATTGCTTGACCAAGCAGAAGAAAAATAAAAGTCTTTTGTATCATTACTTGGAGCAATATCTAAACATAAGTTTCCTTTAATACCATTAAGTAGGATGTACTTATCTTGATGCCTATTGCCTGAAAATTGTTTAAGCGGCAATAAACCTAATGAGTTTTTCCAAAATAATATATTGTCAATATTTTGCGTCATTTTATCTCTTTTTTTTTCAAAATTAATCATTTTTGCCTTTTTCGCAAGGGATTTTTTTTCTTACAATAAACTCAAAATTTATAATATAACATAAATCAATGAATACATGCCTTTTTTCATCAATTTCGTCTGCTTTTTATAATAAGTTACCGATTACTATTTCATACATCGTATAAAATATCATATTTGCATAAAATTTTAAAATTTAGGAATATGAAACCAAAAAATTCGATTTTAATGCTTCTTGCTCTTGCTTCTATTATTTTTGCATCCTGTCAGGGAGAGAAGAAGACAGATGAGGGAAATAAAAATGAAATTCCCCTGGAAGATTTTTTCAAAAACCCTGAAAAATCAGGATTTCAGATATCTCCGGATGGAAAATACATTTCATACCTTGCCGAGTATGAAAAGAGAATGAACATTTTTGTTCGTGAAACCGGAAAAACCGAAGCTGTTAGAATCACATCAGAAAAAGAACGTGATATTTCAGGTTATTTTTGGGCGAACAATAATCGTATTTTATTTTTAAAAGATGCAGGAGGTGATGAAAATTTCAAATTGTTCGGCGTAGATACAGATGGCAAAAATCTGAAAGCATTAACTGATTTTCCTTCAGTACGCACGCAGATTCTTGATCCTTTGGAAGAAATTCCCGATGAAGTAATTATTGGACTTAATAAAAGAAATCCACAGGCTTTTGATGCGTACAGGCTTAATATTGTTACCGGCGACACGGTAATGATTGCTAAAAATCCGGGTAATATTCAGGGTTGGCTTACCGATCATAATGGGAAACTTCGCATTGCAATTGCTACTGATGGAGTCAACCAGATTATGTTATACAGAAAAACCGAAAAAGATGAATTTAAGCCTGTTTTGGTAACATCATTCAAAGAGCAGGTAAGTCCTGAATTCTTCACATTTGATAACAAAAATCTTATTGCTAATTCAAATCTTGGTCGCGATAAATCTGCGGCTGTGGAATTCAACCCTGAAACAGGAAAAGAAGTAAAAGTTTTGTATGAAAATCCGGATTATGACCTGAGCAATGTAGCGTATTCTAAAAAGCGCAAATGTATTATTTCTGCAGTATATACTTCATGGAAAAGAGAGCGTCATTTTTTTGACAAGGAGTTTGAAACACTTTATAATAAAATCAAAGATAAATTTCCGGGATATGATGTGGGCATTGTAGATATGACCAAAGAAGAGGATAAGTATATTGTTGCAACATTCAGCGATAAAATGCAGGGAGTTTATTATTTATATGATGTAGCAACAGATAAAGTAGAAAAACTTGCAGAAGTTACGCCCTGGTTGAAAGAAGAAAAAATGGCAGAAATGAAGCCTGTTGAATACCAGTCTCGTGATGGATTAAAAATCCCCGGATATTTGACGCTACCAAAAGGCGTGGAAGCAAAAAATCTTCCTGTTATTATCAATGTTCATGGAGGTCCATGGCACCGCGACTCATGGGGTTACAACCCGGAAGTGCAATTTTTAGCAAGCAGAGGCTATGCTGTACTGCAGATTAATTTCAGGGGATCTACAGGTTATGGCCGAAAATTCTGGGAAGCTTCTTTCAAACAATGGGGAAAAAATATGCAGAACGATATTTCAGATGGTGTTGAATGGCTCATTAAGGAAGGAATTGCCGATTCTAAAAAAGTGTGTATTTATGGCGCAAGTTATGGAGGTTACGCAACATTGGCAGGATTAACGTTTACCCCAGATTTGTATGCCTGTGGTGTGGACTACGTGGGCGTTTCAAATTTATTTACTTTTATGAAAACCATTCCTCCTTACTGGAAACCACTGCTTGACATGATGTATGAAATGGTAGGCGATCCGAAAAAAGACAGTTTGTTGATGCGTGAAGCTTCACCTGTTTTTCATGCAGATAAAATTAAGGTACCTCTCTTTGTTGCTCAGGGAGCGAATGACCCGCGTGTAAATAAAGCAGAATCCGATCAGATGGTAGAAGCCCTGAAGAAAAGAGGAATTGATGTTGAGTATATGGTAAAAGACAATGAAGGACATGGTTTCCATAATGAAGAAAACCGTTTTGATTTCTATAGATCTATGATAAAATTTGTAGACAAGCACCTTAAAAAACAGATAAAATAAGTCATCAAAAAAGGTGCGAGGATTTTTCGCACCTTTTTTGTTTTAAGGAATTTTTAATATCTTTACTTTATGAAACTTTAAAATCATAATTCTATGAAAACAAATTTATTTATTCTTATTTTCTTTTTAATAGGTGTTTTAACACTTCAGGCGCAAAATGTTTCTTCATATATTCTTGAACTGGAAAGCCACACAAAATGGGAAGCAGTAGATACAAAATGGAGCGGTGTGAGGGATCAATGGGTTACAAATTGTAAAGCTGAAAATACTCCACAGGAAAGCGCACAATTACTTTTACAGTTTGAGTCAAATGTGAAATGGGAAGCCGTTGAGAAAAATTGGGCTGCCCGCCGTAATGCATGGGTAAACGAATGCAAAACAGCAAGCTCTAACGGACAAGTGGCAAAACTTCTTGCAGAACTTGAGTCAAATATTAAATGGACGGCTGTTGATGAAAAATGGAAAGCACGAAGAACAGACTGGGTAAATGAATTGAATGGAATTAGATAACAAACACTATTCAGGAACATAAAAAATATTCATATCTCCATATTGTAAACCCAATAATCTTCCTGAGATATATGAAATTCTGAATGTATTGATGCCGATACGAAGGTATTTGTTATTATCTAACAATTCCCATTTTGATAAAATTTGTCCTCGTTAGCGCGGATTTGCAATCCGTGCGATAAGCACAAATAAAAACAAAACGCCAGTCCGCCAAAGGTCGGATTGGCGTTTTAGTTTTTCAGAGAAAAAATGTTTTATTTATTTTACAAGGCATTGACTTCAGATATAATTTTTTTATAATAGCAACCATTATTTGTATGACAAAAATAGCATTTTTTCACATTCTTACCAAACAATATATCGTAAATTATGCTTGGTTTGCACCTTACAAAACCACGCACCAAACATTCCCCCGCTCGGCAAAGCTTACGAGCTTCGTCGTTAAAAAACAAAATCCCCCCACTGAGAGTAGTTTATTACCGCAGAAAAAACGGTTAAAACAGTCACAATATTCACAAGAATATTTTCCAAAGCCCGCAAATAGAACAAGAATTGGGACTTTTGGTTTTATAGAAGCTTTTGTTTAAAATAAATTATCTTTATAAAATACGTATTTTATCATATTCGCGTTTTGTTATTTTTAGTAATAGTTTATTACTTTTGTAATTTATTTGAATAAAATGGCTGGCAGGCAAGGAACGTTATTGGAAAAAATTCATTTGCCGAAAGATCTTAAAAAGCTTCCGGAAGAGCAGCTTGTTGCCCTATGTAAAGAGTTACGCCATTTTATTATTGATGAAGTTTCTGCAAACCCCGGTCATCTTGGGGCAAGCCTCGGAACGGTTGAACTTACGGTTGCGCTTCATTACGTGTTTTCAACTCCTTGGGATCAGATTGTTTGGGATGTGGGACATCAGGCTTATGGTCATAAAATTCTTACAGGCAGAAAAGATGAATTTCATACAAATCGTAAACGTGGAGGCATAAGCGGGTTTCCAAACATGAAAGAAAGTGAACACGATTCTTTCGGAGTGGGACATTCCTCTACTTCTGTTTCTGCTGCGCTTGGAATTGCCATTGCCTCTAAATTCAATAAAGAAAAAAGAAATGTTATTGCCGTAATAGGAGATGGCTCTATGACAGGGGGTATGGCTTTTGAAGGATTAAACAATGTTGCCGCTTCTAAAGCAAATATTCTTGTTATTCTTAATGATAACAACATGGCAATAGACCCGAATACAGGCGCGTTAAGCGAATATTTACTCGATATTTCCACTTCAAAAACCTACAATAAAGTTAAAGACGATGTATGGCGTCTGCTTGGAAAAGTTAACCGTCTGGGACCTAACGCGCAGGCAATAGCGCAGAAAATCAATACAGGTTTAAAAACCATCATTCTTCGTAACAGCAACCTTTTTCAGTCTCTCGGAATTCGCTATTTCGGTCCTGTTGACGGTCATGATGTTGCGTTGCTGACAAAGGTGTTGCGAGACCTTAGCAATATTACCGGTCCAAAAGTTTTGCATATAAAAACGGTTAAAGGAAAAGGCTTAAAACAGGCCGAACAAAATCAGACTATTTACCATGCGCCCGGTCATTTTGATAAGAAAACCGGAGAATTGATAGCAATTAAACATGAGGCATCTGAGCCCCCCCGTTATCAGGATGTTTTCGGAAAAACGCTGGTTGAACTTGCAGAAAAAAACGATAAAATCATTGGCATAACTCCGGCAATGGCTTCAGGCTGTTCTATGAATTTTTTATTTGAGAAAATGCCGGAACGGGCTTTCGACGTAGGTATTGCAGAGCAACATGCTGTAACGTTTTCTGCCGGACTGGCTACAAAAGGAATGATTCCTTTCTGTAATATTTATTCTTCTTTTATGCAGAGGGCTTTTGATCAGGCATTGCACGATGTGGCACTTCAGAATTTGCATGTGGTTTTCTGTCTCGACAGGGCAGGATTGGTTGGTCAGGATGGGGCAACACATCACGGAGCCTACGACATTGCTTATTTCAGATGCATTCCTAATGTTACGATTGCAGCGCCAATGGATGAGATAGAATTGCGTAATATTATGTACACAGCTCAGGCAGAAAATACGGGGCCTTATGTTATAAGATACCCGCGCGGAAATGGCGTACATGATGAATGGATGCTTCCTTTCAAAAAAATAGAAACAGGAACCGGCAGAATTATCAGGCAGGGAAGAGATATTGCGGTGTTATCGCTTGGGCATCCGGGAAATTTTGTGGTTGAAGCTGCAAAAAGATTAGATATTGAAAATATTGATGTCGCCCACTTTGATATGCGTTTTGCAAAACCTCTTGATGAAAAAATTCTGCACGATGTTTTTACCCGATTTAAAAATGTTATCACAATAGAAGATGGCTGCCTTAACGGAGGCTTTGGCTCTGCAGTGTTAGAATTTATGAATGACAACGGATATCATGCGAAAGTAGTAAGACTGGGTATTCCCGATCGCTTTATTGAGCATGCCACACAAAAAGAGCAGCAAGCAGAATGTGGCTTTGACACAGATAGTATATGCGCTGTAATTAAATCTCTTGTTAAGAAACGCTCTTACGCACGGGCAAAATAATATTTCTTTCCGATAAAATTTTTCTACTTAATAGGATTCATGCACCTTTATATTATTTTTGCGAATCATTTATTTTCTTCTCATGTCGGATAGTAATTCCAAAATAGAAATCAGTAAGGCTCGGGTCAATAACCTGAAAAATATTTCTCTTTCCATTTCACGGAATAAGTTAATTGTTATAACCGGACTTTCCGGTTCCGGAAAATCTTCGCTTGCATTCGATACACTTTATGCAGAGGGGCAGCGCAGATATGTGGAAAGCCTGTCGTCTTACACAAGGCAGTTTCTCGAGAAAATAAACAAACCCGAGGTTGATTTTATAAGGGGCATTCCTCCAGCTATCGCGATACAACAAAAAGTCATCACGCATAATCCCCGCTCTACTGTTGGCACTTCAACGGAAATTTACGATTATCTGAAACTCCTTTTTGCGCGAATTGGTAGAACAATCAGTCCTGTTTCAGGAAAAGAGGTAAAAAAACATACCGTAAAAGATGTAATTAATTATATTTTGTCTTTCCCGCAGGATACAAAAATTCTGGTATTGGCAGCAGTTCAAACCGATGACGGGAAGCCGTTGAAAGACAAACTACACCTTCTCCATCAGCAGGGATTTTCACGCGTAGAAATTAATGGAGAAATAAACGAGATAGAACTTGTTATTAAAGAAAAACTGTCGGAAAAAAACCTTAATCTGATAAATGTTTTGGTTGACCGTTTTAAAGTTAAAAATGATCCGGACACGCTTGGCAGAATGGGCGACAGCATAGAAACTGCATTCTTTGAAGGGAAGGGAAATTGCATCATTCGCGCAGAAAAAGAGGACAAAATAATTTCTGAAATATTTTCCAATCGTTTTGAACAGGATGGAATTACGTTTGAAATGCCAACCGAACATTTTTTCAGCTTTAACAGTCCGCTCGGAGCATGCCCTGTTTGTGAGGGATTCGGCAGAACCATCGGCATAGATGAAGACCTTGTTATTCCCAACAAAAATCTTTCCATATACGAAGAAGCTGTAGCCTGCTGGAAAGGCGATAAACTACAGGAGTGGAAAGACGAACTTGTTTATAATGCTTCGAAGTTTAATTTTCCCATTCATACGCCTTATCATGATTTAACGGCTGAGCAGAAAGCGATTCTTTGGAAGGGGAACAAATATTTTAAAGGAATTTTTGATTTTTTCAATCACCTTGAAGAAAAAAAATATAAAATTCAATACCGCATTCTTTTGTCGCGCTATCAGGGGAAAACAACCTGCCCTTCTTGCTTGGGAACGCGGTTAAAAAAAGAAGCATCTTATGTGAAGATTGATAGAAAATCGCTTCAGGAGCTGGTTTTGATGCCTGTAAACGAACTTCATGAATTTATGCATCACATAAAGCTAAATTCAGCAGATGAAAAAATATCGAGCCGCTTATTAATAGAAATAAAAAGCCGACTGCAATTTTTATCCGATGTTGGCTTGGGTTATCTGACACTTAACAGGTATTCAAATACTTTATCAGGAGGAGAGTCGCAGCGCATTAATCTGGCGACTTCACTCGGCAGCAGCCTTATCGGCTCTTTGTATGTACTCGACGAGCCCAGTATTGGTCTGCATCCGCGCGATACGCATCAATTAATTAAAGTGCTGAAACAATTGCGCGACATAGGCAACACGGTTATTGTTGTGGAGCACGATGAAGAGGTAATGCGCTCTTCGGATGAGATTATTGATATTGGTCCTTTTGCAGGCAGGCTTGGAGGCGAAGTCGTATTTCAGGGAACACTGAAAGAATTGGAGAACGATCAATCGCTTACTGCGCAGTACCTCACGGGAAGGCAAAAAATTCAAAAGCCTCTTGTACGAAAAAAATGGAATAATTTTATTCAGATTCTCGGCGCGCGTGAAAACAATCTGAAAAATATTGATGTAAAATTTCCTTTAAATATTTTTACAGTAATAACAGGTGTAAGCGGCTCAGGCAAATCATCGCTTGTAAAGAAAATATTGTATCCTGCCCTGAAAAAATTGTATGGAGGGTATGGAGAAAAAACCGGAAGCTTTAATATTTTGAAAGGTGATTTGCATCTGCTGCGTGACGTAGAGTTTATAGACCAGAACCCGATTGGAAAATCTTCTCGGTCAAATCCTGTTACGTATATAAAAGTGTATGATGAAATACGCAAGCTGTTTGCATCACAGAAACATGCGAAACTAAACGGGTTTACAGCTTCTCATTTTTCTTTTAATATTGATGGTGGAAGGTGCGAGGAATGTCAGGGAGAAGGAATTATTACCGTGGAAATGCAGTTTATGGCAGATGTGCATTTAGTGTGTGAAAGCTGCAAGGGGCAAAGGTTTAAAGAAGATGTGCTGGAAGTAAAATATCAGGATCATTCAATCTTTGATATTCTCAACCTCACTATTGACGAGGCAATTGTTCTGTTTTCAAAAACATCGGGAAGCACAGAAAAGAAAATAGTTGAAAAGCTCAATACCCTGGCAGATGTTGGTTTGGGATACATCAAACTTGGGCAATCTTCATCAACGCTCAGCGGTGGAGAAAGTCAGAGAGTAAAACTGGCTTCGTTTCTGGGAAAAGAAAAAGCAGAACCCACGCTTTTCATTTTCGATGAACCAACCACAGGTTTGCATTTTCATGATATTAAAAAATTACTCAACGCACTTTCTGAATTAATAAAGCATGGGCACACTGTAATTGTGATTGAGCACAATATGGAAGTTATCAAAACAGCAGACTGGCTTATTGATTTAGGTCCGGAAGGTGGTGCTACCGGAGGAAACCTTGTTTTTGAAGGAACACCGGAAGATTTGTGTCTGTGTAATAATTCTTATACCGGAAAATTTTTAAAGAATAAAATGTGAAAAACTCTTGTGCGAAAAAATAATTTATACCCTTTACCCAATCAAGTTCCATCCCTGTCTTGCTTTGCATGAGAAGCGTACTATAAAAATATTAATTGAAACATACGTTTCCCCTAAAACTGTAATTTGTGTCAGCAAAAAACTGTGTGTTTGATAAAGAAAACGTCAAATACAAGGTGATACATTGAGCTTGCCGAAATGCTTTCGAAGTCATGAAAACCAAGGAGCCTGTCTACCGACAGGTAGATTTACTTTTGTAAATGACTGTTTTTATGACACGGCAAACAACCAGTGGTTGTTTGAGCCAGCTAGTGCGGATGATTGGCGTTTTCTTGCAAACACTAAGTATATCTTTTGTGTTTTTGCTAAATTTACATTAGGTTTGCAATGCTAAAATAATTTCTATGTCATTCGGCAGAATCATACTATTATTATTTTCTATATCTGTTTATTTCACTGTAGCAGCGCAGGAAGCAGGAAAACCCTATATTAAAAATTTTTCTCCGAAAGCATATAAAGGCACACCTCAAAACTGGGCTGTTATTCAAGATCACAGAGGGCTTGTTTATGTTGGAAATACCAATCAGGGAATTTACGAATACGACGGTACTACATGGAGGCATATTACAAATAATCCTTCGGAACAAAATACGGTTCGTTCTTTTTCTATTGATAGTTCCGGAGTTATTTACGTGGGCGCAAAAGCCGATTTTGGCGTACTGTTGCCCGATAGTAAAGGGAAATTAAAATATCTTTCCTTTAAAAATAAAATAGCAGAAAAAGATCAGGATTTTAGTGATATTTTTAAAACATACACAACAGAGGATGGCGTGTTTTTTCAATCGTTTCAATCGCTGATTCTCTGGAAAAACGGTAAATATAAAATTTGGTATCCCGAAAAAAATACAAGTTTTCATCTAAGTTTTTATGTAAACAATGTATTGTATATTCGTGAACGGGGAAGCGGTTTGAAATACCTGAAAAACGATCAGTTAATTTCTGTTCCTGGCGGAGAAAAATTTTCTGAAGAACGAATTTTTACAATGCTGCCTTTTGATAAAGATAAAATTCTAATCGGCACACAAACGCAGGGTGTATATTTTTTCGATACTAAAAATAATGTTTTTTCTAAAGATCCGGCATATAAAAATGTAGATGATTTTATTATTGAAAATGCGCTTTATCAGGGTCTTGTAATTGATGAAACTTATTTTGCTTTTTCAACATTTAACGGTGGAGTTTTGGTTTTCGACAAAAAAGGAAACATAAGAAGAATCATTGATAAAAGGGCAGGGTTACAGGATGAATTCGTTTATTATTCTTATTCAGACTATCAGAAAAATTTATGGTTCGGATTAAATAACGGCGTATCAAAAGCAGAAATATCTTCGCAATTCAGCAGTTGGGATGAATCTCTCGGATTGAAAGGAGGAGTAACATCTATTTGTATGCACAAAGAAACGTTATATGCGACAACAGACCTCGGTGTTTTTTATCTTGAAAAAGGAATGTTCCGGCAGGTGCAGGGCATAAATTCACAATGCTGGAATGTGTGTTCTGTAAAAATTCCGCTAGGTAAAACGACAGAAGAGCTATTGCTGGTTGCAGCAGGGACAGGCGTTTACGAAATATCAAACAATAGTGCGCGGCATTTGTTTTCACATCAATCGTGCAGTAAATTATTGCAGTCGAAAAAAAATCCAAAGCGTGTGTTTATTGGCTGCGCTGAAGGTTTGAGTTCAATTATATTCAATAACGGACAATGGAAAGACGAAGGAAAAATCAACAAAACATTTCGCTTCAAAGAAGAACAAAGATCGCTTGATAAACCCGTAAGAAGCATTCAGGAAGATGTAAACGGCAATTTGTGGCTGGGTACAGACGATGATGGTTTTTATAAAATAAAGTTTTGGACAGACACATCTTTTTCTACAGTAGAATTCCCATACATCACTCTTTTTGATTCTGCTTATTTTGAAAAAGGAAACAGAAAACTTTCTACATATCGTGTTTTTAATTACGGGGAAAAATTGCTCTTTGCTACTGAAGGAGGGCTTTTTGAATACGATTCCGTAAAAACACGGTTTTACCCTTCTGATATTTTAGAAAAAAACACATCAGGTGTTTATATCATTGCCGGCGATAATTCGGGTAATTTATTTTTCAGCCTTTACGATAAAGATTCCCAATGGATAGAAATGTACAGAACCAAAGATAATAAACTGTTTCCCGATACCATTTCTTTTAACAGACTGAAAGATCTTTATTTTGAGTCAATATATTGTGATACAGCCGGGCAGGTATGGATTGGCTGTAATAATGGAATTTTTCAGTTTGATAATTCCATACACAAAGATTTTAATGTTGTGAAACCCTCTTTAATAAGAAAGGTAACCATTGGAAGAGACAGTGTAATTTTCTGGGGAACTTTTTATACAGAAATAAAATCCGACGATTCTATTGTCAGAAAAATAGCGCTGCATCAGAGCGAGCAAATGATTCCATCTATTGATTATGCATATAATTCCATAACTTTTAATTTTTCATATCCCGGTTATGAAGACGAATCTGCAAATATTTTCAGCTTTTATTTAGAGGGATATAAAGACGAAAAATGGTCTGACTGGACGAGCGACCCGAAAAAAGATTATACCAATTTAGACCCCGGTACTTATGTTTTCCATGTAAGAGCCAAAAATATTTATGGAATAGTTAGTCCTGAAATTACCTATAAATTCATCGTTTTTCCACCTTGGTACAGAACCTGGTGGGCTTTTCTTATTTATATTATTCTTGCATTTATCGTGGTGTATGCTATTGTAAAAATCAATACGTACAGGCTTCTTAAAGAAAAACAAAGGCTCGAACAAATTGTTAAAGAACGCACGGCAGAGGTTGTTAAACAAAAAGAAGAAATACAAGGGCAGCACGATCAGTTGGTATATTTGAATACAGAGCTCCAACAACAAAAAGAAGAAATTGAAACACAACGCGACGAAATAGAAGGACAACGCGATGAAATTGTAGAACAAAAGAAAGAGATAACAGACAGTATTCATTATGCTAAACGCATACAGACTGCTATTTTGCCTCCTGAAGAATATGTTACGAAAAGTCTTCCTGAACATTTTATTCTTTTCAAACCTCGCGATATAGTGTCAGGCGATTTTTATTGGGCAAAATATTATCCGCCTATGCGATTGAATGAAAAAGGAAAATATATTGCAGTAGAGGAAGAAACTGCAAGCGGACTGCTTGTTTTTTGTGTGGCCGACTGCACGGGTCATGGCGTGCCCGGTGCTTTTATGAGTATGCTGGGAACCGCATTTCTGAATGAAATAACCAATGCTTATCCTGTTGAAAGCATTAAGAACCATATAAAAGCAAGCGAGGTACTTGATCAGTTACGCGATTTAATTATAAACTCTTTGCACCAGACAGGGAAATCGGGAGAGCAGAAAGACGGAATGGATATTACCATGTGCATTCTTGACCTTGACCCTGTGCGCGAATCGGGCGAAGAAGAAAAGTACAAACTTCAGGTTGCAGGCGCAAATAATTCATTGTACGTTGTGCGCAAAGAGAAATATCTGACAATCGGAGAAGAACCCCTCGAAGCTCTTGAAGAGGTTAATCCTGATAAAATGCCCATTGGTATTTTTGGCGGAACAACGCGACCTTTTTCAAATAATCTTATAGAACTGAAAAAAGGAGATATGATTTATTTGACTTCTGACGGTTATCCTGATCAGTTTGGCGGACCTAAAGGAAAGAAATTTATGTACAAGCAATTGAAAAAACTGTTTGTAACAATCTCTCAAAATCCCACACACGACCAAAAAGAAATTCTCAACAACACCATCGAAGAATGGAAAAATGGCGCTACCCAGATTGATGATATTGCAATTATGGGTATGAGGATATAAGCTCTGTGGGCAGTCCGTTGTTTCGCTTTTTGTAGCTTCGTGCTAATTTTAATATGGATGAATAATACTATTAAAAAGTAATACCAAGAAATTTATAGTATTTAATTTTAAAACCATTACTATGAAAAATAAAATCTCAATATTTTTTCTCACAGTCAATCTTCTTCTGTTGAGTAGTTTTGTAAATGCCCAGAAATTAGGTTCCATTGGAACTAATGGAAAAGAAGTTGTAGGGGTTACCTTTGATCGTAAACTTGGTCTGATAACTGATAATGGAAATTCGTTTTCAGAAACTAAAAGACCATACTACCCGGGCGATTTGAGTGGAGGTCTATACATCAGTGGATCAACTATTATTGCAATCGGTGGAGTTTATATATCAATTTCAACAGATAATGGATCAACATGGAAAGAAAACAGAACCTCAATTGACTTTCTTACTAATGCTGTGGTAAGTAATGGAAAAGACATTTTTATTGGGTCAAATGAAGGGATATATGTATCTAAAAATTTCGGGAAAGATGGAATAATTTAACGAATAAAATTATTTTGAGGTACACCCCACAGCTTCTAACATCGCATAAGCTGAATTTTCAACTTATTTAAACGGATAATCAAATATTTATAATGAAACCTACTTCGACTTTGCTCAGCACAAGTCTGCAAGGGTTCAAACTCTTACAAAAAATTTATTTTATAATGCTATTTTGAATTATCTAAATCAAAAATAAGTTGCTGTAAGAAATCGTAAATTTTCAACAAACCCGCATAATTAATTTTTTCTGCATCATCTGTGATTTTATGGTAATCTTCGTGAGCACCGGTGGTAATGAAAAGGCAGGGAATTTTTTTGTTTTTAAAGGCGGAATGATCAGATTCAGGGAAATTTTCTTTTATAATTTTTAGATAAATATCCTGCGGGCAGTAAGATTGCGCAAGGGAGTCAATAGAAGCAGGAAGACCGGATGTGAAAAGCGAGAGATTTTTTGAAATAGTATCCATGCGGCCAATCATGTCTATATTGAGCATTAAGCGAATATCAGGAAGTAATTTTTTGTAGTCTGCCATAAAGAGCTTTGAGCCAAACAAGCCCTCTTCATGCGCGGAGAAAGCAATAAAAAGATAATTATTTTTCAAATTATTTTCAGAAAGTGATTTGGCTAATTCCAAAAAAACAGCAACCCCGCTTGCATTATCGTCGGCTCCGTTATGTATGGCTTTTTTCCCATAAGAACGCGATTTTGTCCCTCCTATTCCCAGATGGTCGTAATGCGCAGCGATAACAATTGTTTTGCTTGCTTTATTGTCTAAATAGGCAATTACATTGTATGCTGTTTTTTTCAGGCTGTCTTCATCTTTAAAAGAAAAGGGGTGTACCCAGTTTTTGCCATAAGGTTTGAGGGTTGTTTTTGAAAATTCACTAATAATGTAGCGGTATGCTTTTTTTTCATATTCTGTTCCGGCACGGCGACCCTGCAATGAATCGGAAGCAAGAATTTCAATATGTTTTTTTAAACGAAGCAGAACTCCGGTGCTGTCTTGCGATAACGCAGAGTACGAAAACATTAAAAAAACATAAAAGAAAAGCAGGCGACAGCGCATAGTTTTTTTTTCGCAAGATAGGAAAATTTGTAAATACGATGGTACTTGTCTGAATCGCTGCGGCGACGAGAATAGAGAGGCTCGGATTGCACTTCGGCTCAGTATGGCACAAATCCGAGACAGCGTGGCGAAAATTTGGTGTGTTTTACCCGGATTGCACTTCGACAGGCTCGCTTCGACCAGCTAAGCGCATCGCAGTATGGCACAAATCCGTGTAAGCGGGTTTCCTTTGCGACAATGAATATGGGCAAGCGGTAGCGTTGGAATAACCTGCGAAGTCTTCAATGGCTTGCGGGGATGAGACTTCGGAGGTTTGAGCAAGGGAAGAACAGGCGTATTGTGGCAGACAAGAAGGCTGTGAGCTGGTTATCGGGCGCACTCGTCCTCCTGCACACAAGGCTATTGCGGAGACGCGCGCGAACTAAGGGCGGTAGCGTTGGAATAACCTGCGAAGTCTTCAGTGGCTTGCAAAGATGAGACTTCGGAGGTTTGAGCAAGGAAAAAACAGGCGTATTGTGGCAGACAAGAAGACCGTAAGCTGGTTATTGGGTACACTCGTCCTCCTGCACACAAGGCTATTGCGGATACGAGCGCGAACTAAGGGCATGGGGCAACATGGAGATTACCAACCCCTGTTCACAACAAATTTTTGCACAGGAAGACTTTCTCTTTCAAAAAGGGTTTTAAGGTAGTACTGACCTTGCGCAAGACCACTGATGTCTATTTGTATTTTACTCCAGTCGTTGTCAGTTGCTATTACTTTTTCAAAAACTTTTTTGCCGAGTTCGTCAAGAATTTCAATTTTTCCGGTTTTTTCAGCAACATCTGAAAATACAAGGCTCAGATAATCGCACGCTGGGTTGGGGAATAATATGAGCCGACCTGCCTGATGGTTACTATTATTTAAACAGTTTGTCGTAACGATATTAAACACAGTCTTTTTTCCATTGTAATCAACTTGTGAAAGCCTATAATAAATTTGTAAGAACGTAGTTTGTTTGTCAATATATTCATAATTTTCAATACTGCTTGAATTACCTACCCCTTTTATTTCAGCAACAAGTTCCCAGTTTTCTGAATCAAAGCTACGTTCTAAAATAAAATAGTCGTTATTAATTTCAGAGGCTGTAGACCAGATGAGATGGGCGAAATTATCGCTGCATGAAACGGAGAATTGAGACAAGTAAATTGGAAGTGTTGCCCCATTGTTTCTACGACCAATTGCAAACTGCGAAAAGCCAGTCATCCCTGTACGGCTAGTACTGACAACATTTGAAGCCAAAACAGCTGTGGCAGCAGTTCCATTTAATTCCCATGCTCCCGGTCCGGCTGTGGTTCTTTTTAAAACAGTATGACCAACAGTACCTGCGTTATCAAAATTTCTACCATACAAAGTAATATCACAATTGGTAGATGAACCTGCATCTGGAGTTATTGTCCATACTCCACCATTTGCATTTCCGGTTGTAGCATCAACTCCTCCACAATTCAACACGGCATCATAATCTCCAAAAGTTTCGGGTAATGGTAGACCAGTCCCAGTTGCATTTTCAGGATTTCCAAAATTAACAGTAAGATTACCAATGCTAGTATTATTAATCAAATCAATATTGGCTAATTCGTAGGCATTAGCATTCCCTACCGGAAAATCGTATGAACCGGTAGCCACATACCTGCTCAAATTTCCATTGATGTAGGATGTGGCAGAATACGCATTTATTGCATCTGTTGCCATATTCTTTACAATAAGGTAATTACCCCCGGTGGTAATAGTGCCTGTATTCAACGATAAAGTCCCTACTGTGCCAATTGATAAATTATTATTAAGCGTTAGTCCGTTTGAATTAGCAACCCCAACATTATTAAAATCACCTGTACCGATTCGGGTATATGCCTGTGGAGCGCTACCTTCAAAAGTAACTTTTCCTAAATTGTTGGTAGTTAGTATACCTGTATGAGTAAAATTTCCGCAAACGCCTAATTCTGCTCTAGAATCAGAAAACGAAAGTATTGCCCCGCTCTCCAATAGAATGTCCTGACAGGAAGCATGTGCTGCTGCATTATATCCAATATCCGGATCGTTGCCAAGATTAGGAATTTCAATGTTTACCCCACAACTAGGCACGCAACCAGAAGTCCAGTTTGCAGTATTAAACCAATCCGTGTTATTACCCAGCCAGGAAACAGGATTTGGCGGTTCAGTATAATTAATAAAAGGAGAAGCACAAAGTCCCGGACCACAACCCGGAGGAATAGCTCTCACATAATAGGTAACATCGGCTGTAATATTCGAGGTGTAAGAAATAGCAGTACTGGACTGCAACTCAGTACCGCCACAACTGCCACTATACCATACATACGTGTATCCTGCCCCCGGAGCAGTTACCGTTAATGTAACATCGGCGGCTCCGCAGGTAGAGCTGTTGACCACTGTTGGTGCAGGTTCGTCAATGCCCGTTACTACAGCGGCAGTGCGGGCACTATTGCAGCCAAAACTATTGGTAGCCTGCGCCCAGTATGAATTAGCACCTGACAATGCAGTGGTAACCGTGTACGAAGATCCCGCACCATAGAAAGTACCCCCGGCAGACAAACTATACCAGCCGTAAGCATATCCGGGATCAGGATCCGGAATATCTACCGAAAACGACTGTTCTCCGCCTGTACAAACCGAAAAGGGCCCTCCGTCTATTACGGGTGCCAAAGGACCCGGCCAAATAGTTATATATCTGATAACCTGTGGTAATGGACCACAACACTCCGTTGTTATATCTAATTTTAAAGTAAACACCTGATTTACTCCGGTTGTATTTACAAAAGTTATATCTGTTGTTGATGCATCATTGTCTGCGATTAATGCTTGGCAACCACCGGGAGTTACAGCTGTCCAATAATATGTAAATCCTGCACTACCTGCAACTGAACTTGAGTAAGAATAAGTAGTTGGGCAACCGGCACCAACAGGCGCGCCTAAAATTGATCCAGCTGAAGGAGCAACCATAGTTATATTTACAAAATCCTTAAACACTTTTACACTTTCAAGAATATCTTTCCTTCCAGTTGAAGAAAATTGAGTTGTTATTGGACTTATTGCCCCGGAAGCAGGATTAGAGCCATTACCAAGAAGCCAGTCAGGAGTACCATCAGTAGTAGTTAAATTAATATTATTATTCGTGCACGATTTATTTTCAGTTGTAATAATTTGATAACCACTAATTCCAACATTTGTATAAAATGCATCTGTTGGTTTTGCAACTTTAATACCTAAGCCACCAGGTGTACCGCCCGTAGCATATATTTCACAATTTGACACTGTACCGTCTAACTCTTCAGGAGAATATATTCCATAAGCATCATTACCTAAAGCAATAGTGAAAAGTTCATCTGCCCCAATACTTGGTCCGTTTGGGCTAACTCCTGTCTGCCTAGTCTGAAAATCATAATCTATTAAAATATTTGATCCAAACCAACCAACACCTTTACAAGGACTAGCATCATTAATATGTAAATTAACTGTTGCTGAAGTACCCAATGGGGTAATAAATGATGGATCTAAGCTTATAGAAGCAGCATCTTTGGGAGCAAGAATTGCAATTTTCCAATTAGCAAAAGTTAAAGCAGCTCCTCCTCCGTTAACAGAACCAAGCGTACCAGCAGCAGCACTAAACAAGTCATTATAATCACTGGTAAAAGTTGTTGTTGCCTCTATCACAATTGCAAAATGGTTACCTAAACCGGTACGAGCATTATAATATATATTATTTTTTGAAATATCTGTTCCTGCTGCCAATCTTCTAAACGCATAAGTTGCTGCTGCTACCCCTGTATTATTGCCCCCAATATATACGCTATTAAAATAAAAATTGGTATTAGCTGTTGTAGCCTTATATAATCCATAAATAAACGTTGCAGCATTTATTGATCCTCCTGAAGCATTAATACCAAGTCTAATCATATTATTAGATACAGTAGATGGCCCTGCAGACAAATTAATACCTCTCTGATATGCTCCAGCTTGAGTTGTAGTAAAGCTATGAATAAAGTTACTACTTATTACATTAGCACTTGCTGTACCCTGATTATAAATACCTTCCGCAACAACTTGTGCTGCACCAATTGCAGATAATGAATGAATAGTGTTCTGTGATATTGTAGTATTGCCATTAAAATTAATAATTCCAGTAATAGATTCTGAGGTATTACTGCTAGCATTTGAAATATTAAACACTGTATTATTGATAAGATTTTGAGTGCCTCCTGTTGCCTGATTATTAATACCCCTAAACATTGGAAGAACTCCTGTACCACTCATAGTAATATTTGCAACAGTATTATTTGAAACAGTTGTGATATAATTACCCGCAGTGCCAAAAATAAACCCTATAAACTTAACTGGGGAATTTGTTGCATGTGCTAAAGTCTGAATACTATTCACTTGACTAGTACTACCAATTGTGTTGCCTGAAACTAATACATCAGTTGTAACAGTACCCGAAATAAAATAACCATAAAAAACATTAGTTACCGTAATAGTTCCATTAAAGGTTATTGAACCTACTGAATTATTTAAAATATTACCATCTCCAGTTTTGTAAATACCTATATTAATTGGATAATTACCACCATTAGCATTCATTGTTATTATAATTGAAGTGCCTGCACCATTATCCCCAATAGTGTTTCCAGTAACATCAATTCTTCCCGTAGAAGCAGCTATAGGTACAATACACACATCTGGAGCTGCTATTGCTACTGTTGTAATATTTAAATTTTTTATAGTATTATTTTGAATATAAGAAATCCCTGACGTACTGGTTGTTAAAAATATTCCATAAAAATATGGGTTATATACTGTATATGAATACGTAAGAGCAGCACCACCACAATCTGGATCCTGTCCTCCAATTTTATTGTTCTCTACAACAAACTCCTGACCGTTTGCATTATTAACAACAATTCCATAAAAATCACAATTTTGGCGAGCTGCTTTCTGAAATATACTATTCCCTGAAATAGTCCACTTCGTGTTACCACCATATATTTTCATACCATATGAAACACTTGAGGTTTTCCAAAAATTATAAATCCAACAATTTGAAATCGTATTATTGCTATTTTCCATCCCAACAGTTCCTAATGCATAAATACACACCACGGGATTAGTTGCACCATCTCTAATTTGACAAGATGTAATTGTGTTATTGTTATTTCCGGTAGCGGTGGCAGTACTAAAGAAAACTACGCCATTAGTAGTTGAATTTTCAGTACCTTTTATCCGACAATACTTAATTGTATTATAACATGCATCATTAATAAATTTTATTGTAGAACCAGCGAAAGTTAAATCAGTATTACTAATTGTTAAACTTGTATCTGTTCCACCTCCCCCAAGACTCCCATCAATAGTAACATTGTCTGCACCATTTAGTGTTATTAAAGAAGTTGTTATTGCGCCAGATATTGTACGAGCTGAACCAGTAGGATAAATTGTAACTGTATAACCCGTATTACCACAATTAGTCCATTGATTTAAGCTCGCAGTAGCTGTTTCGGTTATATCAGAAATAATTTCTAATTGTACATTACCCGTTAATCCTCTATTATTTATGTCGGTAAATGCAAGTTCTAATCTGGCGTAATTCCCGGCGGCTCCAACAGTATAAGATCCAGACATACCACTTGCCAATACTGTTAAAGTAGCATTATCAGAAATTATTGAGCCGCAAGGACCATCTATCACACAACGATATACGCTACCAGATAAACCAGCAGGATCACTTATTATAAGATTTTCAGTTGTTTCACCACTATATACACCGCCGCTAACAGCCACAGTATTTCTTTGCCATTCATAAGTTAACCCAGCACCTGTTGCAACTACAGAAAATGTAAGAGATGTGGAATTGCACCCATAATATGTTGCCGTTGGTTGTGTTGTTATTACAGGTGCATCCATTAAATAAATGGCTACAGACGATGATTTTCCTGTACATGTTCCATTAGAACCCGCAACATAAATAAAACCCTGAGTTGCCGCAGCACCAAAATCAACTGTAATAGAATTTGTTCCATCCCCTGTTGCAATTGTAGCATCTGTAGACATTGTCCAAACATAACTGCTTGCTCCGGTTATAACAGGACAAGAAAATGCAACTCCGCTTAAGTTTGTACAAACATACCCATTTCCATTAATAACATCTGCATCTGCAATAGCTACAGGAGCTAACATGGTTTGGTTTCCACTTGCTGTACTTGTTGAACCCGTGGGTACTAAATTTGCAGTGACATTAGCTACTAACGTACCATTAACAGCCAAAATATGCCCAGCAACCGTAGCAGAGCCTACATCCATAGTTATCCAAAAATAATTTGTTGCTGTTCCCACAGCCTGAGAAAAAGCAGGAAAAGTTTGTGTTCCCGCAGCAGCCGGAGCGGCAATTGTTGCTAACAAATTAGATGTAGAGAATGTACTTGTAGCTGTATAATATAATTTAAAATTTACAATTTCTGAAGCTAAATAATCTCCTGTGGTAACAAAAGATAATCCTGTTAATGTACCACCACCATTAACCCCTGTTACCGTAAAACTATGAATTTTAGCATCAATAACATTAGGACAAACATTTGCAAGAGCCTGTGCATTTGCTCCTATACTAATAGTAGGATAATGAATAATTACTCTTCCGTTAGCTCCTGCACCACCCGACCAAGTACCATCACTTCCTGAGCCACCACCAGCTCCACCCGGAGCAAAGCCCGCTACACCATTACTACCAGAACCTCCTCCACCACTATTTCCACCGCCTAAGGGTGCATTTACATCTAATGTTGAAGCATCAACACCTGGATTACCAACTGAAGCTGTTCCAGCAGAAGTTCCACCACTACCCCCAATACCATTATTATTATCCTTCCCAGTACCACCAGCACCTCCTGCCCAAATAGTACCAACATCGCCAATACATGAACCAGCAACACCTCCTACGCCAGGAAGTCCTCCTGCACCAGCAATTGGCGGATTACCACCTGTACCACCTTTGGCAAGAACAGTTGTGGCATCTAAAAACCAAGAATCGTTTCCTGTTCCACCAATTCCAGTTGTTCCTGTTCCACCAGTTCCAACTGTTACAGTATAAGTTAATCCGGGAGTTACTGCAATATTTATTTTTTTACTGTAAGCACCGCCACCACCACCACCGCCACCATCAGCCGCAGTTGTGTTTCCTCCTCCAGCACCGCCGCCGCCCCAACATTCTACTGTTACCGAAGTAACCCCTTGTGGGCATAACCATGTATCTGTTGCATTAAAAGTAGCCGTTTGCCCAAATCCCTTTTCCGGTATCAGTAGCAAACTCACAAATGCAACACCTGCAATAAGTAAAATTATTTTTTTAATAATATGTTTGAGATTTTTAATCATTTCTATTTTTTAAAAATCAACTTTTTTAAATGCTTTGTTGGTACACTTTTTAAAGTTCTGCTAACAGGATCTACCATAATGTTAGCATTTTCAAGTGCCACAACACCCAAAATTGGCTCAACTCCTGCAGGGCCAAAAATTATTTGAGCCACTGTTTCATGACCAATAAAACTAACTCTATCAAAACCATATTCATACTCAACATCCTGACCATTTGCAAGTTGGTAAACATGTTTCCCTTCAGGCAAGATTCCGGCTTTTTTAAGTTTACTGGCAGGAGCCATACAGTCAATAGAACCGGTATCAACTAAAAAAATATCTTCAAACCCTTTTTTTGACTTGTTAAGATTTCTAATACCAACTGTTACTTTTGTAATGCCCATGATTACTATTACTTTTACAAATATTCTGAATTATAAATAGTTAAATAAGTGATGTTACGCATATTATTATTTTAGACACGAATTTCAATATCCGTTACCACTATTCCTATTTTTCTTTACAAGCTTTCTACTTTATTAACTCTTATACTTTCAATACTTCGACTTCTCTCAACACATAGTTTTATTAACTCTTACGTTTACGGTGCCGGTGCCGATCCCACTCCTGCATCAATATAACACCTGACAATATTATAATTTGTACAACCAGATCCCAGCCTAATCCCATAATTTGTTTTGTTTGTACCCGCCCCATGACTATAAGGGCTTGATGTGCAGCCAGGCAATTCAATTCTGATATCCTGAATTCTGAAAGCATCTGCCCCAACATCCACAACAAAAGCAGAACATTTTGCAGCATCATCAGAGTCTCCTGCTGTTGTTCTGCGGATAGTAGTAGAATTAGTACTTCCGCTCATGTCGCTGGATTTTATCAAAAAATCAGTATCATAACCTCCCTCAATAGTGGTATAAGAATGTATTACCTGATATTGTGCAAGCGTATAAACCCCTTTTTGCATTTTAATTACAGAATAGGTACACCTGCCATTTTCTATGGCAGTGGCTAAATCTGTCGGGGTTGATTTGGTTAAACCATCACCACCACCGACCGGCGAAACATAAATAACATCACAAGTGCCACCTCCGCCACCGCTTGAAGCCAGAGAAACAACACTTGAAGGACTTGTGCTACTGGGACAACCTGCTCCTGTTGCTGAAGTAACGGTATAGGTTCCAGCCGCATTAACTTCAACAATAGCCGTATTAGCACCAGATACAATGCTTCCATCAGATGTTGTCCAGGAATAAGTACAGGTTGGGCATGGTTCTCCGTTTATGGTTGTTACAGCGGTAATAAAAACATGAGTCGCAAAATCACAAACTGTTTTTGCTGTGGGGGTAAGTGCAGTAACCACGTTCCCCTCTACGGTTATCGTTGTATTAGCAGTTTTGGAACAAACTCCGTAGGTAGCCGAAACCGTATAAATCGTAGTTATGGCAGGTGACAAGTTATTAAATTGACCATTAGTTGTATTAGTTAATCCTCCTGGATTAAGAGTGTATATAAGAACCGAAGGAGTTCCGTCGGCACCATTTGCATCGAGATTGGTTAAATCTCCCGGACATAAACTTGCATCGCTGGCTGTAAGAGTTAAAGCCCCTAGATAGGGAAACACTTCGACACTGCCCCCTGTTATAATATTTCCGCATTTATCTTCGAGTTGTGGCGAAGCCACTAATTTTAATTCATAACTTCCGGTAGTAAGCGACCCATTGTGGGTTATTAAAATTTGATTTGTCAAAGCGCCATTGGTAACAGGGCAATTGTATCCCACGAGACTGGAAATAGCTCCCGTAAAATCGGTAGAGGTAGTAGTATTAGTCAATGTAAAATCAGCCTGACTGACAGTAATACACTTAACTGCCTCACTCAGTGTAATCAGTATAGTATTATCCGTGCATGAAGGTACTGCTGTTAAAATTGCCGGAGGTGTTACGTCAGTAATGGTAGCCGTACCACCATAACTTAACGTAAACCCACTGTTATCGCCAGTCCAGTTGTCAATAATTAGGGCATAGGTATTTCCGGCTGCCATATCGCTGATTCCGTTCATTTCTTTAGTTCCACCGGCATCCTGAGATAAAGCAGGCAATTCTGTAGAAAGCGTAGTAGTGAGACCTGTATTTCCTTTGGCTGATGAAAAGTTGCAACGTACCGGTGTAGCTGATGGAATACCCTCACAACCTATAGTTGTAATGTTGTATAGGGCAAAATCATAATCTTTTGTTGCACCCACAGCAATGGTAAAATAAAACGACCCTGTGCTTTGCGGGGTAAAAACATACCATACAGAGTTAGTTTCACCATAGGCAAGGCACGTTGTCCCGGCAACTTCATCTATATCACCGTATCCAGTGTAAGATCCGGTAAAAGTAATCGGGCTTGAACATAAGGGCAACGCACCCTGACAATCCTGTTCAGGCCCGGTTTGGCTTCCGGTAGGCATGATACTTTGGGTAGCACAGATATTAAAATTACCCTCATCTAGTTCAGCCGTTGAAACCAGCAAATAATAAGTAGTACCAGCTGTCAGATCATTAAAAGAAAAAGTTGCAGTCGCCACATCACAGACAGTCTGCACACCATGCGGACTGGCCGGCGGACCGGTAAAAAGAAATAAACTCACCGTATTACCATTGCCTAACGAAGGCGCTCCTATACTCCCAGGTACGACAAATGTAATATCTATCATATCATTTGAGCCGGTAAGAGTAAAGGTAAACCATACTGAACTATTCCCGAATGGAACACATCCTCCGTAATAATCAGGGGTAGCATCAATGTTTGTCATTCCGGTAACACAGGTACCATTAACAGGTAAAGTAACAGCATTGCTAACACCTGTCCAAAGCACGTCGTTTGCCGGTGCAGCAGTTGTCCCTTTTGGTGCAGGAGTAGTATCAAAAAAAGCAACTGTTTTATTTTTTAAATTTCCACCTGTAATATAAACAGGCTTTTGAGTTATATTTTCTTTGCCGAATTTCTTGTTTTTTTCTATTAATTTTTTATTTGTAGTCTTTGTAGTTTCAGGATTAATGGCATTTATTTTTTCTTTTAAAATTTCATTAACATTTTCAAAAAGTTTTATTTCCAGTATATTATTTACCTTTTCTGGATTTTCATTTTTGCGCTCAATAATTTCTTGTGAAAAACAAAATCCAAAAGAACCCAATAAAAATAGGATTATAGGAAACAAAAATATTAATATTTGTTTTTTGTTTTTCATAACGAAATTAGAAAACTTTAAACTTTAATAATAATAACTATTCAACCTTAATGTTTCTACGAACATTTCCATTGAATTGTTTCAAAAAAATGTTTCAAAAATTCTATTTTAGACAGATATGCCCTTTTCAGGGACGTATAATGCAAAAACTATTGACGAACATCAATTTTTCTTATGCGTACAATCAAATGAAAACTCCAGGTTATTGAGAATCACAAATATAAATATTTTTTAAATACATTAATAATTTAGGGGAAATTTTTTTATTATGTCGCCTCGTTCGCTCGCGCTCGTCTACGGGTAATGCTTCGCGGGGAGGGGACGAGTGCGTTTTTTGGTATTTTTTTGGTTTAAAAAATAATGTCCCTATTCCCGCACTCGTCCGCCTGCCCTTTTACCAGCCCCGAGACGAGCGCGAACCTTGGGGATTCGTTTGCGCTCGTCTCCGGGTAATGCTTCGCAGGGAGGGGACGAGTGCGCTTATTGTTATTTTTTTTTGTTACACAATAATTCTTCCACCAAGTAATTCAGAAAGTTGTTTTTTCAATTCTGTAAAAGCAATGTAGCTTTGCTGTAATTCTTCAAAAAGAACCTTATCTCCGGTCTCCTGTGCTTTGAGCATTTGTGCGAAAACGTCTTTCATTCGGGATAAAATAACTTTGTTTTTATATTCAATGATTGTTTTGGGGACAATACGCTCTAATTTCATTTCTTCTAATTCAATAAAAACACCACCGGCTGCATGAATTTTACTTAAAGGATAAACTTTTGAAAGAATATCGGCTGCTGTATTCGTAATTTCATTGTCTTCATGATTAACGAAATGCTTCTGACTGTAGCTTTGATTATCCATTATTAATTGTTGGAATTCATCAAATATTTTTTTATACCGGGGAATGGTAAGTTCCAGTTCATCTTTTAATATTTCACGGATAATATATGCTGCAGTTGTTATTTCAATTTCTTCATTTGTTGCTTCATTAATTTCTTTTACCAGTATTTTTTCTCCATAATTAAGAAGAAGGCGAATGATTTCCTGTTCTTCAACTTCAAACTGGGTTTCCCGAATTATATTTGGACTTGAAATCGTTTTTTTTATTGCTTCTGCATTTTCCGTAGCCTCTGTTTTTTCTCGTTCTTCCTTATCTTTCTGCGCCGATTTTCTTCTGCGTTTATTGACTTCTGATAAAAGAATATCCTCGCTGATATCCATTATCGTGCTACATTCCTTGATATAAACAGAACGTCTTATGGTATCGGGAATCATTGCGACAGACTCAACAATATCTGTAATAAGCTGAACTTTTTTTATGGGGTCGTTCTTTGAATCTTCAGCAAGTAAGCGGGTTTTGAATGTTATGAAATCGGTTTCATTTTTTTCTATAAAAGAAAGAAATTCTGAAGAACTTAATTTTCTAGAATAGGAATCCGGGTCTTCTCCATCAGGGAAAAGCAAAACTTTTACATCCATCCCTTCTTCAAGCACGAGATTGATTCCACGCAAGGACGCTTTTATTCCGGCAAAGTCTCCATCATAAAGAATGGTAAGATTATTTGTGAAGCGTTTTATCTGCCGTATCTGCTCAACGGTAAGCGATGTTCCGGAAGAAGCCACCACGTTTTCCACAGATGCCTGGTGCATGGAAATAACGTCTGTATATCCCTCAACAAGGTAACATTTGTCTTTTTGAATAATGGTTTTTTTAGCGAAAAATAAACCATACAGAATTTTGCTTTTGCTGTAAATTTCAGACTCCGGACTGTTAAGGTATTTTGCAATATTTTTATCTGTTTTCAGGGTACGACCACCAAACGCAATAACCCTCCCTGAAACATTATGAATAGGAAAAATAACCCTGCTGCTGAAACGGTCTGCTGTCCAGGTTTCTTTTTGAACGGTAAGTCCTGTTTTAACTAAATATTCGAGTTTGTACCCGTTTTCCTGTGCCTCTTTTGTTAACGCATCTTTTTGATCCGGGGAGTAACCAAGCTGAAATTTTTCAATAAGCGCATCAGAAATGCCCCTGTGGTCGTGCAGATAGCTGAATCCAATAGCCCTTCCTTCCTTATGTTCAAACAATGTTTTTGTGAAAAATTTTTGTGCGAAATCAGAAACAATCATCAGGCTTTCTCTTTCTGTTGCGAAATCAATCTGCTCTTGAGTCTGTTCCGCCTCTTTAACTTCAATATGGTATTTTTTGGCAAGATGTTTTAATGCATCCGGGTACGTAAGATGCTCAATATCCATAATGAAATTAACCGCATTGCCTCCTTTTCCGCAACCAAAACATTTGTAAATGCCTTTCGCCCCTGATACAGTGAAAGAGGGCGTTTTTTCATTGTGAAAGGGGCATAAACCCAAATGATTTGCACCTCTTCTTTTTAGGGTAACGTAATCAGAAATCACATCAATAATTTCTGACGCATCATGAATTCTTTGTATCGTGGGTTGATCTATCATTTGCTAATATCATATAAAAACAGTGGTCTTTCAATAGAGATTCAATAGGAATTCAATAGAAATTCAATAGAAATTCAGTAGGAATACAATTGTACATCTACCGAATCAACAATTGTACATCTACCGAACATCTATCGTTGCACTATTGAACATCTACTATTTTTCCGCAATGCAAACTTACAAATTATAATCTTGCAGAATTTACGAAAACAAGGATTTTATCAAATTGTTAATAAAAGAGAATACGCCTGTGTAGTTGCTTACAGACTAAATATTTATCTTTACGGAACTTAATAATAACAAGTGAATTATACGTTAAAAAAAAATGAAAAAATTAGTTGTACTTACAGGAGCAGGAATAAGCGCGGAGAGTGGTATAAAAACTTTTCGCGATGCCGGAGGTTTGTGGGAAGAATACGATGTTATGGAAGTTGCAAGCATTGAGGGCTGGCATAAGAATAAAGAATTGGTAATTCGTTTTTACAATGAACGGAGAAAGCAGCTTGAAACAGTGCAGCCTAATGCTGGGCATATCATGCTTGCTGAATTAGAAAAGTTTTTTGATGTGCAAATTATCACGCAAAATGTAGACGATTTACATGAGCGGGCAGGAAGCACGAACATTCTTCATCTTCATGGAGAGCTGGTTAAAGTCCGCAGTACGCTGGACCCTTCTTTAATTTATGATATCCGTTATAAAGAAATTCAAATGGGCGATAAATGCGATAAAGGCTCGCAGCTCAGACCTCATATCGTGTGGTTTGGCGAAGCGGTTCCTGAAATGATGAATGCAGCCATATTAGCGCAACATGCAGATATTTTCGTTGTTATAGGTACTTCGTTAAATGTATATCCTGCGGCAGGGCTTGTTGAATATGCTCCAAAAACCGCTCCGTTGTTCATTGTTGACCCGAACCCGGTTACAGCAAATATCTTCAGAAAGATAGAACATATAAAAGAAAAAGCCAGCACAGGAGTTACCCATCTGGCTCAAATCCTTAAAGAAAAATATCATTAATGGGCTACCAAAAAGCGGCTGGTTTTTATAATTTTATCATCAACTACAAACGTAACAACATAAGCACCCTGTTTAAGTTCGGATGTATTAAATTTTACAGATCCGGAGCTGAAAATATCCACTTTTTTAATGAGTTCGCCTAAAATATTATGTATGGCAATATGACCTTTTAAATTACCTTTTGTACAGAAATTAAAACTTACAAAATTGTTTGCAGGAGATGGATAAGCACCTGAAATATAATTTGTATTTGATGATAAATTTTGAACCCCAGTATTTGTAACATCGTATTGAACAATTATCCATACGGAATCATTTGGATTGGTGGCATCAAAAAATGAATACATTACAGTAGAAACTCCCACTAAAGCATACGGTAAATAATGACCAGCAAAATCAACTGTATTTGTAGCACCTGCATCTATTGTAATTGCCGTAGGAGAAAGATTAACCAAAGGTGAATAACATAGACCCCAGCATAATGCATTTTGCGTACCGGGAACAATACTTTGGTTGATTCTGCGCACTTTCACACTCATTGATGAGGAGGAATTATTTTTTACATGAAGACCGACAATAATTTCATCTTCTGCAACTGTTCCCTGATGCGTGTAGGTTGTATTGGTTACGTTTGTTCCATTTTCAATTGTAAATAATTGCAGAGATTGCGCATATCCGAATATGTTGAACACTGTGAAAACTAAAAACAGAGGTAAATATTTTTTCATAATTCTTTATATTTTGGGTTAAAATTCAAAAATAGAAAATATTTTTTAAAATTACAATTATTTGTGAAAATATCAGTTTCAGTAAAACTATCAGGAATTTTTTTTAGACTACTGCATTACATCATTTTAATTTTAGCCACAAAATGAGGTTATTCGACAAAAATTGTGGATGCATTAATTTTAACACAACGAGAGACTCCAATTCTTCCTCATTTCATTAATTATTGCCACAGATTCACAGATTTTAGACAAGCAAAGCTTGTTTATTTATTGAAATTATTAATAGATTAATTTTAAATCTGTGAATCTGTGGCTATAATGTTGTTTTACTTGTTTATTTTTCAAACAAAACAGTAATGTTAAACATAATTCCAACAGGTATAATTCCTTGCGCTTTAAATCCTGAAACAAATGCCTGAGCCCCGATTCTTACATTTACATTGGAGTTTCTGTTTATCAAATATCCTCCACCTGCAAAAAGCATAAGACCTCCAGTCGAAGTAGGATCAGGATAAGGATCGCCATAAAAATTTATTTTCGTTTCTTTATATGAAATACCACCAAAACCTAATCCCCCGGAAGCAAAAGGACCGTGCATTTTTGATGTAAAAGGATAAGTCATGGCAACATTAAAATCATAAATTCCTGCATCGCCAAAATACATTTCTCCTGTAACATCAACAATCCAGTTTCTGCTGTCATAAGAAAATACTGCTCCAATACCGGCAGAGGGTTTTGTAATATATTTCATAAAGGGGTATGCGCCTCCTACTTTCAAGCCCCAGTAATAACTGGCATTAACTTTTTGAAGGGTTTTAGATTCATAATTTGAAACATTATAAATATCTCCCTCTAAATTTGATTTTGTATTTGAAGATATAGCCCTCGCAAGTTTTTGCAATACCGGGTCAAGATCCGCAAGTCCCTTTGCTTTTACAATGTCGCTCCAGACTTTTGATGCATCTGAAGTTTTATACATACTTAAAGATATAACCATCAAATTCTGCCCAACCACATTTATTTCCCCGATTGCATAAAAAGAAGCTCCCAGTGTTTTCGCGGTTTCTGCTGTTTTTGCAGTTGATTCCTTGTATAGCGTATCGCTTTTTTCGGGAAGAATCAAATCATAAACATTCTGTTCTGTCAAATAACTTTTAAAAAGTTTTGAAGAAGAATACTGATAATCTGGGTGCATATTTAAAACTTCAAAAAAAGGCATATACACTTTTTCCTGCGCATTTAAACATAAGCTTATTGCAGAAAATATGAAGAGGATAAAAGTTTTTCTCATATAAAAAAAATCAAAAATACGTAATTTATTTTTATTGCAAAAATTATACCATATAAAAAACAATTTTTTGCATTTATAATACCTTAGGTGTAAATTGCAGCGTTTTATCATAAATACATCATATATGAAATACGTCTTTTTTGTTTTGCTGTTTTTTTCAGGCCTGGTTTGTTTTTCACAGGAAGACCCGCCGGATATTGATACTACAGAGGTTATCAAACAGATAATTCCGGATGGAGAATGGGTAACCTATAAATATAAAAACGGTAAAAAACAAAGTGAAGGAGCTCTTAAGCTTGGGCTTGAAGAGGGGAAGTGGACCTACTGGAACAAAAAAGAGGAGAAAATTCAGGAAATAGACTTTACAAATGGAGCGATAAATGGTTTTGTAATAAATTATTTTTCCAATGGTAATAAGCAAGAAGAAACGGAATTTTTTAACGGTATTCAAAATGGAATGTATAAAGCATGGAATGAGAAGGGAGCTTTGCTGTTGGAAGGTTTTCATAAATGGGGAATAAGAGACAGTTTATGGAAAACATATTATGAAAACGGAAATAAGAAAAAGGAAGAATTTTATATTCCGCCCTATGACGTAAAGATCGTTAGTTATTGGGATTCAAAGGGTATGCAAATGCTCCAGAACGGAAACGGAAAAATTACCGATTATTATCCAAACGGAAAGATAAAAGAACAGGGCGAATTTATTAATGGAAAAGAGTCCGGTCTGTGGACATATTATTTTCAAAATGAAAATAAGAAAAGCAGCGGTACGTATACAAACGGCAAAAAGACCGGCAAATGGCAATTCTGGTTCGATGATGGAAATCTGATGAGTGAAATGAACTTTGAAAATGGGAAAAATATTTCATGGTTCAGAAATGGTCAGAAAGAAATGGAAGGTACATTGGAAAACAGCAAAAAACAAAGAGATTGGCAATTCTGGGACGAAAACGGTGTACTGAAAATGAAAGCCAGTTACAAAGACGACAAAAGAGAAGGGCTTGTAACACGTTGGTTTAATAAAGATATAAAAGAATCTGAAATATTTTTTTCTAATGATAAGAAAAACGGCACTGCTAAATGGTGGAATCCTGATGGGAAAATTGATATTGAAGGTAATTTTTCTGAAGACATTCAGCATGGCAAATGGACGTATTGGCGCAAAGATGGAGGTAAAGGAAACGAAGGAGACTATAATCAGGGGAAAATGCATGGCAAATGGACATGGTGGTATGCAAATGGCGCAGTATGGAAAGAAACAACATATAATTTTGGAGTAAAAGACGGCCCCTGGATTATTTATTACGAAAACGGCGATAAATTTCATGAGGGAGCTTATGCAGATGGAAAAGAGCACGGAGTGTGGATAGAATATGCTGAAGATGGAAAGAAAACCATGGAAGGTTCTTATGACAATGGAATCCTTACCGGAAAATGGACAAAGTGGTACACGAATGGATTTCGTAAATCTGAAAATCATTATAAAAAAGGAATACGCGACAGCTCATCTACCTTCTGGTATGAAAACGGCAGGACAAAAAGTGTTGAAACATTTCGCGATTCAATTCTGAACGGACCTAATATGTCTTTTTTTGAAAACGGACAATTGGAATCTGGCGGAAATAATAAAGATGGTTACAAAGATGCGAAATGGCAGTATTTTGACATTTCTGGCGTTAAATTAAAAGAAGAATATTACACCAAAGGCAAACCAGATGGTAAATGGAAAGAGTGGTACAAGTGGGGACAAGCAAAAAGTGAAATGGAATGGACCTTAGGAAAAAAACACGGCAAGGTTCGCTATTACAACCAAAAAGGAGAAGTTATCTATGAAGCCATTTTCAAAAAAAATCGCTTGGTAAAAACAATTGTTAATAAAGAAAAATAATTTGCTCCCATGAAGCCAATCATAAAAAAAGCAAGCCTTGAATTTCTGATTCCTGATGCAGGGCAGCCTCTTGGGTTGCCTTTGTTTACATCAAAAGTCTCAGCAGGCTTTCCTTCTCCCGCAGAAGATTATGTTGATAAAAATCTGGATCTGAACCAATATATTGTAAAGCATCCAGCAGCAACATTTTATATACGTGTAAGTGGCAATTCTATGGAGGGAGCGGGCATTTTTAATGGCGATTTGTTGGTTATAGATCGCGCTCTGGAAGCCAAAAGTAACGATATTGCCGTTTGTGTTCTTAACGGAGAATTTACGGTAAAACGAATTTTAAAAAAGAAAGACGGCCTGTATTTAGTTCCTGAAAACCCAGACTTCAAACCCCTGAAAATAGCTGAAGAAGCAGATTTTCAGATATGGGGCATTGTGTCTTATATTATTCATAAAGTGTAAATTTTTTATATGAAATTTTTATTCCCCCTGTTTTTATTATTTCTGTTCTCTATTAAAATCTTTGCGCAACTAAGTCAGGGTGGTGTTCCACTAAGTTTTGAAAAAAATATTTCTTCGAGCCTGAAAAAAAATATTCCCGCAGTCAGCATTCCTTTACCCGATATACACAGGCTTGTTGCAGAAGATTTGGCTAACGATAAAATCAAAGAAATTCCCTGGCGGTTTGGATTTCCTTATGATATTGAAATTGATTTTAAGAAAAAAGCTGTTTTTGATCAGCTTGAAAACGGCGACAGGCTCTGGCGTTTGCGTATTTATTCAGAAGGCGCTCTGTCTTTTAATTTCAGGTTTTCTTCTTTTCATCTTCCTCCCGGCGCAAAATTGTTTATTTATAATGAACCGAAAACAGAAATACTCGGTGCTTTTACAGAAAAGAACAACAGAAAGGATAATGTTTTTGCAACTACGTTAATATCGGGCGAATCCGTAATTCTTGAATATCATGAACCGGCAATAGTTTCTTTTGATGGAGCATTAATTATTGATCGTGTTGTACATGGCTACAGAAATGCGTTTGAATATGCAAAAGGATTTGGAGGTTCGGGTTCGTGCAATGTAAATGTTGCCTGCCCGGAATCGCAGGGCTGGGATGACCAGATACGTTCCGTGTGTATGCTTGTGGTGAATAACAATGCTTTTTGCTCGGGAGTACTTGTAAATAATACGGCAAACGATGGTGCTCCTTATGTGCTTACGGCGAATCACTGTTCTTCATCAAGTAACTTTTCAAGCTGGATATTCTGGTTCAACTGGCAAAGCCCTGCATGCCCGAATCCGGCTGCCAGTCCGTCTCACGATCAGGTAAGCATCAGCGGATGTGAATTAAAAGCGCGTAATGCAGGTTCTGATTTTTGTCTTGTAAGGATGAATGATGTAATCCCATCATTTTTTCATGTTTTTTACGCAGGCTGGGATCGCTCAGGAATGCCCGTGAATTCATCAGTTTGCATACATCATCCAAGAGGAGATATTAAAAAAATATCTTTCGCTGAAAATCCTACAGAATCGGAAATATATTCAGGCGCACCCTGCTGGAGGGCAGATTGGACGCTGGGAGCAACAGAGCCGGGCTCTTCCGGTTCGCCCTTATTTTCTTCCGAAAAAAAAGTTATCGGGCAGCTTTATGGTGGACCTTCTTCATGCACTGCCCCTCCTGATGATATGAATGATTTCTACGGTCAGTTTTCCGTTTCATGGGATGGAATATCTTCTTCTGAGCGACTGAAGGACTGGCTTGATCCGCAGGGTTCAGAACCTTTGACTATAGAAGGGTATAATCCTCCCATGATGGCTTATGATGCACAGGTGCTTATTGCACTTGTCCCTGAATCGTTTTACTGTACGGTGCAAACAATAAATCCACGAATTATAATCAGAAATCTGGGTACAAATATTTTAACTTCTCTTCAAATATATTATAGTATTGACAACGGCACTTCTACTTCTTTTTCGTGGTCGGGAAATTTATTGACAGAATACAGAGATACGGTTGTGCTTCCCGGTTTTTTCCCTGTTGATGGTAATCATACATTCAAATGCTGGGTCGCATTGCCAAACGGAGAAGCAGATATGTACGCCAACAACGACACGATTACAACACTATTCAATGTAAATGGAAAGCCATTGCCGATAAGAGAAAGCTTTGAATACAGTTCGTTTCCTCCTCAGGGATGGAGCATTCAGAATCCGGACAATGCTGCAACCTGGTCGAGAATATCTGTTGTAACAGCGCAGACCGGAGGCTATTCTGTTTTTATGAATTTGTATTTTTTCGGCGTATTTGGTCAGCAGGATCATCTGATTTCACCTGTAATAAATCTTTCTGCATCGGTTGCGCCACGTTTATTTTTTAATGTTGCATACAGCAGAAAAGACAGCACAAGTAAAGATACTTTGAAAGTTTACGTTTCTTCTGATTGCGGTGCAAGCTATGATTCTGTTCCTGTTTATATGAAAACAGGTTCAGATCTTACAAGCGCAGACGATTTGTCAACTATGTCTTTTATTCCTGGAAATGAAAATGACTGGAGACAGGATTCTGTTTCTCTCACAGCATTTTCAGGACAGAGTCTTCAATTCAAATTTACATGTATCGCAGGAGGGGGAAACAGCCTGTATCTTGACAATATTAATATTGATTTTGGAAGCGGACATCAGGACCTTTTAATGCAGGATGATTTTTCTGTTTTTCCAAATCCATGCGCTGATTATTTTTATGTTAAATCGAAGTTTTTAAGAATTGATAGAATTGAAATTTTCAGTATCACAGGAGAAAAAGTAGCTGTTTTCACAAATAAAGAAACATCAAAAAAAATAAATGTTTCAACACTTACTTCGGGAATTTATTTTTTAAAAATAACAAGCGGAAACAACTATTTCACAAAAAAAATAATGATTGTTCGATAAACTGTTCGGTTTTTGCTTTGCGCCGCAGCGTAGCAAGTTACAGGTTGATAATAATTAAGACTTCGTGCAATACTGCGCATAGCACAATTTCGCTTTTATGATAATGCCAGCCCTACACATGCATGCGAAATAATCCAAAGGTAAGCGAAACCGTGCCAGCGCAGGAATCGTAGAGCCAATGCCTAAAAATAAAATTTAGTAACAAAAATTTGGAGTCGGGTAAATAATTATTTACCTTTGTGTTATTAATATTTTAAATTAAATTAATGAAATGTTCTGAATTATATCGAATATTAACTCATGATGGATGGTTTCCAATATCTCAAAAAGGTTCTCATGTTAAAATGAAACATCCTACTAAAGATGGGTTAATAATCTTTCCAAATCATGGTAGTCAGGAAATTGGTAAAGGATTACAGAAAAAAATATTAAAAGATGCAGGTATTGATAATAAATAAAAAAGGAAAATTATGAAAAAGAATATAAATAAAACAACAATAATAGTTGAAAAAACAAAAACTGGATTTTCAGCATATGCAAATGATTACCCAATATTCTCAACTGGACGCACAATCCCTGAGTTAATAAATAATACAATTGAAGCAACAAATTTTTATTTAGAAGAACAGGGAATAACTATCACATTAGAAAATTTAAATTTTGAAATTGACTTTAAACAATTTTTTCAATATTATCGTGTCTTAAATTCCAAATTTTTAGCAGAAAAAATAGGTATGAATCCAACATTATTATCACAATATGTTCAAGGACGAAAAAAACCATCACATCAACAGACAGAAAAAATATTAATTGGAATTCATCAAATTGGAAGAGAACTAACAGACCTTAATTTAATTTACAGATAGTATATTGATAGGCACACGCTCTACAACCTGCACCTTGCAAACTAAAGAATTTAAGTATATCTACCACTGCCTCTCTACATCTCCACACTTCCAAGAATAACCTCTGTCCCACCTCTTCCGTTTTTCACATAGTTGCGAGCAGCTTCTGATGAGACTTTTAGCTTCTCTTTATTATTCAGAAATGTATTTAAAACAGAAAAAATATCTGTCTGTGAAGAAATACTAAATGCAGCACCGATTTCAATAAGGTCTTTTGCTTCCTGAAACTTGTGGTAATTTGGACCAAAAAGTACGGGCATTCCAAATATCGCTGCCTCAAGCGTATTGTGAATTCCTTTTCCAAAACCTCCGCCTATGAATGCAATTTTTCCATATTTGTAAAGCGAAGATAACATTCCGATATTATCAATAATTAAAAGATTTTTATCAATAACATTTTCTTCTGAGGCTTCAGAAAATTTTATTGATTTTGCAATAAATATTTTTTCTATTCTTTCAATATTTAAAGGTTTTATTTCGTGAGGCGCAATAATAATTTTAACATTATCTGTTGCGTGTAAAGAATTGAAAAAAGTAGCGAGCAGCTCTTCATCTTTTTCCCATGAGCTTCCGGCAACAATCACAAAAGCATCTTTGCTGAAAGCAGCAGCCACAGGTATTTCCTTTACATTCATCGCAATTTCAAAAACCCTGTCGAAGCGCGTATCTCCGCACACAGTAACATTTTTAATATCTATTTCGGAAAGTAATTTTTTTGAATTTTCATTTTGAACAAATATGCAACTGAAGCAGGTAAGAATGTTTCTGTAGAACGTTCCATACCATTTGAAAAAAATCTGATCTTCTCTGAAAATAGCCGAAAAAAGATATACAGGAATATTCTTTTTTTTAAGGGTTGAAAGATAATTGTACCAAAATTCATATTTAATAAAAAAAACGATTTTCGGATTTACAAGCGCAATGAATTTTTTCGCATTGGCAGGAAAATCCATGGGAAGGTAGAATATATAATCAGCTCCGGAATAATTTTTACGGATTTCATATCCTGAAGGAGAAAAAAAAGTAAGCAGGATTTTATACTCCGGCCATTTTTTTTTGAAAGCTTCCATTACAGGGTAACCCTGCTCAAACTCGCCTAAAGAAGCCGCATGAAACCATGCTATTTTATCGTTAGAATTTACTTGTTTTTTTATTTTTTGAAAAATATCTGCACGACCTTTTATGAAAAGCTTTGCTTTTTTATTAAAAAATTGCGCAACAAAAACAGCGAAAAAATATAGTGAAACCAGAATATTATACAGAATTTTCATGAATGAAATGGTTCACTTATTAGCGTAACATCAATTATTTTAACTGTTTTTCCCAAGAAATTTTACCATGGAGTCAAAAATTATTTTACCGTCAGTATTTCCAAGCTCATCGTCCGATGCGCGTTCTGGGTGAGGCATCATTCCTACAACATTACGTTTTTTATTGCAGATTCCGGCAATATTATTAACAGAACCATTTGGGTTAGCGGCTTCTGTCATGTTGCCATCTTCGTCGCAATAGCGGAAAATAATTTGTTTGTTGTAATTTAATTCCTGCAAGGTTTTCGCATCTGCATAATATCTGCCTTCGCCATGAGCAATAGGAATTTTAAGCGCGCGGTTGGTATCGCAAAGCATCGTAGCAAACGTATTTATGCTCTCAGCTTTTATAAAAGAATTTTTACAAATAAATTTTTTATTCGTATTATGCAGCAATGCTCCTGGTAGTAGTCCTGACTCGCACAATATCTGAAATCCATTGCATACACCATAAACAAATCCGCCATTGTCGGCAAATTTTATAACTTCTTCCATGATGGGAGAAAACCGTGCAAGTGCTCCGGATCGTAAATAATCACCATAAGAAAAACCACCCGGGAGTATTATTGCATCAACATTTTTCAGGTCTTTGTCTTTATGCCATAATTTCACAACCTCTTTCTCCATGATATCTTCAAGGACATATATCATATCATGATCGCAATTCGATCCGGGAAATATTACAACACCAAATTTCATATTGTTTAATTTAAATATTTCAATCTTGCCTGTTTTGTTGAAAAAAGTATCAAAAATTACCGCATATCGAATTTTTCACAATACTTCTTTTCTTCAAATCAGGTCTTTTATTTCTGTCAAAAATAGCTATTAATAACAAACGAACAAAAAAAATAAAGCGACCTGACCTATTTGTGTCTTTTTCATGCATATTCGCATCCGGGTATTAAAATTTATCTGTAATTTTGACCTTATTCAGAATACACTTTTTATGAAAAAAATATTGATTATTATTGGAATAATTGTAGTTGTTGCTTCAATTTCTGCAGTGATTGGTTACAAATTCCTGAAAAAATCGGTTACAAGTTCTAATGCGGCATCTGCAATCTATGGAGTGCCTATTGATGCTGTATATATTATTCAGACAACAAACCTGTATGAATGCATCCGTAAAATTGAGCATGAAAATGATATGTGGACAGAACTGCTTAATATTCCTGCTATAAATAAATACAATGCCCAATTAAATTTCCTTGACTCTTTGTTCCGGCTTAACCAGAAGGCTAAATACTTAATCAAAAACAAAGCAAGTTTAGTGTCTTCACACCTTACAAGTGATGACAAAATTGATTATTTGTTTCTTGTTTCCATGCCAGAATCTGTTACTATTGAAGAGATTTCAGAGTTTTTCAATGCAATGATTCGTGGGAAAGCGACTGTAAGGCAAAGAAAATATAATAATATAGATATTTATGATGTAAAATTTTCAGGAAAGAAAGACAATGATTTTTCTTTCACACTTTATAAAGGAATTTTTCTTCTGAGCTTTTACCCTATTTTATTAGAAACCTCTGTACGGCAACTTGACACAGAAATCTCCCTGCTGTCTGACAAGGGCTTTAAAAAAATCATTAAAACAGCGGGACAAAATGTTGATGCAAATTTGTATATCAATTATAAAGAACTCCCTCGCCTGCTGATGATTTATGGGGACAAACAATATAAAAAAGATTTTTTACCAATTAAGCATTTTGCCTGCTGGACAGAGCTTGATGTAAATTTAAAAAAAGATGGGGCATTGCTGAACGGTTTTTCCTACACGAACGATTCATCAAATAATTACTTAAATGTTTTTTTAAAACAAAGCCCTCAAACCATTACAATCCCGGAAATTCTACCAGGCAACACTTCTGTATTTCTTGCAATGGGTTTAAGCGATCTTACAAAATTCCACCGCGATTATAAAAAATATCTTCAATTTTCAGGTTATGCGAACAAGCAAGCGCAGGAAATTAATGCTATAAAAAAGGAAACAGGAATTGACATTGAAAAATTATTTATTTCTGCTATTGATAAAGAAATCGGCATTGCATTTACCGATATAGAGAACTCAAAAGATTTTGAAAACAACTCTTATATTATTATTAACACAAAAAACAGGACAGATGCAGAGGAAGAATTTTCAAAATTAATAACTGCCTATGCAACCAAAAGTAAAACCGATGAGTCTTCATTTAAAAGCGATTACAAGCTCGACGATCAAACTGTTTTTAAAATGTACAAAATGCCCTATCCCGGGATTATTTCCAAGCTATACGGAAGTATGTTTTCAAAAGTAAATGCCAATTATTTTACTTTTATTGACAATTTTATGATTTTTGGTAATACGCCAAAATCATTGGGCGAATTTGTGCATTATAAAATTCTTCAGAAAACCCTTGGCGATGATAATAATTACAAGCAGTTTTATGATAATTTAACCGGCACATCGAACTTCTATTTTTATTCAAATATTGCGCGCTCACCAAGATTTTATTCCTCTTTTTTTAATCAGAAAATATCAAAAATTATTATTGACAATACGGCTACTTTTCAAAGATTTCAGGCTTTTGCGTTTCAGTTTAAATCTATGAATGATATGCTTTATAATAATTTTTACATTAAGTATAATCCCGTTTACCTTGATCAGCCACGCACAATATGGGAAACCAAAATTGATACGCTTGTAAAATCAAGACCCTTGCTTGTTGAAAATTTCAGCACCGATGAAAAATGTATTTTTGTTCAGGATGAAGCCCATAATATTTTTCTGATTAATAGTGTTGGGAATAAGCTATGGAGGCTTGATATAAAAGAAAAAATTATGGGGGAAGTATATCAGGTTGATTATTATAATAACGGCAAAATCCAATTTCTTTTTAATACGAAAAATTATATTTATATTGTTGATATTCTTGGAAATTATCTGAAACAATTTCCTTTGAAACTTCGCTCTCTGGCAACGAATGGGCTTACTCTTGCCGAAGGAAAGAAAAAAGATTTCACAATTTATGTTGCAGGAGAAGATAAAAAAATATATGCATATAACAAAGACGGAGGGGTTGTGAAAGAGTGGGGTTTTAAAAAAACGGACAATCCCGTATATTCTAAAATACAGTTTTATAAACAAGAGAAAAAAGAATATATTGTTTTTTCTGATACGCGAAAAACTTATATAAGCGATAAAAAAGGTGCAATTAAAATTAAACTTGAAAAAGAAATACTACGCTCAAAAAACAATCCTTTTTATTTACATGCCGACAAAAAAAATGTTAAATTAGTAACAACAGATACAAGCGGAGCAATAAAAATTATTGCTTCTGATGGTTCTGTTACAAGTAAAAAAATAAAAACTTTTTCATCAGATCATTATTTTCTTTATGAAGATGTAAATAACGATGGAAAAAAAGAATTTGTTTTTGCCGATAAAAATAAAATTGAAGTATATAAAGAAAATACAGCACTTATTTACCAACAAGAGTTTGAGGGTACAATTTCTTCGACTCCCGTGTTATTCTCTTTTGCTAAAAATGCAAAAAAATTAGGTTTTATTTGCAGGGATGTTGGTAAAATATATCTTCTCAACAGTAATGGCTCGCTTTATTCAGGTTTTCCGCTATTGGGTAAAACCATGTTTAGTATAGGTTATTTTACTAAAGATAGCGATAATTTTAACCTTGTTGTTGGGGGAAGCGAAAATTATATATATAATTACGAAGTGAAATAACCCGAATTTTCTATTTTGATCTTATAACTCTTATGTAAATTATAATACTCTAAAATTAAAACGTATTTATCATGAAAAATAAAAAATTACTCATTATCTTTTTTATCTTATTTTCTGCCGTTATTTATTACGGCTGCAAGAAAGACGGTTTTGATTTCAGCAAAATAACTACGACAATGGAGTGGAATCCGAACTTTGCGCTTCCTGTTGGTCATGGCACGCTCGACATGCGTGATCTTGTTCGCGATTACGATTCATTGCATCTTTTTAACTGGGACAATACCGGATTCCTGTTTATCATGTATTACGATAGTATCCGGTCTATTCCTGCTTCGAGTTTATTTAAAATCAGCGATCAAAACATGAATGAATCGTTTGTAAGGTCGCAGGCAGAGATGTCTGCCGCAGGCTTTACACAGGCAGGAACAAGTGTTTCTTTTTCCGAAACAAATATTTATCCCCTCTCCTTTATGCCGAGCGATGCTTCCTTTGATAGTATTTATATAAAAGAAGCAACATTCTCTCTGAATGTTTCATCTACTTTTTTACACACCGGAAAAATAACAATAACCTTTCCAAGCATAAAAAAGAACGGTCTACCCTATTCCAAAGAAGTTAATATAAACACTGCAACAGGAACATTTGACCAGACAGTTGTTTTTTACGATATGTTCGGTTATAAAATGGATTTATCAACAACGGCTGCACATCATGGAGAATTACCTCTACAGATTGGTGTACAGTTAACGCATTCGGGTGCGCCTGTTACTGCTGGTGGTATTAGTGTTAATGCGAGCCTTTCTAATATCAAATATATTTCTGTTTTTGGATATTTTGGCAATCAGGTGGTTTTATTTGAGGGAGACTCGGTTAACCTGAATATGTTTTCCGAAGCATTTGACGGGGGTTTTTATTTTGAAGATCCGCAGGTAAAAATTAAACTCAAAAATTCTTTTGGAATGCCTGTTCGGTTTTTTCTTAATTCGCTTAGCGCTTTATCAACCATCAATCAGACATCAACAAATATCTCGGGTTCTGGTGTTCCTACAATTACCAACCCGAAAAATATCGCATACCCGAATGTGTATTCTCAATATGGACATACAATTAAAGACAGCATCGTCTTAAACAGAAATAACAGCAATATAGCGCAGGCAATAGGCATCTCTCCCGAATACGTGTTTTTTCAAGGCACAGGGGTTCTCAATCCTGCTTTGAGTTACACAAATTTTATTACCGAAAACAGTGCCATCAGTGCGGAAGTTGAGGTTCAGCTTCCTTTATGGGGATGGGCCGATGGGCTCGCCTTGCAGGATACTGAAAAATTTGATTTTTCTAAATTTTACCACGATTACCATGGGCATGTCTTAAAACGTAGTTTGTTCAGAATATATTCTGAAAATGGCTTCCCTGTTGATATTGCATTACAATTATATTTTGCACGCCACGATACAATTTTTGATACCTACCAGATTAAAGATTCGCTTATTATTATTAATCCGGTTATTGTTCCCGGTGGTAATTTAGGCTCAGATGGAACTGTTGTAAGTTCTAATTCTAACACATCTGATATTGTTATGAATGAAGCTAAACTTGCAAAAATGCATCAAGATAAAGTAACACATATTTTTTATAAAGCAGTATTCAAAACAACCGGTGCCCCAAACAGATCTGTTAAATTTTACAACAATTATAAAATCAAACTGCATGTAGGCGTTCAGTTAGAGTTTGATGCAAATACGATTATTATTCAGAATCTCGGAGACTTTGATTAGTGATTTTTCAAATTTTAACTTTAATTTTAATAGCTATGAATACAACAAAAATATTTTTCATAATAATTTTTACAGCGATTTCAATTCTGTCATACTCGCAGCAAGACAATACCCTTTATTTTATGAATCGTGTACCTCAGGTTAATCTTGCAAATCCTGCAAACGGATATGAATGCAAAGTTAATGTTTACGGAATCCTTATGCCTGTTTTCGGGCAGCTTCCTCCACCTATGTCTATCAATTTAGGGCATACAGGATTTTCTTTGAAAAAAGCATTTAAAAAAGGTGACATCCTTACTGTAGACGCAGATTCTTCCGGGCCGGGAAATACGATTAACACGTCCGATTCTCTTGTTCCTGATTTTGATTATTTGTTAAAAGCCATGCGCCCGATTAATTATATTACAGGAGATATTCAGATACTCCTTTTGGGTGGCGGTTTTAAATACGAAGATTGGTATTTTTCTGTTGGGCTTACTGAGAAAATTAATTTCAGTTTAGGTTATCCCAAAGATTTAATAGGACTTATATGGAAAGGTAACGGTGCTTATATTGATGAACCGGCACGATTCAGCGGTCTTGGAATGAATTTTACACACTATCGCGAATTTCTTACCGGTGTTCAGCGCAAAATGAACGACAAGCTAAAATTAGGAGCAAATGTTAAATGGCTTTTCGGAAAATCGAATGTTTATACGCGTAAATCAGATATTCGCCTGCATACAGACCCTAATACCTTCGATTTGCAAATGATTTCCGACCTTGAAATCAATGCTTCTCTCCCAGAACCCATTTATATTGATTATAGTGATGGCAGCGGTATTGCAGACAGTTTAAGCTTTAATTTGTGGAATAGAGACAGCCTTGCTGTAGGCGACTCAACGAGCAATATTTCTCCATCAGAAATTCTCAATTCAAAATATTTTCTGAATCGTAAAAATTTTGGATTAGGGCTCGATCTGGGTGCTATTTATCAGATAACCGATAAAATTGAAGTGCAGGCAAGTATTATTGACATCGGTTTTATCAGATGGAAAGCGAATACTTACTCTTTCAAACAAAATGGGAATTACACCTATACAGGAGTAGATTTTCCGCCTTATCTGAATAAAAATAATAATATAGACAGCATCATTAAGGCGTGGGGCGATTCTGTTTATTCAAATTTTATGGTAACGCATAATCAGAAAGCGTACAATAGTTTTTTACCAACAAAAATTTATATTGGGGGAACTTATAAATACAATGATTTTGTGAATTTCGGTCTGTTAACCCGTACTGAAATTTACCAGCGCAGTCTGCATCCTTCTTTTACCTTGTCTGTAAATACAAATTTCTATAAATGGCTGTCTGCAACATTTACCTATTCCATGATAAACCGATACTGGATGAATATGGGGCTTGGAATTGCAGCAAAAGCCTCTTTTATGCAGTTTTACATAATAACAGATAATTTCTTTGGTATCCGATCCGAGGCTTCAACAGGCATACCGTTGCCTTATAGCGCAAGAAATGTAAATTTCAGGTTTGGCTGTAATTTAATTTTCGGTTGCCCGAAACAGGTTACGAAATCATTCTTGTAGAAAGTCTGGATATTATCTTTTTAATATTCCATTGTAAAGCAGATTTATAATTTTCTCCAGCCTGTCATCTAAATCTGAAGGCGCAGTTTCTATAATCAGAGGGATTTCCATTCCCTTTAATAAGGCTACGATTGTTGTTGCAGTAGATTCAATATCGCTAATACTAAATTCTTTTTGATTTACTCCTTCCATTAAAATAGACGAAACCAGCATAAGCTCGGCTTTGTCATAGTTTAATCGTGTTTTATTCATAAAATTGAGATGATCAAGAAGCTCGCTTTTCATTGCATTGTAAAAAGTTGCAACATTTTTCAGTGTATGCATTCGTGCATTAATGTATGCTTTTAATTTTTCTACCGGTTTTTGTTCTTTTGAAACAGCGCGAAGAATTTCCTCGCTCAACATTTTTGCTTCCTTGTCAATGACTGCCCTGAATATATCTTCTTTGTTTTTATAATAGTAATAAATTGCTGTTTTTCCTTTTCGGGAGGCAAGCGCAATATCATCCATAGTGGTTTTTTTATAACCATATTTTCCAAACATTGTAGCTGCTGCTTCAACAATCATTGTCCGTACATTTTCTTTTTCTTCCGGTGTCATTTTTTTTGGTTTAGATGTATTTATTTGAATTTTTGTGTAAAAATATGAAAATCTTCGGTTTTTCTTCAATTTTTTGAACTTTTAAGTATTTTTATAAAATGGTTTTTTCGGGTAGATAGATATTATAAAATTCATTATTGTCCGGTAAAAATATCTAAAAATTCACTTAAAGAATATTACGCTGCTCTGCAGCTTTTTTTTAAGCGGCAGCACCGCGCTAAAATTCAGAACTCCTGATTTGGCAGCAGACAAAAATGTCGCCATGGTAAAAGCATGTTTATTCCTTTACAGATTACAGGGCGCTCCGATGGAGCTTATATTCAACTAACATACAAACTTTTCAATAAACAGTAAAATCCTAACGGATTTTTTGTATTTTAAGTTCCGATAGGAACGATACTGTTTATAATAAATTACAGAGTCCTAGATAATAAGCTCCTTTAGGAGCGCCCTGTGAATATCGCAGTTTTTGTATTAAGTCGGGAGTACAGCAATTAATGAAATTTTATATCTGATAATCAACAATAACAGGATTGCGTTAACGACAACTTTACGAATTTTACGACAATTTAGTTTACGGGCTAATTAACAGAAATAATTGATAATCAGTAACTGGGTCAGAAGTTCTGATATTATGCCAAACTATTACCTCTAACAAAAAACGCTAACCAGGAGGTTAGCGTTTTCGTTTAAAATCATTCTGTTTTATTCAAATCATCGAGTGTGTTTATTATTCTTTCCAAATCTTCTTCGGTACTAAATGGAATAACAATTCGCCCTTTGCCTGAACCGCTCATTTTAAAATCTACATCGGTTTTAAAAAACGTTGTCAGGTGCGCTTTCAGGTTAATAAATTCTTCGGGTGTCGCAAATCGTTTACGGCTTGTTTTTTCTATTGTATCCGTTTTTTCTGCGCCAATTTCCCTTACCACCTCTTCTGTTTTTCTTACAGAAAAATCGTACCGAACCGTTTGATTGTAAATCATCAATTGTGTTTCCGAGTCTTCAATATTTATAAGGGCTCGCGCATGTCCCATAGAAATTTCTTTATTTTTCAGTCCGAGTTGAATTTCGGGAGGCAGCTTAAGAAGACGAACATAATTTGAAATGGTTGAGCGTTGTTTACCCACCCTTTCGCTAAGTTCTTCCTGTGTTAGATTGCACTCATCCATAAGCCGGATAAAACTAACAGCAACTTCAATAGGATCTAGGTCTTCGCGTTGCAGGTTTTCCACAAGCGCCATTTCCAACATTCCCTGATCGTCTGCTGTACGCACATAAGCAGGAATAGAATCGAGTCCTGCAATTTTCGACGCGCGCATACGCCGTTCTCCGGAAATAAGCTGGTAGTTATCACCTCCAAGAGAGCGAACAGTAATCGGTTGAATGATTCCTATGCTTTTTATTGATGCAGCAAGGTCGTTCAGGGTGTTTTCATCAAATTCTGTTCTTGGCTGATAAGGGTTAGCTTCTATTTTATCAAGCGAGATAAATGAAATACGACCGGCAAAAGTCCGGTTTTCATTGCTGGCTCCTTCAATGAGGGCATCAAGCCCTCGCCCCAGTACATTTCTTTTTAATCCCATTATTCGTCAATATTTTCAATAATTTTTTCAGATTCTGGTACGCGTGTTAAATTATTTTTTTGCAATAATTCGCGCGCAAGGTTCAGATAATTTACTGCCCCTGTTGAAGCAGCATCGTATTCAACAATAGATTTTCCAAAACTGGGAGCTTCGCCCAGCTTCACATTTCTATGGATAAGCGTAGAAAATACCATTTGCTGAAAATGTTTTTTCACTTCTTCAACAATCTGGTTCGAAAGTTTCAGGCGGGCGTCATACATTGTCAGCAAAAATCCCTCTATTTCGAGCTCCGGATTCAGTCTGCTCTGAATTATTTTTATTGTGTTTAATAATTTACCGAGACCTTCCAAAGCAAAATACTCGCATTGAACGGGAATAATTACAGAATTTGCAGCTGTAAGCGAATTAACAGTAATAAGTCCAAGAGACGGAGAGCAGTCAATAAAAACAAAATCATAATTGTCTTTTACTTTTTCAATGACATGCCGCATAACTTTTTCTCGATTAGGCAATTCAAGCATTTCAATTTCAGCTCCAACGAGGTCAATGTGTGAAGGAATAATATCAAGACCAGGGATTTCTGTGTTCAAAATAATATTTTCAACCGGCACTTCATCAATAATTGACTCATAAATACTGGTTTTAATATTTTTAACTTCAAACCCTGCGCCGGATGTAGCGTTTGCCTGAGGATCGGCATCAATCAACAATACCTTGTATTCAAGCACAGCAAGCGATGCAGCTAAATTTATGGCTGTAGTTGTTTTTCCTACTCCACCCTTCTGATTTGCAATTGCAATAACTTTTCCCATCTGTTTGTATATTCGTATTAAAAATTTGGAGTGCTAAATTAGAAGTTTGTAACGGTACAGAATTTTTTATTGAACAGTACTTTTAAACAATTAAAAAATCTTTTTTAACAAGCGTGTTTATAAGTTTTTTCAAGAAAAAATGAAAAAAGAAAATAGTGTCTGATTATCATTCTTTAAAGTGCAGATTATTTAAATTGTATTTTTGAAGAAATTTTACATACAACAAATAAATTACAAAAGCAGTGGCAAAACCGGTTAGTGCGCCGCAAAAAATATCAGAGGGGTAATGAACTCCGAGATAAATGCGCGTATAAGCCACAATTACTGGCCAGATAAAAAGAAAGCGGGTCCATTCTTTGTTTTTAAATAAAAGCACAATCATCAGGGCAACGCCAAAGGAGTTTGCAGAATGAGAAGAAACAAAGCCGTATTTTCCGCCCCTGTATCCGTTAACGGTATGTACCAGATCGCCTATAATTGTGTTGTGAGTAGGTCGGTAGCGTTGAACCGCATGCTTTATCGTGTCTGAAAACAAATCGCAAAGCCCCCATGTAATAAAAAGAAGCGCAATAATTACGATAGCATTCATTTTAAATTTTCTGATGGCAAACCAGATAACAAGAATATACAGGGGAATCCATGGAAGATGCTGCGATAAATACCACATGGGTTTATCCATTACGGGCGAATGCAATCCGTTAAGGAAAAGAAAAAGATTTGTGTCTAATTGTTGTAGCTGATCGAACATTTTTTAAACTCTTGTTACATAAAGTGCTTTTTTATTAAACAGTCATCAGTCCACAGTCTTCAGTCTACAGTCCTCAGTCCACAGTCTTCAGTCCACAGTCTTCAGTCTTCCTGACTGCCGACTTTTTTGTCTGCTGACTTTTTTGACTGCTGACTGCCGACTTCTTGCCATTTAATAACTATGCTCTTTCACATTTTTCCCATCTTCAGAATATTCTTTCCACAATCCTTTTTTTTCAGCATTTTCGAAAGAACCTTCTTCTTTTATCTGACCGTTTTCGTACCAGTAGATCCATTTACCGATTTCGCGGCAATTATCGTAATTTCCTTCTTCCTCTTTTTGACCGTTAAGGTACCAGTGTGTGCTTAATCCTAATTTGTAATCATCTTTATAATTTGTTGCAAATTTTTTTTGCCCAGATTCATAATATTCAATCCAAAGACCGTTAAATTTTCCGTTTTGATAATGAGTTTCAGATTGCTTTTTCCCATCAGCATAATAGGTGGTTTCAATTCCATTCAGCAATCCGTTAACATACACAGACTCTATCTGTATTTTCTTCGCATTTGTAAACACATAAGCCGTACCTGAAAATAGTTTTCCATTACAATACTTTTTCCCATCTTTTTCTACAAGTTTATCTGCGTCTAAAACGGCTGGACATTGGCAGGAAAGGAATAATGGAAAAATTGATAATAACAAAAATTCTATAAGCTTTTTCATTATTTTTTGGCTGCTTTTGTGATATTTATCGAAGAAGTTATAACTTTTCTTTTATCAAGAGGAATCATGTTAATCCAACGATAAATTTTTTCATAAGAAATGTCTCCGGTATAGGGTATATCTTCTTTCAGTAAAACAATTATTACATTATCAATCTCGGAGTCAATATTAGTAGATAATTCAAGCTCATATTTATCGGAAGGAAAACTGTATTTTTCCCCTTTTTTCATCTCAAAATTTTTATGGTACTCGTTTGGGAAAATCAAAAATGACTCGTTTGTTTCGCGAACAACAAGAAAAATACGGGCAAAAGAGTTCACATTGGGAGAAACATTAAAATTTAATTTATCGCCGGATTTATAAAATTTTTCTATCCCGTCAACTTCTGCATCAAGTGTCATATCTGGATCTGTTGTATATTTTATTACGGTACAACTTATCTCAACAGTAACCTGAATAAAGCCTTCGGGAGTAATATCTTTTTTAACATTTAATTCTTTAACATCATTCACATCCCCGCGAATATTTACCAAAACATCGGAGGTAAAAAGTTCCATATAATTTTTAGTATCTTCTGTTTTGTAGAGGTTCTGATAAGAAGAAAGATTTTCGCCGATACCCGCTTGCTTCAAAGCATCTATTTTGGCTTCGTTTATAGCTCTGCGCTTTACATCCTCAAGACTGGTTTTTTCATCGCCAACTGCAATTCCGAAGGCTTTATTTATTTTTATTTTTTTTATGCCATCGCCTGAGAAAGCAAGATGCATGATATTGAAAAAAATAAGGAATAAAACTAAATATTTCATGCGTTAAAATTTTTAGTAAAGATAAAGATTTGATTTCAGGTACTAAAAAAACAAGCCCCTTTTTTTAGGAGGGGCTTTTTAAAAACATTCAGAAGAATATTACCTGTTCTGTTCGTCTTCGAGTTTTTTCATTTCTTCATTGAAAATCTTTTCGTATTTCATTTTGTCATAATCAACTTTCAGTTTCTGGTTGTTAGTGATTTTGTCGCCAATACCTTTTAAAAGATCTTCTTTTTTAAGTTCGAGAGCAATAAAAGTCTGATATTTACCATCAGAAGTCTGCATTGGTTTTTCGCAGGATACTTTTACGCCAACAAGCTGTTGATTGATAACTTCGCGGGTTAAACTTTCATATTTTTCTTCATATTCAGAATTTTTACCAACGGTAACATCCTGCATATATCTGTCGTTAACAGCTTTAACCTTGGTAGAAATCAAACCGGCAAGTCTTTGTCTTGCGTTTGTTAAAGCTTTTTCACGTGAAGCCTGTAGATTCATACTTTCAGCGCTAGCGTCTGCTCTGAAATAGTTGTCGTCTGATTTTCCATATTCGCCACAAGGAATAGTGAGTTCTTTTGATCCTTTACCTGCCGCAGATTGTTTTGATTTGCATGAGGTAAATACAACTGCAAACAAACCAATCAGAAGAGCGCTTACAAAAATTCTTGTTTTCATAGTTTTAAAAATTTAAATTAATTTAATTAATAATTTTCTTTTTTTAGGGTTTGTAAATTTAAGATATTTTTATTTTAAAAAAAAACTTTGCTCTTTTAAAAATTCATTTAACCCTGCCGACATGCAATTGCAAATACTATGCCAATGTTGCCTTTTCAGTATCAAGTTACTGATATTCATTAAAATAAAAAACCCGTGCAACATTTACACGGGTTTTTAAAAAAGCAAAAGCTTAAATTTTCTTAAAAATTACAGATGAATTATGACCGCCAAAACCAAAAGTATTATTCAATGCATAATTTACCACTTTATCCTGAGCAGTATTAAGCGTGAAGTTCATTTTGTTATCAATTTGGGGATCGTCTGTAAAATGATTAATTGTAGGAGGAATTTTATTGTTTTGAATTGCAAGAATAGCAGCAATTGATTCAATAGCTCCGGCAGCTCCTAGAAGATGCCCAGTCATGGATTTTGTAGCGCTTATGCTTAACTTATAAGCATGTTCTCCAAAAACATCTTTAATAGCCAGCGTTTCAGCAATATCACCCAAGGGAGTGGATGTGCCATGTACATTTATATAATCAATAGCTTCAGGTTCAATGCCAGCATCTTTCAATGCATATTTCATAACATTTTTAGCGCCCAGACCTTCCGGATGGGGTGCTGTAAGGTGATATGCATCTGCAGACATACCGCCGCCTGCTACTTCACAATAAATTTTTGCTCCTCTGCGAACAGCGTGTTCATATTCTTCAAGAATAAGACAACCACTGCCTTCGCCCATAACAAAACCGTCACGATCTGCATCGAAAGGTCTTGAAGCTGTTTTGAAATCGTCGTTACGAGTAGAAATGGCCTGCATAGAGCTGAACCCTCCCATTCCCGCATCATTAATTGCAGCTTCTGAACCTCCTGTAATCATAACATCTACCTTACCTAAACGAATATGCATTAAAGATTCAATGAGTGCATGAGTTGAAGACGCACAGGCAGAAACTGTCGCATAGTTAGGTCCGCGGAAACTATATTTCATTGAAATATGTCCGGCAGCAATATCTGCAATCATTTTTGGGATAAAGAAAGGGCTAAAACGGGGAGTTCCATCTCCCTTTGCATAAGCGGTTACTTCTTCGTAAAAAGTTAAAAGTCCACCAATTCCTGAACCCCAAATAACACCAGCTCTGTCGTGATCAATGCTTTCTAAATTCAAGCCGGAGTCTTTTATTGCTTCTTCTGAAGTAATAAGTGCATACTGAGCAAAAAGATCCAATTTTCTTGCTTCTTTTCTGTCGAAATACTTGTTGGGATCATAATTTTTTAACTCACATGCAAACCGGGTCTTAAATTTTTCAGCATTAAAATGAGTAATCAGATTAGCGCCGCTAACTCCGGCAAACAATGATTCTTTATATTCAGCAAATGTATTGCCAATAGGAGTTAAAGCTCCAAGGCCTGTTACAACTACTCTTTTAAATTCCATAAAATTTTTACTTTATGTTTCCTTCAATATATTTAATGGTGTCACCAACTGTTGTGATTTTTTCTGCCTGATCGTCTGGGATGGCAATATTGAATTCTTTTTCGAATTCCATAATCAATTCAACTGTGTCTAATGAATCAGCACCCAGGTCATTTGTGAAGCTGGCTTCGGGTGTAACTTCATTTTCATCAACACCTAATTTATCTACGATAATAGCCTTTACTCTTGATGCAATGTCTGACATAAATTTTTAAATTTTGGTTAATATTAATATTAATAATTATTTTTTGAACTTGCAAAGATATATTTAAGATTAAAATAACAAAAAAATATATAGATTTTTTTATTTTTATTATCAAATCCATAAGGTTAAAATGTTATTTTTAAGTACATTACGTTTGTTGATAACTTTTAAGTCGCGTATGCTGTTTATTATTCGTCAGAGGTAATGCAAGAAGTCCCGACACCTACAGAAAACACAAAACCGGGAGATAAAAAGTCAAGTTGTTCAAATCGTTTTTTTCAAGTAGTTCCGTCTCGTGTTATACATCAACAAATATCCTCTTTTGTCAGCCTTGCTTAAAAAAGAATGGTTTACTAAAGTTTCTATAAACGATTGTTTTTCTACAAACGGATTCAATAATTTTTCAATCCTGCTTACAACCACACCTATTCTTTTGGCAAATTCTGTGAAATCATTTATAGAAGGTTGTCCATTTTTTTTGCATTCTTCACTTTTAAAATCGTCAGCAAACAAGCCTTTATCCAAAGCAAAGTCAGAATCATCAACATGAAGCCTTGTATTTATTAAATCGTAGGCAGGACTAAGCAAATAATCACCTTTGGATGACTCAAGCAAAGAGAAATTTTTTAAGTGTGCATCACCGTTTGAAAACAGATAATTAAAAACAACCAAAGAAAAATATTTTTCTATTTCTACTCTCCATGCAGGAACATATTTTTGTATCAACATTCCAATTTCTTCATAGCTGTAATCATATTTAAAATTAACACCTGCATTATCTTTGGTTTTACCCGCAAGTGTTGCGAAATCTTCTTTGCCCCATTTTCCTCCTTCTTTTTTTACATCAAAACGTTTAGTAATGTAAGCTGGTGAGCCATTTTTAAAAAACACCAAGGCATTTTCAGCCGTGTTTAAATTAAAAACCTGTTTTGCTATTTGCATTGTCAGATGTTCGTTTGCCGGAATCTGGTCAACTTTTTTTAAATCTCTTGGTATAGGTTTAAGGATATAGGTTCCTTTTTCTCCTTCTTTAGTCAAGCGCAAAAGATTCTTGTCAAGAAGAAAACTTAATTTTTCCTGCACTCCAGATATGGATATACGTTTACGGTTTTCAATAAACAGAGCAGCGACTTCTTCATTTTGCTGAGGTTGTTCATAAGGCAAAATGTAATTTACTTTTTTACCGCTAAACATATTCCTCAAACAACTCGGACTGTAAGCTGAAAATCCTTCAGCTAATGTTCCGGGACAATATTTTAATTCATTTAAGTTCATTTTACGGTTATCGGTTTTACTGTTACTGCTCCAATTGTGTCATTTTGTGCAGTTGCCATTAATAAACCAAAACTATCTTCTTCATCAATTCGTAATAGTTTACTTTGAAGTTTTCTGTTTACACCTTCGCTTAACATGTTAAAGAAGAATGGAAATAAAAAAGCATTTTTGTATTCCCTTTTTGTTTTAGGAAACGTTAAGCTAATAGCCGGTTTATTTGCATCATTAAAATAATTCTCGTCATATTTAAAAAAATATTGTTGCCGGTTTTCTTCGGTTAAAGTCCCGACAAATATTCCGTTATGGTAAATTTCCATTGCTCTCATTTACTTTATTATTGTTTTTTCACATCAAGCGTCAGTTCCATTCCCAAAACATCTGCTAATTTATTTAACACCTCTAATGAGGGATTGCCTTGTCCTCGTTCCAATTTATACAAGGTATTAACACTGATTTCTGCCAATTCTGCTAAATGTGGCTGAGTAATGCTTAATTCTTTTCTGCGTGCTTTTATGGTTTCTCCAAGGTGGCTGACTAACATTATATTGTGATTTTAGACACAAAAGTATAATTTTATTAAAAAAAAACAATAAAATCACATTATAATGTGATTTAGTTTTAAGAAAAGTTCATTTTGTTTCAAATTGGGCATAAAAACAAACTTTTCTTGCTGAATAAATTAGACAAAATTCATGAAAATTAATGTTCGTTCAATACTTCATAAACCTGCCCGAATAAACAAAGTTTTTTCCTTGAATTTTTACAAAATACAAACCTTGTTTTATTGAAGAAATATTTAGTTGATGATAATTCGTGTTTTTTTCTATGGGTTCTGTTAATACCGGTTTACCGGTTAAATCAACCACTGTTACAATTGCGTTTTGAAAGTTTTCTTCTGTACTTTGTGCTGCAATTAAAATGTTTTCTTCTGCTGGGTTCGGATAAATTATTAATTCGTAATCCGCTAGCGGTGGAGTAATTTGTAAATCGTTCGATACTGTTGTCGTATCGCAAGGATTAAACCCATCGCAGCCCATACTGTCTGTTTTTACAAGCCATATTTGGTTGTAGTTTATCGGGTCGTTGATATAGGCGTTCCCTGTTAAAATATAGCCGCCATCATTTGTAGTTGACAGAGTATGAAAACCTCCGGTAAAAGTTGTATCAACATTAGGAGCAAGAATTTCTCTTTTCCATATAATATCGCCAGATGAATTCAGTTTAAATAATAAGGGACGATTGTGCGTTGAATATGAATTTGATTCGTAGCCGACTGTGGCGAAATCGCCATTCTGTAATTCAACAATAATTCCTATATCTGTCATTTCGCTTTGATTAAAATATAGTTTATCCCAAACAATTTCCATATTTTTATTAAACCGGATTATTCGACCTTTGTAAAGAGAGGTTGAGCCATTCAAACCTGTTACTTTTAAGCCGGATACTAAAAATCCAGAATCTTTTAAATTTATAATACTATGAACTGGGCCATCATCATAATTCGGATTTCCATAATGGTTTTCCCAGTTCAAGTTTCCGGCACTGTCGGTACGAATGATATACCATTCACCGCAATATCCTGTTGAAAGGCTACAAAAACTAAAGGTTTTACCACCTGCCAATAAATCATTGGTTTTTGTGTTTATTACTTTAAAGCCTGTTTCAAAAGAATTACCTCCATAATATTTGCTCCAAAGCGTGTCACCTTCTGTGTTTATTTTAACTAATACAAATTTTGAGTCATTACTATTAACCCCTTTTTCTCCTACTAGAACGTAACAGCTATCATTTGTTTGGGTGCAATTGTAAAAAGCAATAAAATTTGTATCAGTAAGATAGGTTTTTGTCCAAAGGGTATCAAACGAATCATCAAATTTCATAAAATAACCGGAACGAAAGCCCAGGCCTGGTTTTGACCCGGCAAGAGCAAAGCCTCCATCAAGGGTTTTTATCAATGAATTTTGAGCTCCACTATATGTGTGATAACCGGAATTTTTATATCTTTTTACCCATCTTAAATTTCCTTGTAAATCAGTTCCATTAATAAGAATATAGTATCTGCCATCATTACCGGTACCTGCTACAACATATCCCGTATCAAGGGCAACAACATTAAGTGTTAATGGATTTTCTTCAATATAGGTCTTATTAAAACGGATAGTTTGTGCTTGTAGAAAAAGGTTGAATAATAGGAATAATATAAAAGAACTTCCTCTGAAAAGGAAAGAGGAAGTTCTTAAACATTTCTTTATGGTTTTCATAATTTTATTTTCCTACGAAGATAAGACATTAAACAGAACATGTTAGTTGCATCAATGAATAATATTTATTTTCATTGAACAGCCTTTTGCTTCGGGACTGCCTATTGCAATAATATATGCTCCTGCTGCTATATCCGATACATCAAACATTAGCTATTAGTTGCATTAATGAATAATCTTTATTTTTGTTGAATGGTATTAAGCAACGCACTCGACTAAGTCGAGCGGAAACTTGGGTTTCTGTTACTGGTATTGATTTTATCAGTTTCCCTTCTGTTGTTTGCGCTTGGTCTTTGTTTGCGCTCGACTGTCTGTTTCTGTTCGCGCTCGACTTAGTCGAGTGCATCATAAAATTATTTTATCTTTGTAAAAAAAACAAATTAATGTCTGAACATTATAAAATTCACGACCCTGATAAACCATATTTCATTACATTCGCTACAGTTAAATGGATTTCAATTTTCAATGATAAAAAATATGCAGATGTCCTAATAGACTCCCTTAGATTTTGTCAACATAACAAAGGACTTTTATTGTTTGCTTATTGCATAATGCCAAGTCATATTCACCTGATAACAAAAGCTGAACAAAACAATTTATCATGCATCATAAGGGACTTGAAAAATTTACTTCTGTACAAATTTCTCATTTGCTACAGGATGATGATCAAAAAAAAGAAGAATTTAAAATAGTTCAGCACAGTGGAGATAGTTGCAACAGGAATGAAAAAAATAAAGTTTGGCAGGATGGATATCATCCGGAAATTATTTATTCAAACCATTTTTTTTATCAAAAGTTGAACTATATTCACCAAAACCCGGTTGTTGAAGGGCTTGTTGAAAATCAAGAAGACTATATTTATAATTCTGCCAGAAACTATGCTGAACTAGATTCAGTTTTAGATATAATTTATGAAAGTCCCAAATTGATTTGTTTTTAAAATGGGATTAAGCAACGCACCCGACTAAGTCGAGCGCGAACTTGGAGTAACGAATTTTCTATGCAGCATTAAATAATATCTGTTTCAATATTTATTTTTAAGGAAATATTGTAATATTTTAGCAGCCATAAATTATTCAGTTTTAAGATGAAAAAAATAGTAATTTTTGCTTCGGGTTCGGGTTCTAATGCTGAAACAATAACGAAATATTTTAAAGATAAAAATGTTGAAATATCCCTGTTTTTGACGAATAATCCGAATGCTTATATTATTGAAAGGGCAAAAATTTTGAATATCCCCTGTAAAATATTTAATAAAGAAGATTTTTATTCGACAAATGCAATATCAGATATACTTATAAATATTAACCCGGATTTAATAATTCTTGCAGGGTTTTTATGGCTTTTTCCTGAAAAAATCCTCCGGCTTTTTCCGAACAGGGTAATAAATATTCATCCTGCGCTTCTGCCAAAATATGGTGGAAAAGGAATGTATGGCGACAAGGTTCACAAGGCTGTTATTGAAAACGGAGAAAAAGAAAGCGGAATCAGTATTCATTATGTAAATGAAAAATACGACGAGGGGTCTATTATTTATCAGGCGAAATGTAATATTATAGCGAACGATACACCGGAAACACTCGCACAGAAAATTCATGTTTTGGAGTATAACTATTTTCCGGAGGTAATTGAGGGAGTTTTGGATGGAAAGTTTTAATATGCCGCAGATGCCACAATAACTATCTAAAACCGTATTCCTGTTACTAGAACATCGTCTATCTGGCGACGGCTGCCTTTCCATGCAAGAAAATTATTATTGATTATTTCCTGTTGTTTTTCTAAAGGAAGTTGGTTAATTTCTGTGAGTGTTTTTTCAAAACGCGCGGTACTGAATTTATCATTTCCTTCTTCGCCGATCTGGTCGGCATAACCATCAGAAAGCATATATAACACAGAGCCTTTTTTCAGAGCAAATGAATGTGTTGTGAAATTTACCTGTACCCTGCTGGAAAAAATTCCACCAATGGAAAAAATATCGCCTGATAAAGATTTTATTTCTCCATCCTGACAAAAATAAGCACTTTGATTCGCGAGGCTTAATGAAATTACATTTTCATTTGTATCAATGCAACAAAATGAAATATCCATGCCATCATCTTGTTTGCTTTCTTTCTGGTTCAGGGTATGAAAAACGGCAAGATTTAATTTTTCGAGCACTTTGGCGGGTTCAAATGTTTTTTTCTCTTTAACAATATCGTTTAACAAGGTATAGCCAATCATACTCATAAAGCCACCCGGTACTCCATGTCCGGTACAATCTACCACAGCAAAAAATATAAAATTATTTTCCTTATGAAACCAATAAAAATCTCCACTTACAATATCTCTTGGTTTGAAATGAATAAATGAATCGGGCAGACTTTCTTTAATATATTTTTCTCTTGGAAGTATTGCTTCCTGAATAAGTTTTGCATAATGGATGCTGTCGGTAATCTGGGTATTTTTTTCCTGTAGCTGCACGTTTGCAAATTCAAGTAATTGCGATTGTTTTTCTATTTCGTTTTTCTGGGCTGCAAGTTTTATGTTGGAACGCTTTTTTGTTTTATACTGCCGATATAATAAAAATAAAACTAACAGAATTATCAACAGACCGAAAAGCAAAAAATATCTGATATTTTTTTCTGTAGCGAGCTGGGATTGTTTTTGAAATAATTCGAACTTTTTTTCACTCATTTCCTTGTCTTGTTTGTAAACAAGATATTTGACCTGTACTTCGGCGATTTTTTTAATATTTTCTTCTGCCATCAGGCTGTCTTTAATTTCAGCATGCAGGCATTTAAAATCCCATGCTTTTTTATAATCTCCCATTCCAGAATACAAATCGTTGAAAAGATCGTAAATGCGCAATAAGGCTTCTTTCAGATCAATATCTCTTGCAACGTTCAGGGCTTCTTCAAGGAAAGGGATTGATTCTTTTTTTTGCCCTTTTTTTATCGTTAAATCAGCCAAATTGAGGTTGCTGAAAATGATTCCCTCTTTGTATCCGGCTTCATGACTTACATTTAAAGCTTTTTTATAATATTCTGAAGCGTCATTGGTTTTATTTTTTTCAAGAAAAACGTTTCCTATATAATTTAAAACATTTGCTACATTTCTTTTATCATTTGTTTCTTCATAGAGTGCCAACGCTTTTTCGTAAGTAAGAACAGCCACATCGTATTGTTTTTTTTCTTTGTAAATAATCCCAATATTTTTATAAGATCCGGCTATCCCGATTTTATCTGCAAGATTTCTTCGTATTTCAAGAGCTTCATTGTAGAGTTCAAGCGCCTTTTCGTAGTTTTTCAGGTTTTTATATACCGTTCCCATATCATTTAAGGTATAAGAGAGAAGCGATTCGTCTCCCAGTTCTTTTCGGAACTCCAAAGCTTTTTCATAATAATACAGTGCTTTGGTATTATGGTTGATGCTTTTAAAAACGCTGCCAATATTATGATTCGAAGCGGCAATATCTTTTTTATTTCCGATTTTTTCACGGAGCTTTAACGATTCCAGATAATATTCGATAGCTTCTCCATAAAGTTTCATATCCCAAAATAAACCGCCAATGAGATTCAGGGTATTTGCTTCTGTTTTAATATCAACAATACTTCTGCTTATGTCAAGAGATTTTTGGTAAAATTCTTTCGCCATGGAAAAATTTGCATAATCCTTATAGACCATACCAAGATTGTTCATGCTGATAGCCATGTCTTTTTTCACGCCCAATCTTTCTCTTATTTCAAGCACTTCCATAAAATGTATCAATGCCTGCGCAAAGTTTTTATTTTTCCAAAACAAGCTTCCGAGACCGCTTTTAGCGTTTGCCAATCCGTTGAGATCGTGAATTCGTTCGCTTATTTGCATTGCTTCTGAAAGGTATTGCTGCGATTTATCAGATTGGTTCATGTCTTTGTATACCAATCCAATATTTGCAAGAGAAGCAGAAATCTCAATCTCATCTTTCATCTCCCGGCGAAGTTGCAGTGATTGTTTGAGAAAATCCAGGCATTTATTATATTCTGCCATATCTTTATACGCACAGCCGATATTATATAAAGAAAGAGAAAGATATTTGTTGTCGCCAATTTTTTCAGAAAGATTTTTTGCCTGTTCGGCATATTTCAAAGCGGCATTATTATCTATACCCACTAATTCAGCACTGATTTTATTCAGCAGGTTAATTTTAGCACTGTCTTTATGTGTCTTTTCAATAATACGGATGAGGCTGTCTGTATTGCTTTGTGCAACAGAATGCAAGATAAAAATGCCTGTCAGAATTAGTAGAAAAAAGAAACGCATGGTTATAATTTTTAAATACAAATTTAATATTTTGCGGGACAGAAGTCTATTTTTTTTGTAAAAATTTATCAGGGAAAGTATTAACAAGAAAAATTTTACCACTAAGCCACTAAGGACACTAAGATTCACTAAGGTTGACAAATTGTTGCAGGTGGGGGTTGCAAAAACAGTAAAATGTTAAAATACCATACGTTTACAGTATAACTACCAGCCAATGCCAAGTTTATATCCTAATAACAAACTGATTGTTTTTAGTGAATGGCGGTTACCCGTAGGGGAATAGGTCGTCAGTGAGCTGCCATTAACATTTGTTGTTTCTGTGTCCTCTAATTCATCACAGGAATAGAATCTGAGACCAATGCCATAATAAAACTCATGCGCAAATTTTATTTTATCTCCGGTTGTATACTGTTTTCCATAATTTAAAAAATATTGCTGATTATAAATGGCAAATTCTGTTCCTGGTTTTAAGATTACACTTGAACCTGTTCTTGTTTTAGAAGTAAAGTACCACTGATAGTATCTTGCTCCCAACTCCAGATAAGACCTATCTTCATAATCGTCTTCAAAGTAAAAACGACCGGCAAAACCAAACTGAATTCCTCCTGATGATAAATCAGAATAAAGAGGATTCCATATTCTTCTGTAATGAGTACCTCCATCATCGCTTGAAGAAAACAACTCAGACCCCATCTCTGATGTAACAAATTCAAACATGTCTCTTGCAAAATAAGTACCCAAGCCTCCCAGTACAGAAAACTGGTCGTTTAGCGATCTTTCATAAGTTACATAAATGTTAGACCTTAGTACGAGTGCAAGATTAAACAATGTAATATTTTTCGACTGAGTTACTGATCCCGGTTTTGTCTGGCTGGTAGATTTTGCCCCTTTGGTATCAAGCACAGATCCGGCAGGAGGAGTATATAAGTTATCCAGATCATTTGACGGTGGTGTGTTTTGAGAAAATCCGCATACAGAATTTATAATAAAAATAACAGTTATAAGAATAGAATATTTCATGCTATATTGTTTTACTTGACTATCTGAATATTTCCAACAAAACCAATTCCGTAATAGGAGGATGGCATAAAAGATGGGATCATTGACCCAACGACCAACACCGGAATAAGCGCTATAGAGACCGCTATAGCTGCGGGTTTCATTTTAACTTTTGTACTGGTAATATATAAAGCATTATTTTTTTCAACAATATCGCTGGCATCTGCGTATTTTCGATTTTTTTTCTTTGTTCCGGGAGGGTTTAAAACAATTTCATGTTGAGTGGTTTGACCATTTTCAGGGTCGAGAATAATATAATCTATGAAATCTCGGAGTTCTCGTTTACTTTTAGACACCTTTCTGTTTCTTTTCGCATCAAATTTATTTCTGTCGGCATAAGTGATGAAAAATTTATTGTCTTCAAAAAGAATCTGAACATCTTCAACATACCATCCGTTATGAATGTAGAATCTGTCGTGGTTATTCAACCATTCAATTTCACCTTTTTTGTTTACAGCCATACATAAAACATCAGAATTTTTACATTCAATAACCGTATGGCAGGTTTTACCGTTACAGCTTGTATAAGAGTAACTATGCGTTTTATAACTGAACAAAATGTCTCTGTCGTTATACTTTTGAACTTTTGTTATAATTGAATTTACGAGATAAGGTTCTTTTTCATCTTTTTTAATTTTATTTTTTTCTTCAGTAGAAAAGGCTGTAAATATAGGTTCTTCAATAATTTCGAGTGTATTTTTATCAATATTTGAATAAAACAAACCATGAGTAGCACCTGCTTTCGGGTCAATAGTCAAATCTGTATAATAGCCATACAATTTAATAGAATTACCATCGTGAAAACTACGCAGACTGTAAATGTTTTTCTGATCAAATTTAATACGGTAAGATTTAATAGCACCTTTATCAAGATTTATAGCTGAAAAAATACAGTAATAGGTGTATTCGTTTTTACCAAGTTCTTTTTGTTCTTCTTTGCCCATTGACACATAAGAATAAACGTAAAGATTTCCATCATCACCGAGTTCGTAATAGCTTGTAAGTCCATACGATTTTCCGGTAACTTTAATAGGTAGTTCTACTTCGTTGGAAGAAACAAAACTTAAATCGGAGTTTAACAGTTTATAAGAAAGGGTTACAGATTCTTCTTTTTTTGCTGCTTTTTCGCCCCCTATAAGAACAAGATCGTTTTTTGTACCGAGAACTAATGCCTCTGCTTTTTTATTATCAGAACGTTCTGAAGTTAATTCATACACTTTTTTAATAGAAGAAAGTTTTCCTAGCGATTCATTAAAACTTTGAACATAAATTTCTTCACGCCCACTTGATTCTAAAGTCCAGAAAACATAAACCACTTTATCGAAAATAATTGTTTTATAATAATGGAGCTTTTTTAACAAATCGCGTTTTTCTTTGTTCTCCGGATATCCTTTTAGACCAACTGAAGACACTTTTTGAAGTGTTTGCCTGTCGAAAGCGACTATTTTCAGATATTTGTCGGTAATAATGCGTTTTTTCAAATTGCGGGTAAAAAGACAATAAATATATTTATCATTTACTCCGGCAACCGATTTAAAAAAACCGTCTTGTTTGTTCGAGTATTTCATCTGTTCGCTCCATTTGATATCTAATTTCTGCGAAAATGAAGAAATTGTTAATAAAGACAGGACAATAAAAAAAGCATAAAACCGCATATTTATTTAATTTTAATTAAAACAACATAATTTGAAATTACTTTAATTTTTTCTTCCAGAGGCATATTTAAAATTGCTTGATTATTGGGCATTGGAATGGTTTCGGGAAGTAATTCTATGAGATTTTTTACATAATTCAGTTTAATGATGTAAGAAACATTGTCTCCCCCTCTTAATTTTGCATTGATAACTCCCACCAGTTGTCCTTTGTCTGAAAAAACAGGTCCGCCGCTGTTTCCTGGCTGTACGGGTATTGAGGTTTGGTACATGTTAACAGCATTATTGTAGCCAGTTTTAGAACTGATTTTCCCATCGCTGAATTTCACTTCTTTTCCCATACCTTTAAGGGCATAAGGAAATCCGACCGTAAACACAGATGCACCAACATCAAGATTTCCGGATTCTCTTATAGCATAGGGAAGAGGATCAATACTAAAATCTTCTTCCACTATTTTTATTAATGCCAGATCGTTATCAATGTCTTTTTGTATAAGTTTTGCTGTATACTGTTTTTCCTGACCATTGAAAGAAAATTCAATAAGTATTTTTCCGCTCCCTTCCACTACATGGTAATTGGTTAAGATGTAGCCATTTTGACTGACGATAAGACCGGAGCCTGTAGATTTTACATCCATATCGTTGTTAGGTGTTGAAGCAGAATTCTTAAAACTTATTTCTTTAACCATTAATTTTTCGGCTTTAATTGTAGATTTTCCGCTTAATGCAAAACCCATTTTATTTCCAAAAAAAGTTGAATAATCCATTTTATACTGCACCAGTCCATTCAGGCTAAAAATTAATTTACCATCGTTACTGAGTATTTTAATATTGTTAGAAGCTTTTTCTTTTACATCTCCTGTAAACATACCATCTACCTTACTGGCTTTAATTCCTTCATAAATTGTTCCGATATACAATTCGGACTTGCCAATCAAAAAATAGTGATAATTCTGCCAGTCTTTAAAACCCCATATAATACCACTTCTGAAGTTGTCGGGGCATTTATCAAAATTCATAATTGCTTCAATCACAAAATCGTTACTTTCTATAGGAATACTTATAAAACGTGCAGTGCCTTCGTCGGTAGCAGAATTTATTTCAAGAGCATCTCCGGTAAATTTTGCAGAACTTTTATCGCTTACATATAAATCCCATTCATTGCTGTTCTCCTGAAATTTTTCTTCAAAAATTCTTGAAACCTGTCCGTTTTCGGAGTATTCTTTGTATCGGTTATTTACAATTTTACCGTTTTTAAATTCAATTTCTTTTTCTATTCTTCCTGATTCAAAATAGTAATAACTTGTTCCGTGCTCAAGACCTTCATTATTAAAAGAACGAATAGCTTTTTTCTGCCCATTTTTATAATACCATGTGCAGGTTTCTTTGTACTTGTTGTCTGCTTCGTTTTTTGCATCTGCGATTTCAATCTGACCTTCAAAATACAGAGAATTATCTGAAATATAAAAGGACTTGTAGAACCCGGGCTTATCCGTTATTGTTCTGTAATAATAAGCGTCTGCCTGAGATGCGGGTTTCCCAGATTTATCAAAATATATTTTTTCAGACTGAGCCAAAGAATTGGAAGAAAAAGCCCATAAAAAACAGAAAAATAGATATGTGTATTTCATGTTATTTAATTTATAAATCATTTACAGAATAATATCCGTAATCCTTAACAAAAATAATTTTGAAAGAAAGAAAAAAGTATATTTGAGTTGTTGAGTTGCAATCCTAATAATTACAAAATAAATACTTTTTTGATATTATACAAAAATTATTGCAGAGAAAGTTTATTTGTTATCATCCGGTTATTGAAAGACTGAATGATAGCTTTTAGTTTGTGTTCCATAGATAAAATATGGGTTTTGCTTTTTAAAAGAATGTTGTCTGTTAAGAGGCTGTCTTTTTTCATGTCATAAACAGCAATTGATTTTTCACCGTCGAAATGCAACACAAAATTATTCTGAACAAGTTGATAATAATCGTCAAGAAAATTGATGGAGAAAAAAGTATTTGTAGTATCAAAAACAGAATTTCCGAAACTGATAAAAGCATTGTTGTAATTGAGGTAATCGAGAACTGTGGGCATGATGTCAATTTGCTGTGTTATCTGATCAAAGGTTCCTAAAACAGTAGTGTCTCCCGGTGCATAAAAAATTATGGGAATCGCAAACATTCCTGTTTTTGTTTTATAATGTTCTTCTAATACTGGTGCGGTGTGGTCTGCGGTAATAACAAAAATTGTATTCTGAAACCATTCTTTCTTTTCTGCATTTCTGAAAAAATCACCAAGTGCATAATCAGTATATTCGATAGATTTCAGAATATTGAGTTCGCCTCCTTCAAATTTGTTTTTATATTTTTCAGGAACAGAATAAGGGTGATGCGAAGAAAGCGTGAACAGGCAAGTGAAAAAAGGTTGTTTGTAGATGTCCATTTTTTTTACAAAATATTTCATAAAAGGTTCGTCGTAAATCCCCCAGTTGCCATCGTAATCTTTTTCATTGTTATATTCTTTTCTCCCGCAATACTCATCAAATCCTGCGCTTTTTGCAAACAGGTCGAAGCCCATGGTTCCATTATCTCCCCCATGAAAAAAAGCAGTTTTATATCCTTCTTTTTTCAATATCCCTGCAAGGCTGTTGATGTGATTTGCAGAATAATTTGAAGAAATAAAAGGCTCGCTCATCAGTGGCGGAAGGCTTGCAATTATTGAGGGAAGCGCTTCGATAGAGCGTTTTCCGTTTGCATAGGCATTTGAAAAACACAAACTTTTTTTAATTAATGAATCAAGAAAAGGAGTGTGTCCCTTGTTGTTATTTAATGCTCCGATGTATGCGCGGGAAAAGCTTTCAAGAATAATAACCACAACATTTTTTGCTGCAAATTTTTCTGTGTTTTGATAATGTTTTACAGGATTAAAATATTTATCAAGTTCTTCGTCCGGAAAATATTTTTTCTCCTCAATTTGTTCAATATTATAAGTATTCAGAATTGTAAACGGTGTATTTAAGAGCAGAGGAGCATAGCGGGCATCGGTGTATTCCACAGCGCTGATTATGCGTAAGGGCTTGAGTTCCCAGCCTCTTGCAATGGAGAAAAAAATGCCAAGAAGCAAAACAGAAATTCCGGTTTGAATGAAAATATTTTTTAATGTTGATTGTTTTTGAGAAACAGAAACCTGTTTTATTATTGGATAGAAAAACCAGGCTGCAATCAATGTAGCAATCCATATTAAAAGAACATACCAGAAGTCTTTTATATATTGTGGTAAAAGGTTTGTAATGTCGTCTCCCATGCCAAACAGCTTAAAAAAATCGGCAGTACTTCGTTTACCAAGATATTCATAATACGCGCAATCAACAAAATTTGATAGCAGAGCAAGCGCATTAACAAAAAGAAAAATAATTTTGAGAAATAATTGGTATGATTTTTTTTCTTTGAAATTTCCGGGAATCAGGTGTAGTAAGATGAAAAAACTATTCAGATAAAAAATTGAAGCAAAATCAAAACGAATTCCCCAGAACAAAACAGAAAGGGTTTCGGTAAATGAAATTGATTTGAAAACCGGGTAATTGAAAATGAAAAATAAAACACGGGTTACTTCAAATAAAATCAAAAGCAACACAAGTCGTTTTAGCAAAAGTTTAATATGTATAAAATGCTCCTTCATAATTCTAACTATTTGCAAAGATATTAATTATTGAAAGATTTCGTTTTCTTTGTGGTTGTAATTACAGATAAGAGGACGCAGATGACACGGATTTTGCGGATGTACGCGGATTAAAATAAATAATTCAGTCGTATCAGTAAGATCAGTGTACTATTGTAAAACTCGAATAACACAGATTGTTGTATTGTTTTAGGTCGCAGATGATACAGAATTTGCAGATGTACGCAGAGGAAATACAAATCGTTGTGCTATTTTGGAACGCAGATGACGCTGATTTTGCGGATTTATGCGGATAAATATAAAATCAAACAGAATTTGTATAAAAAAACACTGTTGTCCGACAAAATTTTATCTTTTTGG